>NZ_QLNV01000009.1 GCF_003285545.1 Sinomicrobium soli | reverse complement strand
TAACTCGTAAGCGGCTGCAAAACTAATACCTTTTTTATTCCTGGCAAATATTTATTCAACTTTTTTTCGGTCGCCGGCTCCATACTATCTCCACTCCATAAACCAAATCACCGTTCTATCCAAACCAACCCTCAAATATATGGCCTCTACAAAGAACTTCCGCTTATCTCCAGCTACACATACTCCCTCTCAAAGCGGGTGCAAATATAAAACCACTTCCCCTTCCAAAACAAATATTTTACGCCTTTTTTTATAACTATTTCTATAAAAGCTGATTGTGAATAGGTTAGAACTTCATGATTCGCCCCCTACCTGAAGAAATTCCAGACCAGCCCGAACCTTATGATAAAATCTCTATAAGGATAATTGGGAGCAGAGTAGTAATTATATCCGGTAAACGCCGAATTAAAGTGCTCTGCTTTCAGGTAAATACGGGTCTGCCGCACCCGGGCATTAATAAAGAAATCAAGCAGGGGATATCCCCCTATCTTTTCCCTGTCCTGAGCATAGAACTCTCCAAGGAGAGGATTGTACCCATCGGCATAATATTCGGTAAAATATTTAAGCGTGATCCCCGTCTGCAGGTACATGGCCTTTTTGAATACATTGTTGGAATAGTAAAGTGTATTCCGCGTCACAAACCTGGGCACATTCATCACCGGATCATCCTGGGACACCTCCTGATACATGACCGTGTTGTGCAATCCGAACTTTCCGAACCTGAACTCGTTCTCTCCCTTTATTTTCAGATACCCTATGGTCCCGTCGTACTGGGCGGGCCTGGACAGCACCATACGGGGTTGCTGTTCGGGGTCGGCGGATTCATAGAAATAAGAATAATCATCGATCGTCGCAAAACTGGCTGTCACCTTACCCCATTTCTCCGAACTCAGGGTTCCGCCCAGGGTATATGTTTTTTCAGTACCAAATCCGTCATTCTGCCAGTTGTAATTCTGATAACGGCTGTGATACAGCAGAAAATTAAAATTGGGCATACGCGACACCGAAGAGATAAACCCGGCAAGTTTCAGGTCATCGCTTATGGCATAATAGGCATTTCCCTTAAAAGAACTCCCGTTGAGATCGCCTACCGTATTGATTTCCACATCTGCATCGAGCCCTACCCTTCCTATGACCTTGGACCATGTTCCTCCCAGGGTAACCTGGGTACCTTTGAGCTGACTTCCTATCACCTCATCATCCCGGTAAAGCACCGTGTTAAAATAGTAATTATAGTTATAAAGAGCCGCCTTAAAACTCACATCGCCGAATATGCGGTCTCCGTAGTTCACACTAAACCGGTTATACATGGTCTTCAGCCTGGCCCGGTCTTCCATGTCTGACCGCTGATAGGCACTTCCGAAATAATCTTCTACAGCCTGATCCTGGTTAAACTTGAAGTATTTGGTTTCGTACCGGAACTCATGCCCGAAAGCCAGCCTGGAAAATGCCTTTCCGGGACGCACCAGGAAGTACTCATGGTCCAGGAAGTACCTTTTCCCGATAAGCAGGTTCTCTGCATTTTCAAAAAAGACATCCATCCTCGCCCGGTCCGAAAATTCTTCTTCCCCCGACTCGAACTGCTCCCGGTTGGATATCCCCCCGTTCTCCTGGTTCAGGATATCCTGGGAGGTAAAATGCGTCCGCATGCGATACTTTCCGTCTTTGGTCGTATAATTGGCCGTAAGCCTGAAGTTGCCCGTACTCGAAAGGATATGCTGGTATTTCCCCAGGGAACGCAGCCCCTTGTAGGCAATGGAAAAATTAAACCGTCTGGAGGTATTCATCGTCACAAAGGCATCCAGCAGCTGCCCCTGTTCCATAGTGGTCTTAAAAAAGAGGTCCGTCGTCGGTGTAGGCACACTGTAATAGCTGATATCCTCAGCCTCCATATAGTTATAATGCTTTGACCTTGCCCCCAGCTGAGGGTATAGGCTGTTATAATCGAGATCCTTTGCCAGGGTATTATACGTCTGCCCCACACTTGAAAAGGGAAGCAGCTCAAAATTATCCTTTCTCAGGTAATTATACCTGTATTCTTTTTTAATGGTAAGTGAAGTATCGAGATACGTCGTATCCCGGCCGTAGGAAATGATCTGGTAATCCTGTATGTCGGGAATGGTGTCGTTTGCAGCTTTAATGCTGTCGCTTTCCTGTACCCCGGAAGGCCTTACCGGTTCAGGGCTGCCCTCCTCTCTCCCGGAAGGTATTCTTTCCTGTGCTTCCGCCACCAGACCGAGAAGCAGAAAGATGTATGCTATATATCTCATTGAAAACACTTCCTTTTGCGTAAAGGATAACGTCATGGGCTGCCCTGTTCTTGCCTCTTCAAAACTTTGGGAAGCCATTTATCCTGATGGCAAAGGTAGGTTTTTTGGGGGAATTTAGCACCTATACAGAAATAACAAAAAAAGAGACCACTTCAAAAAGCAGTCTCCTCATTATCAATACTATGTTTATATACCCTATTGTTTTTCAAACACAATTCTAAAAGGGCCAAAGGATCCTGCATCAACGGTGAAATTAGGTGCAATATCCAAAACCCCCACACAATGACCAGGAGAAGGGATACTAGTGCCAGTCCCATCCCAACGCAACTCACCGTAAGTATAGCCAATATTATTACTATTCAGAACAGGTTGTCTTTCTATAGAAAGATTTCCATTTTCCGGATCGATATCGACTACGACATCATAAGCCTCAGGATGTGCAGCTACATTGACTAATGTTATTTGGTTATCTCCAGGTCCAACTTCTACCTCAAAAGGTACCGGATCCGAAATATAAATTCCAAATTCATCAGTAGTAGCCAGGTATGTTCCTGCATAATCATTAATATCAAATGGACAGCTATATGCCAAGGAAACTTCAGTAACCACACTTTTCTGGTTTATCATTACTCCGTCTTCAGAAGAAATTCCGGTAACAGAAAGTCCGATAACAGGTGCGTCCCCTTCTAAAGGAACTTCGATCCCTTCCGTAATAATAGTAATTGGCAACTCTGCAGTATACAAATCTCCCCAGTCATTAGGGGTAAGTGTTATAGCGTTAGACTCCAATCTGTAATTCACACCTTCCACTGCTGTGGTCAAGCTATCGATTACCTCAAACGTCACTTCAATATTCTGACTGAGCTTTGACACCGAAGGACCGACAACATCAACGGGAACTGCAATATTTACTTCTGCTCCAGTCACCAAAATACTCACACTCGATCCAGTATTTTGAAATCCAACAAAATTAGGCCCCTTGCCGAAATCGGTCTTGTCCTGATCTAACAACGCATCACATGATCCTAAAAGAAGTAATGGAATGGACGCTATTATATATATATACTTATAAATATTTTTCATAGTATCTAATTTTAATTTTGTCCTTTCCAGAAAGGATATTGTGTAAATGCATCATCCGTAGTCTTGGCGGGTACGTTATTGCTGTTTCTCGAATACTCAGAAGCAGGATAAACCAACCCTACAGGATATACACCCGCACCTCTTGTGGAAGAATTCGAAGTAGGAAGATCTGCTGGAAATCCAGTTCGTGTCAACTCCACCCAAGATTCGATAGACGAAGTCCCGTTCAAAGCCACCCATTTCTGTGTAATGATTGCTTCTATCTTATCTGAAGAAGCATCCCATCCTACGTTTTCGATAGCCTGATCATAATAATCCGAAACCGATTCTTCAACACCTAGGTAATCAAACGAGGCTGTTATAGCTTCGTTATACAAGGCCTTGGCTTCGGCATCACCTCCATCAATATACCCACGAACTACAGCTTCAGACTGCAAGAAAAGTGCCTCAGCCAATAACATGATAGGCTGATCTTGGTCTGGTCCTTTCAACAGCCCTGGTCCCACGCGTGACAACAGGGTCTCTGTAAACCCTGATCCAGGAAGCTCAACAGATTGATAGACTCCCTTATACTCACCTTCGTCTGCCGAAGGGGCGTAAATATACTCAAGACGAGGATCATTGGTATCCTCAAGGTAAGATATGGTATAATCTGTGGCCACAGTTAACCTATTCCTGTCTTGTCTGTTGCCCCCTTCGTCATAACCGACATAGTCCCAAAATGGACTTTGCTGATCTGTACCAGAGGAGTAGCCCGGATTAGCTACAACATCCGCATCAATATAACCTGCCCCATTAGCATCTATAAGCGCTATTTGCTCCTGAATATAATTATCCTGACCGGTATCGCTAAAACGGAGAAGCATGCGCAACTTCACAGTATTGGCAAATTGCGCCCAAAGCTCCATATCCCCACCAAACATGATATCGGCGGTGCCCGGATCCTGGTAAGTATTAGGCATATTCATTGCGAGGTCGGCAGCAGCTGTCAAAGAATCGATAACACTTCTATAGACGGTTTCCGCATCGTCATATATCGGGGTAACATTTTCTGCACGCTGATTAGCTTCAGTATAAGGAACATCTCCGTATAGGTCTACAAGGTACTGATACTGAAACCCTTTTAGCACTTGAGATATTATTTTATACGCACTGTAATCTACTATGCCTTCTTCATCTTCATAAGTTTCAATATATGTCAAATTCCTAAATATCTCCCCATATGATTCTTCAAAAATCATAGTGTAAAATCCGTTGGTAATTGTATATCGGAGCATTTCCTGATTCGCTGACCAGTTTGATGGCACTGCCCAATTGTACACAAAATAATTTCCCAGATAAGTCATCTCAGTACCATTGAGATTGGCGAAATGCTGCTGCGCTACCGGAAGCGTCAAATTCGGGGTAGAAATTGGTGGATCATTGGGATTCTCATTAACATCGAGAAAATCCTCACAGCTTGTTACAAAAACCATAGCCGCTAATAGCAACAAGCTCTGTATGACTATTTGAATATTTTTCTTCATCATTGTTTTTTTAGAATTTTACGGTTAAGGCCATACCAAATTGTCTCGTTGGCGGTGTTTGAGATTGTGTTCCGAACCCAACTGCATTACCGTTATTGTAATTAAATTCCGGATCCGAATAGACATTATCCTTGGGTCTCCACATATACAAATTTCTTCCATACAAAGAAACCCTAAGGTCTTGTAAACCGAGTTTACCTGTAATTTCCTCTCCAAAACTATAGGCCAAGGATACTTCTCTCAATTTCAACACACTGGCATCTGTCACATAATTGGATTTAACCAAGTTATAATTATCCCAAAAAGCATTACCACCTCCTGTAGTCAAACGGTCAGTATTTTCCACATACCCTCCATTACCGTCAGAATAGACTGAATTAGGAAAGACAAAAGGCTGTCTGTTAGACGTTACACTGTGTTGTGTTAATCCAGTAAATTCTAGAGCATCCACCACATTATTATAAAAATAATGTCCAGTTCTGTAATCTGCCACTGCGTAAAGGCTAAATCCTTTGTACTTGAAAGTCGTGTTTACCCCCACAATATAATCCGGTGTAGTTTTTCCTTGTATCTGGAGGTTGGTATCCTGAATGGGATCTCCGTTATCACCTACAATAACACGTCCTTGGTCATCTCTCAGATAATCTGTGGTTTTGAGTAGCGGATAGGGCTCCCCTACCTTCGCAACAACATAGGCTCCATAGCCAGGGCCATCTAAATAATAAGAACCGACCTCAAGTTCATCTACTCCATCCGTAAGAGAGAGTACTTCAGATTTATTAAGTGCATAATTGATCCCAAGATCCCAGGAAAAATCCTCATTTTTCACTATTGCACCATTCAAATCTATTTCAATTCCTTGATTTTTAATCTCTCCAATATTAGTCAAATAACTATTTGCTCCTGAAGCAACTGAGGTATTGATAGGGACTATCTGATCTGTTGTATTGGTCTGGTAGAGGGAAATATTCCCTGACAATCTATCTCCTTGAAAAAATGCAAATTCAAGACCCGCTTCATAAGACACCGTAAATTCGGGTTGAAGATCAGGGTCAGCATCCCTAGAATCAAGCCCCAAACCTACCGTTGAGCCATAAGGGAAGCCGTCAGGAGCACTGAACACACTTTGGTTTTCGTACTCACTAGGGTCGTTCCCTGACTTTGTAACATTAAAGTTTGCCTTTATGTATCTCAAGAAGTTACCTTTCATTCCCTCAAAAGCATCAGTAGGAACAAAGGACACCCCTACTCCAGGATAAAAATACGATCGGTTTTCTTTAGAGAGAGCAGAGCTCCAGTCATTTCTCGCAGTAACATTGAGAAAGAGGTAATCATTATAACCTAAGGTCACATCTCCATATACTCCAATCTTGCGATATCGTTTCGTCTCCTCTCCTCCTCCAAGAGGACCTGTTCTCGTCGATACATTATAGAAATAAGGAATTATCAGGTTCTCTCCTGTAAGCTCTACATTTTTACTTTCGGTAATTCTTATGTTCTGACCAAAGTTTGCATTTACATTAAAGCTCTCCGACAAATCCTTGTCAATAGATATAATGAAATCACTATTAAATCGGGATGATCTAAACATCTCGTCTCTTGTCGTAGCACCGAAATTAGCAATTTCAGAATAAGCATTGACAGGAGTAAAATTACTCGTATATCCATCATGTTTCTCTTTCTCTTCCCAACTATAGCTGGTATATCCCAATCTCAAATTTGCAGACAACCAATCCGTAAACTCGTAAGAAGTATTCGAAATAAAGTTAATCTCAAAAGTGTCGTTGTAATCCCGTTGTGAATCAATAATGAAATAAGGGTTTTCATAAAATCGATAATACGATACCTCATTACGTGTATATTTTCCGGTTCTCCAGTTTTTCATCTCAGCAAGAGGAATATGTAATGGCGTATTTAACACATACCAATAAAGTGGCCTAGCTTGACGTCCCCCTTCTCCAACAACATTGGAGTGCGATCTAAAAAAGGACAGGTTTCCTTCTGTCTTTAGTCTGCCAAAATCATACCCTGCTTTTAACCTTACATTGGTCCTGTTATAGGTGTCATTCGGAACAACACCCTCAGTGTTAGTCTGGTCTAAAGAAAACAGATAATGCCCATTATCACTTCCTCCACTAAACTCTATACTATTTCTCAGAGTATTCCCTGTGTTAAAGAATTTTTTGTGGTTGTTCTTTATAGGAGAAAAGGGTACCATCCATACGGATCCATCTTCTACCTGTTCACTTGCAGCTACCATAGAGCCGTCATACCTCGGTCCCCAGTTCACATTTTCCAATGGCCACAATGTACCATCAGGAAAGCCTCCAACACCAAATTTATTTTGAAGTTTAGGCATAAAAGATACTTTTTCCTGCTGTATAGAAGAAGTAATCGTGATACTTGACTTTCCTTTTCCAGATTTAGTCGTAATGACCACGACCCCATTAGAAGCTTCAGAACCGTATAGTGCCGAGGCGTTCGAACCTTTAAGAATAGACACATTCTCAATATCTGAGGGGTTTATTCTATCTAAAGCTCCACGACTTGACGGGTATCCATCGATAACTATCAATGCTTGGTTTTCCCCTAACAAGGAACGGTTACCTCTTAAAACAACCCGTGTGTTAGGGTTAACCCCGTTACTAATCGTATTAATTTGCAGACCGGAGACCTTTCCCACCATCGCCGTAGCCGCATTCACGGCTCGGGTTTCGGTAAGGGCCTCATTATCCACTTTCGCAACGGAATAGGAAAGTTCTTTAGGCTTTCTCACAAGTCCCAGAGCAGTTACAACAACCTCCTCCAGAGCCTGTGCATCTTCCTGCATCTGTACATCTATAACAGATGAAGTTCCTACCGTCATTTCCACGGCAGACATTCCTACATAGGTAAACTGCAACACCTGCCCGGTACTGGTGCTGATGCTGTAGTTCCCGTCAAAATCGGTCTGGGTTCCATTGGTGGTCCCTTTTACCACAATGTTAACCCCGGGTAACGGCATACCGGTCTCGTCGGTTACGTTACCCGTAATAGTCTTCTCCTGTGCAAAGGAGAGCTGTACTACGAACGCCAGTAACAGCGTCAGAATTTGAGTAAACTTTGATCTCATATTACATCTATTTGATTTAGCTGGGAGCAAATATCTTAAAATAAATTTAAAAATAACAAAAATTTAACAGCTCAACCTTAAAACGTACCGATATATAACCCCACATACTTGAAACAAATAAATATTAACAGTATATCCTGTAAAACAAACTGCGATTTCCTAAATTAGCCTGCTGTTTTTTCGTTTATCATCAAAAACAAAACGATATGTTAAAAAAGTGTTTTTACTCTTTTCCGGAAGCAGGGACCGATGAAGCGGGGCGGGGTTGCCTTGCAGGGCCGGTAACGGCCGCAGCGGTAATTCTGCCGGAGGATTTTAATGATGACATACTGAACGACTCCAAACAGTTATCGGAAAAACAGCGGTATAAACTCCGTCACATCATTGAAGAGAAGGCATCGTGTTTCGGAGTATGCCATATTTTTGAAGATGAGATATACAAGCTCAATATACTCCACGCTTCCATACAGGGCATGCACAGGGCCCTCGACCAGCTCAGCACAAGGCCACAACATATCCTGGTAGATGGAAACCGCTTTAAGCCCTACCGGGATATCCCACACCTGTGTGTCGTAAAAGGGGATGGCAAATACCTGAATATCGCAGCCGCTTCCGTACTGGCCAAAACATACCGGGACACCTATATGGAACAACTGCACGAGGAATTCCCCATGTATAACTGGAAGAAAAACAAGGGATACCCCACCAGGGAACACCGCGAAGCCATCCGAAAATACGGTATCAGCCCTTACCACCGGAAGGGTTTCCGCCTGCTGCCGGACCAGCTGGAGCTGGGGTTGTAGGTTTGTGGTTGCAGGTCATAGGTTACTGGTTTTACAACTTTGAACTCATAACAAAACCCCGTCACCTGAAGTGACGGGGTTATTAGAACTTGTTGAAATTCCTTTGTCCCGGGGAGGGATCTCCGGTTTTTCCGTTATGCTGTTTAAATCAGCATCCCTGAAAAGTATTTACCAGATCTTAACCCTTTTTTCAGGTTCCAGGTACATACCGTCTCCTTCCTGTATGTCAAAAGCTTGATAAAAGGCATCTATATTCAGCAAGGGTTGTGTAGCCCTGTACTCCCCGGGAGAGTGCGGGTCTGTTTTTATCTGGTTTTTCAGTGCCTCATCACGTATCTTGGTCCGCCATACCGTGGCCCAGGAGATAAAGAAACGCTGTTCCGGGGTAAATCCGTCTATCACCCCCGGATCTCCATGCTCCTTGAGGTAGAGTTGCAGTCCGTCATAAGCTGCATTGACCCCCCCGAGGTCACCTATATTTTCCCCGAGTGTAAATTTCCCGTTGATAAATACCTCCGGGAGCACTTCAATGGCACTGTACTGGTCGGCGAGATCATCGCCAAGTTTCTGAAACTGTTCCAGGTCTTCATCCGTCCACCAGTTGGCCAGGTTCCCGTCGGCATCGTATTTTGCACCCTGATCATCAAAACTGTGGGAGATCTCATGTCCTATTACGGCACCTATCCCCCCGTAATTCACAGCCGCATCTGCCGTAAAATTAAAGAACGGCGGCTGTAGTATGGCTGCCGGGAACACAATCTCATTATAGGACGGATTAAAATAGGCATTGACAATCTGAGGAGCCATATACCATTCACTTTTATCGACAGGTTTGCCGAGCTTACTGATATCCTCCTTAAAACTCCAGTGCTTTACTTGTTGTATATTGTCAAAATAGCTTCCTCCTTCGGCAGGACTTTTTACATCAAGTGCGGAATAATCCTTCCAGTTGTCCGGGTACCCGATTTTAACCGTAATCTTACTTAGTTTTTCTATGGCTTTTGTCTTGGTCTCATCATCCATCCAGGGTAAAGCTTGAATCCGGGTTTCGAAGGCAGATATAACATTGCCGATCATTTCCTTAGCCTGTGCTTTTGCTTCCGGCGGAAACTTTTTATCTACATACAATTTTCCGAGGGCTTCTCCTATAGCCCTGTTTATGGTCTGAAGAGCCCTTTTGTCACGGGGCTCCTGTTCTTTGGCTCCCTTAAGCGTCTTGTTGTAAAAATCCCAGTCTGCGGTTTCGATCTCTTCCGACAGGGTCCCTGCAGCATGGTTGAGTGCTGTCCAGCTGAGATAGGCTTTCCAGTCTTCGAGATTATTTTCATTTAAAAGTTCCGGGAGTTCCTTAAAATAGGCTACTTCCGAAATAATCACGGTATCCACCGCGACTTCCAGCGAAGAAAAATACCCTCCCCAGTCTACCCCGGGAGCCATTTTTTCAAGGTCGGTAACCGCGGTCGGATTATAGCGTTTCTCCGGGTTTCTGCGCTCTACCTTATCCAATCGTGGCCGGGCCATACGGGTCTCGAAAGCGAGGATACGCGCTGCCAGTTCGCCGGCCTTTTCCTCGTCGTAATCCACAAACTGCAGCATTCTCGCGATATGAGCCTCATACTTTTCGCGCTTGTCTTTGGAGTCTTCATCATCGGCCACATAATAATCCCTGTCCGGCAGTCCCAGTGCTCCCGCCCCGAGATACGCCACATTTTTATTACTATCCTTGGCATCGGCCCCCACTCCTATACCGAAAAAACCTGCCCCTCCGTAGGGTTCTGTTTCCTGGAGAAAGACCTGAAGCTCTTCGAGCGAAGAGATCTTTTTAATTTTTTCGAGTATCGGTGTTACCGGAGCTACGCCTGCGGCATTTCTCGAAGCCGTGTCCATAATGGTCTCGTAGAGATATACCGCTTTTGCCTGGTCTGAAGCGGCATCCAGGGATGTATCTTCCGTAGCTTCCTTAAGAATGGCCAGGGCATCATTATCCGTTTTATCACGTAATTCGAGAAAACTTCCCCAAAGGGTCTTGTCTGCCGGAATTTCGGCCTCATCAAGCCACTTACCGTTTACGAAACGGAAGAAATCATCCTTTGCAGGTACCGTAGTATCCATATATTGGAGATTTATTCCGGGGACTTCCTCAACCGAAGCGCCCCCTTCCTTATCTCCATCCTTCTTTTCCTGCTTACAGGAAACGGCAGTAAGCCCGAGAACCATTACCGCCAGAAAAATGCTGTTAGTGTAAGTTATTTTCATTTTGTTATAAAATTATATTTTTCTCACCGGCAAGTTAATAAAAAAACACTTTTCATGCTCACGGTTATTTTACGGTGTTCATCGTATCGACCTTTTCCTGGGAAATACTGTCCTGGTACAGTGTATCCCTTTTCCCCAGGGGAATATTAGCTGTTTCATCGAGGTATTCATCGGCGAGATTGGTTGCCATGCGCTCATCCAGCTGTCGCTCCAGGTTGTAAAAAGCAACCAGTATCCTGAACTTTTGCCGCAACCGGAAGGCATCTGTCACCGGTTCGGGAGCTTCCAGGCGGGTCTGTAATAAGAAGGTATTGACTACGGACAACCTGCTCTTCACCGAAGGATGGTTAAATTTTTGCGGGAAACCGGAATCAGATAACTCCTTTTCCTTTTCGAGTATATTATCGATCTGCATCAGCAGGTCGCCTTCCTCTTCGGCGGCATAATCCTTTATGGCCGTACTGAAAGCCGTGTATTGCTCCCACGCTGCCAGTTCCTCCTGCTCCGTCTCCCCGAACTGCCAGAACTCCGGTACCTTTACTTCTTCCGCCTGCTCTGTAGTCTCCGCTGCCTTCTCCTGTTCTGCCGTATTGTTTTTATCCTTATCTCCCCTGCACCCTGCCAGCACAAGTACAAATCCCGTTAACAAAAAATATTTACTCATTGTATTCCATTATTGATGATGCCTTAATCCCTGAAAAAACTGAAACTCAACACATCGTGGTAACGTTCCGTATGGAAAAGTCATGCACGAAGATACGGCATCCTAACAACATACGACGGTTTTGTTTGTTTTTCATACAAAAGTTTCTCCGAAACACTATCTTTGGCCCAAAAATCAGGGCAGATGGCTTCCGGTCTACCGGATGCACGAAAATACCTGGTATAAACCATTTTTTAGATTAATTAAACCGAAAGTTATATGACTCCGAAAATTTTAATTATTGGAGCGTGCGGACAGATCGGTTCCGAGCTTACACTAACACTCAGAGACATTTATGGCACATCGCGGGTTATTGCCAGTGACATTCGTAAAAGTAACCCTGAACTCGCGGCTTCCGGTCCTTTTGAGATACTGGATGCCACAGACAAGGAGCAGATAGGGTCCTGTATCGACAAACACGGCATTACCGATGTTTACCTGATGGCAGCCATGCTTTCTGCTACTGCCGAAAAATATCCTGACAAGGCGTGGGACCTCAACATGAACTCTCTTTTTCATGTACTTGACTTTGCACGTGATAAAAAAATAAAAAAGGTATTCTGGCCCAGCTCCATAGCCGTATTCGGCCCCGGTACTCCCAAAGAGCAGACGCCCCAGCAAACCATTATGGAACCCTCTACCGTATACGGCATCAGTAAACTGGCCGGGGAACGGTGGTGTGAATACTATTACAAGAATTACGGCGTAGATGTGCGAAGCATCCGGTACCCCGGTCTCATCAGCTGGAAAACCAGTCCGGGAGGTGGCACTACAGACTATGCCATAGACATCTACCACCAGGCCATTGAAAAAGGGAGCTACGAGTGCTTCCTGGACGAAAACACGACACTTCCCATGATGTATATGGACGATGCCATCAGGGCCACGATAAGCCTTATGCAGGCGGAGAGTAATTCGATAAAGATAAGGTCTTCCTATAATTTGTCCGGCGTGAGTTTCAATCCCGGAGAGCTCGCAAAGACCATACAAAAGCATATACCGGGGTTCAGTATCAGCTATAAACCCGACTTCCGCCAGAAGATTGCAGATTCGTGGCCGGGAAGTATTGACGACAGCCCTGCCCGGACACAATGGGGATGGAAAGCCGGATTCGACCTGGAAGCCATAACGGAAGAAATGCTGTCGAACCTGAATTTTAGTTCGTAGTTGTTAGTTCGTAGTTCTTAGCGCAGCCGAAGAATCTCCGGTGCTTCTGTTATGTTCTTGAAGCTCCTTTATGCCAGGGTGTAGATTCTTTCCTATGGTCTGAATGACAAGGGATTGTCATTCAGAGAACTCCCGGCTTCCTACCATCTCGCTGTTTGCAAACTAACGATTTGGCAGTATCGCATTTCAAAATCCCCGCCTCCTTACTTCGCCAGCAGTTCTGAAAAAAGTGCTTCCTTGAGCACTTCGTACTGTTTGCGATGATTGATAAATCCATTTCTGAAGTCCTCGTGCTGTTCCAGGTAGTAGACCTCACATTCCATGTCATCACATTCGGCCATATCGGCAATGCGGGTATCATAGGCAGACAGTGCCGATATCAGCAATTCATTCTGTTTTCTGATCATTTCAAGCTGTTCCCGGAAACCGGAAGACAGTTTTATCAGATAGGCGATCTCCCGATCTATAAACCCGAGATGTTCTACCCAGTGCTTCGCCTGTATCCGGTCTTTTTTGATCATGATCTGCCTGTCGTCATCGTGAACATGAAAGGGTTTTGTCTCCATATCTTAAAAAAAACCGTTGTGTGCTTTTATGAAATCCGCCCGGTAACTGTCACCTCTCCAGGTTCACCGGTTCCGAAACCGGCGGACAAGTAAGTTTTTCCATTTCACTCTATTATCAGGGTCAGCGAAGAACTTCAGGCGGAGTCATTTCACACACAACGGGTATTATCGGTTTATACTTTGCTTTCCTGTTCCACTTCCACAATGGTCAGGGTCCGGGAACCGGCCGGAAACTCCCAGACCAGGGAATCGCCTTTCGCATAGCCCATCACTGCAGCTCCCATAGGGGTAAGGATAGATATTTTGCTCTGCTTGATGTCGCTGTCATTGGGCAACACCAGTTGAAAACGCTTTTTCCAGCCATCTTCGGAAGTGATGGAGACAAAGGAATTGAACCGGATCACATCTTCAGGCAATTCGGTCGCATCACATATCCGGGCATTTTGCAATTCATCGCTCAAATGCTTTACCGAGCTCTTAAAAACATTATCCCCGTAATAGCCGGAAAGCTGTAAAAGCTGTTTTAAAAGCACATACTCTTTCTTCTCAATAATCAGTCTTTCGTATTTCATGTCATATGATTAAATAACCTTACAGCCGGAAAGGCATTAGAATTTCCTTGATTTACGGGAATATCCCTCTTTGCCTGTATGCCTGTTCAAGCCGTTCTATGGCAATGATAAAAGCAGCAGTACGCATATCTACATTCCTTTCCGAAGCTACGCGCATCACCCGGTCAAAGGATTCCTTCAGCTTTTTTTCGAGCTTTGCCATGACTTCATCCAACTGCCATATTTCACCGTTACGGTTCTGAAGCCATTCGAAATAGCTGCCTATAACTCCGCCCGAATTACAGAGTATATCCGGAATAACAGCCACGCCTTTTTCAAGCAGGATACGCTCCCCTTCCACATCCGTAGGTCCGTTGGCGCCCTCTGCAATAACGAGGGCTTTTATGCCGGAGGCATTGTTTCCCGTAATCTGGTTTCCCAGTGCGGCAGGAATACAGATATCGCAGTCCAGGCCGAAGAACAGTTCGCTATCTATAGGTTCGGCATCGCCGAAGCCTTGCACCATATTATCGTGCTCACCGGCATGGGCCCTGAGTTTTTCCACGGAGATCCCGCGGTCGTTATACACGGTACCGGAGGCATCCTGAACGGCAATCAGCACCGCGCCTTCTTCTTCGAGAAAACGCGAGGCCCAATACCCTACATTCCCGAAGCCCTGAACGATGAACTTCCTGTTTTCCAAAGAAATGCCATTGTGATCGGCCCAGAACTTAATACACAGATATACCCCGTATCCCGTTGCACGGTCCCGTCCTTCCGAACCTCCTGCGCCCACAGGTTTCCCGGTAACGACATGAAGGTTGCTCGAACGTTCGTTGGGCGACTTGGTAGACATATAGGTGTCCAGTATCCAGGCCATTGTCTGTGCATTGGTATTCACGTCGGGAGCAGGAATATCCAGTTCAGGACCAATATTATCTCCAAGCGCAAAGGTAAACCTCCGGGTGATACGTTCCAGTTCAGAAGCCGAATACCGGGAAGGATCTATCTGTATCCCTCCTTTCGCCCCTCCGAGGGGAAGTCCCGCCAGGGATGTCTTCCAGGTCATCCACATGGCCAGCGCACGCGCGGCGTCGATATCCACCGTGGGATGATAACGGAGTCCTCCCTTATAAGGCCCCAGGGCATTGTTGTGCTGTACCCGGTAACCGGTAAACACCTCTACCTCTCCGTTGTCCATCTTTACGGGAAAATGAACCACCAACTCGTTATTGGTGATCCCGAGTATTTTCCGGACATTCTGATTCAGCCCGATAATGTCTGAGGCGTGATTGAACTGCCTCATCACATTATCCAGCATTCCTTGTTTTTTCTGCTTTTCTTTTTCCTCTTTTGCGATCATTGTAATGTTTTGTGTAAGTTTTCCGGATCAATACCAGATGGCCTGCCCCGGATCTCCTGCCTTCGGGAATAGTATCCCGGGATCGTATTCGCTGCACGACACGACACGTGATTTTTTCGCGGTAAGTATACAGGAATCCGCATACCAGCAGGTAGAGCAAATGCTTTTACCGTATTTCTCCATTGTATTCAGTGTTATGTGTGCTTTTATCAGGCAACAGGTATGCCATAAACAGCACCATGCCTAAAAATAAACAAAAACAATCTTATTTTCAGATAATTAACTCCTAAAAAGAAAAATACGGAAGCTATATAGTCCGGGGATTATTTCCCCTCCCGGGAAAAAATTCCCCGAAGGATTCAACTGCGGTCAGAACAAGAGCCTCAAGGCAGACCCATCATCCGCCGGCCTCATATCACAACAGTTTACTTCTCAGTGTTTTGCGATCGATACCGAGAATTTCGGAGGCCCTGGTCTTATTGTTATCCACGGCCCGGAGTACTTTGCGGATATACTGTTTTTCCATCTCAGCCAGGGAAACGAGATCTTCTTCTTCAAAATCGATATGAAATTTCAGGTGATCCGGGATGTCCTTAAGCTCGATACGTCCGTCGCACATAATGACGGCCCGTTGCACGATATTCTCCAGCTCCCTTACATTTCCCGGCCAGTCGTATCTCACCAGCACTTCCACGGCTTCCGGGGTTATAGACACCAGCCGGTCTTTGTATTCCACACCGTATTTGCGTATATATTTCTCGGTCAGCGGCGGGATATCAGATTTCCTCTTTCTGAGCGGAGGGACAGCTATCTCCACCACCGTAAGCCTGTAATACAGGTCTTCCCGGAATTTCTGCTGCCGTACCAGCTCTTTCAGATTGCTATTGGTAGCGGCAATAACCCTCAGGTCTATTTTTCTCGGTTTTCTGGAGCCCACTCCCATGATCTCTCTTTCCTGTAATACCCGTAGCAATCCGTTCTGTACCGCAGCCGAGGCATTGCCTATCTCATCCAGGAAAATGGTCCCCTTGTCCGCAGCCTGGAACAGCCCCATACGATTTTCCGATGCCCCGGTAAAGGCTCCCTTTTCATAGCCGAAAAGCTCGGCTTCCAGGAGGCTCTCCGGTATGGCCCCGCAGTTTACCGCAATAAAGGGCTCTCTCGAAAACTTCCCGCTGTAATGTATGGCCCTTGCAATGAGTTCTTTTCCCGTACCGCTTTCACCTTCGATAAGAATGGTGGCCTTATTGTCTTTTACCCTGCCTATGATATCCTTTACCCTCTCCAGCGCTTCGGAAGTACCGGTCAACTCACTGTACAGGCTGCCGGATGTTTTTTCCGCAACATTTTTCCGTACCTTCTCCCCGGAGTCTGCCGCTGCTCCCAGGGATTTTTGTACCGCTTCGCGCAACTCCTCTCCCGTAAAGGGTTTTATCAGGTAATCCACAACGCCTGATTTTCCGATATTAAGGGCATTCTTTGTTGATATATACCCTGTCACCACCAGCACCGGCATCTCCGGATAATGTTCGGAAACATAGCGGATAAGCTGGAAACCGTCTACCTCCGGCATTTTCAGGTCTGTCACCAGCAGGTCGATTTCGGTATCTCTCAAAATGGAAACGGCTTCTTTCACCGACACGGCCTTATAGGTATAGTACTGCATGGTCTGCAACTGCCGCTGCACCAGTTCCAGGATATGAACGTCGTCGTCTACGATAAGAATGTTCTCCCTGTGATACTTCATGACTCCTGTTTTGGAAATTTAACCACAAAAGCAGTTCCACCGCCTTTTCCCTTCCTGTGTGTGATCTGCCCGCCGTGACCGGTAATAATGCCATGTACCACACTCAGTCCCAGCCCTGTGCCCTCACCTGTGGGTTTGGTAGTGAAAAAAGGGTCGAATACCTTGTCGCCGACTCCGGAAGGGATGCCGGGGCCCTGATCAGAAACGACGATCGTTATTTCCCTTTTACCCTCTTTCACTTCAACAGTGATTTTCCCTCCTTCGGGTGAATAATATACGGCATTCATGATAAGATTAAACAACACCTGGGTCATCTGGATCTCATCGGCCTTAACTCCCGTATCATCATTACTGAAATGCATCTGGTACTGTAGCTGCTTATTTGCGAAAGAGGGTCTCAGCAGTTGCAGTACATGCTGTACTACCGGTTTTAAGGGTACGATCTTACGGGTCTGGGGGACCTCACAGGTAAAAAACATCAGTTTCTTGACCACTTCCCTGCAGAAAATGGCACTTTCCCTGATCTTTGCCAGGTCTCCGGCCTCTTCCCTGTCCCTCATACGGTCACTCAGCAATTCGGAAAAACCCAGTATGTTTGTCAGCGGTGTATTGAGCTCATGTGCTATCCCGGCAGTGATCTCTCCCATAATATTGAGCCGGTCGGCTCTCTCCATCTGTCTCTTGATGGACAGTTCATTCTCCCTGATCTTTCTCCGTTCCATCAGGTTCCCCACTTCCAGGGAAACATTCCGTAATAATTGTTTCTCTTCCTCCAGGAAATCGGAAACACGGTATTTCCCAGCCGGATACCCTACTTCTATATATCCTTCCGGCCTGTTAAAAACATGAATATCAGCACGAATGGACACCCACTCATCCTCTCCGTCGAGCCCTCCGAACTCGTATTCCCCGAGTTTCAGGAACACCCGGGCATCTTGCTCGTATAACCAGGCCTTACCCAGGCAGCGTACAATGGCATCGAGCGATAGTTCGGGATGGTCGTAGTCACAGTTCACTATGATCGATGTGACTTCGTACAGGCAGCCGAGTTCTTTTATACGCTCCCGGAGTTTGTCTTCTGCGGTTTCCATAACAATGCTATCGTATGATCCAAAGGTAAGGCTTTTAATAGTTATGGAAAGTGGAAAGGAAGTACAAAAAAATCCCGGTCTGTTTTCCAGATCGGGATTACCATTTTTATGTTGGCCTACAAGGACTCGAACCTTGAACGACTGAACCAAAATCAGCTGTGTTACCAATTACACCATAGGCCAGCGCTTTATTGCGGATGCAAATTTACAACAAAGTTCGAGCTGCGCAAAAAAAAATCATTTTTTTTATCGGGCCGTTTGTTTCGGCATGCAAAACAGGTTTTTCCAACTTCATACTTCTGACTTCGTGCCCTAAGTTATCCACTTCAAAACGCATTCCCTCAATCAAAAAGAAACATTTCACTTCTTAAAAACCGGGCTTATATACCGAATAATTATTAAATTCGCCTTTTCACAGAAAATCAGATCCATGACGACAGACATATTTAAACGATGGGACACGATCACCGGGTGGGTAGTATTCGCCATCGCTTTACTCACTTACGGCCTCACTGTCGAACCCACCGTAAGTTTCTGGGATTGCGGTGAATACATCGCCACTTCGGCCAGGCTTGAGGTAGGCCACCCTCCCGGAGCCCCCCTGTTCCAGATGCTGGGTGCCTTCTTCGCCATGTTTGCGGCAAGTACGGAATACACTGCCCTTATGGTCAATTATATGTCTGTATTGTCGAGTGCATTCACCATCCTTCTCCTGTTCTGGATCATTACTAACCTCGTACGAAAACTGGCCCTTCAGGAGGGCGAAATGTCACGTCCGGCAGCTATCGCCATTCTCGGAAGCGGTGTAACAGGGGCACTGGCCTATACGTTTTCAGACAGCTTCTGGTTCAACGCGGTGGAGGCCGAAGTTTACGCCATGGCCAGCCTGCTGATGTGCCTGCAGCTATGGCTCGGACTGAAATGGGTAGACCATCTGCACCACCCGCGGGGAAACCGTTGGCTGATCCTGATAGCCCTGGTTACCGGGCTCACTTTCGGGGTGCAGTTTATGGGCTTCCTGGCCATTCCTACCATAGGGCTGCTGTATTATTTCAAAACCTATAAAACCACCACCGTAAAGAACTTCCTGCTGGCCAATATCGCCGTAGTGGCCTTATTGCTGGTGATCTATAAATTTTCGCTGACCTATGTGCTGAAACTTTTGGGATGGAGCGAGATATTTTTTGTCAATACCATAGGGCTTCCGTTTAACTCGGGTACCATTATCATGGGGCTTATCTTTGCCGCAGTCTTTTATTTCGCATTGAGCTATACCCGGAAAAAAAGGCTCTATACCTACAATACCATAACCCTGTGCCTGCTGTTTATGTTTATCGGGTTCTCGTCCTGGCTGATGCTCCCTATCAGGGCCAACGCCCATACCCCTATCAACGAAAACGACCCGGCAGATGCCCGGGCACTGCTCGCCTATTACAACAGGGAGCAATATCCCGGAGTAGACAGCCCGGTTTACGGGGCCATGTTTTCAGATATGTTTGCCGGACAAGACCCTGTAACTCCTTACAAAGACGACAAACCCAAATACGAACAGGACAAGAAAACAGGAAAATACATTGTCGTAAACCATTACAAGGATGCCCTTCCCAACCCCAATGGTAACCATGTTGGGCTTCTTCCCCGGATGTGGAGTTCGGAACACGCCGCCAACTACATGCGGCTTACCCGTCCGCTGGACTTCAGTATCAAATCCGAATACCTTTCCAACAACGAACTCAAAAGTGCCCTGAGCCAGTTCAGGAATGATTTTGCCAGCGGAAGGATCGATGAAGACGGATATGTTAACTTCCTGCAACAGTTCGGCAATTACATCGAAGTAGACCCTCCTTCCATGGCAGACAACATCGGCTTTATGTTCCGCTACCAGTTCGGGTACATGTACTGGCGCTATTTCATGTGGAACTTCGTAGGCCGGCAGGACGACATCCAGGGCAAGATGGACAACCACGGCAACTGGCTCAGCGGGATCGGGTTCATAGACGAATGGCACCTAGGGCCTCAGGACAACCTGCCTTCGGACGAACTCAACAACAAGGCCAGGAACACCTATTACTTCCTGCCGCTTATCCTCGGGATCATAGGCATCGTATTCCAGATCAGGAGAAATCCCCAGCAGTTCTGGGCGCTTTTCGTATTCTTCATGTTTACGGGGATCGCCATACAGTTTTATACCAATGTAAGGCCTTTTGAACCAAGAGAGCGCGACTACTCCCTGGTAGGGTCTTTCTTTATTTTTGCCATCTGGATCGGCATCGGGGTGCTGGCCCTGTACGAAGGACTTAAAAAATACCTCGGTCCTAAAGTGCTGGCCCCAGCCGTCAGCGTGGTATGCCTGCTTGCCGTACCTGTAGTCATGGCAAGCCAGAACTGGGACGATCACGACCGCTCCGGAAGGTATACCGCCGAGGCCATTGCGAGAAATTACCTCAATTCCATCCAGGAAGATGCCGGGGCCATCATATTTTCCATAGGGGACAACGACACCTTCGGCCTGTGGTATATACAGGAAATCGAAGGGCACCGTACCGATGTGAGGGTCATCAATTCCAGCCTCTTTGCCACCGACTGGTATATCGACCAGATGAAAAGACAGGCCTACGAAAGTGCTCCCATACCATCGCAGCTGGAGCATTCGCAGTATGCCTACGGGGTACGGGACGCCGTTTACTACCAGCAACTCACCGACGAGCGCTGGGATATCAAGAGGTTTATGAACTGGGTGGCCAATAACGACAATACCATAGGGAACCTCATCAAAAGACAGGGCGGAGACCTCAGCCAGTATCCCGAAAACACCAAGAGCACCATATTTTACCCGACCAATAAGATCAGGGTCCCCGTCAACAAGGAAAACGTACTGAAAAGCGGTCTTGTCAAGGAAAAGGACAGTGCACTTATCGTGGATTATATCGACATAGACCTGCCCAAAAGCGCTATCGGAAAGAACCGGATGATGATGCTCGATATCCTGGCCAACAACGACTGGGAAAGGCCCATATATTTTACCGGAGGTAGTTTCTCGGCTGCCGAATATCTCTGGATGAAGGATTACCTGCAACTGGACGGCATGGTCTACAAGCTGGTACCAATAAAGACACCCGTACCCCAGGGCAGTTTTGAAATGGGCCGCATAGACAGCGAACTGATGTACGATATTACCGGGAAATGGAACTGGGGCAATTCGGGGTCCCCGGATATTTACCACGACCCGGAAACACGTAAAAACAGTATTTCCTACAGGAGCAACATGGCACGCCTGGTAGAGGTCCTGCTGGAAGAAGGAGAGGAAGAAAAAGCCAGGGAGATCATAGACCTGGTCATGAGCAGATTTCCGTTCGAATACTACGGATATTACGTATTCCTGGAGCCTTTTGTCGATGGTTATTACAAAACAGGACAGACCGAAAAGGCCCGGGAACTCTTCCTGAAAATCGCCGGAAAATACCAGGAAAACCTGTCCTATTACCTCTCTTCCGGGAAAGCGTACACCTCCCAGGAAAGCGTAATATACGACATACAACGCTATCGCAGTGTCCTTGACGTAGTGGCGGAAAATGACGTTGAGGAATTCGGCAAAAAACAAACGGAAACATTTAACGATTATCTCGACCGGTTTGAACAGGAATACAATGCTCCCACCAGTTACCCGGACAGCATACCGGATGTCAAGGAAGAAGTACTGAAAGAAGAAGTCATGACCAAAGACTCCCAGTCCTGAAAAGAAGAGATGGCCGGGAGTCCGAAGTCGGGCGCTTGAAGTTTGATTCAAACCTGCAACTGAACTAAACTAACAACTAATAACTACGAACTAACAAACTAAACCACTTTTTTCGTAATTTAGTCAGCAAGACCGTGAGACCTGTGTCGGAAAATCCAAACAATCTATCCATCTCAACCGGTGGTGAGTCTAATGTTGTTTTTGTAAAATATATTCATTCATTTTATACCATTCAAAACTATGGGGTTCTTTAAAGACTTTAAATCGTTCTTACTAAAGGGAGATATAGTAAATCTCGCCACTGCAGTGATCGTTGCCGGAGCTTTCGGAAAAATCGTATCCTCTTTTACCAACGACATCCTAATGCCTCCCATCGGGATGCTGCTCGGAAATGTCAATTTTTCGGAACTCAGATACGTGCTGCAGGAAGCCATAATTGACGCATCGGGGGAAGTCACCAAAGAAGCCGTAACCATCAATTACGGTAACTTTATACAGTTTATCATCGATTTTATCATCATCGGTTTCTTTATATTTATACTGCTAAAAGCTTATGAAAAAACCAAAAAGAAAGAAAAACCCGCACCTGCAGCTCCTGCCGGCCCCACCCAGGAAGAACTCCTCGCAGAGATCCGGGACCTGCTGAAAGAAAAGAAGTAGACCGCTTCACTACATATTCCAAACCTGAACCCTCCCCCTGCGGAGGGTCTTTTTTATGGGGGGTTGAAATTCCTTTGGGCTTGGGTGGAGATTCATCACTTCGCTGCGCTACGTTCTGAATGACAAGGTTGTCATTCCGACGAATGGAGGAATCTCCGGGCTCTCCGTTATGTTGTTGAAGTTCCTTTGTGCTGGGGTGGAGATTCCCTGCCGGCCGGACAGGCGGGTTCGCTTCGCTCTGTATGACAGGGGTTTGTCATCCTATACAGTCGACAACAATCTGAATAGTTACAAAACAAACATTTTGTTTTAAAATTATAATTCTTTGGTATTTAGCTTGCGGGTCTCCTTTTTATGGCTACTTTTGCTCTCCAGTTAGATTGTTTAACCTTTGATGGAAATATAAGCATATGAAAGTTGCTGTTGTAGGTGCCACCGGAATGGTTGGCGAAGTCATGTTACAGGTACTGGCCGAACGCCGTTTTCCGGTAACGGAATTATTACCTGTTGCTTCTGAAAGATCCGTAGGAAAGGAGATCACTTTCGAAGGAAAGCCTTATAAAGTTATCGGCCTGGCCGATGCCGTAGCGACCAAACCGGACATTGCCCTTTTCTCTGCAGGCGGAGCCACCTCCCTCGAATGGGCGCCTAAATTTGCAGCGGCGGGCACAACCGTGGTCGATAATTCTTCGGCCTGGCGTATGGATGCGGATAAAAAACTGGTCGTTCCCGAGATCAACGCCGATGCACTTACCACAGAAGACAAGATCATTGCCAATCCAAATTGTTCCACCATACAGATGGTAATGGCCCTGGCACCGCTACACGAAAAATATGGCATAGAAAGAGTAGTTGTTTCCACCTACCAATCCATTACGGGTACCGGGGTAAAGGCCGTAAGACAGCTGGAAAACGAATACCAGGGCATACAGGGTGAAATGGCCTACCCGTACCCCATTCACCGCAATGCACTCCCCCACTGCGATGTATTTGAAGATAACGGGTACACCAAGGAGGAGATGAAACTGGTACGCGAGACCCGGAAAATACTGAGGGACGACTCCATAGCCGTAACCGCTACCGCCATACGTATCCCCGTTGTGGGAGGTCACAGCGAATCGGTAAACCTTCAGCTGAAGAACGACTTTGACCTCGAAGACATACGAAAGATCCTGAACGACACCCCCGGGGTTACCGTCCAGGACAACACCGACACCAATACTTATCCCATGCCGCTTTACGCCCACGGAAAGGACGATGTTTTCGTAGGCCGTATCCGGAGAGACTTTTCCCAACCGAACAGTCTCAACATGTGGATCGTGGCCGACAACCTCCGCAAGGGTGCCGCTACCAATACGGTACAGATCGCTGAATATCTCGTAGCGAACAAGCTCGTCGGCTGATCCGGTATCACACAATACCCGGAGGGGAGGTGTCTGAAAGAAATAAACACTATAAATATGCTGTTCCTGAACCGAAGAAGCGTTAACCTTATTTTAGGCAAGTCATTTATTTTCTTATTGGTACACCTCCTTTGTATCCCTGTCACAAGTGCCCAGTCGTATGATGAAGAGCTTCGCCGGATAAAGGAAGAGACCCGGAAAGGCTTTTCAGAGAATCTCCGCGAATTCAACAGCTATCCCGACCGGCCTGAATCCGACGGGCCGTTTAACCGGGATAACGTCGAAGATTTTTTAAGAGACAACATTCCCCATTTTATCTCGTCAGATAAAGATTTCACCAAGGTTTACAATTACCGCTGGTGGATGATGTCCAAACATTTCCGGCTCTGGAAAGACCCGGAAGACCACAAGGATTACTGGGTTATTACCGAATTCTTCGGCTGGCCCGCACACGGCAGCATAAGCGGGGCCATTCCCTGCCCTGCAGGACACCAGTTTTACGATCTCAGGTGGTTCAGAGACCCGAAATACCTCCGGTCCTACATCGATTTTTACATGAAAGGATATGCTTCCCGGCATGACCAGCGGGAAGGTCCTAATTTCCACACCCACATCCGGAGGCCGGAAAGCCATCACTTTTCCAGCTGGATGATAGACGGCACCGAAGCTTTCCTGAAGATCCATCCCGACAATCCCTGGCGAAACGGACTGCTCCCCTATCTCGAGAAACATCAGAAAGTCTGGGACGATACATTTACGGTCCGCAAGGCAGGTGCCAGGACCGACGGACTGTACAAAGTACTCGACCTTTACGACGGCATGGAGTTCACCATCTCCGCCACCCTGCCGCTTATAGAAAGCGACGGCCCCTATGCCATATATACGGAAGAGACCTGGAAGCAGTACTACCTCGGGTGGGGGACCATCGACAACCTGAGAAATTCGGGTCATGTCAAAAAATTTCCGGAAGCATTTGCCAATGCATACCCCCTGGTGTACCTTGTACGCCCTTCCGTCAACAGCTATTATTACGGGAACCTGCACTCGTTAGGCGATCTGTACGCACTTAAGGCACAGGAATCCGGATCGGAAACAGACCTCAGCAAAAGCGAACATTATCTGCAAAGGGCACGTTTGCAGCGTGACAAAACCCTGTCTGTCCTCTGGAACGGGGCCGATGAGTTCTTCTATTCCTTTACGGCAGCAGACAACGCTTACGGCGTAAAAGACAAAATGTCCCGTGTACGGGAATCTGCAGGGTATACCCCGTGGTATTTCAACATGATTCCCAAAGGAGATACCACCTATGACAAGGCCTGGGACATGTTTTCGTCGGAAAAAGGGTTTTACGGCAAAAAGGGAATGACCACTGCCGAGCAGCAACACCCGTTGTTCAATGAAAAGGCCTATGCCTGGAACGGAAGGGGCTGGCCCTTTCAGAATTCGGTGGTGTATAAAGCCTATGCAAATTACCTCAGAAATTACAAGGGCGAAATTACCGCTTCCGATAAAGAACTGCTCTATGACCACGTGAAAAAACTGGTATCCCTGCACGGAGAAGAAAGCAATATAGGCGAATGGTATATCCCCGGTAGCGGCTCGGAATTCGGGGGTGTAAAAGACTATTTCCATTCCACCTTCCCGGATATCCTGATCGCAGACCTCCTGGGGTTCACACCCTCCCATGACAACAGCTTCTCATTACGACCCCTGCTTCCCGGGAATGCATGGGATTACTTCTACCTCGGCAATATAAGATACCACGACCACGACATCGATATTATCTGGAAAAAAGACTGGGATACGGACAGAAAAGGAGATCAGGGTGCCATGAGGGTCTGGGTAGACGGTAAACTCACCGCCGAAGCTGCAAGCCTTAGCGACACCATTACCGTTACCTTAAAAGATAAACCGGGCTTCTGACGTATTCAGGAGTATGCTATCCGTCCTATCCCACACCATATCAATATTTTGTTAAAAACCGTACCACCTCTCCCGGGTTTTTTATACTTTTGTTCCGGATGAAGGCTTTGAGGGTTCATATTAGTATTTCGCTGATCGGCGCAGTGTTGTTTTCCATACTGTACCATGCCTTTCACACCATAGATCACGCATCACAGCTACCTCCGGTACCGGCTGAAAAACAGGCTGCCCTTCAGCATACGGCAGATAAATGTCCGGTCTGTGATTTCAAACTATCCGTGTTTGAGACTCCGGGAATTCTCGATTTCACACCGGTCGACACCATCGTACCTACCGAACATCCTGCGTTGTGTACCTCTCCGGATCTTTCCGTCAACAACAGCGTAGATTCCCTTAGGGCCCCTCCGGTCCTCCTGAGTTAATTTTCCGAACTTTTTGTACCTACCTGGCCATACCGGTTGAAACTACGGTATATCTACTCCCGGGAAGCAGGGTTCAGGTCACATTTTTCCCATCCGGTAACTGCAAAGAACACCATACCCGTCACAGATAACATATATCCGTGCAGGTATCCGCCTTCGCACCGGTATTAATATAAATCATATTTTATGAAACTGACATATCCATTGTTAGTACTTATTGCCATTTGGGGATTCCCGCAACACACCATATCGCAAAACTGCGAGGCCGTATTCGAAGGGAAGGTTACAGACTTTCACGACGGCCACCCGTTGGAGAATGCCCTGATCAGGCTATACCATACCGACAAGGCCGCTGTCAGCGACATAGACGGCAATTTCAGCATATCAGGCATATGCCCGGGGTCTTATGAGGTAGAAATTTCCCATGAGTCGTGCACTCCCCGTTTCATGACACTGGAAATTACCGGGATCACCACCCGGCGCATCACCCTGGAGCACCACCTGGAAGAACTCAGGGAAGTCGTTGTAGAAGGCACGCGCGACCATCCGGTTACCGCTTCGGCCACCGAACAGATACTCCACACGGAGACCATCGATAAATTCAGCGCCGCATCCGTAGGCGATGCCCTTAAGGAAATAAGTGGTGTATCCTCCCTCAATACCGGGAGTGCCATAGTAAAACCTGTAATACAGGGGCTGCACAGCAGCCGTATCATTACCATGAACAACGGTGTAAGGCTACAGGACCAGGAATGGGGTATGGAACACGCTCCCAACCTCGACCTGAACGCCGCCGGAAGCCTCACCGTGGTAAAAGGAGCAGCCGCCCTGCAGTACGGGGGAGATGCCATAGGGGGCGTTATCATAGCAGAACCGTCAAAGATCCCGGTCAAGGATACCCTCTACGGAAAAACCATACTTTCAGGGGCTACCAACGGTCGTGGCGGGGCACTTATTTCCTCCCTTACCAAAAGCTATGAAACCGGATGGCACTGGCAGGCACAGGGTACATTAAAACGCTTCGGGGACTTCAAGGCCCCCGGTTATTCCCTCACCAATACAGGATATTCCCAACAGGCCTTTTCTGCCGGTTTCGGCCTGAACAAATTCACTCACGGATTTGAAGCCTACTACAGCTTTTACCGCAATGAAATCGGAATACTGCGTTCATCCCATATCGGGAGCCAGCGCGATCTCCTGCAGGCCATAAACAACCGGGAACCTCTGGTGGTCGAGGATTTTTCGTATGACATCAACGCACCGAAACAACAGGTAACACACCACCTGGCAAAGATCAACTTTTTCAAGAGGTTCGAACAGCTGGGCAAATGGAACCTCCAATACGATTTCCAGCAGAACAACCGGCAGGAGTACGACCTCAGGAGAGGAGAACGGAAAGGCACCCCCTCCATGGACATGAAACTCACCACCCACACCCTTACTTCCGGTTTCCTGTTCGACGCCCGTGGCGGAAGAACAATAAACACCGGCATCCTGCTGCGGTACCAGCACAATGTCCCGGACCCGGAAACCGGGGTACGCCGCCTTATCCCGG
This sequence comes from Sinomicrobium soli, assembly GCF_003285545.1. GTDB lineage: Bacteria > Bacteroidota > Bacteroidia > Flavobacteriales > Flavobacteriaceae > Sinomicrobium. The sequence continues at coordinate 144,727 of NZ_QLNV01000009.1, read as the reverse complement.
ATTATGACCGCTATGATGCCGGACTGTATGCCTCGATAAAACAGGCCATAAACGAATCCCTGGTCGTCGACGCGGGAATACGCTACGACTTCAACCGGATGGATGCCGAAAAATTCTATAAAAAGGACCGCTGGGAAGATCAGGGCTACGATGAGGATTTCGGCGACATTATCACCGAAGATTACGGAGACCAGTGGCTTACCAACCCCACCCTGGATTTTCACAGCATCTCCGCCACCGCAGGGCTGGAGTACCAGCTGGGCAGCAGCACCCTGCGCCTTAATTACGCCCTGGCCAACCGCCCCCCCAATCCCGCCGAACTGTTCAGTGACGGACTGCATCATTCTGCAGCGGCCATAGAACTCGGGGACCTGCGTATAGACCAGGAAACCTCTCACAAGATCTCCGCGTCCTATGCCCTCAAAACCCGAAAGCTCTCCCTGAGCATCGCTCCCTATCTCAATATGATCGGCGACTACATCCTGCTCGAACCCTCCGGAAGCGAACTCAACATAAGGGGGGCCTTTCCGGTATGGAGGTACAGGCAGGTAGATGCCCTTTTTGCAGGGGCGGATCTCGATCTCAATTACGATATTTCGGAACACTGGTCCTTTAATCACAAATTCGCCTACGTACATGCCAGGGACCGGAGCAGGAACCGGGCTCTGATCGCTATCCCCCCTGCCAATACCACCAATAAAATAACCTACCTGAAACCGGAGTGGCATCAGCTCACACTCAGCCTGAGGAGCGATTATTTTTTCAGGCAGAACGAGTTTCCGGACAATAATTTTACCATATCTGTCATAGAAGACGGGGAATACGTAGATCGCACAGCCGACATCAGCACCCCGCCCGACGCCTATCATTTACTCGGCTTCGACGCTTCGGCCACTTTTCCCCTGCGGAAAAGGTCGGAACTCACCGTAGGAGTGACGGTCAACAATATACTGGACACCAAATACCGTGATTACCTGAACCGGCTGCGGTTTTTCTCAGATGATCTCGGTCGCAATATGCAGTTGAGTATAAAAATGAATTATTAATTACACAAACTGTTTAACACTATGAAAACATTAAAAACAGCAATGTTATCCCTGGTTGTGGTCCTTGCCATGAGTGCCTGTTCCAACGATGACGACAGCCCGAAACCTGTAAACGAAGAAGAGCTGATCACCAGGGTGACCATTACGCTCGAAGCAGAGGGAGAAGAGGATGTGATCCTGGAATATTCCGATGAGGGCGGGCTCGGCCACGACCACGACCATGAAGGGGAGGGAACCCATGACGAAGACGATCACGATCACGAAGGTGTGGAAGGCGAGGCCTCAGGCCCGCTGAAACCCGGTGTTACTTATACGGGGACCATCGCTCTATGGAACGAATCGGTATCCCCGAGGGAAGACGTTACCGATGAGATCAGGGAAGAGGCCGATGAACACCAGTTCTTCTTTACCCCGGTAGGGCTCGACATCGAACCGGGCTATGCCGATGCGGAATCGGATTATATCACCGGCGGGTCTGACAATCCGGTGGGGCTGAAATTTACGCTTACCACGGGAGCCACAGGACACGGAGAACTCAATGTGATCCTGAAACATCAGCCCAAAAAGCCGAACACGGGACTGGAGGATGCAGGTGGCGAAACCGATATGGAAGTCAATTTCCATCTCCATATCGAAGAATAGGGCAGAGAACACAACCCGTATCAGATGCATTAAAAGGCTGTCCAGTATCCGTACAGGACAGCCTTTTATTATGGAAATACCCTGTAAGCACAGAAGAAAAACAGGAAAAAGGCATACAAAATCTTCTTACCATCCCGCTTTTTTCATATTTTTCAATGATTTTTGTACGGAGTTCGCCTGAACTTCGTCAAACACTTAAACAACACATCTGCCTTATGAAAAAAACAGCCATACTTGCACTGGTCACACCACTGTTGTGGTATTCGTGCGGAAAAAAGGAAGATCATATGAAAATCAATTACCCGGAAACCAAAAAAACGGACACCACCGATGTGTATTTCGGAGCGGAAGTCAGGGACCCCTATCGCTGGCTCGAAGATGACAGGTCGGCAGAAACGGCGGCATGGGTAGCCGAAGAAAACAAGGTAACACAGAAATACCTGGAACAGATCCCTTTCAGAAAACAGCTCAAGGAGCGCTTACAGGAATTGTGGAATTACGAAAGGCTCTCTTCCCCTTTCCGCGAAGGAGATTACACCTACTACTCCAAAAACGACGGCTTGCAGGACCAATCGGTGATCTACCGCAAAAACGATGAGGGATCGGAAGAGATGTTCCTCGACCCCAATACCTTTTCCAAAGACGGAACGGTATCTCTCGGGGGGCTCTCGTTCACCAAAGACGGCAAGCTGCTGGCCTATTCCATTTCGGAAGGGGGAAGCGACTGGCGTAAGGTTATCGTCATGGATGCGCAGACACGGGAGATTCTCGAAGATACCCTGACCGACATCAAATTCAGCGGTATGGCATGGAAAGGCAACGAAGGCTTTTTCTACTCCAGTTACGACAAACCCGAAGGCAGTGAACTTTCGGCAAAAACAGATCAGCACAAACTGTATTTCCACAAACTGGGTACTTCCCAGAAAGAAGACGAGGTCATCTTCGGGGATACTCCCGGACAAAAACACAGATATGTCTTTGCCGGGCTTACCGAAGACGAGCGCTATCTTACGATATCAGCATCGAATTCTACCTCCGGAAACAAGCTTTTTGTCAAGGACCTCGGCACCCCCGGTTCGGAGATCATTACCATCCTCGACCATACCGACAGCGACACCGGCATCCTCGACAGCCGCGGAGATACCCTTTACCTGGTCACAAACCTCGATGCGCCCAACCAGAAAGTGGTGACCGCAACCATCGCATCTCCCGGACCGGAACACTGGGCCGACCTTATCCCGGAAACGGAAAACGTACTGAACGTATCTACCGGGGGCGGCTATCTCTTTGCCAAATATATGGTAGACGCCATATCGAAAGTCTACCAGTACGATTATAAGGGACAACAGGTCCGCGAAATAGCATTGCCCGGGGTAGGGACATCAGGCGGATTTTTCGGGAAAGAGGACCAGGAAGTACTGTATTATTCATTTACCAATTACAACACTCCCGGCAGGATCTATTCCTACGAGGTCAATGACGGCGTTTCCGATCTCTACTGGAAGCCGGAAATAAACTTCAGCCCCGACAACTATATGTCCGAACAGGTGTTCTACAACTCCAAGGACGGCACGCGCATTCCCATGATCATCACCTATAAAAAAGGGACGGAACTCAACGGGAAAAACCCTACCATCCTGTATGGTTACGGCGGATTTAACATCAGCCTGCAGCCTTCTTTCAGTACCGTAAATGCCATTTGGCTGGAACAGGGGGGCATTTATGCAGTGCCCAACCTGAGGGGAGGCGGGGAATACGGCAAGAAATGGCATGACGCGGGAACCAAAATGCAGAAACAGAATGTGTTCGATGATTTTATTGCCGCCGCAGAATACCTTATCGACAATCAGTATACCTCTTCGCAATACCTGGCCATTAAGGGCGGCTCAAACGGGGGGCTTCTCGTAGGCGCCACCATGACACAGCGTCCCGACCTGATGAAAGTGGCATTGCCCGCAGTAGGGGTACTGGATATGCTCCGGTATCACAAATTCACGGCCGGTGCGGGATGGGCCTATGATTACGGCACCTCCGAAGACAATGAGGAAATGTTCAGGTACCTCCTGGGGTACTCTCCCCTTCACAACATCGCGAATGACACCGTTTACCCGTCTACCCTGATCACCACTGCCGATCACGATGACCGCGTGGTTCCCGCACACAGTTTTAAGTTTGCGGCTACCCTTCAGGAAAAACATTCGGGAGAAAACCCCGTACTGATCAGGATAGAAACAGATGCGGGTCACGGGGCGGGCACCCCGATAAGCAAAACCATCGAGCAGACTGCCGATGTTTTCGGGTTTACACTCTATGAAATGGGATACAGGACATTACCTGTACAGGCAGGAAACCAATCTGCAGAAAAATAACCCGGCAGCATATAAAACCCCTCCGGGGTCCCGTGAGGATTCCGGAAGGGTTTATCTTATACGTACTCCTGTAGCAGACCTATAAGGGTATTGGCATCGAGCTCTCCGCTCTGGCGCCAGACCATCTCTCCTTTTTTGTATATCATCATCGTAGGCAATCCCTTTACACGAAGTGCATTGGCCAGTTCCTGGTTCTTATCGACATCTATCTTTATCACCCTGGCCTTATCTCCCATAGCCGCTGCCACATCCCGCAATACGGGGTGCATGGCCGTAGAAGCCTCGTTCCAGTCGGTATAAAAATCCAGCAGAACAGGGATGTTGTTATCTATTAATTCACCGAATTTTGACATTTCTACAAGGAATTAGTATTACAAATGTAGTATTTTCTGTGAATTATGCGGTTTTGGCCGACTTTTTTAGTTCTATCACGGTAATTTCGGGCCACATTCCCACCCGTCCGGGATAACCGAGAAATCCCAGTCCGCGGTTCACATTGATATATTGCCCCATTTCCCTGTAAATACCTGCCCAGTATTTATAACGCCACTTTATGGGGCTCCACTTGACCACTCCGGGAATTTCCACCCCGAATTGCATGCCGTGGGTATGCCCGCTGAGGGTCAGGTGATAATGGTACGGATGATTGATAACCTGCTGTTCCCAATGGGAAGGGTCGTGGCTCATCAGTATCTTGAAGGTATCGGGGGTCATTCCCTGTATCGCCTTATCCAGGTCGCCCGCTTTCTTAAAGCCCCCGGCTCCCCAGTTTTCCACCCCGATAAGTGCTATACGCTGCCCGTCCTTTTCCAGGTAACGGTGTTCGTTGAGCAACAGCTCAAATCCCATCTGGCGCTGCAGCTCTTTTAATTTATCCAGGTTGGCCTCTTTGTCCGCTTCACTGCCCCATCGCGCATAATCGCCGTAATCGTGGTTCCCCAGTACGGAATACATACCGTCCGGCGCCCCGAGCCTGGAGAAAGTCTCCATCCAGGGCAGCAGTTCATCGGCCTTGTCATTGACCATATCCCCGGTAAAGAGCAGCAGGTCCGACTCCTGTTGGTTTATAAGGTCTACGGCATAGGATACCTTTTCATGGTCGTCAAAGCTTCCGCTGTGAATATCGGACAACTGGGTAATGCGATAACCGTCGAAAGCATCGGGAAGATCGTCAAATTCCAATACGTATTTCAACACCCTGAAGTCGTATTTACCTTTTACCATACCGTATAACAATCCGCTAAAAGGAATGGCTGCCAGTCCCATCCCCAGCAAACTGACAAACCTCCGCCGTGAAGGCAGGGATATCTCCGCGCTTTTGCCGCTCCATTTACCTGCCAGCGCAGTAAGCATCCTGACCATATCCTCCCCGAACAGGAAGATCACGGTGACCAGCTGAAACAAGATCACCATCAGCAAAAAGCTCGCCGCATATCCGCGGGCACCCCGGAAGCCTCTGGTTTCTCCCGGAAAGGCAAAGTGATATAAAAAATTACCCAATACGACCAGTAACACCAGGATATAGGCATACAGGACATACGGAGACCTCGTCAATGTCCTCACCGCCTGGAAGGCGTAAAAACTGACAATGATATATATGAATACGAACAATATCCAGTTCCACATGGCTAAACCGTTATATTTTAACGGGATAAAAGTAATGCATTACCACAAGTGCGGCTGTTATGATTATGTTAAAGAAAATCAGGGGGCTCCGCCTGTGAAAAAATCAACGGTCCCGGTCGTCTCCTGAAAGTGCGCGCAGCACCTCAGCAATTTTACCCGGATCGGAAGCAGGGATCACAGCTTCATCGAGAAACCTCGGGCTATTCATCTCCAGCCCGGGTTTTCCGGCGGGAGAGGGATATAATGTCGTCGCCGAAAAATGCACTTCGGGAAACCCGGCTTCGGCAAAACGCCTGATATTGTGCACTCCTATTCCTCCGCCCGGCATCAGCCGGGGCCTGTTCCCACATAAGCTGCGCAGCCGTGTCAGCAACGGCAAACCCGCTTCTGCATCCGGTTGCTGTCCCGAAGTGAGCACCCTGTCCGCCCCGGCCTCTTCCAAAAGCTTCAGGGTTTCCAGCGGATCTTTCACCAGGTCGAACGCCCTGTGAAACGTAAATTCCATAGGGTGTGACAGCTCCACAAGAGCCCTGGTACGTGCTGCGTCTAATATATTTGCAGGAGTAAGAACCCCCGATACTATACCCGCGCATCCAATCTCTTTACAGTATGCAATGTCCTCCTTCATGATGGCAAATTCATCATCGTCATAACAGAAATCGCCGCTGCGGGGGCGTATTAGCACAAATACCGGGATGCGGAGTGTTTCCAGGGCCTTCCCGATAAGACCATGCGAGGGGGTGACCCCTCCCACACCCAGCTCCGAGCACAGTTCAATACGGTCTGCCCCTGCCTGTTCCGCATTACGGGCGGAACGGAGTGAATTGGCACATATTTCTACAAGCATAATGCAAAAGCTGGTAACAAAACTATTCCTTCACAGCTACAGCCTACTCCTCTTTTCTGACCTCTTCGGGTTTATAACCGTGGTTTACCCCCATGGCTTCCAGGTTTTTGATCACCGGCTCCAGCCGGTATAAAAAGTTGTCATAATCCTTGTTCGCTTTGGAAGTCCACCCCACTTCGGCCATGGCTATGGCCCTGGGATATACCATATATTCCACCTTCTCCGGGGTCTTCATATACTCCGTCCACACATTTGCCTGGGGGCCCAATACATAGTTCCCTTCCTCCGGGGTCAGTTCCTCCGGTATGGGTTCAAAACTGTAAACCTTGGACAGGGGCAGATACCCCCCTATGGCAAGAATATCCTTGTCCTCCTTATCCGACTCGTATTGATAATAATCCAGGTAACAGTGCGACGTAGGGGTCATGATCACATCGTGATGCTGCCTGGCCGCTTCTATGGCCCCTTCGGTTCCCCTCCACGACATTACCGTAGCATTGGGGGCCAGCCCTCCTTCCAGGATCTCATCCCAGCCGATAATCTGCTTCCCCTTGCTGTTCAGATATTTCTCGATGCGGTGAATAAAATAACTCTGCAACTCATGCTCATCGGTCAGTCCTTCACTTCTTATCAATGCCTGGCACACTTCACATTGCTCCCAGTTGTCTTTGGGCGCTTCATCGCCCCCTATATGAATATACTCACCGGGAAAGAGTTCCGTAACCTCATCGAGCACTCCTTCCAGGAAGGTGAATGTCTCTTCCTTAGTACAGTATATATTCTTGTGAATTCCCCAGATGCCCTGTACCTGGTATGGCCCTCCCGTACACCCCAGTTCCGGGTAAGACGCCAGTGCAGCCTCGGCATGCCCCGGCATTTCGATTTCCGGAATTACCGTAATAAACCTGTCCTGCGCATATTTTACAATCTCTTTTACCTCTTCCTGGGTATAGAACCCGCCATATCTCGTAGTGTCCCAGCGCCTCGGTTCGTCCCTGTAATGGCCTATCACCGTACTGTCCCTGTATGCCCCGACTTTCGTAAGTTCCGGGTATTTCTTTATCTCTATGCGCCATCCCTGGTCTTCGGTAAGGTGCCAGTGAAAGGTATTGATCTTGAACATGGCCATCAGGTCGATATACTTCTTGATAAATTCCACGGGAAAAAAATGCCTCCCCACATCGAGCATCTGCCCGCGGTACCCGAAACGGGGTTCATCAAATACTTCCACCACAGGTATGCCCATTTCGTCCTCCCCTGTTACCATATCCCCGGAAGGTACAGGCATGAGCTGCCTTAAACTCTGTACGGCATAAAACGCTCCCCTGGGCGACGAAGCGGAGATCTCAATGTTTTTCGGGGTCACTTTCAGCGCATAGGCCTCTTCATTCTCCAGGCTTTCATCCTGCCTGAAAATAATCGTATAGGTATCTTCATCCTCCGTGCGCTGCATTTCCGTATTGACCCTGCCCCCGATATATTCCGACAAAAAATCTGCTACCGGGGCAAAAGCATCGGGGTATAAAATTTTTGTATCCTCATCGATCACAAAAGCCCCTTCCCCGAATTCCAGGCTCACAGGCTGAGGGATAATTCCTGTCCGGTTTATATTTTCGGGGGTTCTCTTACATGCCGAATAGAGAAGGATCAAGGTCGTTAATATACAAAACCTGGTCATTGGTCGAAGAATGCTCATACTGACGCTTTTTTAGGATTAAAATGCTTTAAATCAAATATATAAAAAATAAAAAGAAGTGATCAGATTACGGGTTAATTTGTAACCAGCTACCTACTTCCCCTTTTTCTCCTTCTCCTTTTTCTCCTTCTCCTGGGCATCCACTACAGCCACAGCGGTCATATTGACCATTTCCTCCACACTGGCACCGAGCTGGAGAATATGCACCGGTTTGCGCATGCCTAACAGTATGGGACCGATGGATTCTGCCTTGTTGAGCTCCTTCATCAGCTTATAGGTGATGTTTGCGGCATCCAGGTTAGGAAATATGAGTGTATTTACCTTTTTACCCGCCAGTTTGGAAAAGGGGAACTTATCCTGTAACATATCGCGGTTGAGCGCAAAATCGGACTGTAATTCACCGTCGACTATGATATCGGGATGGTATTTGTGAAGATAGCTTACCGCTTCTCTTACCTTGGCGGCCTCCGGGAAATCCGAAGAACCGAAATTTCCGTACGACAGCATGGCGATTACCGGTTCGAAACCGAACATTTTTACCGTATAGGCGGTCATCTGGACGATCTTGGCCAGCTCGCGGCTTGTCGGGTTGATATTGATGGAAGTATCGGCGAGGAACATGGGCCCCCTTTCGGTGATCATCAGGTTCATGGCCGCCACCTTGCCCGTACCCTTGGTCTTACCTATAAGTTCGAGCATGGGCTTTACCACCGCGGGATAACTTCTGGAATATCCCGTGATCAGGGCATCGGCATCTCCCTCATTGACCATCATGGCGGCAAAGTAATTGCGTTCGCGCATTTTCTGTTCGGCTTCGTAAAGTGTGAGCCCTTTCCGCTGTCTTCCGTCCCAGTAACGCCTGGCATAACGTTTTTTCATATCGTTATGCTCGTCCGTCTTGGGGTCCAGAATGGGTATATCGGCCTCGAATTCGATCTCTTTTTTCAGCTCGCGGATAATATCTTCCCTGCCAAGCAGTACGGGATGCCCTATTCCTTCTTCATGAACGATCTGCGCAGCTTTAAGCACATCGATCTGGTCGGCTTCGGCAAACACCACCCGTTTGGGGTCGGTCTTGGCCCGGTTGTGAAGCAGCCGTACCACCTTGTTGTCATTACCGAGCCGGTGCAGCAGTTCCTCCTCATACTTGTCCCAGTCGTCTATGGAAGCCGTTGCCACCCCACTGTCCATGGCGGCACGGGCTACTGCCGGGGGCACACAGGAAATAAGCCTGGGGTCGAAGGGTTTGGGAATAATGTACTCCCGTCCGAAGTTCAGCTTGGTCTCCCCATAGGCTATATTCACCTGCTCCGGGACGGTTTGTTTGGCCAGGTCTGCAAGAGCCTTTACAGCGGCCATTTTCATTTCTTCGTTGATCTTGGTAGCCCTTACATCAAGAGCCCCCCTGAAAATAAAGGGAAAACCGAGCACATTGTTGACCTGGTTGGGGTGGTCGGAGCGTCCCGTGGCCATGATAATGTCTTTCCGGGTAGATACGGCAAGGTTGTAATCGATCTCGGGATCGGGGTTTGCCATGGCAAACACAATGGGGTTTTCTGCCATAGACAGCAGCATTTCCGGAGATACGATATCAGCGATGGACAAACCGATAAAAACATCCGCCCCTTCCATCGCCTCTTCCAGGGTATCTATTTTCCGCTCTGTAGCAAATTCCAGCTTTTCCTTCGACAGCCCTTCCCTGTCCCTGCGGATCACGCCCTTGCTGTCCAGCATGGCAATATTTTCGCCCCGGGCGCCAAAAGCTTTATACAGGCGGGTACACGACACTGCTGCCGCTCCTGCCCCGCTCACCACGATCTTCACCTCCCCGATCTTCTTTCCGGCTATTTCCAGGGCATTGAGCAATGCCGCAGCGGAAATAATGGCTGTTCCGTGCTGGTCGTCGTGCATGACCGGGATATCGAGCTCTTCCTTGAGCCTGCGCTCTATCTCAAAAGCTTCAGGGGCTTTGATATCCTCCAGGTTGATCCCTCCGAAAGTGGGGGCAATGGTTTTTACGGTCTCGATAAAGGTCTCCACATTTTTGGTGTCCAGTTCGATATCGAACACGTCGATATCGGCAAATATCTTGAAGAGCAGTCCTTTTCCCTCCATCACCGGTTTTCCGGCTTCGGGGCCTATATCTCCAAGTCCGAGTACGGCGGTACCGTTTGAAATTACGGCTACGAGGTTTCCTTTGGAAGTATATTTATAGACATTGCTCACATCCTTTGCGATCTCCAGGCAGGGCTCAGCCACTCCGGGGGAATAGGCCAGGGCCAGGTCTCTCTGGGTAGCGTACTTTTTGGTGGGCACGATCTTGATCTTTCCCGGCTGCGGTTTGGCATGATATACCAGGGCCTCTCTTCTGAGCTTGCTGTTCTTTTTTGTCATAATGCAAAATTTATAGAATCTACAAATTTACGAGGAATAATTCAGCAGTGATATAAGAAAACCGTCTAAGTTTTATCCCCCCGCGTGGTTTTATGTTTTTATAGCCTTTCCTTCTCCCGGTCAGGATACCTGTGCCCTGATCTCTTCCTCATCGGTAAGTCCGTTAGAGAGATTGATGGCCGTTTCTATAAGGGCGAGATGGGAATAGGCCTGGGGAAAATTCCCGAGCAGCCTCTTGGTCTTAAAATCGATATCCTCACTGAAGAGCCCCAGATGATTGCTGTAGGAGAGCAGCTTGTCGAACATGCGGATGGCTTTCTTCTGTTCTCCTATCTTGTAGAGGCTGTTGATAAACCAGAACGTACATATGGTAAAGGAAGAAGAAGGCAGTCCGAAATCGTCCCTGTTCTTATAGCGGTAGAGCAATCCGTCATTACACAGTTCCCGTTCTATGCCTTTAACGGTCATCACGTATTTCGGATCGGAAGCCCGGATAAACCCGTAGGGTTCCATCAGCAATACCGCTGCGTCCAGGTCTTCGCTGTCGTACGCCTGGGTAAAGGCCTGCACTTTCTCATTCCATGCCTTGTCCATGATATCCTGCCTGATCTCCCGTTCCAGGCTCATCCATTTTTTTACGTGGTTGTTCTTGCCCAGTATATGGGCCACCTTAATGGCGCGGTCTATGGCTACCCAGCACAGCACCTTAGAAAAGGTAAAGTGCCGCTCCTCGGTGCGGAACTCCCAGATCCCCTTATCGGGTTCGGCCCAGTGTTCTCCCACCACCCACACTACGCCCTTGGTAATGGTCCACAGTTCTTCACAATTGTCCAGCGCCGTTTCGAACTTGACGATCTGCTGGTGGATCACGTCCATCAGGATACCGTAAATATCGTTCTGCCGCTGTTCATATGCCGCATTTCCGACCCGTACCGGGCGGGAGCCTTCATAACCTTCGAGGTGATCCAGGGTCTTCTCTTCAAGCATTTTTTCCTTATTGATCCCGTACATGATCTGCAGTTTCTCATCCTTGTCGGGAATAAGGTCTATAATAAACCGGAGATAGCGCCGGGCCACACTAAAATGCCCCAGGGCCGAAACCACCTTGATCACCATCGACGCATCCCTGATCCAGCAAAACCGGTAATCCCAGTTCCTCACCTCCCCTATCGTTTCGGGAAGCGAGGTGGTTATGGCAGCGAGAACGGCACCGGTACGGTCGTAGCTCAGCAATTTAAGGGTAAGCGCACTGCGCATGATCTGCTCCTGGTATTTGCGGAAAGCCGGGGTCCGGTCTGCCCAGTTCAGCCAGTATACCTTGGTGCGTTCCAGGTCCAGGTAAGCACGTTCGGTGGTCTGCCGGTATATCTTCTCGTTATAGCTCAAAAGAAAGAATTCATCCTTTTCGAGCCGGACGAGCTCCCCGTCAAGTATTTTTTTCTTGTCCAGGCTGCTGTACAGGTACAGCGAATCGTATTTCCCGTTCTCCGTGACACTCACAATATAATCGGGCTTTATCTTGGTAGAAGTGTTTCCCACGGCATACTCCAGCTTCGGATTGTATTTCACGCGGATTTCCGGGGTGCCGGACACGTGCCTTATATAACGGACAATGTCGGAGGGCACGTAATACGACCCGTTTTCCGTCTTGTACCTCGGCATAAAATCACAAACCTCAAAAATATGGTCGCCCTGCATAAAACGGGTAACCAGAATATTGGTGTTCGGGATATACCGCTGGCTGGTCTGGCAATCGTCAGCCACCAGAAATTCAAAATTCCCCCCCTGGTTCCTGTCCAGCAGCCTGGCAAACACCGAGGAAGAATCGAATTCCGGCAGGCAACACCAGTCCAGCGATCCGGTTTTAGAGATCAGAGCCGCGCTTTTACAATTTCCAATAATACCGTAATCGAGATTATCCATGAAGTCTTACAAAATTTAACGGCCCGGTCCGGGAAACATACTGTGATTTTAAAAGTTCCTGAAGCCGTAGCCGTAACGTTATTTATACCTTTTCTCTCCCTAAAATTCGAATAAAATCCTTAAATTAACGAAAAAATAAGGGCTAAATCCGGCTTTTTGGAAAAAAATAAAAAAACAGGGGGACGAATTACCGAATGACAAAATTGCCGCTTGAAAAATGTAAAAGAAAACAATCCGAAAAAATAAGACCACATGAACAAGACCATCATCGTCTCCAACAGACTGCCGCTGCAAATAGATATCAGTAATGACAAGCTCCGTATTACCCCGAGTGTGGGCGGACTGGCCACCGGGATGAAATCGGTTCACGAAGAGGGAAAGACGCTCTGGATAGGCTGGTCCGGATTAAAGGAAGAGGATCTGGACGACACCCTTACCCGAAAAGTGGACCAGGCCGTAGCACAGGAACACTGTGCAGCGGTTTCCCTGACCGGGAAAGATCTCGACAACTTTTACTACGGGTTCAGCAACCGCACGCTCTGGCCCCTGTTCCACTATTTTATGGAGTATACCTATTTCGAAAACATCCAGTGGGAATCCTACAAGCGGGTAAACCGGAAGTTTGCAGACATGGTATTGAAGCACACTGACGACGGAGACACCATATGGATCCACGACTACCAGTTGCTGCTGCTTCCCGAACTCATCAAGAGGGAACGGCCGAATGCCTCCATAGGCTTCTTTCTGCATATTCCCTTTCCCTCCTACGAGGTGTTCCGTACCATGCCCTGGAGGGAGGAACTGCTGCGTGGCATGCTGGGTGCCGATCTGCTGGGTTTTCACACTTATGACTACGAACGGCATTTTCTGAGTTCGGTACGTCGTATTCTGCGGCTGGACACCCATTTCAACGAAATATCTTATGAAGGGCGTACCATTCGCGTAGACTCTTTCCCGATGGGCATCGATTACCGGAAATTTCACAATGCAGCCATTGCCCACGGCCGGCAGAACGAAGCGCAGAAGTCGGATCTGCAGAAAAGACTGGACACCCACCTGCTGTCTACCCCCGGGGCCAAAATGATCCTTTCCATAGACCGCCTCGACTACACCAAGGGAATACCGAACCGCCTGAGAGCCTTTGAGTATTTCCTGGAAAAATACCCGCAATTCCGGGAAAAGGTGCGTTTTGTGCTTCTTGCCGTACCCTCACGGTCCAATGTCCCCCAGTACCAGCTTCTGAAAAAGGAAACTGATGAACTCGTAGGCCGTATCAACGGAAGATTCTCCTCGGTAAGCTGGACACCTATCTGGTATTTTTACCGTTCCATGCCTTTCGAGAACCTTATCGACCTTTATACCTCCTGCGATGTCGCCCTGATCACCCCCATACGCGACGGAATGAATCTCGTTGCCAAGGAATACATCGCAACCAGGGTAGACCAAAGCGGAATACTCGTCCTGAGTGAAATGGCCGGGGCAGCCAAGGAGATGAACGAAGCACTGCTCATCAACCCCAACAACTTCGAGCAGATCGCAGATACCCTTAAAAGGGCCCTGGAAATGCCCGTGGAAGAACAGGCAGAAAGAAATGCCTTCCTCCAGCAGCGCCTGGAACGCTACAGCGTAGACAAATGGGCCGGAGAGTTCCTGAAAGCCCTCAGGGCTACCAGAAAACTGCACCACGTCATGGTTTCCAGAAAACTGAACGCAGAGATCCGGGAACAGGTGCTCCTCGATTACTACAAATCAAAAAACAGGCTGCTTTTGCTGGATTACGACGGCACACTGGTCAACTTTACCAACAAGCCGAAGGAAGCACGGCCTGACGAAGCACTTTACGACCTGCTGGACAGGCTGCACCAGACTCCCGGCACAGACCTGGTGATCATCAGCGGCAGGGACAAGGAAACCCTGGGCGAATGGTTCGGAGACAGGGGGTACACCCTGATTGCGGAACACGGGGCCTGGAAAAAGGAGGGGACAGAAGACTGGACCCCGCTGGAAACCCTGAGAACAGACTGGATGCAAAACCTCAAACCCGTACTCGATACTTTTGTAGACCGCACTCCGGGAACATTTCTGGAGGAAAAAAACTTTTCGCTGGCCTGGCATTTCCGCAAAGCCGACCCGGAGCTGGGGCAAATGCGCGCCACAGAACTGAAGACCGTACTTACCAGCCTCATATCCAACTACGAATTGAGCGTCCTGGAAGGCAACAAGGTCATTGAGATCAAAAGCAGTAATGTAAACAAGGGAAGAGCGTCGTCAAGGATGCTTACCGAAAAAAATTACGACTTCATATTTGCCATGGGCGACGACTGGACAGACGAATACATGTTCGAACAGCTTCCGGATGAAGCGGTTACCGTAAAGGTGGGCATAAAAAAATCCGGGGCACGCTATTTTGTACACGACACGGAAAAGGTTCGTGAACTGCTGGAACATTTTCTGCAGGCCGGTTCCGAAGATGCAGGTATTGGGAATACATTATTTTTCTCATCAAAAAACTGACCTCTGTGTAATTTCATCGGCGAAATTTAACATTTTATGATTTTTATACCGTATTTTTAAAGTAACTAAGCTTTTTAAATCTCCAAAAAAGTACTTCCTTTGTACGATGGCTCTATCCCATGCCGACATTGTATTGAAGAAAGCTGCCCTAACGAGATATTTATGAGTCAAGTTACCTTAAAAGATATTGCTTCGATACTTGGAGTTTCAGTGACCACCGTGTCCAAGGCACTCAAGGATTATCCTGATATCAGCAATGACACCAAACACGCGGTGAAACTGCTTGCCGACAAGCTGAACTACAAGCCCAACATTCATGCGGTAACCCTGAGGAGCAACCAGTCCAGGACTATCGGAGCCATTCTTCCCAAGGTAGACCACCAGTTTTTTGCAGAGACCATAACAGGGATTATCTCGGAAGCCAATATACATGGTTACCAGGTCATCGTACTGTTTTCTGACGAATCCGTAGCCACCGAAGAGAGGCAGGTAGACCTTTTACTGGAAAAAAGGGTAGATGGCATCCTGATGTCCCTGGCCAATGAAACCAACCGTTTCGGGCACCTTCACAAGGTGGTAAAGAACCAGGTACCCCTGGTACTGTTTGACAAGATAACCAGGCAGGTCAATTGTTCCAAGGTCATTATAGACGACGAAAAAGCGGCTTACAAGGCCGTAAACCATATGATAAAGACCGGGTGCCGCAACATTGGCATCCTGTCGGGGCCGGAATTTCCCAGCAACTACAACTCCCGCCTCAGGGGATATATAAGGGCTCTTGAAGAACACGGGATGGCTTACGACGACAGCAGGGTATTTTCCTGTGGTCATCTCAGCATAGAGGAAGGCCGGGAAAATGCCGAAACCCTGTTGAAAAACCACCCGGACACCGACGGTATATTCTGTATTACCGACCATATAGCGCTGGGAACCATCTCTTATCTCAACGATGCCGGTATCCCTGTCCCCGGGCAGGTCTCCGTAATGGGGTTCAGCAACTGGATGATAACGCCCTACATAAAACCGCATCTTTCCACGGTAGACCAGCCCAGCACACAGATGGGCAAAGAATCGGCCTCGCTCCTCATCAACGAAATCGAAAGAAAACACAAAAAGCAACCTGTGGAATTCTACGAGATCAAGTTACAGACACACCTGGTGCTGCGGGAAACTACCAGATCGTAGGAATTTTGAATTGTAAATGCGGAGGGTGTTGGCATCCCGGATCAGTCTTTTTTGAGAAATTCGATATTCCGTTTCAACCCTTCGAATTTAGTCCGCTTTACGGCGGATTTCCGGAAGATGTCCCGGAAAATGTCTTCGGTAATGTCTTCCCAGTCTGCCCTGCTCATCTCCAGAAGATCGGGATGCGGGTCAAAAAGGGGTTCGCTGTGAGGCTTTGAGAAACGGTTCCACGGGCAAACATCCTGGCATACGTCGCAACCGAACATCCAGTCGTCAAACTTACCTTCGAACTCCGCAGGGAGATTGCCCTTGAGTTCTATGGTAAAATAGGAGATACACTTGCTCCCGTCTACCACCATCGGCGCCGTGATGGCCTGTGTAGGGCAGGCATCCAAACAGGCCGTACAGCTCCCGCAGTGATCCGTGGTTACGGGGTGGTCGTATTCCAGTTCGAGGTCTATGATGAGTTCGGCTATAAAAAAGAAGGACCCCACCTTTTTGGTAATGAGGTTACTGTTCTTTCCTATCCATCCCAATCCTGCCCTGGTGGCCCACGCCCTGTCCAGTACGGGAGCGGAATCTACAAATGCCCGGCCGCCTACTTCCCCGACCTCTTCCCGTATAAATTCCAGCAGGTGTTTAAGCTTCTCCTTAATGACAAAATGATAATCCTTTCCGTAGGCATATTTGGAGATCCTCGGGCTATCGGGATCTTTCTGGACATTCTCCGGAAAATAGTTCAGCGTGAGGGATATGACACTCCGGGCCCCTTCTACCAGCAGTCGCGGGTCGAGCCGCTTGTCGAAATAATGCTCCATATAGGCCATGTCGCCGTGCATCTGCTGCCGGAGCCATCCTTCCAGTCGCGGGGCCTCTTCTTCCAGAAACTCTGCCCTGGATATACCACAGGACATAAAACCCAGGCGAAGGGCTTCTTCCTTAATGAGTTGTGTGTATTTCTCCGTTTTGCTCCTGATCATGATTTCCGGCTTCAAACTACCGGGTTAAAACAGCCCTCCCTGGAATCCGCTTTGTGTTCTTCCAAGGTGTTTATACGCCGCTTCCGTAACCTCGCGGCCCCTCGGTGTCCTGACAATAAACCCCTGCTGGATCAGGAAAGGTTCGTAGACCTCTTCTATGGTCTCGGCACTTTCGGAGACTGCCGTGGCCAGGGTGGTGATTCCCACGGGGCCTCCCTTGAACTTGTCGATGATGGTAGCCAGTATCTTGTTGTCCATCTCATCCAGTCCGTGCGTATCTACATGGAGTGCATTGAGCCCGAACCGGGCGATCCCGGTATCGATACGACCATTTCCCTTGATCTGGGCAAAATCGCGTATTCTGCGCAGCAATGCATTGGCTATACGCGGCGTACCCCGGCTACGGCCGGCAATTTCAATAGCCGCCTCCGCGGTTATAGGTGTTTTCAGGATATCGGCGCTGCGTTCCACAATAGTAGACAGGAGTTCGGTAGTATAGTATTGCAGCCTGCTGGAAATACCGAAACGCGCCCTCATGGGTGAAGTGAGCAACCCGGAACGGGTCGTGGCCCCGATCAGGGTAAAGGGATTCAGGTTGATCTGGACCGTCCGGGCATTGGGCCCGCTTTCGATCATGATATCGATCTTGTAGTCTTCCATGGCCGAATACAGGTATTCTTCCACCACCGGGCTCAGGCGGTGTATCTCATCGATAAAGAGCACATCCCTTTCCTCCAGGTTGGTAAGCAGTCCTGCCAGGTCACCGGGTTTGTCCAGGACCGGCCCCGAGGTAATCTTGATGCCCACCCCCAACTCATTGGCCAGTATGTGGGCCAGTGTGGTCTTCCCCAGACCGGGAGGGCCGTGAAAAAGGGTATGATCCAGGGCATCGCCCCGGAGGTTTGCAGCCTTTACGAATACCTGAAGGTTTTCCAATACCTGTGCCTGCCCCGTAAAATCGTCGAAAGAGAGTGGCCGGAGCGTCTTTTCGATATCCATTTCTTCCGAGGACAGATGTTCGCCTGTAGGATCTAAATACTCATTCATACAGGACAAAGATATGTAATAAAAATCGTAACTTTCCACTATCATTACACAACGATCACCTGCAGTACTATGAACACTGAAAAATACACTTCCGGTATTACCAAATACATTCCGTTCCTGTACGTCGTATGGGCCGATGACCTGCTGACCGCTTCGGAAATTGCCGTATTCAGAAAAGCCGTGCAGAACGACATGCTTGCGGAAGAGGAAAAGCGAAAGATCAATTCGTGGCTGCGTCCCGGCACCCCTCCTTCCGACACTACGATCACATCGTGGAAACAACTCATAGGCCAATCGGGAATAAAACTCGTGGAGCGTGAAACCTATCCGCTTACTTCCTTCAGCATGAAACTGTCGCATACCAGGGACAGT
Organism: Sinomicrobium soli; assembly: GCF_003285545.1. Classification (GTDB taxonomy): domain Bacteria; phylum Bacteroidota; class Bacteroidia; order Flavobacteriales; family Flavobacteriaceae; genus Sinomicrobium. The sequence goes on along the minus strand of NZ_QLNV01000009.1, from coordinate 126,086 downwards.
GAAGAGGAAATATCCGATGAAAACCTCAAATTCATCGAAATAAACCTCGGTATCCAGCCCAATCACTACCGCCATCTGTTTGAAGTGGAAACCCGGAAATCGTCCGGGGCCGATTTTTACGATGCGCGAAAGATAGACACCCTGCTCAAGGGGGAGCACACCCCCCATATCGATGCATTCCGGGAATTCCTTTCCGATCCTCTCTTCCGATGGGAGATCTCCAGGGACAAAGACAGCTTCCGGCCGCGGGTACTGGAGCAGGTAAAACGGCTCGCAGCTGCCGGGTACGGCGCCATGGCCTATGACAGGGAATACGGGGGAATCGGGAACATGCCTGCCTACGCGGGTATTTTTGAAAACCTGATGTTTGCCGACGGCAGCCTGACCATAAAATTCGGAGTACAGTTCGGCCTTTTCGGTGGCAGTATCCAGAACCTCGGTACGAAAAAGCATCATGACCGCTGGTTGAAATCTACGGGAGAAGCGAAGACATTAGGGTGTTTTGCCATGACCGAAACCCGGCATGGCTCCAATGTAAGGGGCATAAAGACCACCGCAACATATATCGCGGATACCGATAGCATTGTGATCGACACCCCCGGCGAAAACGACAACAAGGAATATATAGGCAATGCCCTGCATTCGGAGATGGCCACCGTATTTGCACAGCTTATCGTGAACGGGACCAACGAAGGGGTTCACGCAATAGTGGTCCGGATACGGGACGACAAGGGCCAGCTGATGCCGGGGGTGCACATCGAAGACAACGGGTACAAACTGGGGCTGAACGGGGTGGATAACGGTAAAATATGGTTCAGAAATGTGAGTGTTCCCCGGGAAAACCTGCTTAACCGCTTCGGGGACATAGACCAGAACGGAACGTATACTTCCGCCATAGATAGTCCGAACAAACGCTTTTTCACCATGCTCGGCACTTTGGTAGGCGGAAGGATATGTGTCGCCAAAGGTGCTGTGGGAGGAGCCAAAATGGCCCTGGCCATTGCCGCAAAATACGCATTACACCGCCGGCAGTTCAACAGCGGGGGAAAAATCCAGGAAGACCTCATTATGGACTATCCCTCACACCAGCTGCGTCTTATAGTCCCTGTCGCGCAGAGCTATGTATACCACATTACCCTGGAGCAGATGATACGCGACTACGCTTCTTCATCGGAGGCGTCGAGAAGAAAGACGGAAACCCAGGTAGCCGCATTAAAGGCGCTGATCACCGATTTTGCCAACAAGACCATCCAGGAATGCCGGGAAGCATGCGGGGGCAAGGGATACCTGCTGGAAAACCGCATCGCCGACCTGAAAAACGATGTGGATATCTTTACCACTTTCGAGGGCGACAATACCGTGCTGCTCCAGCTTGCCGCCAAAGGCGTACTGACGGATTTCACCTCCGAATTCAACAGCGACAGCTACGGAGACCTGCTCAAGCTGGTAGGAAAACAGCTCAGCGACCGCCTGACCACTTTCAATCCACTGTTTACCAATAATACGGACAAAGAACATCTCTTTGATCCGGACTTTCACCTGGAGGCTTTCCGGTACCGTGTAAGACGGCTTACCTTCAGTGCCGCCTCGCGGATAAGGCGCTATGTGAAAAAAGGAGTTCCGCCACAACAGGTTTCCCTGAACATTCAGACCCACCTTATAACCCTGGGAAAAGCCTATGGCGTCATGCTCTCCTATGAGATCTTTTCGGGATTCGTAAACCGTATCGAAGACGAGAAGATGCAGTTCCTCTTCCGCAAACTCGGCACCTTGTATGCCCTGCACCACATACATGCCGATGCCTCCTGGTACCTGGAACACGGGTATATCAGCGGCAACAAATCCAAGGCGATCAGGCAACGGGTAGAACGGCTATGTACAGAACTGAGACCTCATGTCGCCTCACTAATTGACGGCTATGGTATACCGGAACACTGTATGACGGCGCCCATAAGCGGGAAATAAGCCCCTGTACGCCGGGATGTTTACTGTGGATATTACGGACAAATGCGCTGCAAATGGTTCTCTGCCAAAAAAGAAACCCATCAGTACATCCGTATCGACAGGACAGCCAAAAAACGGGAGGAGGCCACCTTTTTCAGAAGGTGGCCTCTTTTTTATTTGCTGAAAACCAGGAATTGCGGGTGTAAGACCGAAATTTTATCCCGGGTGGTTTCCATAAATTTCTTTATGGTCAGGGTAAAAGAACCGGAACGCTCCCGGTATCCGGTGTCACAACAGGTACATGATGCAGATGAAGACATAGCTATTTGTTTTTGAGGTTTGAATATTCCGGTTTCGGCCCCAGGGCGTTTACCGGTTAACATATTGTTCGACCGATCTGGGAATTTCAATACCCGGCGGAAGTAAAGGGTCACTGATGGGAGTTCCCGTAACTTCGGCCACCGGGATGACCCCGGCCCATAGCGGAAGTTGATGGTCTTCTTTATCGTCGATAACGCCTTCTGCACGTATTTTGGCAGAGGCCGTGTCTATGCTGATCTCCAGAACGAGTGTGGCACGGAGTTCCTTGTCGTTGGGTTGCCTGACGTGAGCCCAGTGATCCGGAACCATATGATTGATAATATACCGGAGCGCATGCATTTTTTCCGTGTCATCTTCTACGGCCCGGACACTCCCGAATATATTGACCGACCTGTAATTGGCCGAATGATGAAATGCCGAACGGGCCAGCACAAGCCCGTCGAGACGGGTAACCGACACACAGGCCTTTCCCGCTTCCAGCAGACAGGTCATCATCCGGTTTTTTAACGAACCGTGTATGTAAAGTTTGTCTCCGTCACGTCCGTAAGCCGTAGGGATAACAATAGCTTGCCCCTGCCAGGTATAGGCAATATGACACAAAAAGGTGTCGTCGAGGATGCCATGTATTTGCTCCTGGTCGTAAGCAGCCCTTTTCGGGCCACGGGTGACTTTGTTCAGATCGGAAATCCTGTAATCCGGCATAACATGTCTGTTTTTATGATTGTGGTTCTGTCTTTGCTTCTGCTTATTATTCTCTAAGGTTCCTGTAATTTTGATTTGTTTATTCAAAAGTAGTAGTTTTATGGAGTGTTTTAGTGGTCCGGTTTTAACATATAAAGTAGTCCGGTTATGATTCCTTATAAAACGATTATCCGATTAGATAAAAAGTCCTGCACTCCCATATATATTCAGTTATGCAACCAGCTGGTACAACTGATAAAGTGCGGGGTGCTGCCCCCTTCGTCCAAACTCCCGGGAACACGGTGGATGTCAGACACACTTCGTATTCATCGCAAAACGGTGATTGCAGCTTATGACGAACTGGTAACACAGGGATGGACCGAAGTCTCACCGGCCAGGGGAACATTTGTAAACAGTTTGCTTCCCATTGTGGAACAGCGTCCCATTCCCGGAGAAAAACGAACGGGGGAGGCCCTGAGAATACAGCAGGCTTCAGGGTTCCCCTTTGTACACCGCAGGCATCTGGACAACACCGATGCCAGCTTCCCGGAAGAAGGGATGATCGTGTTTGATGATGGTATACCGGACAGCCGTATTGCCCCGATCGAGGAGATAGCGAGGGAGTACAGGAATGTCGTGCGAAAGTCCTATAACCGGAAACACCTGTCTTATGGCTCGGTCTATGGCAACAGGGAACTTCGGGAAGCCCTGACCGATTACCTCAATGACACGAGAGGGCTGCATACCACTCCCGAAAACGTATTAATTACCAGGGGAAGCCAGATGGGGATATACTTATCGGCAAGGCTGCTCCTCGGGCAAGGGGGCACCGTGGTGGTAGGGGAGACCAATTACAGGTCGGCCAATAAGGTATTTATAGAGTCAGGAGGAAAACTGGAGCGTATCAGGGTGGACGAATGCGGTATAGTCACCGACGATGTGGAGCAGATATGCCGCAGCAGAAAGATCAGTGCCGTATATGTCACCTCCCATCATCATCATCCTACTACGGTAACACTTTCTGCAAACCGGAGAATGCACCTGCTGGAACTGTCTAAAAAATACCATTTTGCCATTGTCGAAGATGATTACGATTATGATTTCCACTACAGCAATGCTCCTATTCTGCCCCTGGCCAGCAGTGATAGTGGGGGAAATGTAATTTATATAGGTGCTTTATGCAAGATTGTAGCTCCGGCCATACGTGTGGGGTATATGGTAGCGCCCCGTGATTTTACAGATGAAGCTTCGCGGTTGCGAAGGGTAATCGACAGGCAGGGCGACCCGTTACTGGAACTTACGCTTGCCCATATGATCCGCGACGGAGAGATACAGCGGCACAGTAAGAAAGCCCTGAAAATATATCACGAACGCCGGAATCTTTTTTGTTCGCTGCTCCGGCAAAAACTGCATCGTTACTTTGATTTTCAGGTTCCCGAAGGCGGCATGGCCGTATGGGTACGGTTGCGTGGTAATTATTCGTGGAATAAAATAAAGGAAGAGGCTTTGAAAAACGGTCTGCAGATCGGGGGTTCCTGCGGAGATGAAAACGATCCCATCGAACCTCCTTATCCCGGTACACGCATGGGGTTTGCTTCACTCAATACGGATGAGATCCGGGAAGCTCTTGCCCGCCTGGAAAAAACCATGGAGCATATCGGAAAGTTATCTTAAAACAGGAAAAGGCTGCCTTCTATTGAAAACAGCCTCTCCCTGTTATTTTTTAACACCAGGTCAGTGATTGAGTTCCTCTTCACCTTCCTGGAGAGGTACGGTTTGCGGCACATAATCCTGCCCGGCAATAACGTATTCCCCGTTTTCCTTGGTTTTGCTATAGTCATATGCCCACCGGTGTACTTCCGGTATTTCCCCCGGCCAGTTACCGTGTATGTGCTCCACGGGGGTAGTCCATTCCAGCGTATTGGATTTCCAGGGGTTACGGGGAGCTTTTTCTCCGTAAAACATACTGTAAAAGAAATTGTACAGGAATACCACCTGGACCGCCCCGGCAATAAGGGCAAATACCGTCATGACCACATTGATGTCCATCAGGTCGTCAAAAATCGGGAAATTGGTATTGGTGTAATACCGTCTCGGCAATCCGGCCATCCCTACAAAGTGCATGGGGAAGAAGATTCCGTAGGCACAGACTGCGGTGACCCAGAAGTGTACATATCCCAGGTTCTTGTTCAGCATTCTTCCGAACATTTTCGGGAACCAGTGATATACCCCGGCAAGGAAACCGTAAATGGCCGATATCCCCATTACCAGGTGGAAGTGTGCCACCACAAAATAGGTGTCGTGAACGTTGATGTCCAGCGTACTGTCGCCGAGGATGATCCCGGTAAGCCCCCCGGTGATGAAGGTAGATACCAGTCCTATCGAAAACAGCATGGCGGGGTTCATCTGCAGATTCCCCTTCCACAGGGTAGTGATATAGTTAAATGCTTTTACCGCCGAAGGTATCGCGATCAGAAGTGTCGTAAAGGTAAATACCGATCCCAGGAACGGGTTCATTCCGGAGACAAACATATGGTGCCCCCAAACGATGGTAGACAGGAAGGCAATAGCCAGGATAGAGGCTACCATCGCACGATAACCGAAAATAGGCTTACGTGCATTGGTCGCTATGATCTCCGAGGTAATCCCCAGCGCAGGCAGTAATACGATATACACTTCGGGGTGCCCGAGGAACCAGAAAAGGTGTTCGAACAACACGGGAGACCCGCCGTGATAATGCAATACTTCTCCCTGGATAAAGATATCGGAAAGGAAAAAGGATGTACCGAAACTCCGGTCGAAAATCAGCAGCAATGCAGCAGACAGCAATACGGGGAAAGAAACCACCCCGATAACAGCCGTGATAAACAGGGCCCATATAGTAAGGGGCAGCCTGGTCATGGACATACCCTTTGTTCTCAGATTAAGTACCGTAACAATGTAGTTCAGCGACCCGAGCAGGGAAGACGCGATAAAGACCGCCATAGATATGAGCCACAACGTCATTCCGAGACCGGAACCACCCTGCGCCTGTGGCAGGGCACTCAGGGGAGGATAAATGGTCCATCCCGCAGCAGCAGGACCTGCTTCCACAAATATGGAGCTCACCATAATAACACAGGAAAGGAAAAACAGCCAGTAAGAGACCATGTTCATAAAGCCCGATGCCATATCCCTCGCCCCGATCTGCAACGGGATCAGCAGGTTACTGAACGTACCGCTCAACCCGGCAGTGAGTACGAAAAACACCATGATGGTACCGTGAATGGTTACTAGGGCAAGATAGATATTCGGGTCCATTACCCCTTCCGGCGCCCATTTTCCGAGAAGCACCTCGAAAATGGCAAAAGATTCTCCCGGCCATGCCAGTTGCATCCGGAATAACAACGACATCATAATACCGATTATCCCCATAAATATCCCCGTAACGAGGTACTGTTTGGAGATCATCTTGTGATCATAACTGAATACGTACTTGGAAATAAAGGTCTCTTTATGATGATGTCCGTGATCCTGCGCGTGGTCGTCCGCCTGTGCTGTTGCTATTGCTGACATAATCTTGTTGCTAATCGTTATCGTTACTGTTACTTTCTAAAACTAAATGACTTTTCGTGTACTACCTCTCGGTTCCGGCTACGGTTTCCGAAAAAGTCTTCTGTTCCTTCATCCATGCATTGAACTCCTCCTCTGTTTCCACCACAATCTTCATCTGCATATTGTAGTGCGAAGTTCCGCAAATTTTATTACATACTAAAAGATAATCGAATTCCCAGTCGTCCAGGTCTTCTCCTTTGGCCCTTCTTTCCGCCCTGAGCTCGTTGATGTGCTCTACCTTGTCCTGAATACCGGGCTTCTCCCGCATTTCTGCCGTAGTTATGGTAGGCGTAAAGGAAAACTGGGTGATCATGCCGGGCACACAGTTCATCTGCGCCCTGAAATGAGGCATATAGGCCGAATGCAATACATCCTGCGAACGCATCTTGAACACTACCTTCCTGTTTACGGGCAGGTGAATTTCGGTGGTAGACACCACATCGTCCATCCCGTTGGGATCGGAAGAATCGATCCCCAGTATATTCTGTCCGTCATAGTCATTCAGGAAACGGACATTGGCATCTCCCAGCACATTGTCTTCCCCGGCATATCTCGCTTTCCAGTTGAACTGCTGGGCATATAATTCTATAACAATAGGATCGTCGTCCTCGTTTATATCCATAATTGTCGTCCAGGTATACAACCCGTACAGGATAAGCCCGGCGAGGGTGATAACGGGAATTATGGTCCAGATAAATTCGAGTTTATCGTTATCTGCATAAAACAGTGCCTTCCTGCCCTTTTTCCCGTGATACTTGAATGCAAAGTAATGGAGTAATGTTTGCGTAATAAGCTGTACGGTAAAAATAAGTGCCATCGATATGGCCATCAGGGTATCGTAGTCCTTACCGTGTTCGGAGGCAGCCTCCGGCAACAGCACCCTGCTCCATTTCCACAGGCTGAAGATAGTAAGTATATACAGGAACCCCAGGAAAGCAAACATGAGGTACCCGTTGAGCTTATTGTCCTTATCATTGGCCACCTGGGCATTTTCTATTCCGATCTGTGAAAACTCAAATATCTTCGTCATTTGCCAAACAGCTATGGCAATGAGTATAAGTACAATTATGGTTAATAAAGCAGTCATTTTACTATCTCCTGTTTACTTGATTTCTCTTTACTTATTAATAATGGAAGTGTCGGCTCTCTTCTATATAAGGGTTGCGTTTCGGTACCAGCGGGGCCTTTGTAAGCGCCGTAAATACCACGTAGATAAACAACCCGAGGAAGAAAAGCACCCCTCCTATTTCGGCAACTCCTATAAACCACTGGTCTCCTACGGTTGCCGGCATGATCATGTTATAGATATCCAGATAGTGACCTGCGAGTATGACTATTCCGGTCATCACCACAAACCAGTTCAGACGTTTGTAATCACTGTTCATAAGCACCAGCAGCGGGAACACAAAGTTCAGCACTACCATACCAAAGAACGGTAACTTGTAATCTTCGATCCTCGTGATAAAATAAGTAACCTCTTCAGGAATATTGGAATACCATATCAGCATGAACTGTGAAAACCAGAGATAGGTCCAGAAAATACTGATCCCGAACATAAATTTGGCAAGGTCGTGAATATGGCTGTTATTCACTTCCTCGAGATATCCCCTGGACTTGAGGTAGATGGTAGTAAGTGCTATCACCGTAATTCCGGAGACAAACATACTTGCAAACACATACCATCCGAACAGCGTACTGTACCAGTGCGGGTCTACACTCATGATCCAGTCCCACGACATCATGGATTCGGATACCAGGAAAAACACCAGGAACCCGGCAGACATTTTGAAAAGTTTCTTAAAATTACTATCGTCGCCGGCAGTGTCCTGAGCGATGGAGAACTTTCTCGAAAAGTGGCGATATGCTACCCATCCCGCGATATACACCGCGGCTCTTACCAGGAAGAAGGGCACGTTGAGATATCCCGCCTTTCCCTGTATAAGCTCATCATGGGCTACCACTTCGGAATCCATCCATATAAAGAGATGGTTCATATGCACACCGGAAAGGGCCAGGATGACAAATACCAGTACGGCACCGGGCAGCAGGTAAGCCGTAATTCCTTCCATAACCCTGAACAGAATCGGAGACCACCCTGCCTGGGACACTCTCTGAATGGCGTAAAAGGCCAGTACTCCCAGCGGGATCATCATAAAAAAGAAAGCCGCCACATACAGTGCCGCCCAGGGCTTGTTCTGTAACTGATGCAACAGATGTTCATCGTGCGAAGCATCGTGGTGTTCTTCATGTGCCTGTGCGGCTTCCCCGTGGGCATCACCGTGACCGTGATGGGCGTCTGCCACCATGGCTTTTGCTTCTTCTACCGTAGCAGGAGCAGCCAGAAAGCCGTATCCCAGACCGAGAACACCTACAATCATTAGAACAAATGCAGACAGCCTTAATTTGTTTGAAAACGTGTACATATCCTGAAAATTCTCTTTATTGTAAATTCTGTTTCGTATATCCCCAGTCCCGAACCCGGCCTTGCCTGTTTTATCCGCCGGTACTGCCGTATACCTGATTGTTTTATTTGGTCAGATCCTTTCTGAGCTGCTCCACATACATAACCACTTCCCAACGCTCCTTTTCATTGAGCTGCACCGCATAAGACCCCATGGAGTTCAGGCCGTAATAGATCACGTGATAGATACTTCCTTCGGTAATCTCACGGTCTGCATAGCTGGGAATCCCGAGAAACTTTTCACGCTCTACCAGCGGTCCCTGTCCGTCACCCTTATCACCATGACAGATGGCACAGTATATGTCGTAAAGCTCCTTTCCGTTGCCCACATACTTCTCATAGGAAGCAGAATCGGCAGCGAGAGGGTTCTTCAGTTCTGCCATGGCCAGATCCTTTCCTTCGGTAGTATTCTCGTACTCGTATGGCATCCAGCCCCTGTTTATCGTGTGTTCTGCCGGCAATTGAGCCTCCACACCATTTTTAAAGGCCTCCGACTCCTGATAAGGCTCATAAGCTACCGACTCATACATATTGGGCATAAACTGATAGTTCCGGCTGGACTTGTCGAAACAAGAGGTCATGATCGCAGCCACACCAAGTGCTATTCCTATTTTTACAAAGCTCTTCATTGAAACAATATTTACGTTGTGGGTTCCAGGCCGGCCGGTATTGTGCTTTCAAGACAATCCCATACCGCCTGTTTCCCTGCTAATGCTTTTCTGAAACTTTAACTTCAACTGCTCCGGTATCCTTCAAAAAGGCAGACAGTTCTTCTTCATTTCCGCTCACGGCCACTTCCATCAGGAAATGATCGTCGGTAGTTCTCACATCGGGGTTCTCCGCCGCTTTAAAAGGCCAGAGCTTACTCCTCAGGTAAAAGGTGATCACCATAAGGTGGGCCGCAAAAAACACGGTCAGTTCGAACATGATCGGCACAAAGGAAGGCATATTGTCCAGAAAGCTGAAACTCGGTTTTCCCCCTATATTCTGGGGCCAGTCTTCGATCATGATATAGTTCATCATTGCTATGGCAACGGCCAGACCAATACATCCGTATATAAACGATGCTATCGCTATACGTGTGGGGGCAAGCCCCATCGCCTTATCGAGACCGTGAACGGGAAATGGCGTATATATTTCCTCTATGTGATGATGTGCGGCCTTTACCTTCTTTACTGCTCCCAGCAGTACGTCATCATCGGTATAAATTGCCTGAATTACTTTATTGCTCATGATCGCCGTCTCTTAGTTTTTTATAATTTTCAGCAGATGATTTCATGATGGTCTTCACTTCGGCCTGTGCAATGACAGGGAATGTTCTCGAATAGAGCAGGAAGAGCACAAAGAAAAAGCCTATGGTCCCTACGAAAATCCCTATATCCACAAAAGTCGGGGAGAACATGGTCCAGGAAGAGGGAAGGTAATCCCTGTGAAGCGATGTCACGATAATCACGAAACGCTCAAACCACATTCCTATGTTTACCACTATCGAAATAATAAAGGAGAACATGATACTGGTTCGCAGTTTCTTGAACCACATGAACTGGGGAGAGAACACATTACAGCTCATCATCATCCAGTAGGCCCAGGCATAAGGTCCGGTAGCCCTGTTCAGGAATGCATACTGCTCGTATTCCACTCCCGAATACCACGCGATAAACAATTCGGTGATATAGGCACACCCTACTATAGAACCGGTGATCATGATCACAATGTTCATGAGTTCTATATGCTGCAGGGTAATATAATCTTCAAGACTTACCACTTTTCTCATAATGATAAGCAGCGTATTTACCATTGCAAACCCGGAGAATACCGCTCCCGCAACAAAGTAGGGAGGGAAGATAGTGGTGTGCCATCCCGGGATTACCGAGGTAGCAAAGTCGAACGATACGATGGTGTGTACCGAAAGTACCAGGGGTGTGGCCAGCCCGGCAAGCACAAGGGATACCTCTTCAAAACGCTGCCAGTCTTTTGCCCGGCCGCTCCATCCGAAACTGAGCAGGCTGTATATCTTTTTCTGGAAAGGCTTTACGGCCCTGTCCCTGATCATCGCAAAGTCGGGCAGCAGTCCGGTCCACCAGAACACCAGTGATACCGACAGGTAGGTAGAGATCGCAAATACGTCCCACAGCAGCGGGGAGTTAAAATTCACCCAGAGCGATCCGAACTGGTTGGGTATGGGTACCACCCAGTATCCGAGCCAGGGGCGCCCCATGTGGATCAGCGGGAACAGTCCCGCCTGCACCACGGAAAAAATGGTCATGGCCTCTGCCGAACGGTTGATGGCCATTCTCCATTTCTGGCGGAATAACAACAGTACCGCAGAAATGAGTGTTCCCGCGTGCCCGATACCTACCCACCAGACGAAGTTGGTAATATCCCAGGCCCATCCTACGGTCTTGTTAAGCCCCCAGGTGCCGATCCCGGTAGAAATGGTATAAATTATACATCCCAGTCCCCAGAGAAAGGCTACCAGGGCGATAGAGAAAACAATCCACCACTGCTTGTTTGCCCTGCCCTCAACAGGCCTGGCAACATCAACCGAAACATCGTGATAACTTTTATCTCCGAGTACCAGGGGTTTACGTATAGGTGCTTCGTAATGCGACGCCATTTTACTATTTTAATTTTATTACTCTTTTACTTACTGTTACCGTGTTCCTCCTGCCCCGTACAGATAGGCCGGGGAGAGGCGTACACCTGTTCCTTATGCTTCTCCCGTATTCCTTACCTTAACCTGGTAGAATACATTGGGCTTGGTCCCTACATGCTCCAGGAGATGATACATCCTGTCACCGTTTTTCAGGGCCACTACGGCATCTTCCTCATTATTCACATCCCCGAATACCATGGCTCCGCTTCCGCAGGCCGCAGAACAAGCAGTCTGGAATTCATCCTTACGCACCTCTCTGCCTTCCCTCTTGGCATCCAGTATGGTTTTCTGGGTCATCTGGATACAAAGAGAACATTTCTCCATAACCCCTCTCGAACGCACTACTACATCAGGATTGAGAACCATCCTTCCGAGGTCATCGTTCATGTGATAGTCAAACTCGTCGTTATTGTTGTACAGGAACCAGTTAAAGCGCCTTACCTTATACGGACAGTTGTTTGCACAGTAGCGGGTACCCACACATCGGTTATAGGCCATGTGATTCTGTCCCTGACGACCGTGAGAGGTCGCCGCTACAGGACAGACCGTTTCACAGGGTGCATGGCTACAGTGCTGGCACATCACCGGCTGGAATGCTACCTGCGGGTTCTCCGCGGCCAGTTCCATTTTTCCGAAAGTGGTCAGGGAATCTCCCAGTCCGGAGATACCGTCTTTCACCTCGTTATCACCCTCAAAGCTATCCTGTGACGAATAATAACGGTCGATGCGAAGCCAGTGCATGTCTCTCGACTTTCTCACTTCCTCCTTACCGACCACCGGTACGTTGTTCTCCGCATGACAGGCAATAACACAGGCCCCGCAGCCCGTACAGGCATTCAGGTCTATAGACAGGTTGAAGTGATGCCCTATCGAAGTGTCAAAATCATCCCAGAGATCGGCGCTCACCGCTTCTATCTCCTGGTGATTGAGCGACACTTTAGGAGTTACATTCCACTCCGCGGCATCTTTGGTATTAAATATCTCGAGCGTGGTCTCCTTGACGATATCACCACGTCCCATCAGTGTATTGTGCAGCTGTACACAGGCAAATTCGTGCTCTCCGGAAACCTTTTCGATCGTTACCGGCTGTACTGCATTGAAATCATCATATAATGTGTAGGCATTGACCCCTACCTGCATTTCGGGTTTCAGGCCTTCTCTCTTACCATATCCGAAAGAAAGTCCGACAGAACCCCTCGCTTGTCCCGGCTGGATCAGTACAGGTACTTTTTCGAGAGTAACACCATTCACGGTGATACTGGCATAACTACCGTTAAGCCCCCCATTGGCCACATGCCTGTTGCTGAGCCCCAAAGTCTCGGCATCGGCCCTGGATATCGTAATGTAATTGTCCCAGGACACTCTGGTTATGGGATCGGGAAACTCCTGCAGCCAGGGATTATTGGCCTGCTGCCCGTCTCCCATTCCGGTTTTCGGGTACAGCGTAAGCTCAAAATCACTTCCCGATGCGGAAGCCAGGCGCCGTACGGCACTGTTTATATCGACAGGGGCAGCCGCAGCAGGAGCACTTTCTTCTTCCTCTTCGGCAGTCACCTCTTCTCCCTCAGACGGAGTTTCGGTTTCGGCGACTGCTGCGCCCGCAACAGAAGACACAAACACACCGTCGTGAAGTGCTTTGTTCCAGGATTGTCCTCCGAGAACTGCCGTTTCCCAATACGCCTTTATATAATCGTAATACGTTTTATCCTCTCCCATCCATTTCAGCAGGGCGTCCTGTAGCTGCCGCGTATCAAAAAGCGGGCGGATAGCCGGCTGGGTAAGGCTGTAATATCCCTGCTTCATTTCCACATCTCCCCAGGATTCCAGGTAATGCGGTGCAGCCGCAACATATTGAGAAGCCAGTGCTGTTTCGTCTTCCTTCATGGAGAAGGCTACGGATAAGCCCACATTCTTCAGGCCTTCCTCAAATCCCGAAGCGTCAGGCAAGGTATAAAGCGGGTTTACACCACTTGTGATAAGTGCCCCGACCTTTCCGGATTTCATATCTTCTATCAGGCGGGCTACTTTCGCGGTATCTCCCTGGCGCAGTAACCTGGGCGCCCTGACATCAGACACCACACTCCCCAGTAATTCGTTGATGCGCAATACCAGTGTCTGGGCATCCACATCGTCTATACCCGTAACCACCACGGCATTTCTGCCGGCCTTTTTAAGCTGCGCCGCGGCTCCTTTCAGGGCCTCATCAGCCGGTCCGGGAAGATCCCCGGAAACGGAAGTACCGGTAAGATACCCGTATAATTTGGCCAAAGCTACTTTTTGCTGTGAAGGCTTAAGAGGCACCCTTTTATCGGCATTTGCGCCTGAAAGTGACATATTGGCCTCAAACTGTATATGCCGTGACATTTTTCCGTTCGACGGTATTCTTTTTGCGGCATACCCGGTATCGAAACCTCCACCGTGCCAGTCGCCCAGGAAATCCGCAGCAAAAGACACAATTACATCAGCCTTCGAAAAGTCGTAATCCGGCAGGGCCCTTTTACCGTACTTCCCGGCAAAAGCCTCAAGAGCTGCATTTTCTGCAATAGCGTCGTACTGAACGTGCTTTACATTACCGAATTTCCCGGCAAACTCAGCTACCAGCCTGTTGGTGGAAGGACTGGCATAGGTCTGTGTCAGCAACACGATCTGTTTGCCGCTGGCCTTAACCGCATTTAATCCGGCCACCACTTTTTCGTCCAGGTCTTCCCACGTCATATATTCTCTTCCCGATTTCGGTCCCTGTATCCTCATCCGGTCGTAAAGGGACAGTACGGAAGCATTCACCCTGGCATTCGGACAACCGATAAACGAGGCATCACTGTTGGCCTCTATCTTTATCGGGCGCCCCTCACGTGTTTTTACCAGCACACTGGCAAAATCGAAACCATCGGCGATGGTGGTAGCATAATAGTTCGCTACCCCGGGACGTATCTGCTCCGGCTGTACCACATAAGGTATCGCCTTTTTCACAGGACCTTCACAGGCAGCAAGCGTAGCGGCAGCGGTACTGAAGCCCACGTATTTGAGAAAATCCCTTCGCGAAGTAGAAGAACTCTGGAGATTCTCCTTATCTCCCAAAAATTCATCTACGGGGATCTCCTCAACAAACTCATTCTGTTTAAGTGTCTCTACAACGGAATTGTTTTCATCCAGCTCCTCGACACTCTTCCAGTATTTTTTGTTTGACGCCATGTCTTATATAAAATTAGCTCTTTTTAATAATGGAGGCGCAGTATGCTGCGCCCGTGTTTTATGATTAATAGTGACACTTACCGCACTCCAAAGCTCCCATTTGTGCAGCCGTAAGTTTTTCCACTCCGTATTTTTTAGACAACTCTTCGTGTATCTTTTCGTAATACTCGTTACCTTCCATACGCACATCGGTAGTCCTGTGACAGTCCACACACCATCCCATGGTAAGGGGAGAGAACTGCCGCACCACTTCCATTTCCTCTATGGGGCCGTGGCACTCCTGGCAGGCCAGCCCTGCTACGGTAACGTGCTGGGAGTGGTTGAAGTAAACAAAATCGGGAAGGTTGTGTATCTTCACCCATCTTACGGGCTTGGTCTCGCCGGTATACGCCTGGTTTTCCACATCCCAGCCTACGGCTTCGTATAATTTCTGGATCTCTCCGTCGTAAAACTCCTTGCTGTGTTCTGCGGTAGCCGTTTCCGGGGCAACCTCCATAATATTTTTATGACAGTTCATACACACATTCAGCGAGGGTACTCCCGAAGTCCTGGAAACCCTGGCAGAGGAATGGCAGTACTTACAGTCTATCTCATTGTCGCCGGCGTGTATGCGGTGTGAGAAGTGTATGGGCTGTACGGGCTCATATCCCTGGTCTACCCCCACCTGCATCATGTAACCGTATACGAAATAGGCCGATACCAGCAGCAGTACGATCACCGAAACAAATACCAGGAACTGGTTCTTTACAAAAGCCTTCCACAGTGGCAGTCTACCTTCCTTGTCTTCGGGCAATTCGATACCTTTGGCTTCGGCAATACGCCTCAGGGCCTTGTTTACGAGTATCAGCATAATGACCAGCATACCAAAAACAAGGATCAGCGCCACGAGCACCACTTCATTGGGAATACCCGAAGGCTCTGCGGCCACGGCCTGCCCTGCTCCCCCGGTCTGCGCAGCGGCAGAAGCGGGCGGATTTTCGGTATAGGCCAGAATATCATCTATGTCCTGTTCTGACAATTGCGGAAAGGTGTTCATGGCGGCACCGTTGTACTCCTCGAAAATGGCTATCGCATCCGGGTCTCCGGATTTCCTGAGTGCTACGTTATTCTTGATCCATTTGTGCAACCACTCCCTGTCACGCTCCTTCGTAACACCGGCGAGAGCCGGCCCCGTCATCCTCTGATCTAATTTATGACAGGCAGCACAATTGGAATTAAACAACTGCTTCCCCCGGTCCGGGTCACCTTCTTGTCCAAAAAGAGTTGTGGAAAACGCCAGCAGAATTGCCAGACTAATACTTAGAATTCTTGAAACAGAATTGCGGTGTATCACCTCTTTCATATCCATATTATGTGTTATCTCACCTTTATTTTGCTTGATTTTTTCGTCGGAGAACAACAAAAAAACACAGGCTCTTAAAATCCGTGCACAAAAATACAATATACTCTCCATTTAGGGAATGACGACCCTGTGTTAATAAACAATTTATATCAATTCTAAATAAATTTTAACAGGGTGATTTCGAGCGAATAAATTACTTTTGCATAAAACCGTATTCATTATGAGATTCTTATATCGACGAAACATTTTTGCCTGTTTATCATTCCTGTTTATGACTGTTGCGGCGTCTTACGCCCAGGAGGGAAAAATTAACATCAGGCAGGATGCCAAAGTGGAGAAACTACTTGCGGCAAGGACCGAACTCAACGAGGACGACAGTACTGCGGAGCGTTATCGCATCCAGATATACAACGGCAACCTGGAAGGGGCCCAAAAGGAACAATCCTCTTTTAAGGAAGGTTTCGACATCGATTGTGACATCGCATTCAAAACACCAACATACCGCGTGTATGCCGGAAAATTCAGGACACGGCTCGAAGCAGACCGGCACCTGATAAAAATAAAGAACAAGTATCCCAGCGCTTTTATCATAACGCCGTAGTTTTAGTTCGTAGTTCGTAGTTCGTAGTTTTTAGTTTTTAGTTTTCAAACTCCGAATTCTGAACTTACAACTGGTTCATAATTGTCATTCCGACCGTAGTGCCTGCCGGTCGGTAGGCGGGGAGGGATTTCCGGTGCTTCCGTAATGCTCTTGAAGTTCCTTTGGACCGGGACGGGGACTTCGCTGCGCTTCACCATGACAATTCACAATTCCAGTCTCATACCCAGAAAAAACAAAGGGCTGTCCCCTTCATGAGACAGCCCTTTCTTATTCTGATACGACTCTGATTCCTATTTCAGGCGTTTCTTCACCTCCACTTCGTGGAACGACTCTATAATATCACCTTCCCTGATGTCGTTGTAGTTCTTGATCTGCATTCCGCAGTCATATCCTTTCGACACCTCCTTAACATCGTCCTTAAAGCGTTTCAGAGAAGACAGTTCGCCGGTAAAGATCACAACGCCGTCCCGGATCAGGCGGATACCCGAGTTCCGGTATATCCTGCCATCGGTAACCATACACCCGGCAATGGTGCCGACTTTCGATATCTTGAATGTTTCCCGTATTTCTGCAGTTCCGGTAACCTCCTCCTTAAGCTCGGGAGAAAGCATTCCTTCCATCGCATCCTTGAGGTCGTTAATGGCATCGTAAATGATCGAATAGGTACGGATATCTATTTCTTCCTTATCGGCTACGGAACGTGCATTCCCCATCGGCCTGACATTAAACCCGATAATAATGGCGTCGGATGCCGAAGCCAGCAATACGTCAGACTCGGTAATGGGACCTACCGCCTTATGTATGATATTGATCTGTATCTCTTCCGTAGAAAGCTTCTGGAACGAATCGGTAAGTGCCTCTACCGAACCGTCCACATCCCCCTTGAGGATAATATTGAGCTCCTTGAAGTCGCCCAGCGCAATACGCCTTCCGATCTCGTCGAGCGTAATATGACGCTGTGTCCGTACCGTCTGCTCCCGTTGCAGTTGTGTTCGTTTCGTAGCGATCTGTTTCGCCTCTTTTTCATCCTCAAAAACGTGAAACTTGTCACCTGCCTGCGGGGCACCGTCAAGCCCCAGAATGGAGATGGGTGTGGAAGGTCCTGCCTCTTTTACGGCTTTCCCCCGTTCATCCTGCATGGCCTTCACCTTACCACTGTGCCTTCCGGCCAATACGTAATCTCCCACACGGAGCGTACCTGCCTGTACCAGTATGGTAGCTACATATCCCCGTCCCTTGTCCAGGAAGGCTTCCACTACCGTACCGCTGGCTATTTTGTCAGGATTGGCTTTCAGTTCCAGTATCTCGGCTTCAAGCAATACCTTTTCAAGCAGTTCATTAACGCCCTGCCCGGTTTTCGCCGAAATATCCTGCGACTGTATCTTGCCTCCCCAATCTTCTACCAGGAGGTTCATCGAGGCCAGGCGTTCTTTGATCTTGTCCGGGTTTGCCGTAGGCTTGTCTACCTTGTTTATGGCAAACACGATAGGCACTCCCGCCGCCTGGGCATGACTGATGGCCTCCTTGGTCTGGGGCATCACGTCATCATCTGCCGCAACGACTATAATGGCAAGGTCGGTAACCTGCGCACCCCTGGCACGCATTGCCGTAAACGCCTCGTGTCCCGGTGTATCGAGGAAGGTGATTTTCTGCCCGTCGGGAAGTGTAACCCCATAGGCCCCGATATGCTGAGTGATCCCCCCGCTTTCTCCGGCGATGACATTCTCGTGCCGGATATAATCCAGAAGCGAAGTCTTACCGTGGTCTACGTGCCCCATAACGGTTACAATAGGCCCCCTGGGTTTCAGTTCTTCCGGACGGTCCTCTTCCTCGACGATGGACTCCTCAATATCCGCAGTCACGAATTCCACTTCATACCCGAACTCCTCGGCCACGATACTGAGGGTTTCGGCATCGAGCCGCTGGTTCATGGTCACCATGATACCCAACGACATACAGGCCGATATAATACTGGTGGTAGGGATATTCATCATGGTGGCCACCTCGGCCACAGTAACGAATTCCGTCACCTTCAGCACCTTGCTTTCCAGTTCCTGCTGTGCGAGATCATCGGCAGATTTCTGACGGTGGCTGTCCCGTTTTTCCCTTCTGTACTTGGCTCCCTTGGACTTGCTGGTTTTTCCCTGAAGTTTTTCCAGGGTTTCTCTTACCTGCTTTTGTACTTCTTCGTCACTGGGCTCTACCTTATCGGCAACAGGCTTTCTTCCCTTTCTCTTCTGGTTTCCTCCGTGCTGCCTGTTATTTCCGGCATTGCCCCCTCCGCCGGGACCTTCTTTACTTATTCTCTTCCGTTTGCGCTTGCGGTCTTTGTTCCCCTGCTTGTCATCATTACCATTCTGCCCTGAAGGTTTTTTCTTTTTGGGCCTCTCGAACTTGGAAAGATCTATTTTCTCACCGGTCACCTTGGGCCCGGAAAGCTTCTGATACTGTGTTTTAAGCTGCTCGCTTTCCACTTCCTCGTCCTGCACAATAACTTTTCGGGTCACTTTCTCCTCTTCCGGCGCTTCCGCGGTTTCCTTTACCGGCTTGTCTTCCTCCTTTACCGGCAGGTCCTTTTTTTCGGGCGTATCGGTGCCCTTCCCCTCTCCGGTATCGGCAGACGGTTCTTTTCTTTCTGCTACAGGTTCTTCCTTCACAGGCTTTTCTTCTTTGGTTTCAGGGCTTTCAGCCACAGGAGTGCTCTTCGTATCGCCCGTTTCCTCCGGAGCCCGGGAGATCGCTGTTTTTTCTTCCTCGACCACCTCTTCCTTGTGCTCCTCTTTCTTATCGTTATCGTCAAGATCAATTTTCCCGACCGTTTTAGGTCCGGATATATTCGCTTTGGCCTTAATGATCTCCTGGCGCTCCTGTGCCTGGCGCTTCAATTCCTGTTCCCGTTCGAGCTCCTGACGGATGGCTTCCTTCTCTTTCCTCTTCTCTTCACCAACCTCCTTGGAAGCAACCTTTTTACTCTTGTCCGTCTGAAACTCTTCCAAAAGCACCTGATACACTTCTCCGGATATTTTGGTCGTGGGCCTGGCTTCCACTTCATATCCTTTGGAAGACAGGTATTCCACAGCCCTGTCCAGCGAAATGTTCAGTTCTCTCAGCACTTTATTAAGCCTCAATGTTGCGTTTTCAGCCATAAATATTTTTTTAATCCTCTTATTTTTATTCTGCCCCGATCAAAGCGGTATTGTTGTGATGCCAGGATAAACAATCGGCTTCGGCATGCGTTCAAAGCCCGGAAAACAACCGGCCCCGGTACGCAGAACCATTGTTAGTCCTCAAACTCTTCCTTGAGGATGCGTTTTACCTCCAGAATGGTTTCTTCTTCCAGGTCGGTACGCTTCAAAAGATCCTCTACATCCTGGTCAAGCACACTCCTTGCAGTGTCGAGCCCTATTTTCTTAAATTCATCAATAACCCACTGCTCTATCTCATCGGCAAACTCGGTAAGTTCCACATCTTCTTCCACGCCTTCCCTGAATACATCGATCTCGTACCCCGTAAGGAAACCGGCAAGCCTGATATTATACCCCCCTTTTCCGATAGCCTTGGACACCTCTTCCGGTTTCAGTATTACCTCTGCCCTCTTGTTCTCTTCATCGATACTGATAGAAGTAACTCTCGCCGGGCTCAGCGCCCTGCTGATAAACAACTGCGGATTGCTGGTATAATTGATCACATCGATATTCTCATTCCCGAGCTCTCTCACTATACCGTGTATCCTGGACCCCTTCATTCCCACACAGGCACCTACCGGATCTATCCTGTCATCGTAAGAATCTACCGCCACCTTGGCCTTTTCTCCGGGTATCCGCACTACTTTCTTTATGGAGATCAAACCGTCAAACACTTCCGGGATCTCCTGTTCAAACAGTTTTTCCAGAAAATCGGGAGATGTTCTGGACATGATGATGGTAGGCTTGCTCCCTTTGAGTTCCACATTTTCAATGATCCCTCTCACATTCTCTCCCTTGCGGAAAAAATCGGAAGGAATCTGTTTTTCCTTGGGCAATACAATCTCATTACCTTCATCGTCCAGCAAAATAACAGCTTTATGACGAATATGATGCACTTCTGCAGTATAAATTTCACCTATAAGGTCCTTAAACTGCTTATATATGGTCGTATTGTCGTGTTCGTGGATCTTGGATATCAGATTCTGACGCAGCGCTAAAATAGCCCTTCTTCCCAGATCTACCAACTTTACTTCTTCGGAAACATCCTCTCCCACTTCAAAATCCGGTTCTATTTTTCTCGCATCGGTCAGGGAGATCTCCTGGTTCGGATCTTCCACCTCATCGTCGGCAACAACTACTCTGTTTCTCCATATCTCAAGGTCTCCCTTATCGGGATTGATAATAATGTCAAAATTGTCATCAGAACCGAATTTCTTTTTCAATGCATTCCTGAACACTTCCTCCAGGATCGCCATCAACGTCACACGATCTATGAGTTTATCATCCTTAAACTCTGAAAACGAATCGATCAATGCAAGATTTTCCATGTCAAAAACTTAATAGTTAAAATGTTATGATCACTTTAGCCCCGGAAATATCCGAAAAGGGGATCTCCTTTTTCACGGTTACCGTTCTTTTTCCCTTTCCGACCGGTTTGGGCTCCCGCTGTTTCCACTGCAATTCAATCCCGTCTTCCCCGATTGCGGTCAGGTTGCCCTCTACGGTCTCTCCCGAAGCTGTTTTTACGTTTAATTTTCGTCCAATATTCTTATTGTACTGCCTTTGATGCACCAGGGGCTCTGTGGCTCCCGGAGAGGTCACTTCCAGCGAAAAGTCGGTTTCCTCCCTGTCCAGTCCGCCTTCCACAGCCCTGCTTACCGAAATACAGTCATTCAGGGACACTCCTTCATCCCCGTCTATTACTACCTTGATCTGGTTATCTGCCGAAACGGTAAGACTGATCAGGAACAGCGATCCGTTTTCCGCCAGGGCCTCTTCCAGAAGGCTTTTAACTCTTTCCTTCAACATCAGTAATCTTTATAAAAAGAGGGGACTCAAGTCCCCTCCAAAAATTTTCTCTTTTTCAACGGCGCAAATATACGACTTTTGATTTACAAATAACAATTGAAAGCCAATAAATTACCATATAAAAAAGTCCGATACGGGAGAAAGTACGCAAAGGCTTTCCGGTTTTTGCCGGAATTCCTATTTTAGCAAAAACCCTTGTGACATGGAAAAACATCGATGTGGCTGGTGTGTGGGAGATCCGCTTTACGAAAAATACCACGACGAAGAATGGGGAGTCCCCGTATATGACGACGCTACCCTGTTCGAATTCCTCATTCTGGAGACTTTCCAGGCAGGGCTGAGCTGGATCACCATTCTGCGCAAGCGGGAAAATTTCAGAAAAGCCCTGGACAATTTCGACTACCGGAAAATAGCCCGTTACCGGGAAGACAAGATACTGGAACTCCTGGCCGACGAAGGCATCATACGCAATAAGCTAAAGATACGTGCCACGGTAAGCAATGCCCTTGCCTTTATAAAGATACAGGACGAATTCGGCAGTTTCAGTAACTACATCTGGGGGTTTACCAACGGAAAACCCATCCGGAACACCCTTTCCGACTATCGTCATGCCCCGGCCAATACGCCGCTTTCCGACAAAATCAGTAAAGACCTGAAAAAAAGGGGATTCAAATTCGTAGGGACTACGGTGATCTATGCGCATATGCAGGCTACGGGAATGGTCAACGACCACGAGGAGCATTGCTTCCGTTATCACGAAGTACAGCAGGCATAGCCGTGGCATGCCGTTTTTCTTTTATCCGGATGTCCTGTTTTCGCCTGTCAGCATCCGGATAAAAGCATTCCTCGGTATCTCCCTTGCCCCGAGACTGGCCAGGTGTGCCGTATATACCTGGCAATCTACAAGCTTGTAATTTTCCTTTTTCAGTTTTTCCACCAGGGTAATAAATCCTGCTTTCGAAGCATTGCTCACCTTGGAAAACATGCTTTCCCCGCAAAAAACATGCCCCAGGTCTATACCGTAAAGCCCTCCCGCCAGCTCGTCTTCCTGCCACACTTCTACCGAGACTGCAAATCCCGATTCGTGAAGCCGGATATACGCTTCTTTCATTTCGCGTGTAATCCACGTGTCGTCCTGATCTTTTCGGGATACACTCGCACATTGCGCTATGACAGCAGGAAAATCGCGGTTGAACGTAATCTCAAAGCTATTGCGTTTCAACACCTTTCGCATACTTGAAGACACCCTGAGATCTTCCGGAAAAAGCACCATACGCGGATCGGGGCTCCACCAGAGAATGGGATCTCCTTTACCGAACCACGGGAAAATACCGTGACGGTATGCGAGCAACAGGCGTTCGGAAGACAGATCGCCTCCGACTGCCAGCAGCCCCTCTTCCGAGGCCAGTTCTACCGGCGGAAACACTAAATCCTTATCAAGCAAATACATAGAAAATGTATCTAAAACATCTCAATTCGTTAAAAAAATATTTTATCCTTTGATATTAATTTTTTTTTATACATATTTGTTCTGTCTTTGTGAACATTTATTTTTCATCATTGCTTTTTGAGTTTATCACAAAGGCAAACCTAAAACCACAACATTAAGTCCCGATACAACCGTCGGGACTTTTTTTATGTGCAGAAATGACCTTTTCTATTGTCATTCTGAGCGAAGCCGAAGAATCCCGACCCAAGATCAAAGGAAATTCAACAGCATAACGGCAAGACCCGAGATTCCTTCCCATGGTCGGAATGAATTCCTGTCATTCAGACCGCAGGGAAGAATCTCCAACCCGGCCCGAAGGAACCTCAACAGCACAACGGAGCAAAAGAGATTTAACTGCGTTGAGCCCTTCGGGGTTCTCCTATCGTCGGAATGACAAAACCACTACAAACATAGGATGACAAATCCTTCCTTCCTTTAAAACGGCAGATCGTCGTGTTCCTCTTCGTTAAAATCGTTTGCGGGCTCAAAAGCATCGGAGGGGGGTACCGGCGGCATTCCTCCCGAAGACTGTTCGGGCTGCAGGCTTTCTATGCGCCATCCCTGTATGGAATTAAAATACCGGGTCTCTCCCTGGGGGTTTACCCATTCCCTTCCCCTGAGGTTGATTCCAATCTTCACCGGCTGCCCTACCTGAAAACTGTTGAGCAGCTCGCATTTATCCTGAACAAACTCTACCAGGATATGCTGCGGGTACTGTTCTTCCGTAGTCACGACCACCTCTCTTTTCCTGAAGCCGTTACTTCCGTAGGTCTTGGTCTCATCGATCAGTTTGATTCTTCCTTGAACTTCCATAAATACTATACTTTATCGTTATTTCATTCGTCTTTTATACACCCTCTTAAATCTCAAGGGGTCCCGCCGGCACTCCCCGGGATTTTACAACAGAGCGGTACTGTCTTTCCTATTCTTTTACAGCCTGCTTACCGACACCGAAATCAGTACTTCCGTACCGGGGGGCCAGCAATAACTTCCAGGCAGACAACACATCGTTGTCCCTGAGGAACTCACGGGCCCTCTCATGTATCCGGTTCTCATCATCCGAACTCAACACGCCCCTGATCTCTACCGATGCGTTCACAAATTCCAGGATGTCATCCTCGTCCGGCAATACCTCTATATTTCCCAGCATGCCCAGGTCGTTCCCGGTAAGCACCTCGCTGTACCTTATCTCTTCCGGGATGCTGTCTACACCGATCCCGAGCGAAGAAAGAGGTTTCGGTATTTCAAAAAAGCCATCCCTGGCCCGCGAATAAAAACTACCTCCTGCTCTCGATACCAGGTCTATTTTATACTGGTCTATATGCCCGCTGTCGTCCAGCACCTCTTCCCTGACATGCATTTTCACAACCTCACAGATCACAAGATTCCCGGCCCCTCCTTCCGTCCCCAGGGGCACAACATCATTGACCCGGCACTCAAACTGTACGGGGGACTCTGCCACCCGGAACGGCCTTATAAGGTCCGAGGGCAGCATGGTCAACCCCGATTTCACAAATTCGTTGACCCCCTCGGGATATTCCGTACTCGACAACGAAGCCTGGTAAACCAAGTCGTAATTCACCACATTGATCACCACTTCCCTGATCTTCCCGATATTCTCCAGGGTGTGTTTCGTCGTATTGTCCCTTACCCTCCGGCTCGGCGAAAAGATCAGTACGGGGGGATTAGAACCGAACACGTTAAAAAAACTGAACGGTGAAAGGTTCGGAACCCCGCCTTCACCTATCGTACTGGCAAAAGCTATGGGCCTTGGCGCCACGGCACCGAGCAACAAGGCGTGAAACTTTGCCGGGGGAACATCTGTGGGCGCTATGGAATACATACTTCTTTTTATAAAAAACAAAAGTAATTAAACATTGAGAGAAATAAAATCTTTGCGGAATTTTAGAATTGCTTTTTCTTACCGAAAGCCCGGAGACCCCTCCCCCTGACTCATACCCGCAGGCTCAGCAACCAGAGGCCGGGACAAGGACAAGCCCCGACCGGGAGCCGGGACAAGGACCGCGGTCGGAATGACAATCCGTTCCGGGCTGATCGTTCCGGACTCCGGGGCCCATTTCCGTACCAAACAAATTTTAACCCGGTATCAAAACAATATTTTTACTGCTTTTACTTTATATTTATGGACTTATCCGGAATATCGATGATATCTGTTAAAAATAGAAGCATAACGAAGTGGATCCTGATAGGCATGTCGGTATTGATAGTCTCCCTGATTCTTTGGAATACCTACGTTTTCTTTCAGCGTTTCAAGGAAGAAGAGCGGATAAAGATGAAAATATGGGCAGCGGCCCAGGCCGAGTTGCTGCAGACTTCCGACCTGGAAAAGGACCTGGGCGAATTACCGCTCCAGGTACTCACCAATAACACGAGTACGCCCATGATCCTGGTAAACATCAACGGCATCATCACCCCGGGAAACATGAACGAAAAGGTCATCAGGGACCCGGAAGAGATCCAGCGCAAAATACGGGAGTTTTCCCGGGAAAACGAACCGCTGGACATCAGCTACAAGAACGAAAAACTCGCCACGCTGTATTACGGAAATTCCGAGGTACTGACCAAACTCAAGTACTATCCCATAGCCCTGATCCTGATCATCATTCTCTTTATAGCTGTGATTCTTTTATTCTACCAGACCTCCAGGATCTCAGACCAGAACAAGCTGTGGGCGGGCATGGCCAAGGAAACGGCCCACCAGATAGGTACCCCCCTGTCTTCACTGGTAGGATGGTCGGAAATTCTCAAGGGCCAGGATACCGATCCGGCCATTATCGAGGAGATAGAAAAGGATATCACCAGGCTGCAGATCATCACCGACCGCTTTTCCAAAATAGGATCTACCCCGGTACTCTCCGTACTCGATGTGGTAAAGGAATCACGGACGTCTTTCGAATATCTCAGGGAGCGCAGTTCCAAACTGGTGTCTTTCGAACTTATCGCCCCGGAGCATCCCATCATGGCCAGTATCAACCCCCAGCTCTTCAGCTGGACCATTGAAAACCTCGTAAAGAATGCCATAGATGCCATGAAGGGGAAAGGGGACCTCAAAATGGAAATAAAGGATTCGGGAAAACAGGTGATCCTCCTGATCACCGACAGTGGAAAAGGAATCCCGAAAAACCTCTACAAAACCATATTCTCCCCGGGGTTCACCACCAAAAGAAGGGGGTGGGGATTGGGACTGTCACTGGTACAGCGGATCATAGAAGACTATCATGAAGGGAAGGTAAGGGTATTGCATTCCGATATGGGAAAAGGAACGACCATGCAGATTACGCTAAAAACCGTTTTTTGACGTTTAATAAAAAATACAACCCGTACAAACCATGTCTTTAGAAAAACGCATTGTCATCAAGGAAGCCAGCCTGGCCAATAACTGCCCGGAATGCTACACCGATTCGGGGCTCTCCCTTGTCTTTTACCAGAAACACATACAAACGCCCTGGTACAAAAAAACCACGGGGGAAGTAACGAGCACCCTGCAATGTAAAAAGTGTAAATCCACCATTTACCCGGTAAAATGGACGGAAGACATAGAACGCGTCATCGACTATTACACCAAAACCGTAGTTCCGAAAAAAAGCCGTTTACAGCTTACCGGAAGGTCATATTACACCATAGCCTTCCTGCTGCTGCTCATCGCAGGGCTGTTTGCTGCATTTTATTACTCCGGTCATTACCGGGAGGTTTTTACAACTGCTCCCTGATCTTTGCGGCAAGCTTGCGAAATTCCTCTTCGGTCATCGACACCTTGTGCTGAAAGGTCATTTCCTTCATGTCGTTAAGAGGGATAAGATGAACGTGCACATGGGGCACTTCCAGCCCCACAACGGCCATTCCCACCCTTTTGCAGTCTACCGACCTCTCCAGTGCCATCCCTACCTTCCTGGAAAAGGCCATAAGCCCCAGGTAGGCATCTTCGTCAAGCTCCAGTAATTTATCTGTCTCCTTTTTGGGAATACACAGGGTATGCCCCCTGGCATTGGGATTAATGTCCAGAAATGCAAAATAGTTTTCGTCTTCCGCTATTTTATAGCAAGGGATCTCCCCCTTGACGATCTTCGTAAAAATGCTACCCATAACCGATACTGTGATTTATTGGTTTCTACCCGATAATCAATATTTAACTCCGAAGCTTGCCCCGAATTCAAAAGATTTGTCAAATTAATACCTCATGGACCTGCCCTGAGGTAGTTTACTCCCGGCACCGGTATGAGTCAAACTGAAAACAGCTGCATACCCCCGGCGGTTGATCCTGATAAAAATAAAAAATCCTTTTCTGAACCCGGTCAAAAAAGGACTTGCTCTTCAAAAAAAACAGCCCTATTCCCTGCTGATCTCCAGGACTTCGAATTTCAATGTTCCGTTGGGTACCTGGATCTCGGCCACATCGCCGACTTCCTTCCCCAGCAATCCTTTTCCTATGGGTGAACTCACCGATATCTTGCCACTTTTGAGATCGGCTTCACTTTCGGCCACCAGGGTATATTTCATTTCCATGCCGTTTGCCTGGTTTTTTATTTTTACCGTCGACAATACCAGCACTTTCGAAGTATCCAGCTGCGACTCGTCGATAAGCCTCGCATTGGCCAGCAGTTCTTCCATTTTGGATATTTTCATTTCGAGCAAACCCTGAGCTTCCTTGGCAGCATCATACTCTGCATTCTCAGACAAATCCCCCTTGTCCCGGGCCTCGGCTATGGCCTGGGAAGCCCTGGGCCTCTCCACACTTTTCAGCTGATCCAGCTCATCCCTGAGCTTTTTCAGCCCTTCAGCCGTGTAATAAGATACCTTACTCATAACTTCATGGTTTTAAATACAAAAAAATCCCCTTCTGAAGAGGATTCATAGCAAATATACAAATTTTTAATCACTGCCAGTATTTAAAATGCACCGGCACCGGTGGCTTCGATACATTCCGACCGGCCTGTCCCGAGCATCGGGGAGGCCGGAACACTCAGCCACCTCAAGGCATCGCACAACTCAAACTCATCATCACATTACCACATTGGCACATTACCACATTGGCACATTATCACATTGGCTCATTACCACATTAATTATTATACACTCTTATCCTATTGCCGCTTACCTGTGTCTGGTAAAACAACAGGTCGTAAGTACGCTCTTCAGTGTCTTCGGGACGGTTGATCATCTGGCCGTTAAAGAGGTTGTATTCATAATCGTCGCACGGACAGATACAGTTGGTCCCTCCCTTGATCTCCATGGTCGAACATTCGTTGGGGGAATGGTTCGGGCAGCTGGCTTCCCAGGCGTAATATCCCGCTCCGGTATTGATGACGAATATCCCCCTGAGCCCTACCCCCTCGTTGCCGATGTATATGGCATTGCCGGGAGTGGTAAGGCCGTTGTACAGCGGGAGGTTCAGGTTGACGTCATAACTGAATTCCAGTTCTACGAGATACGGATTCCGGGCACTCTTGTCATCACTACAGGAGACGAGGAAAAGCACCGTACAAAAGCTGAAGACTGCGATAAAGGTTTTCACGTGTATGGATTTTAATGGTTTCGGAAAGGCGTTGTCAAGCCCCGGATAAAGTTACGGTCTTTTCGGATATCCGGGGACGGATCGGTCTAAAAAAACAGTTCAATCCAAAAGGCAGTGGCCTCGACTCACTCCCCGACCGGAAGGATATCCCTCCCCACCCGTCTCCGGCAGGGACTGCGCTCAGGATGACATACCAGGATTCCCGGCCATCTCAGATCTTCAGGTTGAGCCCGACCAGGAAATTGATCCCGGCCTGGGGGTAATAGTAGGGAGATGTAGGGTCGTACATATACCCGTTGGATTCATACTTTTCATCCAGGAAATTATTCACCAGCCCGCTAATGGTTACCGACCTGAAAAATGCTACTTTTTCCAGCTCCAGGGACACGTTGAGATCATTGACAAAATAGGCGGAAAGCGCTGCTACCCCTCTTCCCGTATTATCCATATACTGTTTCCCCACGTATTTTGACAACAGTGACAGCTGAAGGTTATCCACGGGCAGGAACGTAAGCGCATTCCCTGCTATGATCCCCGGGGAAAAAGAGATCTCGGTGTTCCCGAGGTCGTCCACCCCTTCTTCCGTTTCGATCACGTAATCCACATTGCGGTTATCGCTCAGTGCAATGTTTGGCCGTACCACCCAGCGATCGGAAAGCATTACCGTAGCATCGACCTCGAGGCCGAGCCTGTAGCTGTCCCCGCTGTTCCGGCGTATGGGAGCCCCTACATTGTCGAGCTCACCGGTAAGCACCAGCTGATCCTTGTACCGCATATAATAGGCGTTGGCATTGAGCCTGACATTTCCCGAGAGATGTCTCCAGCCCAGCTCAAAGTCGTTCAGGTATTCCGGTTTCGGGTTCCCTCCCTTATAATCGCTCCTGTTGGGTTCCCGCCCTGCCCTGGCATAGGAAAAGTAAAAGCTGTTTCCGGGATTGACGATATAGGTGACCCCGGCTTTGGGATTGAAAAAACCGAAGGTATCATCGACCAGGCCGGTCTCCGCCCCGTTGGCTTCATACCCGATACCGCGGTATTGCATATCGCCGAACAGGTTCCAGTGTTCACCCAGCTTGTAATTTACCTTGGCAAAAACATTGAAATCGGTTTTCAGGGAGTTGTCGTCGTAATACCTGTCCCTGATCTCGCTTTGTGAAGCGTACCGCGCCCAGACGATATCGCCGAAATGATCGCCTTCGTATTTGTTCCACGCCCCACCTACGACAACATCCAGCAACTCTTCTTCATAGTGTACCGAAAAGGTGGTACCATAAAAGTCGTTGTCCAGCCATTCCCTGCCTATCAGGTCGGTAGTATTTACCGTATCGCCGCCCTGAATGACCGGTTCAAGTCCGTAATCGGCAAAATCCCGGTCTTCCCCGTATTGTTCGAAATACCCCCTTCCGTAAGTATAATGCAATGCCAGGTTGGTGCTCCAGCGGTCTGACCACTGCTGGCTCCAGTGCAACTGGGCATGGTCCTGCTTGTAATCATCTACCTCATTGTCGTAAAAACGGGTATTGCCTTCCTCATCGGTGTACTGTCCGGCAGAATTATACCTCCTGTCGGTCTTCAGTGTTTCGGCATCGATACCGTTCCAGGACTGATAGGTCGTCTCATGGCCCCCGAACACCAGGGCCTTTACCAGGGTGTTTTCATCGACATAGGCGCCTTGCAGGAAATACGATTTCAGGTCAGATGAAGCCCTGTCTACATACCCGTCGGAACGAATGGCCGAAAGACGTCCGGACATTTCAAAATGCTCGTTCAGTTTTCCTGTGGTAAACTTCAGGGTATGCTTCCTGGTGTTAAAACTACCATAGGAATTGGCAATTTCTCCCCCGGCCTCTTCAGCTACGGCATCGGTAAGCAGGTTCAGGCTGGCTCCGAATGCCCCCGCCCCGTTGGTAGATGTCCCCACTCCGCGCTGCAACTGCATATTTTCCACCGAAGAGGCAAAATCAGGCATATTCACCCAGAAACTGCCATGAGATTCCGAATCGTTATAGGGGATACCGTTTATGGTAACATTTACCCGGGTGGCATCGCTCCCCCTTACCCTGATACCGGTATATCCCACCCCGGCCCCGGCATCTGATGTCGTGACCACCGAAGGCAGGTAGTTCATAAGCACGGGGATATCCTGGCCCAGGTTCCTGGAAGCAATATCCTCTTTGGTCAGGTTACTGAACGTTACCGGATTCTGCGCGGTAACCCTTACGGCAGACACCAGCACCTCATCAAGGGCTACCAGTTCGGATGCGGTGGTATCCTTTACCTCCGGTTCCTGCGACAAGACATACTGCCCGCCGAGTATCGACAGGGCAACAGCCGCAAATCTGCGGTTTCCGAACACACAATACAACATTTTCATTCGCAACAATTTTGCACGAATAAAAAGGGGTTATTATTCTCTGGTTAAAAAACAGATTATTTCCGGGCCCCGGAACCGACACACTTCAATATGGTTCCGGAATGTCGCCGTACCGGCCGGTTGTTCCGGCCCGCCAGCCGGCTCGGCCCTCCCTAAACAGCATTACCTGTTCGAGGTTCCATGGGTATGATCTCAGCTTGCTCCTGCCCTATTGTTCTGCGAACAACAAACAGCGTTTAAGCACCCCTTTTGAGATATCAACAGATTGCAAAATTACGAGCTAAAAACATATTTTCCTCATTTTTTCGCTTTTTTTCGGCAGGAAGGTCCCGCGACACAGGAGATGTTTTTTATGGTCCCGTTAAGAGCTGATTGTTAATGTATTCTTTATTTTTGCGCTATGAACACTATGAACACGAAAAAAAGCACGATCACCTATAAGGTATTGCTCAGCTATATCGCCCTGGCCATTCTCATTGTTGCGGTAGGGTGGTTTGTCTATGCCGAATTCCAGATCTTTACCAGGCACCAGAACAGCAATGCTTTCGAAAGCAAGAAACTGCTCATTACCAGTTCGCTCGTCGCCCATTTGTACGAAACGGAAAGCCTGGCCAGAATAACACTGCAATCGTCCTCTTCCCGGAATTTCAATGCTTTTATGGATGAAACGACCATCCTTTACAAGGAAATAGATTCCCTCAAACCGCTGATCGACAACCAGAACCAGGTAGGCTTACTGGACAGTGTCAAGATACTCCTGGACAAAAAGGTGGAGAATATCAGGGAACTCAGGGCGCTTAAAAGCCGGGATGAGACCGATGTGTCTCTCGAAAAGGCCATAGCCCAGATCACCCAGATGCAGTCGTTTAACAAAGAACTCGGTGTCGAGGATTTTGTAAACCCGGATGAGCTGCAGGATTTTCAGAAAAGTGCCATTCAGAACCTGGTAGACCTTTTAAATGAGAATATTCCCGTCGATTCGTCAGGCAGGGAAAACCGGCAGAGAATTGCAGATTCCGTGCTTACGGCCTCAAAGGAACTGTTAAAAGACCTGAAGATCAAAACGTCCAATATAAAAAGGTCGCTTACCGCCAAGGAAGACGAACTGCTCCGGGACGATATTACCATTTCACAACAGCTGCGCGAAATACTGTCCTCGTTCGAAGGAGAGATCATCAGTACTACCAATGCCCTGAACCAGCAACGCGACCTCGCCCTGAAAAATACCATCAGGGTGATCACTATTGCGGCCGTTCTGGGATTATTGCTCACCATTTTCTTTTCTTATCTCATCCTGAACGACTTCTGGAAGAGCCAGTCTTACCGAAAACAACTGGAAAATGCCAAAAACACGACAGAACAACTCCTGAAAAACCGGGAGCAGCTCATTTATACCGTAGGACATGATCTCCGTACTCCCCTGAGCACCATAATAGGATACACCGATCTCTTACATAACTCAGAGATCAGCACCAAGCAGGAGCAGTACGTATCGCGGGTAAAAAACGCCTCCCGGTATGTGAGGAACCTGGTAGACGACCTCCTGGACTACAACAAGCTGGAGGCGGGAAAGATCAAGATAGAAAACACCCTGTTCTCCCTGGAAAGCATTATTTCGGACACTGCCGAAGGAACCAGTGCCCTGTACCCGAACAAGGATATCGAACTGATCGTAGACCTGGAACCCCGCCTGAAAAAACTGCTCATGGGCGATCCGTTCCGCATTAAACAGATCCTGACCAACCTTATCGGCAACGCCTATAAATTTACCGAAAACGGACATATCAGGATCAGGGCGGAAGTATTGGAAAAATTCGGCACTACGTACAGGGTGCGTATCGACGTGGAAGATACGGGGATCGGGATCAGGAAAGACAAGCAGGAGGTCATTTTCAACGAATTTACACAGGCGGAAAGTGCCATAGAGAAAAAATACGGTGGTACCGGGCTCGGGCTCACTATTTCCAGAAAACTGGCATCCCTGCTCGGGGGGTCGCTGGAACTGAAAAGCAGGGAAGGGGAAGGAAGCACATTTACCCTGAAGGTCCCTCTGCAAATCCCTTCGGGGGACAATAACATCCAGGCAGAAGAGAGCCCGGCGATCCCCCGGCTTCCCAAAAAAATAAGGGCTGTGCTTATCGATGACGACGAATCGGTACTCAGCCTTACCGCAGAGATCCTGAAACAGCAATCCTGTAAAGTCAATGGCTTCACCAAAGCTTCAGAGGCCCTGGAATACCTTGGGAACAACGATTACGACCTGATACTGACAGATATCCAGATGCCGGACCTGAACGGCTTTCAGTTCCTGGATGCCTTACACCGGGCAGGCCGTTCGGACCAGGACAAACCGGTGATCGCCATTACCGGAAGGGCCGACCTCAACCGGGAGGAATACCGCAATGCCGGGTTTTCGGAAGTACTACAGAAACCTTTTGCCCCCGGAACCCTGGTTGCCTGCATTTCAAAAGTGCTGCAACAGGATGTCGGCACACAGCGTCCCGACCCGAAGGAAAAGCCAATACCGCAAACCATTCCGGATACAGACGGAAATTCACGCTATAACCTGACTACGCTGAAACAGTTGCTGCAATACGACGATGAGGCCCTCGGGGAAATTCTGCAGACCTTTGCAGAGAGCACTGAAAAAAACATGGAAACCATGAGCGTACAATTCGGGAATAAGGATATTGAAGGGATACAGAGGACCGCACACAAGATGTTCCCCATGTTCAAACAGATAGAGGCCCTGGAAACCGCTTCGCTGCTGGAAAGGCTGGAATACCACATAAACGACATTCCGGAACGGGAACTGGACGCCCTTTTCGGCAGGCTTCACGAACAGGTCACAGGGATACTGGAACAGATCGGGGAGAAATACCTGTAAACACCAAACACCTTTTTACAAAAAACGGCCTATAGCTCGATATTGTAAAGCTTGAGTTTGTTGTACAGGGTTTTCCTGTTCATTTTCAGGAGTTCCGCCGCCCTGCTCTTGTTGTTATTGGTTTCCCTGAGCGCATTGAGGATCATCTTTTTCTCGTTCTCCGTCTTAAAGAAGCTGTAGTCCACCCGCTGGTTTTCCGGCTGGAATATTTCCTGGGGAAGTGCCTCTTTCCGAATGTGGTCGGAAGAAGTAAGCAGGGTGGCCCTTTTGATCACATTCTGCAGTTCACGGATATTCCCCGGCCAGTTATAATTTTCAAAAGCCTCGGCTACCTCGGGAGAAAAACCCAGGACATTTTTACCGAGCTGACGATTGGCAAGCTCCAGGAAATGCTCGGCAAAAAGCATAAGGTCTTCCTTGCGCTCGGAAAGGCTGGGTACATTGATGGAAAACTCGTTAAGCCTGTGAAACAGGTCTTCCCTGAAGGTCCCCTTCCGTACGGCAGCCTGCAGGTCTTCATTGGTTGCCGTTATAAGCCGTATATCCACGTGTATTTCCTTATTGCTCCCGATCCGCTTTACCTTTCTTTCCTGAAGAGCCCTGAGCAGCTGGATCTGGTTTTCATAGGAAAGGTTCCCTACCTCATCCAGGAAAATCGTTCCTCCGTTAGCCGCTTCAAAATGTCCGATCTTATCATTTACGGCCCCCGTAAACGACCCCTTGACATGTCCGAAAAATTCACTGGCAGCGATTTCCTTGGGAATGGCACCGCAATCTACAGCAATAAAATTTTTATCCTTGCGGGCACTTTTATCGTGTATGCTCTTGGCAACGACCTCCTTACCCGTACCACTCTCCCCGATTATGAGCACCGACATATCGGTAGGCCCTACGAGGTTTACATACTCATTGAGCTTTCGGGAAGCTGCACTGGTACCGGTTACAAAGCTTTCGCCCGGCCCGGAAGAAACGGGTTCCCTCACAGGGGCCTGCTTCTTTGGTTCCGGTTGCTGTATTGCAGGCTCAGACAATGCCTTGTTGATAATAATCAGCACCTCATCCGGATTAAACGGTTTTGAGATATAATCAAAAGCTCCCTTCTTCATGGCTTTTACGGCGGTGTTGATATCCGCATACCCGGTCATTAACACTACCGGGGTTTCGGGAAAATCCTGCTTGATCTCCCCCAGCAGGTCGAGTCCGTCGTAATTGGGAAGGCGTAAATCGGTTATGATCAGGTCAAAAGTACGCTTTGCGATTTTGCTTTTGGCTTCGGCAGCAGAAAAACTGGTGGAGACTTCATGTCCGTTTTTCGCAAGAAATTTTTCCAGCACCTTGCAAAAGGCCACATCATCCTCTATAATAAGTATATTGGGCATTAAATATTTTCGTTTATCGTTAAAAACAATCCGGTGATCAGGCATGGCATTTCCCTATAAATATACGTTTTATATCCGTAAAAGGTAAAGCAGCCCTGTTTTTTTGCAAAATTACAAGTCTGAACGATTATACCGCTAAAAAGAACTCCATTTTTTAGAGCCTGTTTAAAATTTGTTTTTAGAATTTTTTATAGTGTATTTTTGTTCCAGATGAAGGCTTTTTTGAGACACATAGCCATAGCTATGAGGCGAGAAAAAGGCGAAATATGGGGCAAAAAGACGCATAAAAAAACTGAAGGATAAAATTTAAACAGGCTCTTAGAAGAAGAAATAATGGCGATGGTTATGAACGGGTTCTTACCGGTTGCACAATTGCCACGGGGTAAATCGCGATACTCCCTGTATCATACGAAAAGAGGCCGCAAATGCGACCTCTTTTACTAACCAACCTAATCTTGGACACAAAAATACTTCTGTATCCACTCACCGTTTTTTTATCAGCAGGGGTATATCTGCTGCGGTTATATTTCGTAAGACAACAATTTTTGTTGTGTTTCTGTTACAGCTTTGTGTTATGATATAAGAAATAATGATGCCAATTGTACACTACATCCATAAATATACTTAAAAAACTGTAAACCAATATTTTACAAAAAAATATAAAATCATACACCTTTCTTAATTGTGTAAAAAATGTGTATACACACGCAACAACTGTGTAAACTTTACACATTCCGGATGCTTCTAAAAAGACTTTTTCACAGGTTGCGGAAAGTGTATAAAAAAGGACAGGCTTCCGAATTCCGGAAGCCTGTCCTGGCGTCTGAATTTAATCAGGTTAAGCCTGATCAAATATATGCAAAATGTAAAACAGGGGGCTTATTATTTCTGGATCCACTCTCCGTCTTCACTGGCATACAGCACTGCAGCCGTACCGTCGATAGTGATCTCAAGCTTGTATTCCTGGCTTTCATTTACAGAAGCTTTATCAAGTGTTGCGTTGGGATAATCTGCGGCCAGCGCATCCTTTACAGCCTGAGGCACTTCATCAGCAGAGATCTCCGTATACTCCTCCTGGAGCACTACATCCATAATTCCATCGTGAAGTACAGGAGCTGCAGCGGTTACAGCGGTTAAACTTCCCAGGGCTAAAACTGAAGCAAAAACTAACTTTTTCATAATACTGTGTTTTAAGATTATACTAATATGTTATTCTATTGTTATGCCTGGTATAATGAAAAAATGATGCCCTGGAACGGACCTCAGGCGACAAAAAAAACAAACAACTGAAAATCAGAATCTTAAACTAAAAAACAATATCATGCCAAAACGGGAATTATGTATAATCCGGATGAGATTACACAAAAACTGTGTAACTTTTACACATATATAAAACACAAAACCAATAGTTTATAAAACACACCTCCGCGCCAGACATTTCCCGGAAGGCATCCCGGAAGAGGTTTCAAAACAGGGACTATCCCTATTTTTTTACCTGATGCGCCGGTTTGAGCAGGTCGTTGACTGTTTTTACCGGGTTGAAGGTAATAAGCGGTACTTCTACAAAAACGGAGTTCCAGAAGGCCATGCCCCCGTTCCACAGCCCCGGACGTTCCAGGGCTTTCAGCTCCTTGCCTTCCCTGGTCTTTTCCGTAATAAAGGCCTGCCGTTCATCTACAAAATCAGGCAGGTGAAATTCCTCTCCCCTGTAATTCCTGATCCCGCATACAATGTCTACCGGGTTAAAGTGCGTGGCCCCGTTCATGATTTTTACCTGCCGCCGGTTGCCCAGGTCTATCTGTGCCGACTCTATGATCTGCAGCGATACGTTGCCGTCTTCATCCTTGATCCAGAAGGGACCTCCCCCCGGATCGCCTTCATTGCGCACCATACCGCACACCCTGAGGGGGCGGTTTAATTTCTCCATCAGGTGTTCTACCTGGTACCTCCGGGTATATTTATAAAAATCGGGGGCGGTATAGGTATTGAGTTCTTCGTGAAGGAAAGCCCGGACCTCCAGGATCTGCGTATCGGAAATTTCGGTTTCTTCCAGCATCCTGGCATATCCGAAGATCCGCTGCTGGTAATGCAGCAATATCCCCGCCAGCATCTTCTTATAATCGGCCATTTCGTGCTTGTAGCGGTATACCACCACATTGTCGATGTTTTTGATAAAAACGATATCCGCTTCCTGGTCGTTCAGGTTTTCTATAAGCGCCCCGTGCCCGGCAGGCCGGAACAGCAGGGTCCCGTCTTCCGTGCGGAAAGGTTCGTCCTGGGGCGTCACGGCAATGGTATCGGTCGAGGCTTTCTGAAAAGAAAAATCCACATCAAAATCGATCCCGGTCTTTTCCTTTACACTGCGGATAATATTTTTAAACGCCTCGTCAAACTTGCTGGTGTGCTCTTCGGAGATGGTAAAGTGAAGCCTCGCCCTTCCGCCGGAAACATTGTAGAGTGCTGCTTCATACAGGTGTTCTTCAAAAGCGGTCGCACTATGCGTCTTATACTTGTGGAAAGGCAGGAGCCCCTTGGGGTAAGCGCCCATATCGAACCCCTCTTCCGACAGTATTTCGTGGACAAAAAGATATTTTTGCCGGTCGTCGGGAAGGCGCTCGAAATCAGGGTGTTTTTCTTCCAGTGCTTTCATCACATCGCGATAGAAAGGCAGTTTCTCCACCCCCACAAAAAAGGTCTGCATGTCCTGGGCCTTCTTCCGGTTTACATAGGCATTAAAGGTCTCCCTGTCCGGGTTGAACCCGTCCAGAAAGTGAAACAGGGCGCGGAACATCCTGGTTGCCGCCCCGGATGCGGGAACAAACTTCATGACGTCCAGGTCTTCCTTCTGTTCCTCATACAGGGAAACGTAATACTGCCTCTGGGATTCGGAGACCGGAATGATCCCGTTGTGCAGGGTAGCCGACCTCAAGAGGTTTATAAAGGGGATCCCTTCCTTAAATATTTCTATCTGCTTTGATACCTCTTCGGGGGAAATTTCCTTTTCCTCCAGCAATTCCAGATCTTTTTCCTCGAGCATAGTGTTGTTTTAATTTGGGTTACAGGTTTGTTGTTCTTAGTTCGTAGTTTGTTAGTTCTTAGCTGCAGGTTTGAATCATAACTCTGAATTCTGAACTCATTCAAAATTCAACCTCCCGTCCTGCCCTTCATGGAATAGCAAACTGTTCCCTTTTACTTTTCAAATATTTTCGCAATATGCGCCTTGGCCTGTCGCAGACGCTCTTTTTCTTTTCCTTCTAAAACGACATAAGGCAGCCGATATTTTTCAAGGGCCTGCCTAAAATATTCAAACATTTCGGTACGCTCTCCCGGTTTGTCCCTCAGATCGTCCTTTTCCCAGGGAACGTCAATATAGGTCAAAAAGTACAGATCGTAACTATTCTGCAGGGCAAATTTCGCAATAAGAGGATCACAACGCCCGTAATACACCTCCGAATACACCTTGAGTTCCATCAGGTTGGTGTCACAGAAAAGCAGCCTGTCTGCCTCCTTTGCCTTCTCGTTCTCCAGCTTCATCTGCCCTATGGCAATGGGCAGCATATCTTCGGGTGCACAGGTACCCTGCCCGCGGTCCCATTTGTCCTGGAGATATTCGCGCATGTATTCGGGCACCCATTCCGTGTGGTAAAAGGAGGCCAGTTGCCTTGCCAGGGTGGTCTTCCCGGTAGATTCGGGACCGATAAGTACTACCTTAACAAGGTCGCCGGACTTTTGTTCAAGTTTTTCTTCCATGCTAAATATCCGTATATGGCAATGACGGTAAAAAGAGCGTACTGCAGCGATGTAAATACCAGCCCCTTATACATATAGAGGGGCACCGAAACAAGGTCGCCTATAATCCAGTAGGTCCAGTTTTCGAGTTTCTTCCGGGCCATAAGCCACATACCTACAAAGAAAATGGCGGTAGTCACCGTATCGGCATAGGAGGTCCAGCTGTCCAGGCGCTCAAAAAACCAGTATACACCAAACACAAAAGCTATGGTAAGCACAAACAATACCGCAGACCATATCTTTTCGTTACGGGTAGTACGTGTTACCGGGATAAAATGCGTAGCATCGACCTTGCGGGTCCAGAAATACCATCCGTAGATACTCATGGAAAAATAATACGCATTGATAAGCATATCGCCCAGCAGGCCGTATATCCAGAGTATATATACAAAAATGGCCGTACTCACAATACCGGTAGGATATACCAGGATATTCTCCCGCTTCGAATACAGTACACTTAAAAAACCGAATATCACGGCTATTATTTCCAGTACGGTGAGATGCAGGGGCACATCGTCATACTGGGCAAAGATCCAATCAAAAATGTGGTTCATAATCGCTGCGATCCGATTTTACGATCTTCATATACAACAGTCCCCGTTCCACCAGTTCAAAAGCTTCTTTGATCTCTGTAGTCAACAATGCCATGACCTTGTCATAGTCTCCGTATACCTGTGTGCTCAACGGGTTTTCCAGTACCGTAAGTCCGGAAGCACGGAGTTTTTTAATAAAGTGAATAATGGCATCTTCATATTGGTCCTGTAGCGGAGTTAAAGTGAGTTCTACCGAAATTTTCATAGCAAATTATTAATGGTTAATGGTCTTTCCCGGGTGTAAAAACGGATAAAACGGATTATAATGATCTATTCAGGTTCCCAAAGGCTCCCTGAGGGCATAGGCACAGGTAAACCCTTCAAACTCGAGGAAAGGCACCCGGTATTTCCGGACCTGCCCTTCGTAATGTATCCACGACGTGGTATGGTTTTCTCCGGGAAGAAACGGAATGACCCTGGTATGCTCCTTAAAACTCATCCCTTTTACGGCAAAAACCTTATAAAGGCTTTCCTTGGCACACCATATCACCGTAAGCTTCCTCACCAGGTCTTCATCCGTCAGGTAACTGAACTCGTAATCTACGAACTTGTCTGCGATCAGCCTTATTTTTTCCCGTTGTTTTTCGATATCTATCCCCACCGGGGCATCACTGATAATCACCGCAGAAAATCCGAAAGAATGGGTTATTGAGATACATTTGCCGTCTTTCAGGTGGGGCTTCCCGTTAGCGTCGTAGTACAATGCTTCCGCTTCATAGCCTGCCTCCCTGAGCAGCTGCCGTACACTCAGGAACCCCCTGCGGTGAATATCGGATTTCATCGAATTCACCCGGTGCAGGCATCTCGGGGTGGGATGTATGTTTTGCAGTAATTCCTCGTAGCTCTCTTCAATTTTCCAGATCCGTATGGTGGTATTTTCGTTTACCGATATGGTTTTATACAGCGGCATAAAAAGTTCCGTTCTGAAAGCCCCGGGGCCTTCGGCATTACAAACCGCAAGTCCGTAAAACGAACTATACGGCTTCTATATTTTACTTAGATAAAGTTATTCCTTAACTTTGCACCCTCCTTTTCCCTTTTCGGAAAGGGGACCACAAATCGCTTAAAAAACAAATATACGATTATGAATACAAAAACAGCTCCCTACACTGCATATAAAGTGAAGGATATTTCACTGGCCGAATGGGGAAGAAAGGAAATAGAGCTGGCAGAAGCCGAAATGCCCGGCCTGATGTCGCTTCGCGAGGAATATGCGGAAGAACAACCCCTGAAGGGAGCACGTATAGCAGGATGCCTGCACATGACGATACAGACCGCCGTACTCATAGAAACCCTCGTAGCCCTCGGGGCCGAGGTTACCTGGAGTTCCTGTAATATTTTCTCTACGCAGGACCATGCCGCCGCCGCCATTGCTGCTGCCGGTATTCCGGTCTATGCGTGGAAAGGCATGAACGAGGAAGAGTTCAACTGGTGTATCGAACAGACCCTTTTCTTCGGGGAAGAGCGGAAACCGCTTAATATGATCCTGGACGACGGAGGCGATCTCACCAATATGGTGCTCGATCAGTACCCCGGCCTGGTACCGGGCGTCAGGGGCCTTTCGGAAGAAACCACTACAGGGGTACACCGCCTGTATGAACGTATGAAAAACGGAACGCTCCCCATGCCTGCCATAAACGTCAATGACTCCGTGACCAAATCGAAATTTGACAACAAGTACGGATGCCGGGAGAGCGCCGTGGACGCCATAAGAAGGGCTACCGATGTCATGCTTGCCGGAAAACGCGTGGTCGTATGCGGGTACGGTGATGTAGGCAAGGGTACCGCGGCTTCTTTCAGGGGTGCCGGGGCCATAGTTACCGTAACCGAAATAGATCCTATCTGCGCCCTGCAGGCGGCCATGGAAGGCTATGAGGTTAAAAAACTGGAAAATGTAGTGGGCAAGGCAGATATCGTGATTACCACCACGGGAAACAAGGATATCGTAACAGGACGTCATTTCGAGGCCATGAAAGACAAGACCATCGTGTGTAATATCGGGCATTTTGACAACGAGATCGATGTGGCCTGGCTGAACAAAAATCACGGGGCTTCCAAAGTGAATATCAAACCCCAGGTAGACAAATATACTGTAAACCGCAACGACATCATCCTGCTGGCCGAAGGCAGGCTGGTAAACCTGGGCTGTGCCACCGGCCATCCCAGCTTTGTGATGAGCAACTCCTTTACCAACCAGACCCTGGCACAGATAGAATTGTGGAACCGCGGCGACAAATACGAAAACAAGGTATATATGCTGCCCAAACACCTGGATGAGAAAGTGGCAAGGCTTCATCTTGAAAAGATCGGTGTGGAGCTGGAAACTCTCAGCGAAGACCAGGCAAAATATATAGGCGTTACGGTAGAAGGCCCGTTCAAACCGGATTATTACCGGTATTAATGACCGGGACCTCCCATCCCGGCAGACGCAGGACTTCAAGACAAGATTGAAGATACAGGACATTAATATGCCGGTTTTGAGGCATGCCCAAACCTGCAACCTGTAACTTGTAACATAAAAAGGCTGCCCCCATCGGTACGGGGCAGCCTTAAATTTTAGCTATATTTTATAATTCCGGGAAAAACCTATTCCTTAATTTAGCACAAAACACAAAAAATGAAGATCATCTCCTATAATGTCAACGGTATCAGGGCCGCGATAAACAAGGGATTTCTCAACTGGCTGCAAATTGCCGCCCCGGATGTCATCTGCCTCCAGGAAACCAAGGCCATGAAGGAGCAGGTTGACCTCTCCCTGTTTGAAAAGGCCGGATATCCGTATCATTACTGGTTCAGTGCCGAAAAGAAAGGTTACAGCGGGGTGGCCATACTCTCCAGGATGCAACCCGATCATGTGGAATTCGGGACGGGGATAGATTATATGGATATGGAAGGACGTAACATCCGGGCCGATTTTAACGGTATTTCCGTAATGAGCCTCTACCTGCCCTCTGGAACCAACATCAACCGGCTGGAACACAAACTGCAGTACATGGCCGATTTCCAGGAATACATCGACCGCCTGAAACAGGAAAGGCCCCAGCTCGTTATTTCGGGAGATTACAATATCTGTCACCGTGCCATTGACATCCACGACCCGGTACGCAACGCCAGGGTTTCCGGGTTCCTCCCGGTGGAAAGGGCCTGGATAGACGATTTTATCAATAACGGCTTCGTAGATAGTTTCCGGCACTTCAACCAGGAGCCGCACCAGTATTCGTGGTGGAGTTACCGGGCCAATGCCAGGAACAACAACAAGGGCTGGCGTATCGATTACAATATGGTAAGCCAGCCGCTCAGGGACAAGCTGTCGAGAGCGGTCATACTCCCCGAAGCCAGGCACAGCGACCATTGCCCGATTATGGTGGAACTCAATGTTTAAACAATAGTACCATGTGGAAAAAAGCATTTTACGGGATCGGCATGCTGGTCTTTCTCTCTTCCTGTGTCTCTGCAGGAGTGTACAAGGATCTCGAAGCCCGTTACCAATCGCTCCAACAGCAAAAGGACACCCTCCAACACAGGGTGGAGGAACAGGAAACAGCAAACCGGCAGCTGGAAAACGAACTCTCTTCGCTCCGGAAGGCACATGAAGAAGCCACTGCAGAACGCGACAGGCTGGAACGGGAATACGCCGCCGCCAGGAACAACCTGGAAAACCTGCAGCAGTCGTATGAAGCCCTGGAAAAGAACAGCAGTGCCTCTATCGCCGAAAATTCCAGGAGAAACAGGGAATTGCTCGCCGAACTGGAAGCCAAGGAAAATGCGCTTGCCGAAGAGAGTGCACGCCTTGAAATGCTCAAAAGGGAACTTCACCAGCGTTCAGGGAGGGTCGATGAACTGGAAAGCCTGATCGCTTCCAAAGATGCGGCCATGCAGCAACTGAAGGATGCCGTTTCAAAAGCCCTGCTCGATTTTGAAGGCAACGGCCTCACTGTAGAACAACGCGACGGAAAAGTCTATGTATCGATGGAAAACAAGCTGCTCTTCGGCAGCGGGAGCTGGGCTGTAGGACAGGAAGGACGGCGGGCAGTTGCGGAACTGGGAAAAGTACTGGCCCAGAACCCCGATATTTCCGTACTCATAGAAGGACATACCGACAATGTTCCCTACCGCGGCAACGGCCATATTGAAAATAACTGGGACCTCTCTACCAAGAGGGCTACTGCCATTGTCAGGATATTGCGGGAAAACCCGGGGATAGATGCGCAGAACCTCACTGCTGCCGGAAGAAGCGAATACGCCCCGGTAGCACCGAATACCAGTCCCGAAGGAAAAGCCAAAAACAGGAGGATCGAAGTGATCCTCACCCCGAAACTGGACGAAATATCGCGATTGCTGAACGAACTATAACACTGAGACCCCCTTTATGAAATATACCCTGTTACCCGATACCGGCCTCACCGTAAGCAAAATATGCCTGGGCACCATGACCTGGGGAGAGCAAAATACCGAGGCCGACGGACATCAGCAGATGGATTACGCCCTGGAACAGGGTGTCAATTTTTTTGATACGGCCGAGCTATACGCCGTACCGGCACGAAAAGAAACCCAGGGAGCTACAGAGCGCATCATCGGTTCATGGTTCCGGAAAACCGGGAACCGGGACAAGGTAATACTCGCCTCCAAAGTGGCAGGCCCGGGATATTCAAACAAGCATATCCGCCAGAACGGTTTCTGCAGGGAAGCCATTACCGAAGCCCTGAACGCCAGCCTTAAAAGGCTGCAGACCGATTATATCGACCTCTACCAGTTGCACTGGCCGGAACGGAATGCCAACTTTTTCGGAAAACGTGGTTACGAGCACCGGGAAAACGAGCAGTGGAAGGATAATTTTGCCGGAATCCTGGAAACCCTGGACCATTTTATCAGGGAAGGAAAAATCCGCCATATCGGAGTGTCTAATGAAACGCCGTACGGGGTTATGCGCTTTCTCGAAGAAAGCCGGAAACACGGACTCCCCAAAATGGTCACCGTACAAAATCCGTATTCGCTGGTCAACAGGCAGTATGAA
Organism: Sinomicrobium soli; assembly: GCF_003285545.1. Lineage (GTDB taxonomy): Bacteria > Bacteroidota > Bacteroidia > Flavobacteriales > Flavobacteriaceae > Sinomicrobium. Next base: position 81,242 of record NZ_QLNV01000009.1, on the reverse strand, counting down.
ACAGGGCTGGCAGAGATCTCCATGAGGGAAAACATCGGGTTGATCCCCTATTCTCCCCTGGCCTTCGGCACCCTGAGCGGCAAGTACCTGGATGCCCGCCCGGAAAACTCGAGGATCACCCTTTTTCCCGGAATGAGCCGGTACAGCAGTAAACAGGCCACCACAGCTATCCGGAAATATTGTGCCCTGGCTGCGGCACACCGGCTTTCGCCGGCACAAATGGCGCTCGCATTCGTCAACAGCCGTCCTTTTGTGACAAGCACCATCATCGGGGCCACTACCGTGGAACAGCTCAGGGAAAATATCGGCAGTATTGACATCAATCTCAACAAGGAGATCATGCAGGAGATCGATGCCATATACCAGGAGTTTCCCGACCCGGCTCCCTGACAGGAAGGCATTTTATGGGCACCGGCATTCCATTTTAGCCCGGTACCTGGCCAAGAACACATCCTTTTTTAGTACTTTTGACCTGGATATGGTGCGGATGGCATTCGCAACTTCAAAACTGAACCTATGAGTGAAATAAGACATAACTGGACCAAAGAAGAGATACTGGACATTTATAACAAGCCACTGATGGAGCTGCTTTACGAAGCTGCCACGGTACACCGTAAGCACCACGATCCGAATACGGTACAGGTCTCCACCCTGCTCTCCATAAAGACCGGAGGATGCCCGGAAGATTGCGGGTACTGCCCGCAGGCCGCGCGCTATCATACCAATGTAGAAGGCAACGACCTGATGAGTGTGCAGCAGGTAAAAGCGCAGGCACTTCGTGCCAGATCGGCCGGAAGTTCCAGGGTATGTATGGGCGCCGCATGGCGCAATGTAAAGGACGGACCGGAATTTGACGAGGTACTCGAAATGGTGCGTACCATCAACAAACTGGACATGGAAGTGTGCTGTACCCTCGGCATGATTACCGAAAATCAGGCCAGGCGCCTGGCAGAAGCCGGTCTTTATGCCTATAACCACAACCTGGACACCTCGGAAGAATATTATAAGGAAGTCATCTCTACAAGAGGGTATGAAGACCGCCTGCAAACCATAGAAAACGTACGTAAGACCAATGTCACCGTATGTAGCGGGGGGATTATAGGTATGGGAGAAAAACTGGAAGACCGGGCCGGAATGCTGGTGGCTCTCTCCACACTGAATCCGCAACCGGAATCCGTACCCATCAATGCCCTGGTAGCGGTAGACGGTACTCCGATGGAAGACCAGGAGCCGGTAGAAATATGGGAAATGATCCGTATGGTAGCCACCACCCGTATCGTGATGCCCGAAACCCAGGTCCGCCTCTCTGCAGGGCGTACCAGTATGAGCCGCGAAGGGCAGGCCATGTGCTTCTTTGCCGGGGCGAACTCCATCTTCGCGGGAGACAAACTGCTCACCACCCCCAACCCGGATGTCAATGAAGACATGCAGATGTTCAAAATGCTCGGGCTCAACCCCCAGAAACCCTTTACCAAAAAAGTACAGCCACAAACGGTAGAAGCGGAAAACACCGTATTTACCTCCCTCGACGAACGCCCGCGATGGACCAGGCCGGGGCATACCATAGAACGCAACGAACTGGCCAGACAAAAAAATAAATAATTATCATAAACTTCTTAAAAAATCATTAGATTTGCATCCCGATTTCAGGCCTCGGTGGCGGAATTGGTAGACGCGCCGGATTCAAAATCCGGTTCTTTCGGGAGTGTGGGTTCGATTCCCACCCGAGGTACGTAAAAACCCTGTGAAACGCTTGTTTTACGGGGTTTTTGGTTTTTTTGGGTGGCAAAATTGGTGGCAGATTTTTTTGTGTACAGTAAAAATGTTTCTTACCATAACATCCTATAAACTCTGGAGGGTATATAACATAGCATTGGCATTTGGCGGTATTTTGGCTTCATTGTGGCGGTATTGGCGGTATTTTGGCGTTATTCTTCTTATGGCAAGTAAAAATATGAGCCTGCCCCCTTTGTTTCAGAACTTTTTAAAACTTTCTTTTCAACCAATTGAGATAATTCTCTTGATGCAGTCCGCTCACTTATTGAGTTTATAGATTGATATTCTTTATTTGTAATCTGCCCATTTTCTTTTACAAACTCAACGGCTTTAAACTGTCTTTCATTTAGCCCGAGTTTGTTTAATTGTTCTTCTGTCAGGTTGTTTTTGAAAAGTGTTACCAGTAAACCATTCTGAAACTCTTTTATTTCAGGCTCAGGTAATCCTGCTTCTTTACAGGCATTATATATTTTCAACATTCCACGACCCCAAGAATCAATGTAGCCTCCTTTGAAACAAACATCTGCAATGAGTATATTTCTTGGTTGTGAAGCATGAAAACCTTTTAACGCTTCTATACTTAAACCTTGTGGTAAAGTTCCCTCATTCCAAAAAACAATTTTATCATCATAAACTCTGATTTGGGTAGGTGCTCCCATATAATTACGGTGTACCAAAGCATTCAGTATAACTTCACGCAATGCAGGAACAGGATACTCGCTGGTTTCGATTCTTTTCATTCCTTCAAATGAGACTTTCCTTATAAGAAATTTGTGATGTAACTGTTCCAGAATGGTTTGAAGTATCATAATTAGATTCCCTTCTTCATTTTCCTGGAATATAAGATCTGCATCATCTTTCCCGAAACGACCAATCTTTACAAATGTATTCGGATAAAATTTTGCAGGGTCTTTGGCAAACAAAACGATTGCGGCCCGTTTCAACTGTCCGTTTTCGGTAAGCCTTAATTTGTCAAATAACTGCGGAACAGTTAAGCCTTTACTTTCGGGCAAACGCCCTGAAAATTCCGCTTCCTGGACAAATGTAGCAACTGCCTTTTCGTCAATGTCGTCAAACGTGGCTCTTGGTTCAATTACGTCATCCCATGTTTTTCCTGATTTTTTCAACAAAAACTCATTGAGCGAGGCCCCCGTTAATTCCTGTTTGGTACTTCCGCTACGGTAATAGTATCGACCCCGCAGGGAAATAGGCACGGAATAGGGAAGCGTAATGATTTCGATAAAGTGTTTCCCCGATTCTTCATGCAGGTTTACCTCAACGGTAATGCCCATTGCATTTCGGATTTTGTTGGGGATATCGTCCATTAACCTTTTGTGATCGTCAATGCCTGATACATTTCCATTATCGTCCTTTCCTATAAAAATCACACCACCCTGGGCATTGGCAAAACCGCACACCCATTTTAAATAATCATCGTGCCAAGTACTTTTGTATTCTATGTTTTGGGATTCGGACATTCGTATTTATTTAAACAAAATTACATTACGTATTTATATTGCTTTTGAAGAACCCATACTCACTATCAATAAGTAAAGACCTATCTAAAAAGCTATTAAACTCCTCACAAGCATTTTCCGGTACCAATGTACAGGAATAACAAGCCGCCATATTTAAACCACCTACGCCCTGTCCATCTTCCGTATTATAACAGATAGGATCGGATGCACAATCAGTTGCTCGATATAAGGCTGAATTTAATAATCGGGTAAAATTCTGTTCAGTTGATTGCGATACCAAACCACCATAACTTCCTTCTGTTCCTGCAACCGTATATATCAAAACACCAAGCATATTGTGTTCATCTACAAAAAGTCGCTCGTTCAGTGACGTAGCAGGATATCCGCACAGAAATTCCAATTCTTTGATTAGTAGGTGAGAAAATGTATGGACTAAAACGAACCGGGCTAAGTGTCTTTCACTTTGGAATTTCTTTTGAACACTCAACATCTCATTGATTTTTGAGTTGTCAAATAATGTTTTGACCCTATTTGAAAAAGATTTGTTCTTGAACGATTTTACCAACCATTCATTAATTCTTCTATCATCAAAAGCAACAAAAATTCCCTCACCAAAACTTTCAATAGCCGGCAAGTATTTTGTTTGGTTTCCGTCCTCAGAGGTGTATTTAGGTTGTATGTTAGCTTCAAGAGTTTCACCGCTCAAAAATTGGTCGCTATCTATAGGCTCTTGTCTGGTATAAGCGGTTTGAACTGTTGCTATTTTTAACCTTTTAATCGCTGTTAAATTAACTAAACCATAACTATTTAGGTTTTCAAGGGCTATTCTGTCAAAAACTAAATTGTTATCCTCAGAGTTTTTGCCCGGATAATTTAATCGGTTAGGTTCGGTTATAAAATTGTACTCTTTTAATCGATACTCGGTTTCTGGTTCAAATTTTCCGTCTATTTCTCCTTGTATGAATTTTTCTATTTTTCCCTTCTCGTACTTCTTGCGAAGGGCCTTGTATATAAAATCTAAATCTTCTCCCTCTTCTTTCCATTCAATTATGGCCTTTTGGTCCTCAATATCAATATCCCTTTTGGTAGGAAGATAAATACTGCTTACCAAAATCGGGTAGTAGCAACTGTTACTTGTCCTAAGAACAGGTTTAAAATATATTCCCACTTTATTCGGAACTTTAATTCTCAGGCCAAACAAACCGGAAAGGGTTTTTCTTGAACCACAAGACCTGCATTCTATGCGAATCCCTGCTAAGTCCGAAAATTTTTTGGATTTGTAATACCTGAAATCCGGGGTGTCACAACATAGGTTATCCCAATCAAATACAAGATTGTCTTCGTTTTGTCCTTCATCTTTTTGTTCTTTAGTTTTCTTAACCACCTTGTTCCAATGTTCCCACGGGATATCTCGTGCCTCTCCGGTGGGTGCAGTCATAATGAACCTGACTTGCTCTAAGTCATAAAAAAACCTTTGTCGAGTCCCGGTTTCTTTGTTAGTGTTCTTTGCTTTGTCGTAGCAGTAGGGGCATCTCGGTGGAATAAAATCGCTCATCTCTGCTTTGCCACCGTGTTTTTGGATAATTCTTTTCCATTCAACCCACCACTTATTTAAATGGTTGAATCTTTCGCAATTGTTGCAATAAAACCATTTGGGAAAATACTCTGAACTGACAACTGTATCAAAATCAGCCGGAATGGACTTGTTATGTGGATGTGCCTGATTTGGTGGGACCCTAAGAAATTCTTCGAGTTTTGGAAAGCCCTTTTGTGTTTGCAACCTTTTCAGAAGCCGGTTATCGTTCACTTTAAATTCCAAAGGCTCAATCTTTCCCTCCTTTATTGCTCTAAAGAATGGCCATTTTTCAAAGAGTTCAATTTTCAAAGCGCCTTTAGGTGTTTCAATGATAGATTCAACACCACCATAAGAGCTTATGATTTTCCGAGTTTGAGTTTCGGTGTATTTAAATTTTCCCATTTCCAAAATTTGCTTTGATATTGATAAAAGTGTTGCTGTCTATTTCTCTCATAGATTGCATCACCACCCAATCTTGATTTTCGTCTTTTTCAGAAGGTTTTTTTAGTAACTGTTTATATTCCTTCACTCCAGATTTCCGTACCCTGTCTATCCAATCATACGCAAGTTCATCGAGTCTTTTTTCAAACCAATTGCTTTCGGTGGAATGGTTGCCGAACCGCTCCTTAACCAATAATTTTAAACCATTAATGTCTTCTTTCTGAAAGTGGACAACATCTTTGCCTCCTGTCCTACCCGGTAGTTTGTTCCTAACATAAGCCACCATAAGGCTTGTAATCATCTTTTCGATAGTATTTTCCGTGAAAGGTGTAATGCTCAATGGCTCGACACTTTTGTAAAACGCCTGGTGGAAATTATTGAAATGCTCAAAATATGATTTTTCCCTTGCCCTGTTTGGGTTTAATAATGAAATGGCCAAGCCTTGCGTACTTCTACCAACCCTACTCGAAGCCTGAATATATTCCGCTATGTTTTTCGGCATTCCATTTAAAAGCATCACATTGAGTTTGCTGATGTCAATCCCTACGGAAATCATATTGGTAGCCAAAACAAAATCGACAACATCATTTATGTACGTATTACCAATTTGACTTCGGTCTATCTTTTCTGTTTTAAACGGCTTTTCAATTTCGCTTAGAACGGACTTAATTTTGGTGCTTTCAACCCTACTCGTAAGTTCTTGAGTTCGGTTAGGAATCCCAAAATAATTGAAAGTATAATCCCGAAAATCACCTTGAAATAGGTTGGATAACCGGTGTTGAAGCGTAGAAGTAAAGGTGGAAACTTCGTCTCCGACTTTATTGAAAATCTTCCCGACATCCTTTAAGCTGTTGTAGTAAGATACAATTGTCCAATAATTGTTGATAGTGTCTTTGGTTTCCCTACCCGCATAAACTTCCAACCTTGCTACAAGCAGATGCGCAAGCAACTGTAATTGAGTGTCGGTTGAAGTCTTTCCAGTTGGCAGAAACCCGATGTACCTTCGTTTACTCGTGTTACTTTCTCTGGCAAAGAAACTATCACTATAATGGATTCCCGAAGGTGGAAATACATTCACACTTCTGTTACCATACAATTTTTCTACTTGGTGTTGCGTATTTCGCGTGGTTGCAGTCGAAGCAATTATTTTTGGTGCTATCCCATTCTTTGTTGCCAAGGATTCAATAACGCTTTCAAAAATGCCGGTAATTGAGCCAAGGGGGCCATTCAATAAGTGTAATTCATCTTGTATGATTAAGTCAGGGGGTAACTTGTCATTAACCAAAGAATTGAAAAAATTATGGGCTTTTTCCTGCCAAGCAAGCATTGCAAATTTGTCGACCGTCCCAAATAAAAGCGTTGGGGGATTTTCATACAATTCTTCATCAACAACTTGTACGGGGATTTTGTCTGAAAAAGCACAAGAATCATTTACACATGAAATTGTAAATCCATTCTTCTTACTATGTGAAAAACCGTGTGCCCATTTGAGTTCGCCACTTCTTTTTGCAGGTTTTTTTGTGATTAATTTGGTTCCGCACCAAGGACAACTATTTATCTGAAAGGTATTTTTCCCTTGCGGATTTCCGTTTTTCTTCTCACACTCTGATTCAATGGCATTGATTTGTTTTTTTGCCTCTTCAACTTTATTTGGGGTTGATCCCATTCCAACCCACAACCCGATAGTAATTGGTTCGTCTTTTAAGTCATTTGAAAACTCAAACTGTTTTCGCAAAAACTCCAAGGCAGAAATTAACCGGGACGCCCTTTCAAATTGTTGGGCGGTCAATAACCTCAATGTATATCGCATTATAACAGAAGTTCCTCCATAGCCTTCTTCATTTTTCAGTCGCCGAAAGGCAATTGTTAGGGCCGTAACCGCTAAATATGCTTCTGTCTTTCCACCACCGGTAGGAAACCAAATCAAATCAACAATTTCTTTTCTCGACTTGCCTTCAGGGTTCACAACGCCATCAATACTTAATAATAAAAAGGCAAGTTGGAAAGGTCTGTATGCGGGGATAAATTTTATTTTCCCTTCGGAAATTCTTTGTTCGGCATCATAATTTTGGAAAAAGAATAAATCATTGAGGTTTTGGGTTGGTGCTTCTGACAATTCTTTTTCGGTTTTACCGTAATCCGTATCATTAGACGTGATTAACTGGATAAACATTGCTGTATTGGCAAGTTGGAATGCTCTGAAAGCATCATCATCTGTCAACAATTGGATGTTAGATTTTAATCGGTTAAGGTTTTCTATTTGCCTCTTAATGATTCCGCCGCCAATTGCTTGGTTTTCTTGTGATTCTTTTTTGTTCAACACCTTTTGTTGGTCAATCCAATCACTGTATTGATTCACAAAGTAATTGAGATGCTCAATAGTTGTCTTTTGGTCAAACCCCCAAACCGAGAGATTGTGAATGTTCAGGGTATCATTTAGTTTTTTGTCTCCTTTTCCGAAAGTATTGGTAACATCTTTTATATCTTGAATGGGAAGGAATGTGGTTTTTATTACGCTTTGAACGCCATCCCAAGTTGTAGAACAATTATGCCCGATCGCGTAATTTTTTACTGAACGGTAAATAAAATCCAATTCTTTGGCTTCATCATCCTCAAAATATTTTGCCTTAGCATTTTTGTTTTCAAAGGGAAGAAAATCGGTAGAGTTAACTGTTATCTGAGCTTGGAAAAGGCTCTTTACGTTGAGTGTTTCATTTTTATTTGAAAACCTATTTGCCGGGTGTTTTTCGGATAGATTGACCAATTGGATTTTCACAAACCGCCTACCCTCTTGATTTATGACACGTAAATTATAGCCAACTTTTGTGTTTTTGTGGGTGTCATATTCTAATACTAATGGAATAGGTTCCTTAGTAGATTGAACGGGAACTTCGAGAGTAGTACTGTAGTTGATTCTTTTCCATATCCGCCCTTGGTTTATGATTCTTTCGAGTAAATCTACAAAATACTCAGCGGACGAATCTCTTAAATTGGTAGTCTTTTTATACTCGTCAAAGGCCAAATATTCCCCGCTTCTGGACTTTCCTTTTCCTCCGGCAAATCCACCAAGTTCTCTTTCTAAAAACATAAAGCCATCTTTGTATTTCAGAATGTCTTTAAAGGGAAGTTGATATGGGATGTTTTCATCAAAAAAAGAACGGTATCCCTGTTCCGAAATCTTAATCTTTATGTCCTTGTTTTTTGGCTGGTAGTATAGCCCAAAAGAAAAAGTTACTTCAAGTGAATTGGTGTCTTTAGGTACGCAAACAGAAAGCCCGATATTAGTTGGAAAGAAATTAGTCTTGCTTATTTTGTCCGATTCGTTTTCATTGCTCGATTGGGGCTTGTCTCCATTATCTTCATCCTCTGTTTTTTGTTCATCCTCATAGTCATCTATTTCCGTTTCACTTTGCAATTCTGCTGCGTCTAATTCAGCTTGTGTAGCTACGGTATCTTTATTCGGGAAAAGTATTCCCGAAAAGTAGCGTTGTAGGGGAGTATCGTTGGAAATAATTTCTTCGCCATCAGGCAATCCCCAAGTGTCAGACCCGGGGCCAATCATTCCTTTTTCTATCCTATTTTGGAATTTTTCACGTGCCAAAAAGTCTGCATTATTCTGATTCATCTTCTTCGGTTATTTGAATGCTTTTAATTGTTTTTAATGGTGCAGATCTGTCTGATATAGATTCTATTTCTTCATCTGAAAAGGTGGATAAAATTTGCCCTTTATTCCCTTCAAGAATAAAGTCCATCACCTCATCGCTTAAATCTCTTCCCAAAGCTATCATCAAACCATTATATGTTTCTTTACTTCTGATAACTGAGCCTATATGCTGGTTTAAAACCGGATTTTTAACACATCTGCCAATGGCTAATAAATCCTCTTTTCTCTGAGGAAATTTAACTGGGCTTTCCAGGTTGAGCCAATTTTTCAATGTCGCAGTACTGTTAATGGACAACCCCTCTTTTTTTAAGTCATTTAAAAGCCTTTCTTCGGTATAGCTGAACCCCTTGTTTTTAAAGTGGTCTGACAAACATTGCTTCCAAAGCTTCACGTGCTTGTCAATTTCAGTCAGTCTGCCATTTTCATCCTGTTGGCTTGCGGTATCAAACAGGATTTCTTTGGAAGGGTTAGCATAAACCCTTATATCGTCCCCGACCACAAGATTACAAATCCGTATTCTTTTTTTATGGCCATTATTTTCTGTCAAAACCGTTTTCGTTCCCTCAAAAACCACAGACTCTCCGTCATAATACTCAATCTTGTAATTGACGGATTCAGCAGCTTCGTATGTGTAGTTGCTGACTTGGGAACGATCTTTTTCGCTTATCCTGCCAATAAGTTCGGCAATGTTTTCCGGTTCTGCTTTTGGTTCTTCTATAGGGTATTTTATTCCGCACAAGTGTTCCCTGACTCTGGTTCCAAGTTCTGAGGCTACTTCCTGTTCAAATCTTTGATTTAGTGTTTCAATAGCTTCAATTTCTTCAGGATAAGCCAAAATGGTAAACTTGTGAAACGTATTTCTCAAAATGGATAATAATTCATCAGGAGGAAGCCCATAAACAAAAGGGCTAAGCAATAAAAAATTCTTTTTCAACTTAGGTTTGACAATCCCTTTTTTGAAATTCTTGAAACCAATGACCTTAAAGTTGGTTTCGTCTTTCCAAACATCTTCGAACCGGTCAGGGACTATAATATAGTCAAACAAAGCATTATGTAGGGATTCGAGTTTTCTGTTTTCGAATGAATTAAAAAGTTCCTCTTTTCTATGAGAAAATGTCTGTAAAGTTTCGGTAGGGTCGAGGTTTTGGTTAAAAAATTCTTGTTTGATTATCTCGATATACTTTTTGTCTAAGATGTACTTTATATACTCAATTTGATTGTTTTGTCTTCCATTCGTATCAGGAAGCACTAATGAATAAAGCAATTTCTTTATTCCTGTAAAACTTGGAAGTCCTACACTTTTGTCATTCTCTATTTCTTTTAGAAAGTTCTTGAAACTGGCAATCTCATTGATGAAGTCATCATTGATGACTTCAATCGTTGAAATTTCAGCTTCTTCGGTTTCTTTTAAAGATGCAATTTCTGTGGTAGTCCATTTCCATTTAAGGAAATGATTATTTTCGTCTTCAATATCTTCCGTTCCAACAAGGATAGAAAATGGCACTTTTTCGTTCCTTAAATCTCTTTTTAGTTTTATTAATGCTTCTTCCTGATATTTGTTTTTGCCCATCAAAACCACCGTTTCAATTTCAACATCGGTTTTATCATCGATGATGTAATCCTTGGCCGTTTCATAGTCCGGGGCAAGGTAAATCATAGGGTCAACAGGAATTTGAGAGGTTTCAAACCGTCCGTTTTTATTTACCCATTGAAACGGAATTGCTTTTAGCAAATTGATGTCCTCGATTGTATGGTTTTTAAGTTCGTTCAAAAATTGCTTTTTGTCGAGAATTATAACTGCCTTGTATTTGAATTCCGAAGGTAATTGATGACCGATATTGGGAAAGACTTGGTTGAAGAAGTTCTTGTAGTGGTTTAAGTTTGTCCTTACAATTCGGTTAGAAAGATGAGCATTCGTTTTTGTGTACTTTTTTAAACTTTTAGTACTTACACTTGGGTAATGCCCTTCTGAGTTTTTTAGATAATGGGTGCCGTCTGGGTTTTTTCTCACATATTCGTATCTCTTTCTGTTTTTTTGCAAGATGTCACCATTCTTATAGGCCGTAATATCATCGCAATAATTTTTGAAAAACAAAGAAATGGCAATTGAAATAAATGTTGGTAAGTAGATTTCGTGTTTTAGGCTTTTGTCCGTGGTCTTAAGAAGTAAGCTTTTTTCTTTTCCAATAGCCGTATCTAACAGGAAAAAGTTTATCAGTTCAAATTCAGAGAAATTGAATTTGTCCAAGTGATACTCTTTGTTAAGGTATCCCTTGGCTTTTGAGGATATGTCAGTTAGATAGGTTAGGGTTTTGCTCATTTAACAAAAATATCAATTTCTTTTAAAGGTTCGGTGCGTTTGTAAGAAATGGATTTTTGGTTTTTTCAGTGTTGGGGAACCCTAAATGTACCATTTTGTGCGGCTGGCTTTCCACAATGAGGCACAATATCCAAATATACGCAATTCATCACTTTAATCCATAACAAACATAATTCCCGAAACATTCCAGTATTATAGAGGTTTATGATCGTTTTATATGTTCATCATTCCTTGTAACAGTTCATTATTTTATGTGTTGGATTTTATCATACCAAGATAAATTCATTCGCAAAATAGATTTACGACTTTCCGTAATACCAAAAAACCCGCCTTCCATACAAAAACAGAAGCAGGAAAACGGTCCGCAGAAAACCTAAAAAGAGAAGATCAACAAAGAAAGATGATAATTAGGACTATCATCACGGCAATGTTATGGATCATAGTTTTTGGGGGGGGGTAAAAACGCGTTTTATGGAAGATACTTGTCTCGCTTTACCTAAACGAGCAAAGCTTATTTCGTCTTTAATTCTTTAATGTACTTATCTACATTAATTTCTAACTCAAGTAGAGTTATTGTCTTTAAATCCAATGCCTTGGCCAAAAGGATCAATTTATCTAAGGTAGGGTTAGCTTCTCCTCTTTCAACAGTCCCTATGAAGAATTTGGTTAAGCCAGTATTACTGTCAGCGAGTTCTTGTTGAGAAATATGTTCTTTATCATACTCTTTACTATGTATTCTTTCCCTAAGTTCTAATAAATACTTCCCAAGTTTTTCCTTTTCAGTCACTCTTCTTTTATTTGGAATCATTAAATTTCTAACTTATCTCAAAAAATAATGGTATGATATATCTTACCGTTTATGATTTTTTACTATATTTGTATGGATTAATATAAATTTGCAATTCTTCAAATAGAAAATATTGGAAGCAATTGCTTTGAATCTCGAACAGAAAACTGGCACTTTTCATTTACAGCGAGAGGATAAGTAAGATTGCTCACGACCCGGGCGTGGGCTCTTTTATCGCTGTAAGGTATGCCAGTACCCCTGTTCGATAAGTAGAGTTCCACGCCCATCCATTTTCTATCATGGGCTTTCTCAATAACTCTTCTTTTCTAAAGCAAAGGTTTCTGCATAGGATCACTATGAAGTCTTGCAAGGGAGGTCTTCTACCCTAAGTACTCCAAACAAAACCTATTTGCAAAACTTTATACTTATGAAAAGCATACACGGTCCCCTACCAAAATATTTTGAACTATTAAAAAATGGTGACCCTTCTGCTTTAGAACTAATTCATGCTCAATATCGTGGCATCATCTTTTGGGTTGGTAAACGAATGCTAAATGATCATTTTGTCGTAGAATCCTTAGTTCAAGATACTTTTTTAAAGCTATGGGTTCATAGGGACAGGATAGAAAGACCTGAGCATATTCTCTATTTCTTAAAGTTTGTAATGAAAAGGGAATGTATTTCATACTACACTAAACCCAGGAATAAGTTTTTCAGAAAAGTCAATTCCTTAGAGGACTACGACAATTACCAGGACTATATGGCAGGATACGATCCGGCAAGTGTGTCTGAAAACCTGGAAGACCAGGAGTTAGAACAAAAGGCCTTCGACCGGATCAAAAGCGTATTACCCTTGCTCAATGCAGAAAGAAGGCATTTAATTGAACTCTGTTTAAAATACGGCTTTCGGTATAAAGCCATTTCCGATGTTATGGGAACAAGTATAAACGAAACCTGTCATGGGGTAAAGATGGCTATTAGGAATATCAAGACCATCATTGACCAAGGACAGTTCTTGCAACCCCAAAAAAAGTCTTCCTCTTCAACGAAAGTCCAAAGAAGTATGACCGAGGAACAGGCAAGGATATTGAACCTACGATATGAAAAGAAGTATTCGTTTGCCTCCATTGCCACTAAGCTAAATTTATCCGAGAAGGAAGTGCACAGCCAGTTTATGTCCGCGTACAAGCTATTGCAGGACAAACACCAACAGCAACCACAATCAGCCTGATATGGGAAAGTCTACTCTGAAACTGACCCGAAAGATCCAGTTACTGGTTGATTTACCTACTAAAGAAGAACGGAAGGAAAAACTGGATAAACTCTACCAGTGGCAGAATCGGTGTTTTAGAGCCGCTAACCTTATTGTTTCCCATTTGTACATACAGGAAATGATCAAGGAATTTTTCTATCTATCAGAGGGAATAAAGTATAAACTGGCCGATGAAAAAAAAGACAAACAAGGAATCTTACAACGCTCCCGTATCAATACGACCTATCGCGTGGTATCAGATCGCTTTAAAGGGGACATCCCTACAAACATATTGTCCAACCTGAACAGGACCCTGATCGCCTCCTTTAACAAAAATAAGCCCGAATACTGGAAAGGCGAACGCTCGCTGAAGAACTTCAGGAGGGACATGGCTTTTCCCTTTGGCCCCGAGTGTCTTAGCGGATTATCCTTTAATACTGAGAAACAGGTCTTTTGCTTTCGTTTGTTCCAAATCCCCTTTCGTACTTACTTGGGAAAAGATCACACCGACAAACGAAGACTATTGGAGCAGGTGATAAAAGGGGAGACCAAACTTTGTACTTCCCATATCAAATTAAAGGATGGCAAAATCTTCTGGCTGCCTGTTTTTGAAATCGAAAAAGAAAAACATGGCCTAAGACCCGAAGTGATAGCGGAGGCTTCTTTGTCACTTGAATATCCCATTGTAGTGAAGACTGTTAACGCCAGGCTCACCATTGGCACCAGGGAAGAGTTCCTGTACAGAAGATTGGCCATACAGGCAGCCCTTAGAAGGGCGCAGATCGGGGCGACCCATTGCAGATCGAGCAAAGGGGCCAAAAGAAAACTGAAAGCTGTGAACAAACTCCGCAATGCGGAAAGTAATTATGTGCACCATTGTATACACGTATACAGCAGGAGATTGATCGATTTTTGCATTAAACATCAGGCGGGAACGCTCATTTTATTAAATCAGGAGGACAAGATCGAGATCGCTAAGGAGGAAGAATTTGTATTGCGGAACTGGAGTTATTATGAATTAATGACAAAAATAAAGTACAAAGCCGAGAAGGCAGGTATTGAATTCATCACAGATTAAGAGGTCTATCGAGGGTGCTTGTACACCCGTAAGGTGAGGTCAATGACACTCACTAAATACGAACAGCATATACAACGCGTGGGCTCTCTTATTTTATAGACCTAAATTTCCAGATAAAACAAAGGGAATGTCCCGTAGACCGCTTTTTTGCCCAGGCCATAGGGGAGGCCATGCCCAAAAAGCCCCAAATCCTTACCGAACTAATACTATTTTGCGCGGTTTTTTTCCTTGTCTGCCCAATCTTGGTACAGCTTTTCAGCTTCTGGAGCATCCCTAAAAAAGCTGTTATAGTGCCGGACATAGCGGTTCATGGTTACTTCTGTATTTTCATTTTTCTGATAATAGAAAAAAGAGATGCCTAAACAAAGGAGGGTGGTCCCGATACAGACAAAAAATATAATGACCAGCCATCTCGGAAAAAGATAGGTACCTTCTACGAGTTCAAAAACTTTATCCAGCTTGCTACCCTGCTCTGACAGGTTTTTCCCCTGAGAGCGAAGACCGGTTCGTAATAGTTGTTCTATATTAGTAGCATCTGCTTTGACCTTAATATCCCCCAGACATTTCGTTAATTCTTCTAACCTATTTATAGATTGATTAAACCCGTGTATTTCTTCGGTAAGCAATTCTGCGATTTCCTCTATTTTTGCCATGACATTCGTATTTTTAATAGCCTATTCCGAAACTTGTATCGATAGCCTTTTTAGCAACTTGTTTTGCCAACTCCTTAGCTATTTTGACGGTAATATTACTGCTTAGCTCCACAGCTTTACCCATTAGGTTAACCTGGTTGTTTTGTATCAGCTTTTGGCCAAACTGTTGATTACGGGATAAAGCTACCCCCAATTTCGCCCCGGACATCTCCCGGTGGACTTCGCTGCCTTTCAGGTTATGATTCTTGTATTGAAACCGAAAACCTTGCAACTGGTTCTGTTTGTTTATAGTGGGGATTACCGAGACCTGTTGCCGTTTCATCAGGGAAATATACTCATCAAAACTTTTCGGTCTGTGTTGCTGTATGATCCGGTCGTGTACCTGTTTGATCTCATTCCGAACTTGTTTCAGGGATTGATCTTTGTTTTGCTGTACTTCTCTGACCGTGGTAAGCTGCAATTGCTGTGCGGTCCTTTCGGCAGACTTCTGGCTGCGTTTGCCAATATAGTTGTCTTTATACGCCTTACCCTGAAAATCAATCCGGTTAACATATAAATGAATATGCGTATGTGCTTTATCTCGATGTACAAAAGCGATGGCCTGCCGTTCTCCCAATTCCATTTCTTTCATAAAAGTGTCGGTAAGTTCTTCCAGGTCTTCCCTGCTAAGGGTTTGGCCATCTTCAATAGTAGGACTAAGTACAAAACTCAGCGTATTCTTTTCACAGCGGGCATTCATGTCCTGTATCATTTTAAACTCTTTGGTCACTTCTTTCGGGTTCTCCCCGCAAAGGTTTTGGGTATAGACGATTTCAGCATTCTTTTCCTGGTTCCATCCGTATTGCATGGAAGCCCGGGTATGTGCTATGGATTTGCCCTTGCCGATCATTTTTTAAAATTATAGAGGTGTGTTTTTATTTCCTGGACTAACCGGGCTACTTCATTGGCGAGTTTTGGGTTTCGTTTGCGGAACATATTCCTGATACGTTGAAAGTTGTTGTGGTACTGTACCAACATTTTATAAGCGTCCAGTTGTTCTTCGGTTAACCGCTCTACAATCCGGTCTTCCATAACGGCCCTCCGGCAATAAGCGCTCATACTCAAACCGGTTCTTTTGGCTTTGACATACAGCAGCTTCTTTTCGTACTGTGTACAGCGAAATTTGATATAGGCGCTCTTGTTATGTTTGTTTTTTCGTACCACCGGAATGTGAAATAAATAGATTCAGCTTGTCTTCTTGTACTATCTAAAATTTTTCTTTTGCGACCTCCGGGAGCAAAAGCGAGATTGTTTTTGTGGCAACAAAAACACATCTCGAAATTCTTACTCAGATGGATAGTTTCTTTTAGGCATCCTCTATTGGTTGGCATCCCTAATATTGGGTCGATGCTGAAAGAATAGAATAATATGACGGGCCTTTCTTTGGCGCTATTTCCTACTCGGTTTAATTAAACCCGGATTCTTCCGGGCCAGTTCCAGAAGTTCAGCTTTAGAAAAGAAAATAGATCGACCGATTTGGTAATAGGGTACTAATCCCTTTTTCTTCCAACTAATTAAACTCGTTACCGAAATACCCAAAAACTTGGCGGCTTCCTTTTGGGATAATCGGTCCTCTTCGGAGTTCATAGCAGTATTGGAAATAATTTCTGTTTTTCGGATTTCTTCCACAACCATCCGCACTACCCTTTTTAAATCTTCCTTGTTGTGGGTATAAAACAATACATTGCTCATCATCAAACTGTTTTAAGGTTAAACTTCCGTTTCAACAGTTCAAAGTTGGCTTAAAAAGGAGAAGGCTCGTTAAATATTCGCCTAATTGGAAATACAAGGGATTGAAAATAAGTCAAGTGTATGCAACAATAAAGCGTTCTTATCTTTATCATTTTCTTTTAATCCGATCAAGAAAAGCCCGAATATTAGGAGTGTTTCTATAATGCTCTGAAAATTTATTCTCACTGGGAATTTTTTCTATGGAATTTCCCAACCAGGGATAAATGGTATTGAGAAAGGTGGAAACATCCGAAAATGAATTGGTGATAATTTCCTCTTTACACAAAACCCAAAACAATTCAATAAAGTTTGTTTTATCATCTATGGGAGGAGCTTCAAAAGGGCCTTTTATTTTCCGAAGGCGTTGATGCTTTTTTTCGGTTTCAAAGTGCATGTAAACGAAATACCGGATTTCGTTCTCGTATTGATGATTATAATAGTCGTTTAAGTAGTTGACCATGTCTTTCTGCCCTACTCCTTCCTTTCCGTGGTGCCCCTGTGGCCTTAGTTTTAATTTTATGGAAGTGTGCGGTGGAGCTGTGATAAAAATAGAAGGTTCCGGTGTGTTTTTGGTTTCCGGGGTCATTTCTTTATCAGTTATTTCCTCAAAATTTATCACCTCCCAATTACCATTAACATTTTTTATCCGTTTTCGTTTGAAGAAAAAGTATAATGCCGTAGTAGCCACCACTAAAAAAATAAAATACAAAACAGTTGCAATAATCCGGTCTGTGGTATCGTACGCATCATCCAACAGGTAAGTTACTTCTACAAAAGTAAATGCACAGAATAAAGCGATAAAAAATATGGCAAATAGATTAGTTCTGAAAAAATGGCGTATTGTCCGGACCAAACCATTAAAGGCATTGTCCGCCTTTATCATCAATACCCCTATATTTTTAAAAATCCGGTTCATACTTTGTTCCAGGTACTATTCATTTATTTCATTTACGAAATAAATAAACTTTTATTCCACTCATTCCCTCCCATTTAAAAAAGTATCATTTACTAAAGTGAAGGTTTATCGACATTATGCAGATACCCCCAATTTTTGGCACAAACCTCCGATTCCTTAATAATTTCTATAGGATAATCATATAATTCAAGAATCTTGATGGCGTTTCTCGTCCTAAGCCTGCCGGGTCTCAGTTTATGATCGAAAATCAAGCTATTGTTCTCAATACTTTCCGCAAAATGATATAATTCGAAATTCTCGTTCTCCAACAATTCAGTCAGTTCCAAATCATGAGTTGATACCATGACTATGTGGTTAGCCTTATTCAGATAGGACAATATAGCTTTTCCCGCAGCAATTCTTTCTACGGTGTTTGTTCCTTTGAAAAGTTCATCCAATACAAATAAACACGGGGTTTCATCCTCAGAGGTCTCTATAAGATTTTTGATGGTTAAAACCTCCTGAAGGTAATAACTGGTATTTTTCATAAGATTATCCGAAATCCTTATGGATGAGTATATCTTAAGAAACGGAGCAATATAGCGGTCAGCGAAACATACATTTATTGTTTGAGATAATATAGCGTTGATACTGAAAGATCGTATAAATGTGGTTTTTCCCGACATATTAGACCCTGTAAGTAAAAGGCTTCTGTTTTTTAAAGCCAAATCATTGGTAATACAATTTTCAATCAGGGGATGGTATAGGCCTTCTACCACAATACTTTTGTCACCACTAAATACCGGTTCACAAATTTTGTGATGCCCGTGATACAAAGAAGCACATGAAATGGCCGAATCTACTTCTCCAATAAACGAAAACAACTTTCTGATATTTGCCTTTTCCTTTTCCAGGGAAGCCTGGAAATGATAGAATAGAATAAACTCTATATTGAACGTGATTTTCAGTAATTCCGTCATAAGCCAAAACAGGGCGGCATATTCGTTGTCTAATTTTTTTTCCCATTCAATAAACCTGGCCTTAGACAAGACAGGTTTTATATTACTCATAAAACCGAAATCCTTATGATAAGACCGAATCTTTGAAAAAGTTATTAATTTATTAGCAACCCTATAACTAACAGACAGTTGCCCGACACCGTTTAAATAGTACTGAATCACATTCTTGTTCCTGTAATGAAAAACCATATTACAAACAAATACAGGTATCAAGGTCAAGCTTACTATCGGATAGTAAAAGCTTAAAATCACTGATAGGATGGCCAGGGTGGACAATAAATAAACTATCCATATTTTCCCTGACTTTTCAGTAGGTTCCGGGCGGAACAACTCTTCAAGATAGTAAGACTTATAGGAGGATAGTTGACATAACTCCTGTTGGCTATCCACTCTTAGGGCTTCATCTGAGCCGAACATACGGGAAAAATTCCCAAATCTTTTCAAAGAAGAGATAGATGTGACGGTTCTTAGCTGTCTGTAAAGGTATTGTTGCCCTATCTTCGAACAGGTACGATCAATATACCGAAATACTTCATCCATATCCAAATCATCCCAAGTACTGTCCGAAATGATCTGATAAGCATTCTTCAGGTCATTATTATTCCTGAAGTACAAACCAATTGTATCAAAATTATAATACTCATCTTCCTTGGGGAGTCCCCAATTATCCTGAATAAATAATCTGAGTTTACGTCTCTTTTGGTGCTCAATACATCTTTTGAAGATCAATAAAATGGCCACCACTATTACTATACCAAAAATCCAATTCATATTATTTTAACACGTTGAGAAGGCCAAATTATCATGGTCATCCTTTCTATTAGTCTTTTCTGTTATATCCCAACACCAAGTGTGTGATGGTTATTGACATTTCAGAAATGAGTTAACTATCTTACTCTTTTCCGCATCTTTAAACTGATTTTAAAGGCTATAGTTATACAATTACCTTTCTTCAAATATAAGAATCTGTTTCATAATTTGTTCCAGGTACTGTCCATTTCCTTCTGCTTAAAATCTTCTGCTATTTTTACATAGCGCTTAAAAGAACTTTCCTTTTTATGCCCTGTTATATCCCGGACAATCATTTCCTTCATTCCCAAAATAAGGCTGTTGGTTACAAAAGTCTTCCGTGCTGTATGGCTTGTAATCAGCTCGTGTTTCGGAAAGGTTTTATCAATACGTTTTTGGCCGATATACCGGGTAATGGTTGTTGGAGTATTTATTTCTACTTCTTCACAGCATTCCTTTATATACTTATTAAACTTTTGTCCTGAAATTACCGGAAGAGGTTCATAAACGGTGTCCCTGTATTTATCTAATATCGTTTTAGAGTACATATTTAACGGTATTTTATGATCTATGGTCCTCGTTTTTTGTACATTAATACGGAGGTGATTGTCGAATATATTTGAAGTCCTTAATTGTTTTATATCACTGTACCGCAATCCGGTAAAACAACCAAAGCAGTACACATCCCTTACATGCTCCAAACGTTTGGATTCAAAGTCATGGTTATACAATGTCATTAATTCATCCATAGTTAAATAAATGACTTCCGTTTCATCTTCCTGCCGTTTAAATCTCTGATAAGCCAGGTTCTCGTGATAGCCCCTTTCATAGGCCCAATTCATAAAGGTTTTGAGCACCGATATGATCTTGAAAAAATAGTTATTCCTCGCTTCTCTTTCTTCAAAGGCATAATCCCTTAGCTTCTCATAAAACTCCCTGTTGATACTTTCAAAATGCAGCTTATCACCTGTAAACGCTTCAAAAGCGGTTAAAAAGTTCTTATTTGTCACATAGCCTTTTATGGTTCTTTCGGATTTTGTAGTCTTATTAATGTCAATGAACTCCTGAAAAGAAGTAAAAAAATCATGAGAAAAATTTACGTTGGCCCATCCATCACTTTCAATCTTTTCTATGATAAATTCTTTGGAAGGGCTTAAACCATTCAAATGAATATATCGGTATAAGGCAGCAAATTTCGTTTTGATCTCTTCTATTTTCTTGTTGTATTCCAAATGAAAATTATACGCCTCAGATTTATAAGGCGCTTTGATCTTTTCCTCTTTATCTTTCCAGTGAGAAGGAAGACATTTTACCCCTTTAATCTGCTTTCTTATCCTTTGTCCATTCAAGGTTATGGTGTAATAAACGGGAACAAATCCCCTTTTATCTATCTTGTTCTTAACGATATGAAATGAAACTTGCATAATAATTCCTATTGATTTAATTGCCCAAAAGAGGTGGCAAAAAAGGTGGCAAAATTTGAAAAAAACTTAAAAAAAGTAGATTCAAGTAAATTTCACCTATCTCAAATATAATGATTTACAGAAAGTTATGAGAGTTTGAAAACAGAAAAGTTTTACGGTATTCCCACCCGAGGTACAAAAAGCTCTTGAAATCAATAAAAATGCGCTCTTAAGGCGCATTTTTTTATGGTTTCTATTTTAAATAAATTACGCACCGAATACTCGACCGAATACTTTTCTAAGAAATATACCAAACCAAAAATTTATCATGGCGGAATAGAATCAAACACAATACCTCACCCCCCAGGCAAAGCCACATTTACTGCTTTTGCATCCTTTCTGAACTGCTGTTCCATAGCCCGTTTCATCTTTTCCGCAACTTCGGGATATTTCCGGATCAGGTTTTCTCTTTCTGAAGGATCTGCCTCAATATCATATAATTCAAATACTGCGGGGGCATTTACATGCCGTGCCCTCAGCAGTTTCCAGGGTTTTTGAATCAGGCTTTCCTGCAAATGACCACGAACATAGATCTCGTGATTCTTCTGATCCGAAGGTTTTTGCAGTATGGAATGAACAGATTTCCCTTCTACCTGTTCCGGTACCGGTACTTCTGCCAGTTCTAAAAAAGTAGGCATCACATCGGTCACACTCATA
Source organism: Sinomicrobium soli (assembly GCF_003285545.1). Taxonomy (GTDB): domain Bacteria; phylum Bacteroidota; class Bacteroidia; order Flavobacteriales; family Flavobacteriaceae; genus Sinomicrobium. Next base: position 59,624 of record NZ_QLNV01000009.1, on the reverse strand, counting down.
TAGTGCTGAAGTTTCCCGGTTTCGGCATAGCCGTTCCAGGCAATAATGGCCGGCACGCGGATTGCACCTTCGTAATTACTGGTTTTATAGTCCCGCAACGGGTGGTTGCTTCCCAACTGGTCGTTCGGGCCATACCTGCCGTCATATTGTGTGACAGGATTCCATTTTTCCTGGGCCCCGTTGTCGCTTATAAACAATACGACGGTATTTTCTCTCCGGCCCAGGTGATCCAGGTGCTCCAACACTTTCCCTATGGCATTGTCGAGATGTGACATCGCTGCGGCGTAATCACGTCTCGATCTGTTTTCAATAAAATCGTATGGCGCTTTCCACTGCCCGGGTTCCTGCAACGGAATATGCGGAGCACTGTAGGCCAGTTGTAAAAAGAAAGGCCGGCCTTTATCTCTTTGATCGAGCCATTGCAGTGCCTCCCGGGTAATTAGATCGGTGGCGTGCCCCTCTTCTTCAATGAATTCTCCCTGCCGGTGCCAGCTGCGGTCCCCGTTTTTGTACCGGTGGGAATACTGGTCTATCTGCCCGTGCAAAAATCCGTAAGAATAATCAAACCCATAGGCTTCCGGCCCGTTCTCCGGTTTCAGTCCCAAATGCCATTTACCGATTAAAGCGGTCTGGTAATCTGCTTTTTTTAATGCCTGCGGAAGGGTTACAATACTGTCGGGCAACGTCTTTTCACTGCGTCCGCTGATCGGAGCAACGATGCCGATCCTGCTGGCCGGCATTCCCGTGAGCAAACTTGCCCGGGAAGGTGAACAGGTGGGGTTTACATAAAACCTTTCCAGCTGAATCCCTTTTCCGGCAAGCTGATCCAGGTGAGGCGTTTTAATTTCCGAACCGTGGAAACTCATGTCATTCCACCCGGCATCGTCTGCAATGATTACCAGGAAGTCCGGTTTTCCTGATATGGTTTTCTGCGGATCGGTCTCTGTTTCTCCGGAAGTGAATTTTTTATTTTTACAGGAAAAAGCAATACATAAAGCCAGACAACAGATACCTGTTTTAAAAAATGAAAGCTGAAGGTTCATGAGAATAAATTTACAGTATGCCATTTACATACGTTTCTTTATATGTGAATCTTGTTTAAATTGATTTTAGCCTGCTTTTGTCTGAAGCCCGAAAACGGAAGTCCCGGGATCAATTTTTCACTTCGGGAGCCCGACTTCCATCCTCGTTCATGTTCGTCTTGTAGTTTATTTCAGATTGATCGTCGTTTTCTTCCTGTTATTTCCCGGAATGCTGAAAACGGAAACCCCGTCTTTTTCCTGTTGAAGCCGAAGTGGTTTTCCATCAGCTTCCGCTGTCGAATATCTTCCGTGCAGACGAAGATTATACGTCCTGTTCCCCAGCTTATATTTTCCTTCGGAAGGATGAATGGTCACTTGTGCCTGATCTTCTCCCGAAGTGACTTCAACCCTGGTCAGGGCATATTGCCCTTCCTGGTAATCCAGGCTTTTTCCGTCGTCATCATACAGTGTGAAAGAAGAGTTTCCGTCCGGGTAAATATCCAGTGTAATGGTGTCCACATCCTTCTCTCCAACGTATTGCACCACTTCCTGACCTGGAATAATGGCTCCTCCTTTTATAAAAACCGGCATTTGATCCAAGGGGCATAGAACATTCAAATATTGTTTGCCGTCAAACTGCTCCCCGGTCCAGTAATTCGTCCATTTTCCTTCGGGAAGGTAAACGATCCTGGTTTTTGCTCCTTTGGTAGTAACCGGGCAGATAAGCATACTTTCGCCGAACAAATACTGGTCGGTGATGGTATACACATTAGGATCATCTTTATATTCCAGTACCAGTGCACGCATTAACGGCATTCCCGTTTTATGGTTCTGGTAAGCCGTACTGTAGATATACGGGATCAAGCTATAACGAAGATCGTCGTATTGTTTAAAAATACGTTGTGCTTCCTCACCGTAATTCCAGGGTTCCTTGTAGTTGGGATGTTCCATTCCGAAAAGGTGCGCAACAGGGCTGAAAAAGCCAAACTGGCACCACCTGATGTACAGTTCGGGATCTGCCACGTGTTCAAAGCCCCCCATATTGTGGCTCCAGTACCCTACCCCGGACATCCCGATATTCAGTCCGGCCGTAATTACCGGCTCGAAATACTGCCATTCGCTGGGCCAGTCTCCCGCCCATATAAAGGGATAACGCTGGATACCGGCATAACCTTCACGGGTGTGGTTCATGCCCCGCATATTGTTGTATTCCTGGTACTTTTCGTAAGGCGCCCTGGCATAGGCTATCGGAAATACATTGTGCAGCGATTTGATTTCCTGTCCCTGCGGCCCGGTTTTGTCACTCTCGTTTGCTTTTCTTCCGAAAGCACTTCCCTCGTCGGTTTTAAAGAACATCGCACCTTGCCGCGCCACAAGCATCGCCCCGTTTTTCCACCACCAGTCAACGGCGTCTTCATCAAAAAAATTGACAAACTCCCCGGAATTGCCGGGCTCCGGGTACACATAGCCCGCTTCCCTGGCTTTATCCAGCAAGCGTAATTTTTTACCGTTGTCAAAACGCGGGCGAACATGCAAACCAACCGCATTCAGGTTTAAGGCATACAGGCTGTCGAACATTTTTCCGGTATCGTGAAAAGTTTCCCGCCACTCAAATGTAGTGGCGCCACTTCCCCCGTTTTCACCAAACATTCTCCAGGTAGAATCCAGGTGAAGTACATCGACAGGAATGTGAAATTTTCTGAATTTTTCAACCAGGGCCACCGGGTAGCGGGCAGAAGTTTTCTCTTCGTGACCCCAGGTACCGCCGCTGTAGGTCCCTACGTGCAACCCCATGGCAAATTTCGGCAACATGGGCGATTTCCCGGTAATCGAAGTATATCCGTCCAGGATCGCCGGCAGATCCGGGCCGTAGATAAAATAATAATCTGCTTCCGGATCTTCGGAAAAAAAGCGATAGGTTTCCGGGTCTGATTTTCCCATATCCCATGTAGAGGGATAAGCCGTATGGTAGAAAATTCCGTATCCCCCGGTACTCATAAAAAACGGTACGGGAGCATAATTGGCTTCCAGTATGTTATAAGCCCCGGTAATATGGGGCTTCCCCAGACCGCGGCCCACATTAAGCGTCACCTCTTTCCCACGTCGGTCAAGAAAGTCCATTCGTTCCCCGAAACCGAAAAAATGCTCGTCGGCCCGGAGCTTTTTCGCAATTCCGGAATGACCTTCGGGGATCGGTGTTGCCGAAGTATCTGAGCTCAACAGGTTTCCGGATTTATCGTAAATACTGACCTGAAAAGGATCTTTTTCAATCTCAATGTTTAACCGGTCTGTCTGAAAAGTGACCTTATCTGCCGTTTCTTTCCGCCGGACATCTACTTTATCCCAGTGATAATTACTGACCATATAAGGTTCCTCTTCCCTGAATTCACCATTCCAGGAGGTTCTGAAACGGACGATAGAAGGGGTACAGAATTTGATTTTCACATCGGCGTCGGAAGTTTTCAGGTGAAAGCTGTTGTCCCCCTCAGAACTTATGTTCCGGACACGGCCTGTTTCCTGGGCCACGATAAGCGGGCATATACATACAGCGGCAAGAACAAATAGTATATTTTTCAAAACAAACTGGATTTTTATCATTTATAACATAGATCGAACTCGTCTTGAGTTCATGAATTTTTCATTAATTGTATCCCGGGTTTTGATCATAAAGACCTTCCTTTACGGTCATTTGTGCAGAAGGTATAGGATAGATAATCTGGTTGGCATCCATCAGGTTCATCCTGTCCTGGATGTCTTCACCCGGGATCCACCCGTTGATCACATCGACAACTTTTCCGGTGCGGACCAAATCGTACCAGCGCTTGCTTTCACAGGCGAATTCCTTTCTTTTTTCTTCCAGCAGCATATCGATGTCTACCCCCGAAACATCGCCCAGGCCAGCCCTGCCCCTTACCATATTTACGATATGATCTACTTCAGACTGGTCTCCCGTACCTCCCATAAGGACAGCTTCGGCCTTCATCATTAAAATATCGGTATATCTTACTACCGGATAGTTGAGACCCCAGTCAAAACGATCCTGTCCCGAATATTCCAGGTCTATGAATTTGACATAAAAAGGAGAAGGGATAAAGTTACCGTTCTGGTCGGTATATCCTTCGAGGATATTAAACCCGCGACGTATATCGCCCTCTTCATAGGCATTGATCAGGCCGGTAGCTACCGGTTTGCGGTCTTCCCCGTTGGGAAAGCCGACCTCATTGACCACCAGGTACCCGTTGGGCACGGTAAGGGACTGATATTCACCCCCGGCACCCACACCTCCGCTGATAAACTCTATGTCAAATACGATCTCCTCGTTATTTTCATTGTCATAGCCAAAAATCGAACTGTAATCATCTACAAAACCAAAAGGGCCATTGTTTATGATATCATTAAACAGGCCGAGCGCCAGATCATATTCCCCGCTATCCATTCCCGGACCTTCTATGCCGTAAGCAGGGCCTGACCGGGTTAAATACACTTCCCCCAGAATAGCTTTGGCCGCCCACGAGGTAACCTTACCCTCTTCGGAGGCCGGATAACTTTCCGGTAACAGCGCTATGGCATCTTCCAGATCTCCTATAATAAAATCATACACTTCACTTACCGGGCTTCTCCCTATTTCCAGTGTTTCTATCGGTGAATAGGGCCGGTCCAGGACAGGCACCCCGCCATAGGTCCGGACCAGGTCAAAATAAAAGAATGCCCTCAAAAACCTGGCTTCACCTTCCATGCGCTGATAGGTTTCTTCATCGGTTACAATAGTTTCGTCCAGTTTGCTCAAAAAATCATTGGCCCTGTATATCCCTTCGAAATTACTGTTCCAGTGATCCCCGATAATGCTGTTCGGGGATAAGTTGACAAAGAAATTATTGATAGGTTCATAATCCCTGACCCCGGTCTGGGTCACCGAATACATATTGTCTGATCTTACTTCGGAAAGATAAAACTGGAAATTGGGATAGGTTTTTAAAGTACTGTAAACACCGTTTACCGCAATTTCGTATTCTTCTACCGTATTGTAATAATCATCGCTTCCTATCTCTGATATCGGGGTCTGGTCCAGCTCATTCTCACAAGAGGAAAGCACAACAAGACCACTCAGTAATGCCATTAAATGTTTTCTCATCTTTATCGTATTTATACTTAAAAAGTAAAATTCAAACCTGTTACAATAGATTTCGAGAGCGGAAATGCCCCGTAATCGTCTCCGTCGTTATTGACTGCTTCGGGATTAAACCCGCCTACATATTTATCTCCGCCAAACCAGTTTTCCAGGGAGACATATATCCTGAATCCCTTTATAAAGTTACTCTTTAACAGGTCGGGACTCACATTGTAGCCCAGGGTTATATTCCTGATCCTCCAGTAATCTGAAGGATACAGCCAATTGGTGTTCTTGATCCGTCCAAAATTGGAGTTTGCCTTTCCATCTTCACCATTTCCCGGATTTTCGGGAGACCGCCACCGGTCTCTGTGCGTTCCCAGGACATTTTCATTATATCCCATACCCGTACGGTCTATTGCACGGCCGTAGTTGGAATAGATCTTTCCTCCCCATTGCCCCTGCAACAGAACCGACAGGTCAAAATTCTTATATTCAATATTATTGGTAATACCCCATATATAATCAGGGTTGGGATGGCCCGACAGCACCCGGTCGTCCGGACTTATTACGCCATCGCCATTGGCATCCACATATTTGGGGTCCCCCACGGTCTGATTGCCATACAGGGCGGCCCCGCTGTCTATATCTTCCTGCGTCAGGATACCGTCCTGATGCACGAGATACAGGCTGTACATGGGTTGTCCCACCATGAGGATATTGTGTTCAATATCAAAGGACCCTCCCAATATAGGGGAATTATCAGGACCCAACTGCTTAACTTCATTGGTATTGTGGGTCAAGTTAAGATTGGTGGTCCATTGAAAATCGCCTACGAGATTTCTCGTGGTAAGCTCCAGTTCCCAACCGCGGTTTTCTATCTTTCCTATATTGGTCACTACGTTGGAAAACCCCGAGGCCGTAGGCACAGGCACATTCAGCAAAAGGTCCTTATTGGTTTTTATATAATAGTCGAAAGAGGTAAATATCCTGTTGTTGAAAATACCTATGTCCGCACCTACGTTAATGGTTTCGGACTCTTCCCAGCTCAGATCCGGGTTAGGTGAATTTACAGGCACAAGACCGCTTCCCAGAGAACCGCCGTAAGAATAGTTGGAAATTCCCAGTCTCGCTATACTGGCATAATCATCGCTAAAACCGTTATTACCGGAAAGCCCCCAACTGGCCCTGAGTTTCAGGTTCTGAATAAAATCTACAGGAGCCATAAACTTTTCTTTGGCCATATTCCAGCCTACGGAAGCCGAAGGGAATACCCCCCATTGGGTACTCCTTCCGAAATTGGAAGACCCGTCACGCCTGATACTTGCCGTGAGCAAATATCTTTCGTCATAATTATACTGTAACCTTCCGAAATAGGAAACCAGTACCTTTTTGGTCTCCAGGGTATAGGTGCCGCTTGCACTGATGTTATTGGCCCCATTGAGCGTAGGCACCAGGTCTGTTCCGAAACCATCTGCCGAAGCTATTCGCTGGTTGTCAAATTTAAAAGTACTGTAAGATATCCCTCCCAATGCCGAAAGGCTGTGTTTCTCGGCAAAAACCTTATCGTAGGAAATGGTATTTTCATTTACGAAATTCTGACGCTGATAAGAACTGAAAGTCCCCGTGGCCTGCCTGTTACTGCTTACGGAAGCAGGTTTAAAGTATTTGGATTTCGACTCGGCGTTGTCAAAATTAAGGGTAGATTTTATATTGAGCCCTTCTATGACCTCATAATTTACAAATAAGGTAGAGAGCGTCCTGAAGATCTTCTCTTCCCCCAGGCTGTTTTTCGCTGCGGCAACAGGACTTACATTGCTCCCACCCCAGGCATAGGGAGTATTATCCCCCACATTAAGTGCTAACCCATCTGCACTGAGAGGAGCCGTAGATACGGCCCTGTGCAGTTCGCGATCTTTCCCTTCCACTCCCGGATCGTTCGAAACGGAATACGACGGAGCCACATTAACCCCGATCTTAAGTTGGTCACTCGCCTTCACCTCTACATTGGCACGGGCAGAATATCTTTTATAATCTACCCCTATCGCTACTCCTTCCTGGTCCAGGTGTTCTCCGGAAACATAATATTTCACATTATCGGTAGCCCCCTGGGCAGACAACTGGTAACTTCTGACCACCCCGGTCCTGAATATCTCATCCTGCCAGTCTATGGCATCCAGATTGCCATAACCCGGCTCATACCACCGGGGGTCCTGCATATAATCTGTATTAAATTCGCCGGCCCCCAAAACGGCATTCGGATTACCCTGAGCAACCTGGTAATTATTATATATATCCCTTCTTTCACTTATGGACTGACTCGCCGAAGCCCCGGAAATCCCGGAATGAACCCAGTTGTAATCTATCATTTCCGTAGCCCGTTCAATCCATTCTTCCGTACTTAACACATCTAATTTTTTTACGGTCCGGTTAATCCCGAAATACGTGTTGAAATTGATCCGGGGCTTCCCCTGTCTACCCGATTTTGTGGTAATGATAACGACCCCGTTAGATGCTCTCGACCCGTAAATGGCAGCAGCAGCAGCGTCTTTTAAAACCTGCATGGACGCTATATCGTTCGGGTTGATGTTAGACAGGGGATTACCGGTTGCAAAACCTCCGCTACCACTCTGGCTGGAAGGTTCCAGGGGAAAACCATCGATAACATACAGGGGTTGATTGCTCGCGGAAATAGATCCCGTTCCCCTGATTTCCACAGAAAACCCCTGGCCGGGTAAACCACTGGTTTGCTTTACCCTCACCCCGGCCATTTGCCCCACCATGGCCTGGTCCACTTTGGCAAGAGGCCGCTCGTCAATACCTTCCGTGCTCATCGTGGCTATCGCCGAAGTTACATCAGACCGCTTCTGGTTGCCATAGCCGACCACCACCACCTCGTCCAGCTCGGCACTGTCGGGTTCTAAAATAATATTATAATGAGTTTGCCCGGCTACTTTCCTTTCCACCGTTTTCATCCCTATATACGAAAAAACGAGGATATCACCATCTGAGGCCCGGATAGAAAAATTCCCGTCAAAATCAGTCTGTGTTCCTTTACCGGCATCCTTAATAAGTATGTTTACTCCCGGCAGGGGAACTCCTTTGTCATCTGCAACTGTACCCGTAATTTCAGGTTCCTGGGCCATAACCGGAACCGAAAAAAACAGGCCGAATAAAAACAATGAGATGTTCTTCAAAACGTATTTCATAAATATCGGATTAGTTTATTTAGAATGATTGAATACTCAAATATATTCTGAATCACACCTTTCAGTATCCTGTACTGTGCTGACTAACCCCATATTATATCAATCAACGCACAACAAAGCACTCACAAACAGAAGATTATTTCACCTACGGATCAATTGTACGAAAGCCTGTACCGGCTCAAATCACACGTTACAGGCAACGTTCGCAAACAAAAGAAACGCAATTAAAAACACTAAACTAATCGCATACCGTTAGAAGGAGGTGGAAAAAAATTTGGAGTTTTCGTGAATGGACAAAAACGACTTTAATCGCCTTCTGGGCAGTTTTGTAAAAGCCAGGCGCCTGGAGCGCAAGTGGTCGCAGTCCGTACTGGCCGCCAGGGCGGGAAACAATTACCAGAATATCTCGGCCATAGAACGGGGTGAGGTAAGCCCCACCCTCTACTGGATCTGCGAAAAACTGGCCCCGGCCCTCGAGACAGATCCCAAAGAATTTATCAGTGAGCTCTTTTCGTATATGGCCAAAGAGAGAGCAGGCAGGAAGTAGCCATATATGCCCATAAAAAAACGGGGCATTACGCCCCGTCCTTTATCACAGTTGAAAAAACTGCTTTTTTATTTGTTTGCCGCATAGAGTTCGGCCACCTTATCCCAGTTAATGACATTAAAAAAGGCTGATATATAATCGGGCCTTCTGTTCTGGTAGTTCAGGTAATAAGCATGTTCCCAGACATCAAGACCGAGAATGGGCGTTCCGCCGCAACCGATACCCGGCATTAAAGGGTTGTCCTGGTTGGCAGAAGAGCAGATCTCCACTTTCCCGCCTTTGTGTACACAAAGCCATGCCCATCCGGAACCGAATCTCGTGGCAGCCGCTTTGGCAAATTCGTCCTTAAAGGCATCAAACGAACCGAAGGCAGCGTCTATCGCCGCTGCAAGTTCTCCGGAAGGTTTTCCCCCTCCGTCGGGAGACATGATCTGCCAGAACAGGCTGTGGTTGTAAAAACCTCCCCCGTTGTTCCTTACGGCAGCATTATCCAGGTCCAGTCCTTTAAGGATTTCCTCTATACTTTTACCATCCAGTGCAGTACCTTCGATTGCCTTGTTCAGGTTCGTAGTGTACCCGTTGTGGTGTTTTGTATGGTGTATTTCCATCGTACGGGCGTCTATATGAGGCTCCAGGGCATCATAAGCATACGGTAATTTCGGTAATTCAAAAGCCATGATATTAAATTTTTAGTTTATTTAGTTATACTTGCGACTAACAAATTTAAGTATAAACTTAAACAATCCATAATAATTAATGGTAAAGGACTCATAAACTTTGCTTATTTTGCCATAGTATTTGCAAATAGGGGATAACATTTCAACACGGAAAACCTCAGTAGATATCAGTAGATAAAAACAGAAACACATTGACCTCAACAGCCTTTAAGATATACAACGCTTCGGCCGGGGCCGGAAAGACCTTTACCCTGGTACGGGAATACCTCACCCTTCTGTTGTCTTCCGAAACCCCGGATACCTACAGGCAGATCCTGGCCATTACCTTTACCAACAAGGCCGTTAACGAAATGAAGGAAAGAGTGATAGACAGCCTCCGGGAAATGGCCTCGGAAGAGATTCTTTCCGAACCCTCCGATATGTTCCTTCAATTGTGTGAATCCCTGAAAACAGCCCCGGAAACCCTGCACCAGAGGGCCGGAAGAGTATTGAAACGCATACTGCACAACTATGCCTTCTTTGATATTTCCACCATCGACAAGTTCAATCACCGGCTGTTGCGCACCTTTGCCCACGACCTGCAACTGCCCGTGAATTTCGAAGTGGCCTTAGATACCGTAAGCCTGCTCAACGAAGCCGTAGACCGGCTGGTGTATAAAGCCGGTGAAGATCCCGTTCTTACCGAAGTACTGGTCAGTTATGCCCTCGAAAAAGCCGATGACGATAAAAGCTGGGATATCAGCCTCGACCTCAAAAAAACAGCCAGGCTGCTCCTTCAGGAAAACCACTATGAGCACATCAGGCAGATCGAAAGCAAAAGCCTTTCCGACCTGAAGCAACTGTCGGCCGTATTGAAACAGCAGATCGGGCAGACCGAAAAACAATTGTCGGAAAATGCCAAGGCATTTTTTGACCTCCTGGAAGAAAACGGTATAGAAACAACTGATTTCAACAGGAACCTCGTTCCCGGGTTTTTCGAAAAAGCTGCCGGAAACTCCCTGAAAGGAACTGACCTTCAAGGCAAAAAGTGGCAGGAAAACATCAGTACCGATCCGTTGTACACCAAAACCCTGGAAAAGAAAGACCCTGCCAGAGCACAGTTGCTCGATGAACTGCAGCCGCACATCGCAACACTTTTCCAGACGGTATCACAGCTTTTTTTCCTGAAGCGTTTCCTGGAAAACTTCCGGGGGAAGCTTATCCCGCTTTCCCTGTTGAGTGCCATCAATCAGGAACTGACCGCCATCAAGAATTCGGAAAACCTGATGCTCATTTCAGAATTCAACAGCATTCTCGCCGAAGCCGTAGCCCATCAGCCCGCACCGTATATCTATGAGCGGCTGGGCGAAAAATACAGGCACTATTTTATCGACGAATTCCAGGACACCTCCGAAATGCAATGGAACAACCTCCTGCCGCTTATAGGCAGTGCCCTCGAAGGAGAAACCCTGACGGGGAAAAGAGGTTCCCTGATGCTGGTAGGCGACGCCAAACAGGCCATCTACCGCTGGCGGGGGGGGAAGGCCGAACAGTTTATAGACCTGTACAACAGCAACACCGCACCTTTCCAGGTGGCACAGGCCGTACAACCGCTACCCGTAAACTACAGGAGTTATGACCGGATCATCGGTTTTAACAACAGTTTTTTTAAATACATTTCCCGGTTCCTGTCGCAGGACGAATACCGTGACCTGTATGAGAACAAGAGTTACCAGGAGCCGAATACCAAAAAGGGAGGCACGGTAAGCATTACCTTTATCGACAAGAACAGTGACGACCTCAACGAGGCATACTGCCGGGAAACCCTGCAAAAGATCAACAGCCTTACCGGGGCGGGATATCCGCTCAGCGCCATCTGTGTCCTTACCAGGAAACGCAGCCAGGGGGCCATGCTGGCTACCCTTTTACAGGAAAACGGCATTCCGGTGATCTCCTCGGAGTCCCTGTTACTGAAAAACCACCCCAAAGTGGAATTCCTCGTATACCTGCTCCACTACCTGCAACAACCCGACAACAGGGACGTGTTACTGCATCTGCTGGAATTCCTTGCAGAAAAGGAAAAAACACAGGACAAACATGCCTATTTCTCTTCGGGGCTTGAAAATCCGGGACGGGTCTGGAAAGAACACGGTTTTTCTCCGGGAATATTCCGGCAGCGACCGCTGTATGACGCCATCCAGTATGCCATATCGTGTTTTGCCCTGAACGACCCGTCGGATGCCTACCTGCAGACTTTTCTCGACGAAGTCCTGAACCAGGTAAACCGGAATCACAGCAGTCCGTCGGAATTCCTGGAATACTGGGAAAAGCAAAAAGATTCGCTGGCCATCAATGCCCCTGACGGAGCGGAGGCTGTACAGATCATGACCATCCACAAATCGAAGGGCCTGCAGTTTCCCGTAGTACTCTTCCCTTTTGCCGACACCAATATTTACGACGACCGCGAACCATTGCTATGGTTTCCCATAGACCGTGAACACTACGGAATACCCTATGCACTCGTAGCCAGGAACAGGGAACTTGCCGCCTTCAGCGACCGGGCAGCAGATATGGTGGCCCGTTACGATGCCATGCTGGAACTGGACAGCTTTAACCTGCTTTATGTAGCACTGACCAGGGCTGTGGAACAGCTGCATATTATAGGAAAAACGGATATGGACAAAAGCGGACGGGAAAATCTCAAAAGCTTTTCGGGGCTGTTGATAAGCTATCTCCGTTCCGAAGGATGGTGGGAAGACGGAAAATTCTCCTATCAGCTCACCCCCGGAAACACGCCATACCAGCCAACGGACAGGAGCTACAGGGCCTCCGGCAAAACCGGGATTATTCCCTATTTCTCCAACATCAGCGCACAGGCCAGGTTCAGGATCATTACCCGCTCCGGTTCGCTCTGGGACGCGGGGCGTAATGATGCCATAGAAAGAGGTAATATCTATCACACCCTGCTTTCACAGGTAAACCATGCCGGCGATATTGAAAACACCCTTGTAAAGACCATTGCGGAAGGCAGTATCCCTGCATCCGACAAAGACAGGATCTTAATCCAGCTAAAGGCCATTGTTTCTCATCCGGATATCGCCGCTTATTTCCGTTCGCCTTATATCATTCATAACGAAAGGGATATTTTCACAGCCGGGGGCGAACTCCTCCGCCCGGACCGTATAGCGATCAACCCCGACGACCATACTGCCGTAATCCTGGACTACAAGACCGGCAGCCCGGACAGCAAATACGAACGCCAGGTAACCCGATACATGGAGGTTGTCGGTGAGATGGGCTACCGGATCACCGCCGGATTTATTGTTTTTATCAATGACCCGGTCAAAATATACAGGGTTTAGATCTCTTGCCATACAATACGTGCCGCCAAATCACGTTTATTTCACTACATACCGTTTTTATTACCTTTGTGTCCTAACACAAACCAAAAGTCATGTACGGAAAAATAAAGGAACATCTGCAAAAAGAACTACAGGACATCAAGGATAGCGGCCTGTATAAAAAAGAGCGCATCATCACCTCTCCACAGGATGCCGTGATCAGGATATCCACGGGAGAAGAGGTTATTAATTTCTGCGCCAACAACTACCTCGGGCTGTCTTCCCATCCCGAAGTCATCCAGGCAGCCAAAGACACCCTCGACACCCACGGGTTCGGAATGTCTTCTGTCCGTTTTATCTGCGGCACCCAGGACATTCACAAGGAGCTGGAAAAAAAGATAGCTGACTTCTACGGCACCGAAGATACCATTTTATACGCTGCAGCATTCGATGCCAACGGCGGGGTTTTCGAACCCCTGCTCACTGCAGAGGATGCCATTATATCCGATTCCCTCAACCACGCTTCCATCATCGACGGGGTACGGCTTTGTAAGGCCCGTCGTTACCGTTATGAAAACAGCAATACGGCCGACCTGGAAGAGAAGCTGAAACAGGCCAATGCGGACGGGGCCCGGTTTAAGGTCATCGTTACCGATGGTGTGTTTTCGATGGACGGGCTTGTAGCCCCGCTCGACAGGATCGCTGCCCTGGCCGAAAAATACGATGCCATGATCATGATAGATGAGTGCCATGCCGCCGGTTTTATCGGGGAAACCGGGCGCGGGACCCTGGAAGAAAAAGGGGTAATGGGGAAAATAGACATTATCACCGGCACACTGGGAAAAGCCCTCGGGGGAGCCATGGGAGGTTATACAACGGGAAAAAAAGAGATCATCGAGATACTCCGGCAGCGCTCCAGGCCATACCTGTTCTCCAATTCGCTGGCTCCCGCCATTGTAGGCGCTTCCATAAAGGTCTTTGACATGCTTTCGGAAAATACCGAACTGCGGGACAAGCTGGAAGAAAACACCCGCTATTTTAAACAAGGGATGAAGGAAGCCGGTTTTGACATCATAGACGGCGACTCCGCTATTGTTCCCGTAATGCTTTACGATGCCAAACTCTCACAGGTGATGGCCGACAGGCTACTGGAAAAAGGCATCTATGTTATCGGGTTCTTTTACCCGGTAGTCCCCAAGGGGAAAGCGAGAATAAGAGTACAGCTTTCGGCAGCACACCAGAAGGAACACCTGGACCGTGCCATTCAGGCATTTACGGAAACCGGCAGGGAACTCCATATAATATAAAGCGTAGTATTAGTGTGGTATTTTCTTAATAAAACCAAAAAATTTACTATATTTATCTTTGTTTATAGGGCCTCACGGCTTATTTTTGCTCTTAATTAATACTTAAAATTAAACACTTGAACATGAAACATCTTAGCAAATTATTAGTTGCCGTACTCCTATTAATAGGATTTGGTAACGTTCAGGCGCAAGACTCCAACAATCCCTGGCAGGTGAGTTTTGGTGTAAACGCCGTTGATGTTTACCCCACCAACCAGGCAGGACTCGGAAAGTGGTTTGACGAATACTTTAACGTCAGCGACCACTACAACATCCTACCTTCTGTTTCTACCATAGCGGTTTCGCGGTATGTAGGGAACAGGTTCTCCCTGGGCGTCCGGGGATCCCTGAACAAAATAGATAAATGGGGAGATGCAGATGTAGACGATCTATCATACTATGGTGTTGACGGTACGTTAAAGTACAACTTTACAGAAGAAGGATGGTTTGATCCGTTTATCGAAGTAGGCGGAGGATATACCTGGATAGACGAGATCGGGGCCGGAACAGTTAACGGAGGTGTCGGTTTCAACATCTGGTTTACCGACAACATCGGTTTCAACCTGCAGTCTACCTACAAGCACTCTTTCGAAGACTATCTCGCACCTCACTTCCAGCACCTGGCCGGTATCGCCATTAAATTCGGCGGAACCGATACCGATGGTGACGGTATCTACGACAAGGATGACGAGTGCCCCGAAGTGGCCGGTCTTCCCGAATTCAACGGATGTCCCGATTCCGACGGTGACGGTATTCCTGACAAGGATGATGCCTGCCCGAACGAAGCCGGTCCTGCCGAGCTTAACGGATGTCCTGATTCTGACGGTGACGGAGTTCCGGACAAAGATGATGCATGTCCTGATGTAGCCGGTCTGGCAGAACTTAACGGATGCCCTGATGCCGACGGCGACGGTATAGCCGACAAGGATGATGCCTGCCCGAACGAAGCCGGTCCTGCTTCACTGCAAGGATGCCCCGACAGGGATGGAGACGGTGTGCCTGACAAGGACGACAAATGTCCTGATGTAGCCGGAACCGTAGCCAACAACGGTTGTCCCGAAGTAACAGAAGAAGTTCAGAAAAAATTGAACGACTTTGCAAAAACCATTCTGTTCGATACCGGAAAATCTACGATCAAGCCCGAATCGGCAGACGTACTCGACCAGATCGTAAGCGTGCTCAACGAGTATCCCGAATCCAAATTCACCGTTGAAGGACACACCGACAGTACCGGAAGTGCCAAATTCAACCAGCAATTATCTGAGCAAAGAGCAGAATCCGTAAGAAAATATCTTGCAGAGAAAGGCATCAATGCTTCGAGATTGTCTTCCATAGGATACGGACAGGACAAACCGATCTCTACCAATGCCACTGCCGCAGGTAGAAAAGAAAACAGAAGGGTGGAAATAAACCTGGTAAAGGAATAAGTATCCCCTTTTGATAAAATAATATAATCCCGCCCGGATGACCCGGGCGGGATTTTTTTTATTTTTAGGGCCGGAAGCCTGCTCTAACCGATAAACCGCAACCGTGAAAACATTTCTCTCTGAAGTCGTCGATGCCGTACTTTCCGAAAACCGGGATACCAGCCATATCACCTTTGTCCTTCCGGGAAAAAGGGCGGGGATCTTTCTGAAAAAGGAACTGCAATCACGCAGTACAAAAACCGCCTTTGCCCCCGAGATATACAGTATAGAAGAATTCGTCCAGGAAATTTCCGGCATACGGCTGATGTCCAATATCCAGCTACTCTTTGAATTTTACAATATTTACCGGGACCTCACCCCCGGGGAACAGCAGGAAGATTTTAACAGTTTTTCGAGATGGGCACAAACGGTGTTGCAGGATTTCAACGAGATAGACCGTTACCTCATCCCTCCCGAAGCCATTTTTTCACATCTTTCCGCCATAAAGGAAATGGATCACTGGTACCTTTCCGAAGAAAAAACACCCCTGCAACAACAATACATCCGTTTCTGGGACACGCTGGGTTCTTATTACCGGGCACTGAGCCATTCCCTGGTCAGTTCCGGGAACGGTTACCAGGGACTGATCTACCGCCAGACCCTAAGACATCTGGAGGCTTATACCACACGTCGCAGTGACCGCCATTTTATCTTTGTAGGGTTTAATGCCCTGAATAATGCCGAGACCACCATCATACAGGAATTTCTCCGAAAAGGGGCACGGATATACTGGGACACCGACAAGGTCTTTATAGACGACACGGAGCACGACGCAGGGCTTTTTATGCGGCAATACCAAAAAAACTGGAGATACTACCAGGAACATCCTTTTGAAAAGATCAGCAGCCATTTTTCGGAAAAAAAGAACATCAACATCATCGGGATTCCCGGAAAGACCGGGCAGGCCATGTATGCCGGAAATATACTTTCATCACTTCAGGAGCAGGGAGACCTTTCGGGAACAGCCCTCATTCTGGGTGATGAAGCCCTGCTTAACCCGGTGCTCAACGCCATCCCCGATCACATTACGGGAGTCAATATCACCGGGGGATTTCCCCTGGCCTATTCTCCCCTGGCTTCCTGGTTCCGCGCCTTTTTCCGGCTTATGGAAAACGAGAACTCCGGGACGTGGTATTACCAGCATGTGATCCATCTTATTTCGCACCCGGTGTCCGGAACCCTGCTGAACAGGAACGGCCGCGATACCGTTTCGGAATTCCTCAAATACATACAGGACAACAATATCGTTTTTGTTACCCGGGAGCACCTGGATCATATTTTTACCGGCGGGGAGCAGGAGGGCGCTTTACCCGCCGAGCTCAGGGCATTACTTTTTTTCTCCCCCGGGCACCATACTTCGGACGAGGTCATACAAAAGTGTATTTCGCTGACAGAACAGTTCAGGGAAGCATACAGCCCGCAAAACAACCCGCTTTTTCTCGAATACCTGTTCCACTTTCACGAAATTTTCAACCAGCTGCTTTTTTTCAATAAGACCTACCAGGTATTATCCCTTTCCGCACTTACCCAGGTGTATACGGAATTACTTTTACAGCAAACCGTGGATTTCCAGGGAGAGCCCCTGGAAGGGCTTCAGGTCATGGGAGTACTGGAAAGCCGGAACCTCGACTTCGATACCGTGATCCTCACTTCTGCCAACGAAGGCAACCTGCCTTCCGGAAAATCGGGCAATTCCTTTATTCCGTTCGACCTTAAGGTGGCCTACGGGCTGCCTACATACAAGGAAAAAGACGCCATATATGCCTATCATTTTTACAGGCTGCTACAGCGGGCCCGGAAGATCTACCTCCTTTACAACACCGATGCCGGTTCTTTTGACGGGGCCGAAAAAAGCCGGTTTCTGCAACAGCTTACCACATTTTCGCAACCCCTCCATATCACAACCGAAAAAATAGCCCTGGCACAGGCTGCGCCCCCTCCCTCCGGAGTGTCCACCGTTCCCAAAACACCCTCCCTGATGGAGGCCATACGCCAACATGCCGAAAGAGGGTTCTCTCCCACTTCCCTTACGAATTACATCCGGAACCCCATGGAGTTCTATCAACAGTCCGTACTGGGCATACGCAACGAGTACGATGTGGAAGAAACCATTGCCGCCAACACCCTGGGAACCATCGTTCACGACACGCTCGAAGACCTGTACAAGCCCCTTGAAGGCACCGTGCTTAAAAAAAAGCATATAGCCGCCATGCAGCAAGAGGCAGAATCCCTCATCCGTAAAAACTTTGCCGCCGTATATCAGGGCGGGGACTTTAGCCGGGGGAAAAACCTGCTCAGCTACGAAGTAGCCAAAAGGTACTTGAAAAACTTCCTCAAACTCGAACAGAAACGGCTTGAAAACGGGGATACCATCAGGATCATTGCGGTGGAGACCGACCTGCGTATCCCGGTCCGTGTTCCCGGTGTGGCTTTTCCCGTTTATCTCAGGGGCAAGGTAGACCGGGTAGAGGAGATCAACGGGACCCTCCGCTTTATCGACTACAAGACCGGCCGGGTAGACCCCCCGGAACTGGAACTGCCCGAATGGGAAGTATTATCCTCCGGCGAAAAATACGGCAAGGCTTTCCAGCTGCTGTGCTACGCCTATATGCTTACACGTGACCCTTCATACCCGCTACCGGTAGAAGCTGCCATCATTTCCTTTAAAAACCTTCAGAAAGGATTTTTAAGGTTCGCCAAAAAAGGAGCCTCCCGGTCTGATAAAAACCATATCATCTCCGAAGAGACCTTTGAGCATTTTACCACACAACTGTACCATATCATCTCCGAAATATGCAACCCGGATATCCCGTTTTCGGATAGGTAGTTAATAAGTTTGCCTGAATAACCCAACCCCGTTAATTCGGATTTTGTTTCAGTGCCCCTCCGCTGCGGTCGATCTGGTCCTGCGGGATCGGGAAAACAGTGTCGTTTTCAGAAAAAGAGAGTCCGCCGTATATCCCGATAAGGCTGCCTTCAAATGCCGAGTAGCTTTCCAGTTCTTCCCTGGCAATACCCCATCGTACCAGGTCGAAGAAACGATGTCCCTCCAGTGCCAGTTCCAGTCTGCGCTCAAACCGGATAGCTTTCAGGGCATCCTCTTTTGAACCGAATGCCGACTCCGGATAGGGCTGTACGCTATAAGCAGCCGCATCACTGCCATTGATCTGTTTGCGCGGCAGGTTATCCGCACGTTTCCGCACGTTATTGACCAGGGTACGGGCATACGGCAAATCGCCTGTTTCCGTCGCACATTCCGCTGCCATCAGGTACACATCGGCCAGCCGGATAATGATAACATCCAGCCCAGTCACGTAGTACACTCCTCCCGACTGGGTATTTCCGGCAAAATCTGCCTGGTCCAGCAGGCGTTTATACGACACAAAAGGCCCGTGATAGGCAGGGTCCCTCATCCAGTCGTTGCCTGGCATGATGCCCCAGTCGTGATAGGGTACGCCCCTGCGCCCTACGGTATAGTCGAGCCGCGGGTCTATGGCAAGGGATTGATCTACCTCATAATTTTTCTGGGCATCACCGGTTAACCCGAAATCCGACACATAAGGATCATTGCGGAAAGCCCCGTCAAGCATGGGGAGCCCTTCTTCCGTTACCCGAAACGCATTGACAAGGTCAAAAGAGGGGTTAAAAAAACCACAGCAGTTTACCGGCGCCGAACCGTATAACCCCGACAGCATGTCACCCACATTGCCATTGTCCCCGCTACCATCCGGGCTGATGGCGTGCTGGGCCGAAAAAATTGCCTCCGGTCCGTTTTCGGTATTGATGTTGAAGTTATCCAGGAACGGTAAGGTTTCCAGCTCCGGCCTATCTGCGATAACATCCTTAAACAGGACCAGGGCCTCTTCGTATTTCTTTTGATATAAGTACAGCTTACCCAAATAGGCCTTGGCCGCAATACCGTCTACCCGGCCTTCATCCCCGTTCGGCGGGGTGTTTGTGAGGTGGTCGGCGGCAAACCGGAAATCCGCCTCGATAAACGGCAACACATCTACATCATTAGGCGTTTGTGCGGCATCTGCAGTAGAAACGGTTTCATCAATATAGGGAATATTCTTAAACACCCTCCAGAGGAAAAAATAATAATGTCCCCGCAGCATCTTTGCTTCCGCTTCTATTTCGGTAGCCCGCTCTTCGGTGAACGTCTCTCCCTCCCCTTCCTGTAACAGCTTCAGCTGCCTCAGTGTGGTATTACAACGGTTAATACCTTCGTAGTAATTGTTCCACATCGCAGACAGGTGTTCATTCACCGGGATGGCCGTATGCCGTTCAATATCAAATAAAGTAGCCTGGTCTCCGGCCTCGCTTCCCTTATGGGCATCCCCCCCGGCCAGGTCACCGAATACCCACTGGCTCGGAGCAGCCGCGTAATTACCCCAAGTACCGTCGCGGTTACCATTCATCAAGGCATAGGCTCCGGTAAGCAGCCATTCCACGCCTTTGGTGTTGTTGAGCTGGTCATCTGTCAGTTTTCCCTGCGGTTTCTGCTCCAGGAAATCCGAACCACAGCTGGCCATTCCCAGCAGCAACGCCATCGCCAGCACCTTTATATATCTGTATCGTATAGTCATTGTTGAAAAATTTGTATTGGTTAAAAACACTATCAGTCTTTATCTCTTTCTTAAAACGTAACACTGAATCCCAGCAAATACTGGCGTGGCACCGGGTAAACTCCCATATCTACCCCGGGAGCTGAAAATGTAGAAGAGTACTGGCTTACCTCCGGGTCCATCCCGCTGTAACCGGTAATGAGAAACAGGTTGGTTGCACTGGCATAGATCCTCAGATTGGACACATACCCCTGGAAAATATCCTCCACGGGGACAGTATACCCTATCTGCAGGTTCTTCATTCTGAAAAAGCTACCATCCTGAACATAGTAGCTGGAAGACTGCCGCTCAAAAGAAGGCGCATCGGCATAAGCCGAAGGCATCCTGCTATTGGGGTTTTCCGGGCTCCAGGCATTTAAGGTACGGGTACTCACCGCACCGGGAAAAGCGAAAAGATCGGTATACTGACGGGTCAGGTCAAAAATGTCATTACCCTGGGAACCGTTGAAGAACATACTGATATCAAAACGCTTATACTCCGCATTCAGGCTGAGGGAATAGATAAAATCCGGATGAGGATTACCTATTACCGTACGATCGTCCCCGTCAATCACTCCATCATGATTCACATCAGCAAATTTAAATCCTCCCACCCGGGCGCCGTCATAAGAAGGATTGCCGGCAATATCTTCTTCGCTCTGAAAGATACCGTCTACCTGATACCCATAAAATGAACCAAAAGGTGCCCCGGCTTTTAATACCGAAGTAGTCACTCCGCGTAGTGTCAGATAAGGCTGTTCGGAAACGGTCGGTGCCAGTTCCATGACATCATTGCTGTATTTCGAAAAGAACGCCCCCACATCAAACCGGAAATCACCTTCGGCTGCGTAGGGATTAAAGTGATAATTGAGCTCTATCTCCACACCGGCATTCTTGATCTTACCTGAGTTGATAAAGGGAGAGGCCCCGGTACCTACGGCTGCGGACGGTTGTGGCACAGGGTAAAGCACACCGTCTGTACGCCGGTCGAACCATTCGACCGACCCGTCCAGACTATTGTTGAGCAGGGTAAAATCGAGCCCCAGGTTTACCGATTTAAGCTCCTCCCATTTTGCATCCGGGTTGTCGTAATTACTGGTCCATATCCCACTGCTGAGATCATTCCCTCCGCCTATGGGATAAAAGGACTGGTTAATACCGGAAGCATACTGCCGCAGGTACTGGAAGGTAGGGATTCTCTGGTTACCGGTAACCCCATAGCCTGCTCTGAACTTCAGGTCGTCTACCCAGGAAAGCGGTTCCATAAATCTCTCGTTAGACAACCGCCAGGCAAAACTACCCGCGGGAAAAGTCCCGTAACGGTTATCGGGCCCGAAATTGGAAGAACCGTCGCGCCGTACGGTAGCTGAAAACAGGTACCGGTCATCAAAGGAATAATCGACCCGTCCGAAAACAGAGAACAGGGAGCTGTTGGCCCCTTCACTGTTGGCAGAAGTATTGGCCGCCGTACCGAGGTAATAATAATCGAGATCACCGGATATAAAGAAATCATTTCCCGTACCGGTCAACTGGCGGTAATTGGACTCCACAGCTTCGGTCCCCGCCAGCACGGTAAGGTCATGAATATCGTTAAACGTGGCCTTATATGTCGCGGTATTAGACCACGTCCATTCCTTATTGTATCCCTGGTATTCCTCCAGGGTATTATTGGTATAACTCCCCTCGGAGCGTTCCGGGTTGGGATACCCGATAGATTTACCGTCAAAGTTTTCATAGCGAATACCGAAGGTCGTCCTGAAATTGAGCCCTTTGAGCAGCTCAAGGTCTGCATAGGCGCTCCCGAAAAACTGATTGCTTTTATTAATATTGTCTTTGGCACGGTACAATACGGCAAGCGGGTTATCGGCATTGCCCATTTTATCGCCCTTGGTTCCTGCAAAATTACCGTTGATATCGTATACCGGGATGATGGTTTGTATGCGATAGGCCCAGCCTATAGGCGAATCCTCCGCCTGGTAAGAGCCCGATGTATTTTCATTGACCCCGAAACCGACGCCTTTGGTGGCGGAATACTGTATATTCTCCCCGATCGTCAGCCGGTCGTCGAGAAACGTAAACTGGCTGTTGCTGCGAACGGTATACCGCTCAAACCCGGTATGGCGGAAAGTCCCCTCCTGTTTAAAGGCACTGGCACTGAAAGCGTAAGTAGCATTATCCCCACCACCGAGTATGCTCAGCTGGTGGTTGCGAATGGGCGCATCGCGTGTGATGACGTCGAACCAGTCGGTTCCTTTCTGGTTGGCTTTGACAATGGTATAGTACTGTTCAGGGTCCATCACATAACGGTACCTGGAAGGATCGGCATCTGCCGCCGTAATATTATGTCCTTCCGCTGTCCCGGCCAACAGGTATTCCGGCAAGGTGGGACGGGTCGGGTCGGAACCGTAATTCGCCCCGGTGGTAGCATCAGTACCGGGTGTTGCTCCCGGTTTATTAATATATTGCCGGTACACATACTCCCCGTACTGCTGTGGGTTGAGGAACTCGGGAAAACGGCTGCGGTTGGGGGTCTGCACACCATAGTAGGTATCAAAGGTGATACGGGGCTTTCCCTTTACCCCCTTTCGGGTGGTTACGATCACCACCCCATTATTGGCGCGGGCACCGTAAATGGATGCTGCAGAAGCATCTTTCAGCACCTGCATACTCTCGATATCATTAGCGCTCAGCCAGCTCAGTTTCCCTTCATAGGGCATTCCATCTATGACATATAACGGGTCGTTATTATTAATGGTACTGAACCCCCGGATACGGATTTGTGGGGTTGCCCCGGGCGCCCCGCTGTTAATGATCTGTACCCCGGTGGCCTTTCCCTGCAGACCTTCAACGGGACTGGCAGCGGGCTGTTGTTTCAGTTCGTTTACATCTACTACGGCCACTGCCCCGGTAAGGTCCTTTTTGCGTTGTGTACCGTAACCCACAACCACTACCTCTTCCAGTTTGGCCAGGTCTTCCTGAAGTGTAACATTGACCATTGCCTTTCCGTCTACCGGCACCTCCAGGGTTTTAAACCCAACATAAGAGACCACCAGTACGGCTTTGTCACTGTGCACCTCTATCTCGTAGTTCCCGTCAAAATCGGTGACCACCCCGTTAGAGGTCCCTTTTTCCATGATACTGGCCCCGGCCAGCGGCATACCGTCTTCGGCGGTTACCTTACCGGTAATGCTCAAAAATAAAGCCTCTCCCGAATACCGGTCTCCGGCAGAAGCCAGGGCATGGCTACAGGTAAGCAGTATTCCACAAAAAAGCAGCACGCCCGACACGTGCTGCAACTCCGTACGAATTCTCGTAAAAATTCTTTTTTCCATAAATAAAGTTTGTTAGTTGTATTCATTCAAGGCAATTTTTATCTCCGGTTGGTATTAAGAAAAAATTTTAAATGTCGAAATAATTAACGACCGTATAATCATATTTTTTCTTTCAAAAAAAGTAATTAGTCAAAATGCAGCCATATTTATGTCATCAGCATACAAAACCTCATCCCATCGCTAAAAGACTACTAATTTTTTGTTAATAACATATAATTTGATATTAACACAAAACTTCCTTATTATTATTTTGAAGCCTAAATTATAAAAAATAAATAAATTTATAGCTATTTTTATAACATATATTTATACAAAGCAATAATCATCACATTGTTAAAAAGTTAAAATAGTACTAACAAGTAGCGTTAAGCACAAAAAAAACTTCGTTATATTCTTACAATATAACGAAGTTAAAATACCTGTATACAATAGGTATACAGCACCTAAAACATAAGTAATACGGAGCTCAGGATACGGTTATAAAGCCAGGTCTCGTCTCAGAAGTTCCCCCCTCTCACGTCCCACCATATACGGGTACCGCCGTTATCTGTACCCCCCAGCAATTGTACTCCTTTTTCATATTCGGCCGTGTTGTTCTGCCGTTCGCTCTGGGGGAACGGCAATCTCCTGATAAATTCTGATGTCGATATGGTTCCCCCGCTATTGTTTATGACCACCGGGAAAAGTTTCGGGTAGCCTGTCCTGCGGAACTCCGCCCAGGCTTCCGCTCCGTTAGGATATACCGCCAGCCATTTCTGGGTCATGATCTTCTCCAGTTTCTGTTCGTCCGAAGCCCCGTTATCCCAGGCAATAGTCATATTGCTCAGGTATGGGGCACCTTCCGGCACATCGTTCTCACTGTTCTTCGGGTCGTTATAAGGGACCGGTTTGCTGGTTGTATCCGCGATATACTCATCACTTCCCGCAAGGCCGTACTGCTCAAAAGAGCTCCTGATCCCCCTTTCGTAAAAATCCTGTACCTCCCCTTCCATGTTCCAGCCCCTCAGCGCTCCTTCTGCCCGGAGAAAATACACTTCGGCCGCGTTCATCCACTGTATTTCAGGTTTATCTATGAGTGTGCCTATGGCAGAAAAACCCTGGTACACATCCTTGGCCGTGATCTCGATCCCGTTTCGTATTCCCTTATATTCTCCGGGATATTCTTCCGAGGTCCTGAAATACACCTCTATTCTCGGGTCATCATACCCGGTCAGATAAGATTCCATGGGAGCTCCCATACGGGTGTCCAGCCATTCCGTAGAAATGATCTGCAGCGGATGAGCCCTGAACCCTCCTTCGGAAACCATGATCAGGTTGTCCCGGTTATCCTCAATAACCCCGTAATCCTGGTGTATCGCTTTTTCAGCCTCTTCCCTGGCCCGCTGTCCGTCTACCTTGACAATACGCATGGCCAGGCGCAGGCGTAGCGAGTTGGCAAATTTTATCCACGATTCAAATCCCCTCTTTTTATAAGTGGAAATATCAAACCGCTCAAATTTCCCGGTATCCCCGCCACCACCCACAGCGGCAGTCAGTATCTCCACAGCTTCGTCGAGATCTTTGAAAAACGCATCGTAAACATCTTCCTGGCTGTCATAGGGGATGATATTGTCGGACTCTCCTTGTCCGTACTGCGAATACACCATGGGGCCATAATAATCGGCTACCCTGTGCATCGCAGCCACTTTCAGGATAAGGGACCAGGCATAGAAGTCCGGAAAATTTTCTTTTGCCCCGAACTGCTCCACTTTAAGGACCCTCGACATCACCTCCCGGTATCCCTTGTTCCAGGTTTCCTCGTTCCATCCGGGGACCAGGGCATAACTGGCATTATTCTGGTTACCCTCAAACGGTGTACCGGTCATCATATATCCCGAATAGATATCAGCGCTGAGGTTGGTACCTACCTGGTACGAATTCTCCTGGGCCGGGATGCCCCACTGCAGCATCGCCCCGCACAAGGTTCCCATAAGATTATTATCCTGTTCGAATTCGTCATTGGTAAAACCGTCGGGATCTTTGTTGAGTTCATCAAAATTACCGGTACATCCTGCTACCAGTAATACTATTGCGACACCTGCCTTATATATCATTTTTTTCATCGCTTGTCTCTTTTTAGAATATTATGTTGAAGTTGACCCCTATACTCCTGGTATTGGGCACCGAAAACAATTCTATACCCTGGAATTTATTGCCCGTATTCAGGGTGATATTGGGATCGAAAGGAGCCTCCTTATAGAAAAAGAAAAGGTTCCTCGCTATGGCGGAAATCTTAAGCGACCTGATAAAATGGTCTTCGGGCATATCAAAGGTATATCCCAGCCCTATCTCACGCATCAGCACATTGGTAGCATCATACACATAATTGGCCCCTACCCCGTTTCTTCCGCCTATGGTATTGTAATAGGTTCTGGCATCGA
This sequence comes from Sinomicrobium soli, assembly GCF_003285545.1. Taxonomy (GTDB): domain Bacteria; phylum Bacteroidota; class Bacteroidia; order Flavobacteriales; family Flavobacteriaceae; genus Sinomicrobium. Next base: position 33,570 of record NZ_QLNV01000009.1, on the reverse strand, counting down.
TCTGCGACACCGGGGTACCATCTTCCATAACCGCATCGACCCGTACCCCGCCATTATCCCTGGCCCGGGCACTGCGCTGCGACACCCCGTACTGGTCCAGGTAGGCTTCCGTAAGGCTCATGACCTCACCTCCTACGCGGGCATCTACCAGGAAATTAAGAGTAAGGTTCTTAAACCGGAACTGGTTGTTCCACCCCAGCGTCCAGTCCGGATTGGCATTTCCCACCTCGCTGTAATCATCACTTATTTTCGGTGTTCCGTCAGGGTTGAGTATTATCCTTCCCTGCTCATCTTCCACAAAGGTCTTGCTCTCTATGACCCCGTAAGGCCTTCCCTCTACAATAGCATAGCGATAGGTGTCGGATGTGGATATATTAGCCCTTCCGTTTAATTTGGGATGTATGTTCTTTACCGTATTCTCATTAGAGGCAAAGTTGAATTGCGTATCCCAGCCGAACTCCTCTCCTTCCACAGGCTTTCCCCCGAGGGATATCTCGTATCCCTTGTTCTGGATATCCCCTGCATTGACGGCGAAATAGGTAAAGCCGTTGGGGTTGGTAGACGGTGCCTCTATCTCAAAATACTGGTTTACGGTATTCGATTTATAGTAGGTGACATCGAGGTTGAGCCTGCTGTTAAAAAACCGGGCTTCCAGTCCGAATTCATGCGATTTCTGCCGTTCCGGTTTTAACGGTTCTCCGTCGAGTAATCCCTTTTCCGGAAAGGAGGATACCCCTGCCGTAATGGTCTGTACCGGTGTGGTCACAAAGGCGGGAATGTCATTCCCCACTTCGGAATACGACCCTCTCAGCTTCAGGAAACTGACAAAATCCGGCATGGTAAACATCTCGCTCAACACTCCCGTAAGTCCGACCGACGGATAAAAATAGGATATATTACCCCCTGAATTTACCAGGGTGGAAGACCAGTCATTACGCGCGGTAACATCGAGGTATACCATGCCTTTAAAGCCGACGTTTACACTGGAGAAGACCGACTGTATTTCTTTTCTCGCATCAGTTTTCCTATGGAATGTCCCGGCAGGGTTCAGGTAATTATCCACATTGAAAAGGTTTGCGTATTTCAGGGTCCCGGCAAAAGACACCCCCTGCCCGAAAGTATAGCGCGTAACGCTGGACCCCACGGTAGCGCTGACGTCAAAATCTCCCGCAGTGGCATTGGCTACGGCAATAATATCGGCATACAGCTGGGTATTGGTGTTTTCGCTGTAATTATAGGCTCCGAATTCTCCGCCCAGTACCCCGAGGGTTCCTGCGTATATCTTGCGTTCGAAGGTGTTGAACAGCCGGTCATAGCTCATCCGGGATTTAACAGTAAGCCAGTCGGTGGCCCGGTAGTCCAGCTTTATCGCGGCAACCAGCCTCTGGTTATCTTCTTCAGACCTGTTCCGGTTCAGTATCCAGTACGGGTTTTGCTGTTCATTTTCCAGCTGTGGCCAGTTTTGCGTATACAGGTTCCTGCTCTCGTCAAAGACCGCATAATTCTCCTTATAGCTGTTATAATTCAGCCCCCTCGGAAAAAGATAGGCTCCATTTATGGGATTGTAGTAAAAACCCGCTACCGGGCGGTTGGCCACTCCCTGGTCGGAAAGTGTGATATTGGCATCAGCCTTCAGCTTTCCCTCGAAAAACTCGGCGGTTTCCCTGAAATTAAAGGTATGTTTCTGCAATTCGTTGGTAGGGACTATCCCCTTTACATCGGTATAGGAATAAGAGAAATAGGTCTGGGCCTTTTCGGTACCTGCCGACATGGACACCGAATTGATGGAGGTGACCCCGGTATTGAAAAAACCTTTCATATGATCAGGGGAATTCCCTTTTACGCCCCAGGACTGGGAGCCTGCATTTCCCTCTTCGTCCATAGCTGTATAGGAATACTGTGTCCTGGGAAGGTTCACAGCCTTGTCAAAAGTCGTATTGGAGGATACCGTAACTGTTGTTCTCCCGTCCTTTCCGGATTTCGTAGTGATAAGTATTACCCCGTTGGCTCCCTGGCTACCGTATAATGCCGCTGCAGAAGCTCCCCGGAGTACGGAAATATTTTCTATATCATCAGGATTCAGCATGGACAGTGCGTCGCCGGTATCCCCCGTCCCCCCGAAAACGCCCTCTGCCCCGCGACCTTCATCGGGGGTATTCAGCATGGGGACCCCGTCGATGACGTACAGGGGCTGGTTACTACGTGTGGACGAATTTCCCCGCAGCACCACCTTTACCGATCCTCCGGCACCTGCAGAACTCCTGTTGATCACCACCCCGGCAGCCTTCCCGGCCATACTGTTCAACGGATTTACTTCCTTGATCCGGGTCAGTTCTTCCGAGCCCACCTCCTGTGAAGCATAGGTAAGTGCCTTTTTCTCCCGCCTTATCCCGAGAGCTGTTACCACAACTCCTTCCAGCTGTTCGGTATCGGAATTCAGCGAAACGTCTACCTGTTCCCTTCCCTCGACAGCAATTTCCTGGGTTTTGTACCCCAGGGCGGAAAACACGAGCACTGCACCTTCGGGTACATTCAGGGTATAATTTCCGTCAAAATCGGTAGCAGTTCCGGTGGTACTCCCCTTTACCACCACATTGGCCCCCGGGAGAGGGGCCTTGTCGGCCCCGTCCGTAACTATACCTGTCACCGTTTTTTCCTGTGCCAGGAGAACATTCAGGCCACACAGCCCGCATGCCCACATCAGTAGTAATTGTTTTTTCAGCATAGTCATTTGAGTTTAGTTCTTACACCTCCCGGAAATTTTCAGACATACCACACCTTATTCCCGAAGTTGTCTGTCCGGCAGATACACAATTATAAAATCCTTAAAAAACGGTGAGAGTAGATAAAAGTTATTGAGGCAGTGCTAAAACCTATGAGCTAAATTTTAGCAATCATTTTAATATTTCAAAAATTTTTAGATCAATAACAAGCCGGAAAAGATGAATGACAAAGCAGGGGCGATGCCATGTTGCCGGATATACCGGGCAGACTGTGCTATTAACGGATTTGAAGGGTCACGGATTCCGGAACAAACAAGGTTGGTTCCCGGTGCGTTCCTATACGGTAAAAAGGTTTTCCCGTACTACTATTTCCACGGGAATATCGGCCTGTAGCCCGGAAGCATCCTTTTCGGTGAGATACCGGAAAAGTCCGCGAACCGCGAGATATCCCTGTTCTTCGGGTTTCTGGTTAATGAGAAAGAAAATATCGCGGTTCCTGAGGCATTCCAGGTTCTCCCGGTTCAGGTCAAAGCCCACGATATGCACATTATCCACATGGTACTTGCGGAGTATTCCGGGAATAACATAGGCCCTTGAATTAGTGACAAACACTCCTTTTGCCCTTTTATCCTTCAACCATTTCCCGATTTCCGGGGATATGTCAAAAGGCCTGTCCAGGGGGTAGTCTACCGTGTGGATTTCAACATTCTTCCCGGGAAGGTCAGTATCGAAAAATGCCCTGAACCCCTGTTCTCGCTGCCGGTTATTTTCATGCAATCCCCCGGCATTGACCAGGTTTACCACGATATAGAGCCCGTTTTCCCCGGCAAGTCCGTACAACAGTCTTCCCGCTACCATACCGGCCCTGTGGGCATCCTGGCATATAAAATTTGCCCCTTCGAGGGCCACCCGGGTATCGAGCAGGACCACCGGGGTATTCCTGTCGCTGCAATTTTCGAGCAGTGCCTTGCTTTCTTCGGCAAAAAAGGGGGCCGTAACAATACCGTCGAACTCCTTGCCGAGGATCTGCTCGCTTTTTTTCGTAAAAGAAACAGGATCTGAAAAGTAATAATAGGAGACCCTTACTCCCAGGTCGTGCAAGTCCTCCACCGCTTTTTCCACGCCGCATTTGGGCAGTTCCCAGTATCCCCAGTTATTGGTCACCTCCGGGATCAGCACTGCTATCCTGATCTTTTTATGCGCCCCCAGCCGCAACCGGCTGGCCGCCGTGTTTTTCTTGTACCCGGTTTTTCTGATCACCGCTTCCACCCGCTCACGGGTATGCCTGGACACCCCTTCCCGGCGGTGCAGCACCCGGTCTACCGTGCCAATAGATACATTGGCCATCTGAGCGATCTGTTTTATACCTACCGGTTCTTCCATGGTGTTGTTTTTACTCTCGGTTTAACCATCGATCTTATCCTTCATCTTTAAAAAACTGAGGGGAGTCATTACCGCGATATCCGATTTCCTGTAATCCCTGATGTTCCTGGTTATTATTGCATCCAGTCCCTTAATGGTTGAAGCCGACGAATACTGTATGGAATCTTCGTAATCGGAAAAGTCATTTTTCAGGGCCTGCAAAATCTCTTTTTTTGTGATTCCTACGATCTCCGTTATTTCTGTCAGTGTTTCCACTACTTCCAGCGTTTTTTTATGCCCTAAAAACCTCCTTGCGATATAATAGATATTATTAATGCTGATAGCAGATAAATACAGAATAACACTTCCTTTTTCATTGAGTTCAAAAAGCTCACTTGCCGGGTTGACATGAGGTTTCCTGTCCGTAAAAAAGTCTATAACAACATCGGAGTCTATAAACAGTTTAAACACCATATTTTTTTGACAATTCTTCGGTTAAGATTTTTTTGTAGTCAACATTTTCACCGGTTTTGATGATCCCCCGAAGTTTTTGAACCTTGGGCGAAAGCTGCTTAGGCTTAATTTTCCTTCTGTTTACGGTAATCAGTTTAAAGTAATTTTCAACCATTTCAGAAAGACTCTGTCCTTTATCTCTGGCATATTCCTTGGCAATTCTGATCACCTCTTTTTCCATGGTCAGGGTCAACTTAGTATTCATGACTTCTTTTTACAACAAATATACGTGTTTATTTCATAATTACGAACACGTGTTTTTCGGAAATAAACATAAGGGTAAACTCCCGGATTATTCACTTCATATCCAGGTCATTTCGGCAGTCCCGGGGGAGCTTCCCTCCTGGCCCGGGACGTAAGCGTAAGGAGAAAGGCCCGCAATGAGAGTTTTTCGTCATCGGTAAGGTGCAGTTTTTTCAGCAGGGGTGAGGTTTCGGGGAAAAGGGAATCGCGTTGCTGATGCGGTTTGCGTACAGGACGCGGCATTCCGGCGTCGTACAGGTTGATAACCCCTCTGAGGTGCGGGAAGATCCCGTTGTGCATATAGGGAGCGGTACGGGCAACTTCCCGCAGAGTAACCGTACGGAACTTACCGACATCCTCCTTTTTGCCCGTATGCCCATACCGGCCCAGGTCTTCGTACTTACGGCCGTAATAGGTAAGCCCGGTATTGTGGAATTTGTTATCGGAAAACAGGGGCGAATTATGACAATTGATACACCTTGCCTTAGTACGGAACAGGTGCAGCCCCAGCACTTCCCGGTCTGAAAGACGGGAGGTATCGCCCTGGATAAACACGGTCGAATCGCGAAAGCTTTTACTTATAACACGACTAAATTTCTTTGGCAAATACTCATTTCCGACAGGCTCCAACAATAGTATTATATGGGCTATAAATTTATTTTTATAGCTCATATCATGGAATTGGCAGCCTAAACCGGCCCGGGTTCAGGTATTCAATCAGAAGTATTGGATGTTTATAAAAAGGAATTTTTTACATAAATCCGGAATGTTGTCCGGGAGTTTAAAGCATATCAGTAACAAAAACTATTTCAAAAAAAAGGTGCGGGCAATACCCGCACCTGAATCATTGTACCAAAACGTTAGTCTATCGTTAAAAAGGAGTGTACTAATCTCTTTCAAGGAGCGTACGCAAACCAATTAGTCAACTCGTCAGTAATAACCACTTGAAAGATCATATCCAGTTCCTTTTTGGTATAATTCAGTCCGCCTCCATTGATCTTCGTTGATTCCTTCACACTTAATTCTTCTACACTTAAATGCTCTACATTCATAATTTTCTGATTTTAAATAGGTGAACAAAACTTATTTTTATCATACTAAAGTAGTCAAGGATTGATCGTATTCCACCTCACAATTCAAATACGTCGTGATAAACCCAGAAAGCGACCTCGTCGGGTTAGTATGCGTTTCAACGTGTAGTATCATCATGATCCACGATGGCACTCAGTGTCACCATTTAAGCATAGTATATTACCAGCTACGTCCGGGAGGACTACAGGCATAGCCGCCTGCCCCCTTTAAGTCTCGCCAGAAAAGGAACCTCAGATCAGGATGCCTTGCTTTTTTGCTTCTCCAGGATATCGACGGCGTAACCGATCTCCTCCATCATCCGGGCTATGTCTCCGTCATATCCCACCATTCGGAACCTAATCTTTCCCCGGGGGCCTATGACTATTTTAGTCGGTATACCCGTTACACCGTAACTCGTGGCCGTGGCACCATTCTTCTTTCCTGTGTCATACAAGACCCGGAAGGGATACCGGTGTTGCGCTATAAATGCCTCTGCCCTTTCTTTTCTGTTTTTTTCGGCTTCAAAAGTATTTACAAAAAGGAATACTACATCGGAGTTGTCCCGGTAATGTGCTACGGCCTTTTCCATTCCGGGAAAGGATTCCTTACACGGCCCGCACCAGGTGGCCCAGAAATCGAGAATAACAATCTTTCCTTTCATGGATTTCAGGCTTACGGTGTTCCCTTCCATGTCCATGAGACTAAAGTCCGGCGCGTTCTCTTCTGTCATATGATAACGGAATTCCTTCATACCGTGCTTTCTGGCCCGAGCTTCGATACCTGCCAGATACCTTTCATACCCTTTGTCGGTATTTTCGGTTTTCCGGTAGGCTTCTTCCAGGTATGTTCTGATCTGATCTCCTGCCTGCTGTTCTTCGATGTATTTCTCAGAAAATTCTCTTGCCCGCACAAAATCACCGGTTTCCATAAGGTATTGGATATGATGGGCATTCTGCTCCTGGCCGGTATACATGGCAACGACCTGCTCCTGAACATCCAGGGCCCGTCGGATATCTCCCTTCCGGTACAAGATATAGGCATAAGTATCCATAAAATTGGCCCGGTTGACCTCCAGCTCATGTGCATATTGTTTCCGGGAAAGATAACCGGGTCTGGATGCCAATGTCATTTCGTCTTCCTTTATGATCGCAATGGATTTGCGGGACAAGCCGGCAGATCGTTCGAGATCTTTTCCGGTATTTGCCAGGGTCCATGCATTGGAATTGTATAACTGGGCCTGTGAAAGTTTGTTGCGCACCATACTGCCGTATTCCATAAATTTTGTCCAGTTTCCTTCCCGGGCATAAGATTCGGCAATTTGCATCACCATGTAATCTCTGGTATCTTCATCCCGGACATGCATGCTATCCAGTTCGTTCAGGATGGCCAGTTTTCCGGCTATTGAAGATGCTTTAAAAAACCGTGACTTGTATTTAAAGAGGGAGAGTTGAGAAGAAGGAAACTTATCCATTATCAGCGTACGAAGGGAATCCAGTTGTTCCTTGCCTATATTCAGCAACGCATACAGGCGGTACAGGTTGTCGTAATCCTGATAATCCAGACTTTCCTTATTCTGATACGCTTGCACCTGCTTCATGGCGTAATCTGTTCCGGCCTTCCTGTCTTTTTCTGCCAACAGCCTTGCATACGTAACCATGTAGGTGCTTTTAAGACGGGGATAGTTTCGCAGATCGGCTTCCAGCAATGCAATAACAGAATCGGCTTCCATTCTTATACCATATCTTTCCCCGTAAAGGGTAACATAGCTGGCGATGGCTGCTGCTGCACCGGGCACGTATGTTCCGTTTTTGTCATACACCGGAAGTATGTATCCCCTTTTCCGGTTGTTATCGTAAATTCCGTGCTTCCTGAAATTAAAGCTGATGGCCTGCGCCGTATCGGGAATACGGATTTGGCCTTTCATGACTCCCAGAGAATCTGTTGTCATGTCGATATCGCTGGCGTATATTTTTTTGCCTACGATATAATTTACTGTTGTTTCTGTCCGGGAGGTATCCCGGGGATTGTCCTGATAGCGCAGCCGGATTTCGTCTCCGGCAGCAGGTTGGGCCCCTGACACATAAAGATTACCGATATGCTTTCCTTCTCCGGTTTTCCGTTCTTTTCCGTCCGTACAAGCTGCCAGGCAGAGTATGGTTATTAAGATATTTATTCGGTATATGATATTCATCTTGTCAAATTATAATGTTATACGATAGTATTAATAAAGCGGGTAACCCGGGTTCTGATCTCCCAGTCCAGGGTTCCGGTAAAATTCGTCCTGTGGTATGGGCCATAGTTTTTTATCGGGATCGGTCAATACTCCGGAAGGCGACAATTCACGTTTAATGTCCAGCCACCGGTGCCCCCATTCGGCAAACAGTTCATGGCGGCGTTCCACGGCTATGGATGCAAGGAGGTCAAGTGGCTCCTGCTCACCGGTCTTTCCTATCTCCGCCCGGTTACGCACCACATTGAGATCGGCCCTCGCTTCATCGAGTTTCCCCAGTTGTACCCTGGCTTCCGCGCGGATGAGATATTGTTCGGACAGGCGGAATACCTTCGAATACTCGATCCATTCTTCAGTATCTCCCTTTGTCCTGACCTTATACTTATAAGGATAATAAAAGGTCCCTGTGTCTCCTGTAAATGTCCCTATCCAGTGGTGCAGACGAAGATCATTTTCTTCAAAAGACCGGATCAATGCTTCGGTAAGCACGGTGTTCCGGGGCGTGGCGGTCAGAATATAATTGTACCCTTCCGGGGTACCGTAAGTAGGAATTACAGGTTTTAATTGCCATATGGTTTCCTCACTGTCTTTTAAAAAAGCTTCGTCTACCGGAGATATGTGATATGCGGGGTTTTCAATGACCTCCGTGGCTTTCTGTTCCGCATTTTCCCAATCTTTCCTGAAGAGATATACCCTGGCGAGCATAGCCTGGGCACAGGCCTTGTTAGGGCGAATACGCCCTGAAGTGATATAGTCGTCGCCCAGGTGCCCCAAAGCCTCCGAAAGGTCTTCCAGAATACGCTGGTCTATCTCTTCCCTGGGTGTTCTCGGTGTAGAGGTATTTTCATTGTAATCTGTTGACGTAATCAGGGGGACATCTCCAAAGAGCTCCGTGAGGTAAAAATAGAAATAGGCCCGCATAAATTTTGCTTCTCCCAATAACTGGTCTTTAGTATCGGCGGAAATACTTCCGGAAGCATTTACTCCTTCAATAATGGCGTTGACCTGATAGATCAAATTGTACATCAGGTTCCACAATGCACTGACATGGGTGTTTTCGGGATCGATATTGTGTGTTTCAAATTCGTAGAGGCTCCCGCTTTCGGGATAGTAATGCAGGTTATCGGCACCAACTCCGGCCATATCGAAAAGCCCTTCGGGATAACCACTCAGTTTACTGTAAGACATCATGTCGTAATAGACCGAAAACATGGCTGAAGTAGCCCCTTCATCGCTTGCAAAAATGGTTTCTTTGGTACTCAGCGACTTGTTCAGTTCGGCATCCAGAAAATCTTCACAGGATATACAGAGGAATATCGCGGAGATCGTACAGCATATGTTCAGAAGTGTGTATTTCATTTTTTTAGTATTAGAAGTTGACATCTATCCCGAGGAGCATCATACGCAGGGGAGGAAACCCGTTGTTGGTTTCAGGATCGAGCTGGTAATCCCCGGACTTTGTAAATGTCAGGAGGTTCTGCCCCTGCAGATAGACCTTGGCGCTTTTGAGCTTCAGGGATTTCTTGATCTTTCCGGGAACATGATAGGTGAGATTTAGTGTTTTTAATCGTACAAACGAATTGTCCACAAACCCGAAGGTACTTTGTGAGGCATAAGACCAGGGAAGGACAATAGAGGAGTCTGAGGAATATTTTTGGAAGGAAGCATCATCGCCGGGAGCCTGCCATCGGTCCAGGATACGTACGGGGTAGTTTTCGGCGTACATCCCAATGAGCGAGACCGGAGTCCGGTTTACCTGCCTGGAATACTGAAGCAGAACGTTGAGTTCAAAATCCTTATACCTGAAGGTGTTCTGTAAGCCTCCGTAGAACTTTCGTCCTGTATTCTGATAGACCACCCTGTCATTATTATCTATAACACCATCGGCATTGGCATCTTCTACTTCATAAACCCCGGTGTCGGGGTTTACTCCTTTAAACCTGTACAGTTTGGCAAGGCTGAGGGGCTGCCCTATTTCATAAACAGACGCATAGGACGAATTCTCGAAATCGGGAAAGGCTATCAGCTTATTCCTGGGTATGGTGAGATTGAACGATGTCATCCAGGAAAAGTCATCGCCCGATATATTCCGGGTGTTCAATAAAATTTCCCAACCCGTATTCTGCACAACAGCATTCTGATTGGTGATCACCGAACTAAACCCTGTAGTGTTTGCCAAACGGTAATCGACCAGCTGGTTGGAAGAGCGGTTTCTGTACCAGGCTGTTTCGAGATGAATACGATCATTCAGAAAGCTCACTTCTGCTGCTGCTTCCAATTTTCTGGTAATTTCCCACTGGTAATCGGCATTGTAAAGCGCCAGAGGAGATACGGGGGTAACGCCTAAATATGAATAGTACTTGCTGGTATAGAGGTCCAGGTAACTGTAATCTCCTATGTTGTCACTTCCCGTGGTTCCGTAGCTCATCCTCAGTTTTCCGAAGTTCAGCACAGCATTGTCCCTGAGAAAATGCTCTTCAGAGAAGATCCACGCCGCACCTAAAGCCCCAAAATTCCCGAAACGGTTATTGGGCCCGAAACGGGAAGAACCATCTCTTCTTCCGGTAAGGTTTACAAAGTACCTGCTTTTATAATTATATCCTATATGGGCATATATGGCGGCGTATTTGTAAATGATTTCATCATCTGTTACATAATTGATGGTTGAAGCAGCTACGAGACTTTCCAATTGAGAATCGGAAGAATATCCGAGGGCTTCGATACGCTGGTATGAAGAACTGTTTTTCTGAAATGTAGTCCCTACGAGCATATCCAGTGCATGGTCTCCGAACGATTCGGCATAGTTTAATTGCGGTTCCATGATCCACGAGGTCCGGTCATTGACATAAAACTCTCCGGAGCCTGTGGTTTCAGGACCTATATTACTGGGATTGAGAGCACTAATCGGAGCTATGGTGTGCCCTTTCCGGTCCAGGCGGTTATAGCCCATACTTATCGACGCAGATAGGGTAGGCCATATGGTATAAGACATATTTGTGTTGAAGATCAAATTATTGATCCGGTTCTTATCTTTTTTTTCCAACACTGCCAGGGGATTGTTAAAGGTATTGTTCTCCCAGTTGAGATGTCCGTTTTCATCATATATCGGCGGTGCTACCGGGGGAAGGTTCAGGGCTACACCCGTTATGTCCTGCCCGGAGAACAACCTGTTGTTGGTAATCCCGTAATTTCCGGAAACCACGGCCTTGAACTTCCCGTTTTCCGAGAGGTGGTTGGCATTGAAATTAAGGTTCATTCTTTCGTAATAGAAGTCTCCCGGGAACACGAAATTTTCCTTGTGATACGCCGCTCCGAAACTAAAGGTGGTGTTGCCCGTTCCGGTGCTTATACGGGATTGAAAATCGGTGATATTTGCGGTGTTTCCCAGAAGTTCCTTTTGCCAATCGGTATTCCTTGAAGTGTCCCATACCATAAGATCGGGGGCATTGGCGGCAGTAGGTTCCTGTCCGGCATTTTCAAATGCTTCTCGGCGCATTTCGAGGTATTGTGAACTGTTGAGTAGTTGGAGCCTATGGGGAACTTCTGCAATACCGGAAGAAAAACGCACATTGATATGGGTACCGGTTTTCCTGTTGTTGTTTTTGGTGGTGATCAGGACCACGCCATTGGCTCCCCTCGACCCGTAAATCGCCGTGGCATCGGCATCCTTCAACACTTCCATACTTTCAATATTGCCCGGATCAAGGGTGCTCAGAGGGTCATATCCTCCCGAGGCGTTCAAGAGCGGATTGGAAGAATTGATCTGTTCCAGGTTTACCGGCACTCCATCTACGATGATGAGCGGCCGGGAACCATTGGTGTTTGACAGGCTGTTCCTGCCCCTTATTTCGATATGGAATGCACCACCGGCAATTCCGCTCGAAGGAGTAATATCCAGTCCCGCTACCCTCCCCTGCAATGCCATGATCGGGTTGGTCACCGGTTGATTTTCTATATCTTTTGATGTTACCTTTGTGATATTTCCCGTACGCTCCCTGTCCTTTACCTTATAGTACCCGGCATTGATTACCACGCCTTCCAGAGACATGATATCTTCCTGCATGACCACATCGATCTGTTCCCGGCCGTTTACCGGTATACTTGTTTTTTTGAACCCGATGTATGTAAAAACAAGCGTGTCGTTCGGGTTTGCCCGCAGGTTATATTCCCCTGCTTCATCCGACATGGTGCCCCTGCCCGTATTTTTAACGACAATATTTACCCCTGGCAGAACCTCTCCCTCCGAACCGGTAACGGCACCTCCGATACGCAGGTATTGTTGCTGGGACGAATCGGGCCTCTGGTGCTGTTTTGGTGTATCCGGGGAACTCGTTTTCCGGAAGATCTTAATGACCTTTTTATCGACTTCATAAACCACGTCTGTGGATGACAGATATCGGTCTAACAGTTCCGACACTTTTATTTTTCCCTTGTGCAGCGTAAGAGGCGTAAGCCCCTTGAGTATGTGTTCCGGGTAAAAAAACACATAGTCTGTCTGTTGCATGATCAGTTCAAACAGTTCGTCTGGTCCTATGGTTTTAGTTGCTTTTACCGTGATTGAATGCTGCGCAAGGATATCCGGAGAAGTAAACCCGAAGGTTATCGTACAAAAAAGGATGATAAATAATCTCATGCCAAAGAGTACTATTTTTTTTCCGTATACCCTATGGTACCGGAGGTTGCTGTATTTAATTTTCATACATTTGTGAATTCATTGGTTAGTAATTAATTAATGATGGTTAAGGGTAGAAGTCTGGCGATGTGAGAGTTGATAGACTTTTTACCCTTTTTTTGTCTGACAAGCTGTTATTTTACTACCCGCTCTGTTCAGGGACTTCGCGTGGATCTCTGGTAATGTTGTGGCATAATTGCGGATGAATCTCAGTATATGGTAATATTGCGTTCCCGGATATCAAACCGGATATCGTGATCGATCATGGACAGGATTTCTTTAATGGATTGTTTGCGGTCGAGCATGCCGTTAAAGCGTATTTTTTCCAGTTCGGGGTTTTCGATAATGATATTTACGTCATACCACCGCGAAAGGGTGTTCATGACTTCTGCCAGGGGTTTGCTCCTGAAACCGAAATAGCCCTCTTTCCAGGCGGTATACGTAAAGACCTCCACTTCTTTTACGGTAATGGTATTGTTTTTTGCTGCCACGGCCTGTTGCCCGGGCTGTAGTTCCTTTCGGACGTTCCCGGCGGTTACAGCTACTTCCCCTTCGATCAGGGTACTGGTAACTCCGTGATCTTCCGGGTAGGCGGTGATATTAAACTGCGTACCCAATACCTCGATCTCCTGGTTTTTCGTCCGTACCTTAAAACTGTTGCCCCCGTGTTTTGCGGCAGGAGAGACTTCAAAATAGGCTTCACCGTAAAGCAGCGCTACCTCCCTGGGTTTTCCGTCTGTAAAACTTTCGGGATACCTGATCCTGGTTTCCGAATTGAGCCATACTTTAGTACTGTCGGACAACAACAGGAAAAATTCCCCTCCGCGGGGTATGGTGAGTTCGTTATAGGCCATCTCTTTCTCCGGGGCTACGGCATGCCTGTAGATGACCGAAGTTCCGTCACTGCTGGCACGCCCGGAAATGTAGTCCGTTCCCTGCTGCAGGAGTACCTCCGAACCATCGGAAAGGGTCAGTACGGCCTTGCTGCTACCGGCTTCTATACGGTCTTCCGGACTTCCGGCATCCTGCACATAACGGTAAAAATACCATCCGGCAGACAGTAGTACGACCATACTGGCGGCCACCGCCCACAGCCGTGAAAACGGGAAGGTTTTTCCGGATATTTTCCGGGTACGGTCTGCCTGTTCCACACCCTGTACAATGGCCGAATAAACCGCCTCGGAGGTCGCCCGGCTGTATTTCTGCCGCTCGTCATATATGGCCAGCCTGCCGTATTCTTCCGCTTTTTTCCGGGCCGCAGCGATCGTTCCCGATTTTTCGGGATGTTGCAGGAGAAAGGCTTTCCAGAAGGCATCCGACTCCGGATCGGGAGCGCAGATCCACATCAGAAAATCATCGTCTTTCAGAAAATCATCACCGCTGTAATTCTTGTATTTCATGACCGGATTTTTTTATCGGAAAACCATAACATCCATTTACAGGATACCTCACCCGGTCACTTTGTGCAATAAACATGATACTTTTTTTAAAAAAACTTTAAAAATACTGTAATAGCTGACGCAGGAGGACAGGACATGATATATGACGAAACAGGTCTTAAAACCACGAGAATAAAAATAGTTATCGTGCAGATTTGATACCGTTTAATTTTCGCAACTGCAGGGATAGCGGGAGTACCACGAGAAGAAAGACGTCCTTACCGAGCCCTTTTAAGAGTTCCATCGCCCTGGAAAGTCCGTAATACACCGTTCTCCTTTTCATCCCCGTAACTCCGGCGATCTCATCTGCAGACAGGCCGTCGTAAAAACGGAGGTAGATGAGTTCCTGTTGTTTACGGCTCAGCAGGGAGAGGACCTGCCTGATCCTTTTTTCCCGGTCACCGTCATCTTCCTGTTCTTCGGGCTGTTCCCGTAAAGGCACACGCCCGGGTTCCGGGACGGCTTCTTCTTCGCCTGCGAAGTGAAGTATCTTCCTGCGGCGGGCAACATTCCGTATCAACCGGTTCCGGAGGGCTTTATACAGGTAAGACCTGATAACCCGGACCTCTCCGATACCGGATTTCTTTTTCCAAAGGTCCAGGAACAGGTCCTGAACGGTATCCCAGACCAGGTCTTCATCGGCAACGACTTTCATGCCGTAATAAAACAGTCGTTCTTCGTTACGCCGGTAGATCAGTTCAAACGCCATACGGTTCCCCTTCCGGAATGCCTCCCAGAGTTCCGTATCGGAAAGCTTGCCGATATTGATCTCATTTTCCCGAAAATCCCTTTCCTCTCCGTGATGGTCCCGAAGCCGGCCACTATGCATCATACGCCTTTTTAATTGATTAGTATACCTCTCACTCCATCTGTAAAAAGTAAGATCAAAGGCACTGTTCTTTGTGAAAAGCGATACAAATCTATTAATTCGGGAGAAATATTTTAAACTATTTTATGAATCCGGGGAAATATTTATAAAAAACAAAGTATTTATCCCTGTTTACTGTGGTTTTGAGAGATCAACCCGGAGATTACGGATTCATTACTTGAAAACCGTCCGTTTTTTATCTCTTTTCTTCAGGCATCAGCACCCCTTCCACTATGGCGGGGTCATCCATCATTTTTGTAACAAATTCCGTGATATCCTGTGCAGATACGGCATCGATGGCTTTCGGCAGACCGGCGTCGGGTACCGGGATGCCTGTCCTGGCACTATGCATGATCTCTTCAAAACGGGCAGTGGTATGGCCCACCTTTTCCGAAATTTCCTTTTTCATCTGGTTCTTTATTTCCGCCAGCGATGTGGCATCTGCTTTTTGCTGCAACTCTTCCAGCTCTTCATAGACTATGGCCACCAGCCGGGAGGTCTTTTCAGGGTTACAGTCGAAGCGGATATCCAGGGTCAAGTGTTCTTCGGGCACATGCAAAAGCCCGGAAGTTACTTTAACGCCATAAGTACCGCCTTCATCTTCCCGTATCCGCTCCATATAACGTTTATTCAGGAGTTTCCCGGTAATTTCCAGCAGCAACCGGTTTTCGGGGGTATCGTCTATCGCTCTTTCAAGGTGAATACTCACCACCGATTTGGGCGATTGCATGGCGGTTACCAGGTGCACATTACGTGTACCCCTTTCCGGTTTCATGCCGTGATCTTCCGGTACTTCCCGCATCCGGGCATCTCCGGGGATGCTCCCGATATATTTTTTGACCAGCTCCCGGAACTGCAGGCTGTCCGGATTTCCCATAAATACGAATTCGAAATCGGCGGCATTGCGGATACGGTCGCGGTAAACCGCTTCCACATCCGGCATCGACAGCTTGTCCATCAGCTTCTCATCAAAGAGTACGGTTCGACTGCTGTAATTGTTTATGGCCCGCTGCATCGAATCGCCCAATATGCTTTGCGCATTTCCCTTAAGGGTGGCCCGGAGCATTTCCAGCTGCTGCCTGGTACCGTCAAATACTTCCGGATCGAACCTCGGGGCCGTAAAGGCGAGGAATACACCGCGAAGCAGTTTTTCCAGGTTACCTGCCGCCGCATGTCCGGACAAGGATTCTTCATATTCGTCTATGGTTACCTTTACGGGAATAACCTTTTCCGATTGCCGCAACGCTGTATTATCGAGGTTGGCAAGGCCGGAAGCCCCGGAAAATACGGTGGCAAAGAGGGCATTGGGCAACAGGTTTTCGTCCAGGGCCGATCTCCCTCCGGGACTGAACGCTTCGAAATATATTCCTTCATTGTCCCCGTCCGTTTTATACAGGAGTACCCTGGCTCCGTTTGACAATACGTAGTTTATACTGCCCGCACTGTCTGCATACGTTTCCCTGACAATTTCTCCCCCGGGCACCGGCGGCATTTCCAGTGTTGCATGCACTTCTCTTTCCCGGTAGGGTTCCGGCAGGGAGTTGCGTACACTTTCAAAAACCTTCAAAATTTCTTTTTCGGCAGGATACTGTGTCTTTTCCCATCCTGTTATGGCTACTACATTTCCTTTTTCGGTATAATACGAGTTGAGAAAGGCGGTAAGGCTATCGGCATGGAGCTGTTGCAGGTATGCCCCTCGGAAATCCCGTTCCCAGTCAGGGTCCGGCAGTTGCTGATTTTTAAAAAAGGTTTCATATAGCTTAATGGCAAGATATACATGACTCTGGCCGCGGGAAGCCCCGGCACCAGGTTCAAGGCTGCGTAGGGAAACAGATCTCACGTGGTCAAACTCTTCATCAGTGGCCCCGTATATCGCCATTCTCTTTAATTCGGAAAGCGCAAATTCCAGGGCCGGAAGGATACTGTCTTTTTTAGGTTTGACCGTCATTTTCAGGACTTCGAGAGGGCCTGCCACTTCTTCGATATCGAAACGCGCCGACAACACCGGACTGTCCGGCCGGCCGGACATCCGTGCCAACCGCCGGTTAAGCACAGTATGGACAAGACCGGATTTTATACTGCTCCTGATCTCTTCTTCTTCACCGGGGTGGTATGTTACTGAGTGTTTGATATAGAATTCAATATCGGGGGGACCGAGTTCCTTGTCGGTGATATTGATATAGGTAAATGCATCATCGACGGGAACGTCGAATTGCAGGCGTTCCGGAAGCCCCTCCCGAAGGGGTATGCCTGAAAACCGTTTTCTGACCTTCTCCTCCATCTTCCCGGCGTCGATATCCCCCACAATAATCACCGCCTGCAGATCGGGCCGGTACCACTTCCGGTAATAGTCGCGAAGCTCCTGGTATTCAAAATTGTCGATGACCTCCATCTTCCCTATGGGTATGCGCTCCGCATACCTGGAACCCCGGAGCAAACCGCGGTTTTTAACGCTGTCGGCTACACGTTTCCGGGTATGATATCTCGTGCGCCATTCTTCCCGCACCACACCCCGCTCCATGTCGATCTCCTCTTCAGAGAGGGTAAGACCGCCAGACCAGTCGTGCAGTATCAGTAATACGGAATCCAGGACACTCTCGTTATGCACGGGCACATTCCGTATACTGTACACCGTTTTGTCGTAATCGGTAAATGCATTGATCTCTTCCCCGAATTTAATCCCGTTCTTTTCCAGGAATTTCAGCATCTCCTTGCCCGGATAGTGCAGGGTCCCGTTAAAGGCCATATGTTCCAGGAAATGAGCCAGGCCCCGCTGGGAATCTTCCTCCTGCACAGAGCCTACATGCTGCGCAAAATAAAACGCAGCCCTTTTCTCCGGGTTTTCATTGTGCATGATATAGTAGTGCAGGCCGTTATCCAGAACCCCGGAAGCCAGGGCGACAGCGCGGAACGGCCCGGGCGTATCTTGCTGCCCGGTGGCGGATTGAAGCCCTGCCATCAACAGTACCCCCGGAAAAAAAATGCGGAACAGGGAGAAGTAACGTCTCATAAGAAGGATGCTTTTGATATTTATTTATCTGGAAAAATTTCGGCCAGTTTGTCTTCCAGAGCTTTCCCCCTAAGGTTTTTGGCTATAATAACCCCTTCCGGGTCTACCAGGAAACTGGAAGGCACGGAATTGATATCGTACTGCACGGCCACTTCATTTTTCCAGTATTTGAGGTCGCTGACGTGAATCCAGGGAAGCCCGTCTTTTTCCACCGCGGCTTTCCACGCCTCTTTCCCGGCGTCGAGCGACACGCCTACGATCTCGAAATTATCCTCCTTATATTTTTCATATGCCTTCACCACAAACGGGTTTTCGGCCCTGCAGGGCTTGCACCAGCTGGCCCAGAAATCGACCAGCACGTATTTTCCTCTCAGGGAACTCAGGGTAAACGGCTCTCCTTCAAGGGTTTCCTGGGTAAAATCCATGGCCACTTTACCGATATCCGACTTTTTGGCTATGGCGATCTTTTCGGCTATAAGCTTCCCTGTCGGGGTCTGTCGCAGGGTTTCACCAAACAGGGTATTAAAATTTTTATCGGCTTCATCGGGGTCAAAGTTCTTGGGCAGCTCGTGGCGTAAAAAACGTTGCAATGCCACATAGGAATCCGGGTGAGACATGATAAACCGGTGTGTTACATTACGTATGCTGTCTACATAAACCTGAACAGTGTCATACGTTATCAGTTTTTCTTCCCTGCTTCTGCCGTCCATACGGTTTTGCAGGGCTATGATCTCATCGGTAAGGGGACGTATACGGTTTTCTATTTCAATCGCTTCACCGGTAAGGACGGAACCTTTTAAAACCGCATTTTTCAATGAATCTTCTGTGGTTAGCTGCATGGTGCTGTTCTCTATAAAAAAGCGGTACGTATCGCTTTCCCACATCTTTTCGGGAAAACGGCTTCCGTGGCGCAATTGCAGCATGGCTTCCGACGGATGTACGACCTTTCCGCCGAAAGTAAACCTGCCGTTTTCTATCACAGCGGTATCGGCCACGGTGCTGTCGTTCTGCTGATACGACAGTATGACCAGTGAAGCCGGGGGCAGGTTTTTTACGGTACCGGTAAGGGTATAGCCCCCATCCGGGGTCTTGGTTCCCTTATGGTCTTTGCATGCTCCGGAAAGCAAGGTGAAAACGAGGCTGATATACAGGTATTTTTTCATTCTGATAAATTTTAGTTAAACGAAACTTCAGCAACACAACATCAAGAACGGGGTTCCTCAGTTGAAAACAGCGGACAAACGCTCGGAAAGTTCTTCTCCCCTCAGGTTTTTGGCCACTATGATACCTTCCGGGTCTATCAGCAGATTCTGCGGAACGGCAGTAACTCCATACTGTTGTGCCACTTCATTTTTCCACCCTTTCAGGTCGCTGACGTGTATCCAGGGCAAACCGTCTTTTTCAATAGCATGCTCCCAGTTTTTCCGTTTTTCATCGAGTGAAACGCCCACGATTTCAAAGTTTTGATTTCCGAATTGCTCATAGGCCTTTAACACATGGGGGTTTTCCATCCTGCACGGCACACACCAGCTGGCCCAGAAATCGACCAGCACGTATTTTCCCCTCAGGGAACTTAAGGTGAAAGCCTCCCCAGAAAGGTTTTCCTGGGTAAAATCTATCACTTTCTGCCCGATCGCCGTCTTCTTTGCCAGCGCTATTTTAGCACTGACTTTTTTCCCCAGCGGCGTGTTTTTTATGGTTTCTCCAAACTGGTCGTATTCCCTTTCCGCCACTGCAGGATCAAAATCATAACCCATTTCATAATTGGCAAAAGCGCGCAGGGCTATATACGAATTGCGATGGTTTTCGATAAACTCCCTTACTGTGGTTTCCGCTTTCTCTCCTGTTGCCTTGATCGTATCCACGGTAGCCATATAGGCAGAATCCTTGGGTTTTCCCTGTAGGGAAAAGCTCAATTCCTGAATTTTTTGCCGCAGCGGGCTTACCGCCGAATTCAAAGTGTCAGCCTCTGCATTGAGCAGGGAACCCTCAAGGGTTGCTCTTTTGATGGAATCTTTCGAAACAAGTCGCATTTCCGTATTCTCAATAAAGAAGTGAAAAGTATCTCTGTCCCACGACGCTTCGGGAAATATATCACCGTGCCGTATACTGATATAGGCCTGTGCCGGGGCATCGACCTTTCCTTCAAAGGAAAAGGCTCCGTTCTTTACCGGTACCGAATCGACAACTTCAACTTCATTCTCCGTATAGGAAAGTAGAGCCATGGATGCCTCGGGAAGATCGTTCAGGGTCCCCTTGATTATAAATCCTTCAGCCTGGCTTTTATCCTTACAGGATATCAGAGTCATCATGGCAGCAGCAAGAAAACAACTATTTTTCATTTCATTAATTTTAAATTTATACTATGCTTTTATTTGAGGCACAATATCCAGACTGAGATTCCTCCTGCTGCCGGAATGACAGCGCTATTTTCATGCTAAGCAGCCTGTCCCGAGCATCGGGGGAGCGCATCGCAGTCGAAGAATCTCAGTGACAGACCGAAGAACTTACAACAGTATAGCGGAAAACCCGGAGATCCCTCCACTACGGTCGGAACGACAAAATGCGGTCAGGGATTGTTCTCCAGGTTGGGATTCTGATCAGTCACGGTTTTCGGGAACCGGAGCACCAGCCGTTCTTTGGTAAGCTGGTATTCTCCCTTTACCGATCCGTCGGTATCGTAGATCGTATGAGTATAAGACGATACCGGCACGGGAATATCGGGGTCTACGGTTAACCTTCTCATATCAAACCAGTACACTCCCTGTGCTGCAAATTCCCGGAGCCGTTCGTCAAAGACAAAGCGCAGCAGGGTTTCACGGTCTGCAGCAATCTCCTGCGGGACTATAGCATTTTCTTCCGGCATACGGTGCTTACGGAATTCTTCGAGTATACTCACCGCTGCTGTGAGGTCCCCAAGGCGGCACTTTACTTCTGCCAGGAACAAATACACCTCTTGTACCCGTACCCCGAAGAAGGTTTGCCCTGTTCCTATCTGTTTTCTGAACACGCCTTCCAGGGGGTATTCATTACCATTTTGTGCCGTTTCTGTATACAGGTATTCCAGCCGCAGATCACTTTCATCAAACAGTGCCATGATTTCGGGATTTACCACCAGCTCACTGGCTGTATTAGCCCAGTTATTGGAAAACTGCTTCCCGTATATCCCTTCGGGATCGGTGTCTACACGGGGATTACTATAACCCTCATTATAATCCAGAAGTCGTACTTCTGTACCTGTATCCTCTATCTGATCAAGGGCTTCTGTCAGCAATGGGGAGGCTTCTTCAAACTTCCCCATAAAGGTGTATACCTTTCCCAACAATGCTTTCCCTGCCGCCTGTGAAAACCT
This sequence comes from Sinomicrobium soli, assembly GCF_003285545.1. Lineage (GTDB taxonomy): Bacteria > Bacteroidota > Bacteroidia > Flavobacteriales > Flavobacteriaceae > Sinomicrobium. The sequence goes on along the minus strand of NZ_QLNV01000009.1, from coordinate 12,087 downwards.
GAACCTGCTGGGTACCTGTGCCGGAAGGTCCTGCAGTGCAGTGGTCAGGTCGTCCACTATAAAATCATAGACTTCCTGTACCGTAGCGCGCCGGAAATCCGAGGCTACAAGATCTGCTACCTCTACAATGGGAAATCCCGCATCCGTAGCCGACGTCCCTTCGTTATACGGAAGTCCGTAATAATTGATCAGCAGGAAATAGGTCCATGCCCTACCGGCCAACGCTTCAGCCCGCAACGAACGCTTTTCGGCTTCTGAACCCTCCGTGGCCTCCATAACTTCATTGATAATCTTGTTATAGATATAAATATTCTCCATGGTATTCTCCAGTTCCGCAGCATTGTCACCGTCGTTGTAAACCTCTGCTTCCCAACGGTACAGCCGCTGCGTGCGAAGGCCCGAGCCGCTAATATAAGGCTCGAAGGCAACAAGTTCTGCGCCAAGCGGAACCTGTGCATTGGTCGAAGTCATATTTATGAGATTCAGGTTGTAAAACATCTTGTCGTAATCTACCACCTTTTCACCTATCAGCTGCCCTTTGGGGACGACCTCAAGGAACTCATCAGAGCAGGAGCTATATATCATTATTCCAAGAATTCCAAAAAGCACCTTATAATATCTCTTATATATATTTTTCATCTCTTTTAAATTTTGTGTACAAGTCATCAGAATCTTACATTTAATCCCAGGGTCAGACTCTGCCCATATCTCAAGACCCGGCTCCCGCCGTAATAATGATACTCCGGGTCTATCCCGTACTTGTTATCCGCCCACAACAAAATATTGGACACCTGTCCTCTTACGGTAATCTGTTGGATGCCTGTATTACCGAAAAGGGTATTAGGTAGTCGATAGACCAGGTTAATATCCCTGATCTTGATATATGAAGCGCTGATCACATTATGGTCTCCAAGCGTATAATAATTGGTATTGCGTGAACCGTCGCCTACATCCTGGTGACGGGGGATATCGGTATAGGCTTCATCACCCGGTTGCTGCCACCTGTCGAGGTAATCTTCATTGATATTTCCGGAAATAAAACTATAGTTGGCAGCATCCAGTCGCGTACCGTAATAGAAATTATTCACATCCCTTCGCATCACATGACCGAGGCTGTAAACCGTATTGATATTCAAAGAAATATTCTTATACCGGAAAGTGTTTCCAAAACCTCCGTTCCATTTCGGCTGGGTGGTACCCATCAGCTTGATGTCGTCGGGAGTGGTGACATTGGGCTCTGTAGTCACCGTACCATCTGCCAGCCTTACCTGGGGATCGCCATTGGCATCAAGCCCGGCGTAATCATAGGCAAAGAGCGCAAAAGAAGGATAACCTGTTACAAACTGTTGCCCGACCCTGATATCTCCAGAGGTAGTTTCATCGATCACGTTGAGATAGGTAATTCTGTTTTCATTAAAAGCTATGTTCAGGTTCGAACTCCATGCAAAATCCTTAAACACTATATTCCTTGTATTCAGTGATATTTCAACCCCTTTGTTCTTAAGGTCTCCCAGATTGCCTGTAACACTGCTGTATCCCGTAAAAGGGTTGGTGGGAATAACCCCCAAAAGGTCAGAGGTTCTGCGGTCATAATAGTCTATAGAACCGGAAATACGTCCCAGAAATGCGAAATCTATCCCGAAGTTCTTCGTGGCAGTGCGTTCCCAGCTTAGTTTACGGTTACCAGGTGTTGAGATTCTCAACCCGGTTTCCGGGAAAAAGATAGAGGCTACCGGGGTCAGGATATCAAAAGACGCTGCTGTTCCCGGTCTTGGCGCGTTTCCGGCTATACCATAAGTAGCCCTTATCCCCAGCATATGGACCCAGGACACTTCCTGGAGAAAGGATTCTTTTCCTATATCCCATTTGACTCCTCCGCTCCAGACTGGTTTGTTCTGTGCCGACTTGTCGAGTCCGAAAAGATTGCTCTGGTCGTTCCGTATACTGGCATTGATTGAATACTTCTGATTATAGGTATAGGCAGCATTGCCGTAATAGGAAGCAAACCTGGTAGTACTTTCACTACGCCCGAAATACCTTTCACCGTCGAGACTGCTGAAAACCAGTCCGTATTCGGGGAGGTTATATTGATTAGGTTTTACCACGTTATCTACCCTGGCCAGTGCGCCGTAGTCAATTTGTTCATAACTCTGTAACCGATCGTCATACCCCCTTACACTACTGTATTTGAGTACACTCACCTGTTCCTGTGCCTCCTGTCCCGCGATCAGGTTGAGCTGGTGTAACCTGTCGTTCCAGCTCTTTACATAAGACAACTGATTCCTTACCGTCCAGGCCTCCACACCGGTGTTCCTGGTGGTGTATTTTCCCCCGGTAGCCGGCAGATAATATACCGGTTCTGCCCCCGGTGAGGACACTACGGCAAATTCGGCCACTTCTGTCCGCTGTCTTATCGCCAGGTGATCCGTATATTCTTCGTTATCTACCGTATTTGAAGTATAGCCGTATTTTCCCTGAAAAGTTAACCCGTCTATTATATCTACCTCAACTCCCAGGATGTTCCGTATAGACTTGGTCTTGTTTTTAGTATAGGCATAGCCGGTTTCGTCAAGCGGTGTATACCCCAGGTCCAGCCGGCTTGCGTCTTCATACACCCCTCGTATCGAATCGTTCAGTTCAGTCATAAATGACATGTCGATATTGTTCCCATCAGCATCCCTGAACAGCTGATAAGGCAGAAAACGGCTGTCTGCCTGTATGTTGTTGGGAGAGTATCTGTCCTGATAGGTAAGGTCCGTGATCAGATCAAATTTAAACCGCTTTCCCACTTCGAAATTCTGTCTCAGGTTCAGCTTATAGCGGTTGTTCTTTTCTCCCGGACTATGACTTTGCGTACTGGTGTAGTTTCCCGAGCCATAAAAGGTATACCCCTTCTTACCGGCAGATACGGATAAAGTATGTGTGGTCAATACAGACGGGCGATACCACAAATTTTTGATCTGCCCTCTGTTATTGATAGCACTCAGGCTATCCAGGCGCCGTCCGGCGGTCGCTACACTAATTGTGCCCCGATAACGGTCGTAAAGGATCTGTTCGTGGGGAGAGACCCCGTTGCCCGAAGTGGTATACCCGGTAACTTCTTCGTAGACATTGCGTTCGGGATCAAAAATTTCTTCTGCAACACGTATAAAGTCTTTGCTGTCCAGTGTACGCAGATAATCCAGGTCCGGGCGTCCCTCCATAGTCACGAAAGCATCGTACTGGAATTCCACTCCTCCGGCCGAAGATCCTTTTTTCGTATTGATCACGATCACTCCGTTGGCTGCCCGGGCTCCCCATATAGAAGCTGCAGTAGCATCTTTCAGCACGGTAATGTCCCTGATATCCTGCGGATTGATATTCAGCAGCCCCGACAAGGCCACATCACTGTTCGTCTGTGTTGATATATCGGCAACTGGAATACCATCTACAACGATCAGCGGACTGGTCTGAAGCAATGACAGGGTAGACAAGCCCCGTATCAACAACGGGTTGAACAATTCTGCGCCCGGGCTTCTGTTTACTGTAAGTCCCGGCACAAGGCCATCCAACCGTTCGGCCACATTCATACTACTACTTCGGTTCTCAAATACCTCCATGTCCGGTTTTGAAAAAGAACCTGTACTTCTTTCCTTGGAAATGGTCTGATATCCTGTAGAGACAAGAACCACCTCTTCCAGTTCGTTGACATCTTCGCGGAGTACAACCACCATATTTTCTGCATTTTCGGGAGAAATAATCACCTCACGCTCCATAAACCCCATATGGCTGAATACTATAGTAGCGCCGATGCGGACATTGGCAATCCGGAATGCTCCTTCCATATCGGCAGCTACCACCTTGTCCGTGTTTTTGACCAGAACGGTAACCCCGGGCAAAGGCATCCCGAGAGTGTCTCTCACCGTACCGGTAACATCGATCACGGCCTGTTTCGGAGCCGGAATTTCTTTTTCTCTACTGATAATTACAGTATTATCCTTGAATTTAAAGGTCAACCCCGACCTTTCCAGGCTCCTTTTCAGAAGTTCTGAGGTTTTTATAACACCCTGTTCCACCGACACGGGAGGAGCATCTTTAATACTGTCGTAACGGTAAACAAATTGATAATCAGTCTGTGTCCGGATCAAGGTAAAAACTTCTTCCAGGGAAAGAGTTTTGCTTTCATCGACAACAATCGGGGCATCCTGGGAAAACCCGATACCGGAATTCAATGCCAACGCGGCGTTACAAAGCAGAAATACAAACGTTCTCATAAAGAATTTGTAAAAGCCGCGGCACGGGAAACCGCGGAGGCTGGTAAAATTAATTTTCATAAATTTGTAGAAGGTTAATTAAACATTGTTTTAAATAATCACATAAAGGAATTTCAGTTTGTTGCTGTGGAAGGTGCGAACTTTAATTCCTTTTTTTACTGTCTATTTTATGGTGATTGTCTTTCCGTTTATTTCAAATCCGACCTCACCGGTCTGTTCCAGGTTATCGAGCAGGAGCCTGATGTCTTCATCCCTTTTCAGTTCACCGGAAAAGCGGTAGGCAGCCTTTTCGGGATGTTCAAATACAACTTCCGCATCATACCACCTGGACAGCTCGTCCATCATTCTGCCCAGGGTTTCTTTTTCAAACACAAACAGGCCGTTTTTCCAGGCCGCGGCATACCCGGTATCTGTATCCTTTATCCTCATCGGTATACCGGGTTTTCCGGTAATCACCTGCTGTCCCGGCATAATCACTGCATGTTCCTCCCCGTTGCTCACGGCTATACTTCCTTCGGAAAGGGTTGTATACACCTCGCTTTCTTCGGGATAAGCCCTGATATTGAATTGTGTCCCCAGCACTTCAACATCCTGGTTTCCGGTAATCACCCGGAAAGAATCTCCGTCATGTTCCGTACTGTGCGACACTTCGAAATAGGCTTCTCCGTACAACAGTTCTATTTCGCGGGGCTGCCCGGACCTGAAATGAACCGGGTATTTCAGTTTCGAATCCGAATTGAGCCATACTTTGGTTCCGTCAGGCAATGCCACCGTAAATTTTCCTCCCCTGGGAATGGTGAGGTAATGATAACTCAATGCCTCCGAAGGGGCCTCCCTGCGGTCGTAAAGCAACTGCCTGTTCTTTACCTGTACCCCTCCGCTTTGGTATTCGGTTTCCTCCGAAAGTTCGATCACTTCCCCGTTATCGAGCGTGAGCATGGCTTTTCCCGACCCGGCCACAAGCTGAACCGGAGCCTTCTCCTGCTCCCGGCCATCGAAAAACAGCAGCCCTCCGGCAACACCCAACAGGATCACCGCAGCAGCGGCATATTTTATAAATGCCGTACCGAATAATCTCCTTCTCTTCCGTTCCGGTTCCGCATGGGTATATTTCCTGATATTATCCCTGATTTCCGAAAAGACCTCCCCCGGTACATCCTCCTCTTCAGATAATGACAACACGCGCTCCCTGGCACGCTGCACCGTATTCTGCTTTTCCGGGTACTCTTCGAGGAAACGGCTCCAGAACAACTCGTTCTGCTGATCCGGGTACCATACCCACTGCAGGAAATCATCATCCGCTATAAAATCTTCTTCCTGAAATTTTTCGTATTTCATGGTGACTGGTCTCTTTACACTAAAAAAAAGGAATTGCCTTTATATATAGAGAGGGGAGGTTTCCGTTTTTTCCGAAAAAAAAATTCATTTTTTTCAGAACAAATCACAAAGCACTATAAGACAACAAGATAAAAAGGGCCTTTTTATTGAAGTAAATCCAATTTACAGGTCTTTTCCATACATCATCCCCTGAAGGATCCCGATAGCTGTCCTGATATGGTATGATACTTTTTTGGAATGCATCCCGGTGATCTCCGCGATTTCCATATTGTTCAGCCGGGCATGGTATTTCAGGTGAAGGAGTTCCTGCTGACGCGGGTTCAGCTTTTTTACGGCTTCCCGAAGTTTTCCGGATAGTATTGCAGACCGTTCCGATTCGATAATTTCACTTTCCGGAGAGCCGCTTGCCTGAAGCTGGTTTTCATTCTCTTCTTCCAGCTGAAGCCATCTGGCGTTTCCCTGTGCCCGGGCCAGGAGTTTCCTGCGCAATACGGTATAGAGGTACGGACGGATAGCACTGACTTTACCCAGGTTTTCCCTCTTGTCCCAAAGCTCCATAAAAATTTCCTGTACACTGTCCTTCACCAGGTCCGGATCGTCCGTAAGCCGCAGGCCATAACGGTATAGGGAAGGAATATGTTTTACATATATCTCCTCATAAGCATCCGGATCACCGGATTGAAACCTGGTCCAGAGCAACGCATCCGGAGACAACGCCCCCGGGGGGTGTTTCCCCTCTTGTCCGGATTCTTCGGATACCCCGTAATCCAATCTGAAATCTGCTTTCATTACCGTCTTTCCCTATGTTTACCAAAAACCCGGATATAGCCCGTGTTCTCCTTTTCAGCATCATACCATTGCAGCATATCTGCCCATATGTCTCTAAGCAGTATTCTGTTTCAAAGGGGCATTATCACTGACCTGAGCATGTGACATTTTCCAGGCAACAGTAGATTGACCAGTGCATATTTAACCCAAAATTAGGAATATTTTAAAGATATAATAAATTCCCGGGCTTATAAGAAGTCATTCGGGAGAATCCGAAAGGTTTATTTTTTGTGCCCACCACAAAAAATACCTTCCCCCTCCGGGTGGAATTTCCGGAATCGGCAAGAAGAAAAACAAATTATTGCCACATCGCAAAAATACAGGCCATATTATATTTCCCGCTCTAATCCAGTTTTTCCAGGGTCAGCCGGGCCGGGGCCAATCCCTCTCCGGATACCGTGATTCCGATATCCTGTGCTGTGTCGTCGGCCCCGACCAGTGCGAGCAGCTTTCCGTTGAAAGTCTTCCTGTACGGGCTTTGGTGTGGGGTATGATCGAGTATATCCCCGTTTTCCAATCCGAGGCATCTGCCTCCGCCACTGACTTCAATATGAAGCTTGCGGTTGGCCTGGGGGACCTCTGTTCCCTTGTCGTCCACAATAGTGATTTCCAGGTGAGCGACATCTCCTTCTTTGTACGACAGCCCCGTACGATCGGTACTGATCTTTACGGCAGCAGGAGTACCGGCCGTCTTATAGCTTTTTGTGATTTCCTTTCCTGCATCGGTACGGGCAACCACCTTCAGCTCACCAGGCTGATAGGGCACCTGCCATACCAGTTGCAGTTCATCTTCTTTCAGCATCTTTCTGCCCAGGGACTTCCCGTTCAGGAAAAGCTCGGCACCCCCGGTGTTGGTATAGACCACTACGGGGATCTTTACATTTTCCTTGCCAGGATGCGTCCAGTGCGGCAACAGGTGTACCATGGGCTTATCGCTCCAGATACTCTGGTACAGGTAATAATTATCCGTCGGAAATCCGCACAGGTCCATAATGCCGAAAGGAGCCGTACGTGCCGGCCACCCGAAGGATTCCCCGAGGTAGTCGAATGCCGTCCACCGGAATGCTCCGAGAAAATACGGCTTGTCTTTGGTTTCCCTCCAATAGTCCCTGATCCCCATCCGGACAATCGAATTGTCGTAAGAAGACTGGTAGGGAAGTCCGGATTCGGGAAAGACCTCCTTTTCGGAAAGGTCGGGAATGAGGTATATTTTGTCTTTCAACCCGTCAAAGGATTGCCCCTGCTCCCAGGGGGCCGGAAAATCCCGTCTCCGGTAGCTGGTTCTGGTCCTGTACACTCCCCGGGTCTGATAGGTGTGGGTGATCTCGGTACCGATAATGGGTTTTCCGGGATGTTTCCGGTGGAAGTCAGCTATGGCTCCTTTCATTTCTCCATGCCCGTTCATCCCGGCTATCCCGATGGCCGTTCCCTCGCTTCCTTCTCCCTGGGTAACCGGGCGGGTAGGGTCGAGCCGTTCAATAAAACCGACCAGTTCGTGTTGCCGCTTATCCGTAAAGCCCCGTACCTCGTTGCCTATGCTCCAGAAGATCACACTCGGATGGTTCATATCCCTTTTAATGAACTCGGTGAGATCCTGCTGCCACCACTCCTCGAAATAATTGCCGTAATCGTGCTCGGCCTTGGCCACTTCCCAGCCGTCGAAGGCCTCATCCATGACATAAAACCCCATTTCATCACACATCCTGTAAAATTCGGGGGCAAAGGGGTTATGAGTGGTCCTTATGGCATTGCATCCCATCTGTTTGAGCAGCTCCAGCCTTCTGCGCAATACATCTTCCGGGACTGCCGCTCCTACGGGACCGGCATCGTGATGCATACACATCCCTTTTATAATCGTCTTTTTCCCGTTGACCAGCAGCCCTTTTTCTGCGGATACTTCTATTTTCCTGAAACCGATGACATTGGAAACCTCATCAATGACATTCTCCCGGCCATCCAACACCCTTGTTTCCAGCACATACCGGTTTTCGGGGCTTTCGGCAGACCACAACAGGGGATCTTCAAGCGTGAATTGCTGATCGACTACTTCCTCCCGGTCGATCGCGGTTTTTTCCGACCGCTGTTCGTGCACAACGCGTCCTTCCTTATCCCTTAAGATCTGGTGCAGCACTACAGATCCGGGTCCGGAGGAATGGTTTTCAAGGGTAGATGTGATACGTACCGTGGCCAGGTCCAGGCGTTCCAGCTCGCTCTGTACCTGAACTCCGTGCCTGGACAGGTGAAGCTGTCCCGTTACCAGGAGATTGACATGGCGATAGATCCCTGATCCCGTGTACCACCTTCCACTGGGAGCTTTCGAATGATCCACCTTTACGGCAATGACATTCTTTCCCGGCACGAGGTAATCGGTCAGGTCGTACTGAAACCCGATATAGCCATAGGGGCGTGTTCCCAATACCTTGCCGTTGATATACACTGTCGAGTTCATATACACCCCGTCAAAAAGAATGGCGACCCTCCTGTTGTCCCATTCCGGCTGATAGTCGATCGCTTTCCGGTACCATCCGATCCCCGTAGGCAAAAAAGCCCCGGCAATCCCGGCCGGGTTATTTTTGTCGTATGCTCCTTCGATACTCCAGTCGTGCGGAAGATCGAGCATCCGCCATGTGCTGTCGTCAAAATCCTTTTGATGGGCATCACTCACGTCCCCGGGATAAAAGCGCCAATGGTGATCGAGAGATCTCTGTTCCCTTGCCGGACCGGAAACTACAGGATCGGAACAGGAAAACAATACTGTGCTAAAAAGTAATAATGTTATATGTAATTTGTTCATTAACCTTACTTTTATATTTCTTAATGCTGACCATTCGTTTTAATGCTCAACTTCCCATTTCCCATCATTGTATATTTTCAATATGATACCTCCATGAATATTATAGGTTTCGTCAACAAAATCTCTGTCATTAATTATTACATTTCCTTCACTGTCTTTTGCTATAATATGTTCTCTTTCCTTTAAATAAGGTTTAATCCTCTTAGATAAACGTCGCCTGCTTCTCTTAGAAATATCTGAAGCACAAATCAAACCAGGCATAAGATCATAAAATAATACCAATTTGTCAGAGATGTATCCATAGAATATCGGGAATTCGGATGGTCTCCGAACATGTATATTGTAATATTGATCTTTAATTCTATAACTTAATTTTAATTGGTCCTTAATTGCTTCATTATTTGAGTATAATAGTCTTACTTCCATATATCCTCGTTTGGAAAACAGGGTATTTCTTTTTTTTGTATCAACTATATATGCTTTTATCTGTTCCTTCAGGATAGAATCTCCCACATTAATTTCCTTAATATCTATGGTTTGCGAATATGATGATAAACAGAAAAAAACACCACAAAAGAATGTTGTTGTTCTTTTAAAAATTGCCAGAATTATTAATTTATTCATGTTTGCCATAGTTTAAAAACAATCCTAACATACGGATGACTTTGCACCTAATCTACCTTGTGCAGCGTTAATTGTTTGGGAAGCGTAAAACCCCAGTCATACTCTCCAATCCGGACCCCTTCACTGTTGCTCAGTTCCCATGTTAACTGCGTCCTGTCTGCATTTAGTACCATTCGCAAGTTTCCGGATTTATTTTTGGATATATCTTTAAGCCTTCCTGAAAATACCATTGCGTCATCATTGTCTGAGCCACCTAACAGCGTCCATTTTTTATCAGCGGCATCTGTTGAAATATTGGCATATGAACTTTCAATGACGGTGTTTCCTTTTTTATACCGGTGAAATCCGATTAACACATCGAGCCGATACCCCACACCAAACGGGTCGGCGATGTTCCCTTTTTTCAGGCTTATTTCCAAGGTGTCCTGCCCGTTTACCCATCGCCATTCCCCGATAAATTTATCCGATTCGGGATCAAGGATATTATCCCCTGGTTGGGGTGGGGTTTGCGCGTGTACAAGACCTGAACACATCGCCAAAACAACGAAAACCCCGCTTTTTTTCCATATTGTTTTTACACTTCTCATCTCTTTTATTTTTCAATGTTTATTTTTCCTGCACATAAGACACTATTGTAACGAATAAAAATATAAACAAATGAGCAAGTGCTTTCATGGCGTACAATTTTCATTTTTATATTGGGTAATATAATTTGAAATAGTTTGATCTATTCTGTCTCTTTCTTGTTCGGATGCTATATTTTGCCAAGCGGCAATACTACTATGATTTAATCCCTCCCAAGCTAAATCCATATAAAGTTGCATTGGTGTTGGAACTATTATTATGCAGGGATTGGGAAACTCCGGCTCCCGGAAAAATAAAAATGAATGACTATACTTTCTTCCCAATATTCATACCCTAATCATACTCCACAATAATTGGTTTTACTTGACTAATAAACGCTTTTTTATTAATGCTATCTATTTCAATAATATTAAACAGTAAATTATTATTCTTTTCTTCAGAATGTGCAAACCTTACCCCGGGAGTAATATTTACTACAGAATCCACAGGGATGACATCGAAACTCTTACTTTCTTCATAATCCACAGGTTTTGTACTTATTATTGTATACTCTATGGCCTCTTTAGAAGACAGCATGATAACATATTTTCTATTTTCATTAGTAAAAGATATTACCTTCCGTGGGTATTTATACAATATTTTCCTAATATTATCGTATTGTTTTCGCTGTTTTTCATTCAGTTTGGCCAACTGCTCAATATCACTGGCTTTTTCAGGATCAAAATCCGGAGGGAATAATCCGATATATTTGGACCAGTCGGGTTTCTTAAATACATCTCTTTCCCTATCAAATAAGATATAGACTTTTTCTTTAAAAAATATATTTCCGACTTTTTTGTGATTAATTATTATTAAGCCAAGTACAAAAAAAATTAGTATAAGCAATATTTTTTTCATAATCTTCTTATTGATTATATCTAATTACAATCCAGCCCTTTCCCTCTTGCATAGTTAATGTCATTCGCTATTGCACTTATTTCATTAGCCGAAAGAAATTGATGCAGTCCCTCCCACGCAAGATTTTCATAGAAATCAAATGGTTCCTGGTTGTTATCAAATTGCTTTAAATTATTGGCAATAGGAATAATATAATAATCTCTCATTATATCATGGCTAAGTTCCATACTATATCCCACTTTATCTTTTACATACGCCTCAAAATATTCCAAAAAACCCCCTGTGGTTACATTATACTGTCTTCTTATTATAGCGTGAACGGATTCATGAAGAATTGTTTTGGCTATTTCAATCGGAGCTCTATTGTCTATAAAATCAGAGTTCAAAGTTACGGTATAAACACTCCCTGCTTTTCCAGTCGATCCATTAATCGGTTTTCCGTCTTCGCCAGTTAGTCCCGCTTGTTGTTTATATATCAATTGACTTTGATCATAATTAAGACCATTACCAAAATCCATAAATGTTTGTCTAATTATATTGTGATTGTCCAAAGCCGTTCCTACAAGTTTGCCATATACACAATTAGCTTTCCCCGTTAATTGGTTTGTAATATTAAAGGGAATATATTCGCCATCTCCTCCTGAAGGCTGATCATATCCTCCATCATCCCCATAACATTCATCCCAATTCGCTACATCTTCGCAAGGATCAGGTTCTTCGGGGTAATCTGGATCATCAACCCATATGCACTCGTCGTAGCATTCCGAA
>NZ_QLNV01000008.1 GCF_003285545.1 Sinomicrobium soli | reverse complement strand
TTAGACATCGTTCGTTTTGTGGTCAAAATTAGAACACTATACTATACCGGGAAAGATGTACTTAGACGGACGGATACTTAAAAATTCAGCGAATTGGAAGTGTTATTTCAATTCACTGTAAACCATTTCTCAATGCCATCTTCTTGGCTTCCACATTCATTTTATCCAAAGACCCGTATGCTTTTTTGTCCCATTTCAAGAGCAAAGGTATTTCCGTGTTCTTAACGCATCACAAAGGTCAGGCAAGTTTGGAAAATAATCTCCACCCTTTGGGTAGTATTTTTTTCCAAAACCTTGGAGCTGCTAAACACGAACCTTTTATGCTCGTGAAACGAAACATAGCATACTCCGGCTCTTTAAACGAATAAAAAAAATGTCAGACAGAAAGATTAAAAACATTGGAAATGGTAATGAAACGAAACAGCACCTCCTCTCATTGCCGAATAAATCTAAAAAATAATAACTAAAAATTAAAGAATATGAACATCACAGGAAGACTGACAAGGGATGCGGAAGTACGCACAACGTCACAGGAAAAACAAGTAGTAAACTTTTCGATAGCAACGAACGACAGCTACCGTAACAAACAGGGCGAACGCATAGAGCAAACTACCTATTTCGATTGCTCATACTGGATAAGCCCGAATGTAGCGAAGGTACTCACTAAAGGCACATTGGTAGAGCTGACAGGCAGGGTAAGTGCTAGGGCGTGGACAGGTAATGACGGAGAAGCACACGCAGGATTAAATTTCCATACCTCAAACATCAAACTGCACGGAGGGGGCAAGAAATCAGAAACCGCACAAACTACCACAGGAACAAGCAACAACAAGTCAGAGGACGACCTCCCATTTTAACAACGAATATTTCAAACATTTAAAATCATTTTATCATGGCACATAATATCAATTTCAACGAGAGAACAGGACGTTATTCATTCTTTAGCGTACAACAAAAAGCGTGGCACGGTTTAGGACAAATCGTGGAGCAATACCCTACAAGCGAGGAAGCTATCAAATATGCAGGGTTAGATTATGAAGTCGTAAAATCTCCATTGTTTACAAAAGGTTCGGACATTATGGAAACCACCAATGGCATAGAGATAGGCAGTACTGAATTAGAAGTGCCTAATTATTACGCTAACATTCGCACCGATAACAATAAAGTATTGGGAGTAGTCGGCAAGGATTACCACATTGTACAAAACCGTGAAGCCTTTAATTTCTTTGATGCTATTGTAGGCGGTGACGAGGGCATTCTGTACGAAACCGCAGGAGCATTAAGCAACGGAGAACGCATTTTCATCACAGCCAAACTGCCCGACTATATTCGTGTGGGTAATGGCGATGATGTTACGGAAAAGTACATTTTCTTAACCACTTCGCACGATGGTAGCGGAAGTATCACAGCCGCATTTACACCAATCCGTATTGTTTGCCAAAACACTTTAAACGCTTCATTACGCAATATGACCAATGTAGTCCGTATCAAGCACACTTCGGGAGCAAAACAACGCTACCAAAGGCACATTGTTCGGAGCGTATAATGCGGTTACTGGCTACTATCAGAACGTAAGAAAGTACAAAGACGATGAAGCCAAGTTACAGAGTATTGTACTACGTGGAACTGCTCAACTCAAGTCACAGAAAGCATTTGAATTGTGTAATGGCTTTGCATTAGACGGAGCAGAAATCTTTAATCTCAATTAAATAACAACAGGCTACCGCCTTAATGGTGGTAGCCTTACAAATTTCAGAACTATGAACGCAAATTTTTTCAATCAGATAGCATAGTTGGACTTTACAGGAGTTTTACAACTAAACATAGCCAAAGGAGCAGAAAGCAACCTAATTGTATCAGTAATACTCAACAACGAGCAATGCGGAGATAACGCCAAAAACCTCATTCCCCCATTGACATTTAACGCTACACCACAGGAGTTTGACGAGGGATTTTTTCAGCAGATAACCACGCCTATAAAAAAGGCTTCAGGCTTAATGGTGGATATGGAAGCATTTATGAAGCAATTGGAAGAAGCTAAAAAACAATCAGCAATGGAGAAAGAAAAAGCAGAGAAAGAGAAAAAAGATAAGGAAGCCAAGGACAAGAAGTATAAAGACGGTATGGCAAAGGCTGACGAACTGGAGAAAGATGGCAAATTCCGTGATGCGTGGATGAAAGTACCCGATATAACGGAGTTCCCCGAAAAAGCGGACGAAATCCGTAAACGCAAAACGGAATTATCGGAGAAGTTTTCAACGCCAAGCCTTTTCGGAGCAGAGTAAACCAATTGTTTAACACTTAAAACGAGCATCATGTTATTAGCAACGCAATTAGAAAGGGTATTTATACTCAACGATAAAGGACAACAAATTAAACTGACCGACCCCGAACCAAAATGGAGTGTGGAAGCTGTGATGAATTTCTATGCAAATTCTTATCCGATATTGACCACTGCCAAAGTATCTGCCCCTGTTATCCGTGACGATACAGTACAATACCGATTTGAGAGTGTAATGGGAACGAAAGGTTAAACCAAAAATCAAAAAAAAATGAATTATGCAACGCAATATCATATCGGGCATCATCAAAACCCCACAGCAACCGAAACAGAAGACTTTGCACAAACAGTTGGGCGAGTTCGCAGATTGGATGCAAAGACCAAAAAACGCAGACGAAATACGAAAAGACAAACTGAAATCCGTACCGATAGCGGTGCTACCAATGGTTTTCTAAAATATTCATTCCTGCCCAAACTGCAAGAAGCACAAACCGTACAGGCTTGTGGAAAACCCGAAAAGACGGAAAGGGATTTCTATCAGTCCCTTTCCAAATTGGCAGGGCATTACGGCATACAACCTATGCAGTCTAGGCAATACGGCTATCCCTATAATATCGCTTTGGCTTTGGATGATACAGAGGAACAGTTAAGAAAGAAGTTTCGTGATTGGGAAGAACTCCGTTTGATACAGGATAGCAAAAAAACGTATTTCGTAAGTGAAGAACGGTACAGTACAGGTGCAACCTTGTACTACATTCCCGTAATGCCGTTGTATCGACTATCCAAGCATCCCAATCGTAAGCAAGCCGTACAGCTATTGCAATCCGTGTGTGCGTACCTATACCACATTGCAGATGTTCCTTATTATCGGCAGGAAAACAGCTACTTGTATTGGATGTATGAAATGGTAACAGAATGGATCGTAAGCGATGACGAAAATGAGGACACGACAACGTATTTAAGCGAGGTTAGGCAATCAGAAGAGATAGGCGAACGTATGGAGCAGAAAATTTACAACAAGCACAATTTGAGCCGATTTGCAGTCCGTTTAAATTCCTTTAAAATCAAAGATAGCTTTGACCAAGATTGCTACAAACTGGCAAGTGAAGCCTTTGCCTTGTATGAACAATACCCGAATGCCACCATAAACCGAAATGCCCTGCCAAACGGAGAAGCAAGCGAAGAAGATATGGAAAATAGTATAGGGATGGAAAAGTACGTTTCGTTCTGTGCCGATGCAAAAGGTATTTTGTTTCAAACACTTTTTGACAGCGTGAACACCGAATTGCAGGAATACGGACAGATGGAAGAACCTACCATTGTGAAATGGTTTGATGGTAGTGATATTACTGCCAATACCCTTGAATTTGAAAACCGTGTTTTTGCTCTAATTGAGGAATTGATATACATACTAAATAGCTTTTAGATACTGCCAAATGAAAGATATAACACAAGACTTCGGAACGCTTTACCATCCTTTATCGGCTTTGATTTTTTACCAAACCAAAGGAAGTAATAGAACCACCTATGTAGAGCATTTTGATATGGATAAGAACGGTAATCCTATCAACGCCCATCCTTTGACAGAAAGAGAAGCCAAAGTATTGGCAAAAGCACTTAATACAGAAAAGGAAAAGAGCAAGTTTTTTTTAAAATCTAATGGTATTCTACCTACCAACGTCCTGCACATTAATCCGACTGAAAACGGCATGGTACTTTGGTACACCAAGGCACGAAAAGCCAAAATGTACTTTACTGAAAGCCTTGAAATACCAAATGGTACGGCACAAGTACCTGCAATGCTTTGGTATGCAAGTAAGCAGAGTCTAGTTGTCTTTGCCCTAGAAAAAGACCGCAGACCTACCGAGAAAACCGCATTGTTTCACGCTCCGTTTTTCAATGTTTACGAGGACGGACACGTATGTATGGGAACTGTAGATATCAATATCAAAAATTCCGCTTCGGTTGAAGAATTTATGCAAGCGTGGGAAAGCTACTTTTTTAACAGCTATTTCAGTCACTTGGTAAACGAACACAACCCCATAAAAGGAAATTGTGTAAGCCTTTGGAAAGACCTCATCGGCACAGACAAAGCCTTTCCTAAAGATGTATTGAAAAAGACAAACAAGACCATAAAAACGATATTGTAATGAGCAAAGAAATTTTAAAAGTCCATTTTACGGACAGCGATTTGATAAATCCTACCAATCCCATAACGGTAAACGTAATCGGTGCAGGTGGTACAGGCTCAAAAGTAATGACTGCCTTGCTTGAAATGAACCACAGCCTAAACGAGTTAGGACACGCAGGGTTGTTTATTCGTCTTTGGGATGATGATGTAATTACCCAAGCCAATTTAGGAAGACAGCGTTTTGCAGAAAGTGAGGTCGGTTTGTACAAATCCGTTGCTATCATTAACCGTATAAATCGCTTCTCAGGTACGAACTGGAAAGCAGAAGCAAGGAAATTTGAAAAAGACAATAACGGCAAATTTCCCGATAACGTCGGAGCAAGTATTTATATTTCCTGTGTAGATAGCGTAAAAGCAAGATTTGAAATTGCGGATATATTAAGTGAATTGAGCAACGGAAGAGCCTATTCCAACCGCCCACGCTATTGGTTAGACTTTGGCAACAGCAAACATACAGGGCAGGTTTTACTATCTACCATAGGAAAAATTCGCCAACCCAATTCAGAGAAATACGAAACGGTGGCAAGCCTGCCAATGGTTACGGATGAATTTGGCGAACTGCTTAAACAGTCCGAACTGGAAGACGATACACCGAGTTGTTCCCTTGCCGAAGCCTTGGAAAAACAGGACTTGTTTATCAATTCCTCATTGGTGCAGATGGGTTGTTCACTGTTATGGGGTATGTTTAGGAACGGTTTGACACCATACAGAGGTTTTTTTCACAACCTGAAAGATTTCCGAACCCACCCTATAAAAGTCGCCTGATTGGAAAATCGGGCGGCAAAAAGACACTCCCTCCCGATGGTCGGGGCAGTCTTTTTGCATCAAAGCGGTGCAACCCCTTTGCCAAAATGGGATACCCCCGCACCATTCCTTCCGACACATTTTACCAAACAGGTTGCGATATTATTTGAGGGATATTCATTATCCCTTTCGTTGTTTTAGGGAATTTCTTTTCTTACCACATTGGTGACCTAAGAAAAGAAGCAAAAGAACACCGCTTAATTGATTTGGATTAAACCACCATTGTAAATTCACTAAATTTGTTTTATTTTATTACAAAAGAATGGAAATCAATTTATGAGAATAGATAGATTCCAAAAAAAATAATTCACATATATGTTTGAAATTTTTGAAAAATATTTGCGAAGTTGGATTGACATATCTGATGAAGAATTGAATTCTATTCGCAAAGTTTCTATAGAAAAATCTATACGAAAATCACAGTCTATTCTTCATGATGGCGAAGTCTGGAAAATGAATTGCTTTATTGCCAAAGGATGCTTTAGATTATATCGGTTTGGAAAAGATGGTGTCGATCACACCATGCGTTTTGGAGTTGAGAATTGGTGGATGACCGATCAGGAAAGTTATAACAACAATACCCCATCACTCTATAATATTGAAGCGCTGGCAATCAGCCATATTATTATGTGGAAGAAAGAAGACTGGGAAGAACTTCTGTCGCAATTACCCAATCTAAAAAACTTTCAGGAAAGACTTTCAGCCAGAGCCTATGAAACTAGTCAACAGCGTATCTATTCATTGATTAGTAATTCCGCAGAGGAAAAATATATTGAATTCCAAAAAACCTACCCAAATGTTTTTAATAAAGTCCCACTACATATGGTTGCTTCTTACCTTGGGATGTCGCGGGAAACTTTGAGTAGAGTGAGGAAAGACTCAATAAAGAAATAGTAAAGACCTTGCAGTAAGCTACAAGGCTTTACTATTTTTACCGTGTTAGCTAAACTCCATTTCTACTAATTGATGGATAGCTAAAAAAAGAATATGTAATTTTAAATGTTAGGATGTAAATTGCTCACATCGCTAACGCTTTCAAGCAGTGAGGAAGTATACAGTATTGTTGATTCCGCTTGCCATGTTCCTACCAGCTGTATATTAATTGGCAAACCTTCTTTGCTCGTACCAAATCTCATTGAGATCCCAGGCAAACCGGTAACATTTAAAGGAACTGTAGCTCCTTGTAAATAAGTTGCATCCACTTTTTGTCCGTTAATTATAAATTCTTCTACGCCATGCTTATGAGCAGCAATTGGCAGCACATGGGTCAGTAGCAGATCATACTGATTAAAGTATTCAGCAAAACCATCTCTAATCCTATCTGCCGCCTGTTCAGCATCTATAAAATCCTTCATAGATGTATCCGGAAGTGAAAGCATCGCTTTGGCCATTTTATAAATCTCGTCATCACTTCTTCCTGCTGTAGCTTCTCTAAATGCATCTTTCATTTCCATCACATGAAGACGATTAAAGACATCTAATGCAAAGTCCTTCTCAAGTGCCGGTATTTGAACTGATTCTACCCGATGCCCTAGGTTTTGTAAGGCATTAGCAGCTGATTCAACAACTGAAATAACTTCGGGATCGACCGGACCAAAACCTGGACCGACCATCCAACCAATTCTTAACGGTCCGACTGGAGCTTTGCCAAATCCAGCATCAAATTGCCCCCTACTGCTTGAATAGGCATCATACCCGTCTGGTCCTGATAATACTGAGTAAGCAAGGGACAAATCACGGATGCTTCTTGCCATTGGTCCTACATGCCAGAATCTACGAGGCACACGAGGCCAAATACCCGTCATAGGAATACTACCGTGAGTAGCTTTTAGTGAAACAATTCCGGTTTGAGCAGCTGGTCCACGTACGGATATTGCAAGATCGGTACCCAATCCAAGGGGTGACATTCCAGCGGCAATTGCGGCTGATTCCCCTCCACTCGAGCCACCGGGAGTTCGTGTTAAATCCCACGGATTATTAGATCGGCCACTAAGTAAGTTATTGCTTTCAATCCAGTATGAAAATTCTGGAAGATTGGTCTTAGCAAGTAGAATTCCACCTGCTGCCTTCATTCTTGCAACGCTGATTGCATCCGTATTGGGTAAACGCCCTTTAAAGATCGGTGAACCTCTTTGAGTTAATATTTTTTCGGTATCTATTGAATCCTTTGCTGTGAAAGGTACACCATGCAGGGGTTTTAATTTCTCGCCTTTCATCACGGCTATCTCGGCTGCTTTAGCCTCTTTCATTGCTGTGTCTGCAATGGTTACGATGGCATTGACTGAGGAATCATATTTCTCAATTCGGTCTAAATGCGCCTGAACAACTTCAACGGGAGAAATTTTCTTACTGCGAATCATTTTTGCTAAGGCTGTTGCATCCTGATAGTAGATCGGCAGATTGTTATTGATTTTTGTGTCCATTATCTTTATCTCTTTATTAATTGCTTTAACAAAGTTGAAAAAAAAGGGACTTTGGGCACAAGGTCATAAGACGCTAATTCTCTGTGACCATTGTCACAACCGTTTTTAAGACTTTTCATTAGAATAAGTCTTCAACTCGTGTTTACAGCAAATAGTCTTATGAAGTTGTTTACTATTCCAATATTGAAGGACGAAATGGAACTATAAGAGAAAATAAAAATTAAAGATTTAAAAAAGCAATCTTAGGTATTACCAAAATATTCCTGTGCTATTTCCGCTACTCCCATACTAAAATATCTTTTGCCGTTGGAAACTCCCTCGATGGCCTTTATAAAATCATCTGCATCGCTACCAATAAGCAGATAACCTGTGAAACCAATCTCCAAAAGAGATTTCCCAACTCTCTCATCATCTATATCACTATGGGCAATTAGTTTTACTGTAGGATATTCAATCCTTAATTTTTGAAGCTGTGCTAACACACTTTGCTCATAAAAGTCCAAGTCAATAATACAGATTTGGGGAAGTTTATTCAATAAAAACAATTGAGATAGTCCATCCTCAATACTTTCTGACCGACATAGGATTTCCTTTCCGGATGAAACAAGGTCGTTGCAAATGACATCTAAAATTGGGCTTTTATCATTGATAAATGCAAGGGTAATTTTTTGTTGAGGTGTACCGGTTTCCATAACATCATACTTTTTAAAGTTGATGTAGCCCTGCACAAAAAAAGAAGCGCAGGCAACTACACTTACCGCACATTGAGGTACTGGTATACCCGACAACGAATAAGCGAGCGCCCACGCCTATGGCATGAGCGTTCTTCCTTATCGTCCCGTTGTCTAAAAATTACCAGTTTTCAATGTGGGACTTAAAGCAAAAACACTTTAAGTATTTCTATATTTTACATCGCAAAGATACTAAACTCGTTTCGATCTAGAAATATGATTGCCCAATCCATTACTTGTTCTTTTTTCCATTAAAGACATAGTTTTGTTCAAGTATCCGTAAAAGGTCGGTTTGCTTAAAAATGATTTTACCGCCTATCTGGATGTATGGGAGTATTTGGTCATCACGATATTGCTGTAAAGTCCGTCTGCTGATATGTAACAGCTTGCATACGTCTTCGCCCGAAAGATATATTTCACCGTTCATTACAGGACGGTAGTTTTTCAATATTTCTTCGATACGGTTTCTTAACTGTAATATCATCTCCTTTTGTTCGATGACTTCCTCGGCTTCATTGGTTAGTAAATCCATTATCATTGGTATTGTACGGCAGTCCGGTTTCGAGCAAAGCCCGTACGTCCGATAGTTTGTAATAATTCTTGCGGTTCAGTTTGGAATATGGCAATAACCCTTTATCCTTGTAAGTCTGCAAAGTCCGTTTGGTAATTTTCATCATCAAACAGACTTCCTGGTTATCGAGCCATTGCTCTTCTTTGAAAATCGGGGTATATTTCCGTGTGGCATTTTCGGTCAGTTCCAAAAGTGTTTTCAGCTCATTTTTCATTCCGTCCAGTATGGACTTTTGTATTGCGATTACTTCCATTGTTTGCTCTATTTTGCTATGGAAGTCGAATTTATAAAGGCTTATTACAGGGTTGGAAAACGTAGTAGGATTTGGCTTTGAGAGGCAGTGTTTGGCGGTTTACTTTTGCCATAAACAAAAAATCGAATAACCCAAAGGCTATCCGATTTTAAAGTTTATTACTTGAAATTTATTTACTGATACTTTTCCTGATTCTGCTTAACGAGGTTGCTGTAATTCCTAAGTAAGAAGCGATATAAATAAGCGGTATCCTATTTGCTAGCTTGGGGAAGTTTTTCAAGAAATCCAAATATCGGGTTTTGGCATCGGTATTCAACTTTGGCTGCACTAAGTTAACTTTATCCAGCAAGGTTTTTATCGTGATTTTATTGATGATTTTATCCCAGTCAATAATTGTGGTGGACAACTCTTTTAACCCATCATACGAGAATGAAATTAGCGTACAATCCGTAACTGCCCGTATGTAAATCATAGAAGTGATTTTATTGTTGAAACTTTCCAGGTCCACAACAAAATGGTTTTCATCTACAAAATGATGGACGATTTCTTCGCCCTTATTATTATAGTAACAAATCATCAAAACGCCTTCTTGCACAAAGGCGATTTGCCGGGCAATTTTTCCTGCTTCTGAAAAATACTCGCCTTTTGGCAAAAGTTTTTCTTCCGCTTTAGCCTTAACCAAATCAATTTGATTTTGATTCAATTGCCCGAATTGCAATAAATAGCTAATCAGTTCTTCCATAATTCCTTATTCAAAAAAAAGTTTTTTCGTATCACCCATTACGGATTCCAAACCTTCTTTCTTTAGCCGTTCATATTTCTGTATAGCGTCATTCCCTGCAAAGTAACATAATTGCTTTTTATCATCTGTAACTGCATCGTAAACAACATTTGCGATGTCTTCTGGTTTATCAGCAACCGAATCTGCATCGGACATTAACTTGCCTATATAATTATTGAAATCTGCCTGATAATCCGGTTCAAAAGCCATATCGGCATTGCCTAAGAAGGATGTTTGCATAGAACTTGGAACGATTGTCTTAATAGAAATACCAACTTTCTCCAGTTCAAAACTCATACTTGCCGTCCACATTTCCAAAGCTGCCTTGGTTGCTCCATAAACAGCTATAAAAGGCTCAGGAATATAAGCAGCAATAGAACTCGTTGAAATAATAATGCCATTTTTTCTTTTCTTGAAATAAGGAAGAAATGCTTTGGTGACAAGAATTGTTCCTAAAAAATTCGTGTTTATCTGTCGTTCGATTTGTTCGGCAGATGTAGCTTCCAAGTCGCCTCCAAGCGCATACCCGGCATTGTTATACAATACATCCACCGAACTTATCTGTTCTGCTTTTGTAGTAACATCTTTGATTTGATTTGTGTTACAGATGTCCAATTGCAAAAGATGTACATTTGGCAATTGAGAAAGTTCCGTTTCTTTTTCTGGATTTCGCAGCGTGGCAATGACGGTCCATCCTTTTGCTGCAAATAATTTGGCAGTTGCTTTTCCTAATCCTGAAGAGGCTCCTGTAATAAAGATTGTCTTGTTCATTTTTTCATTTTTAATTTCTGCTACAAAGGTCAAGCCTTTAAAATATCCAGGACTTGCCATTTGGCAAGAAGTAGTTTAGCAGATAAGTCAATAAATCGGACTTTTGTATGGTAATAACTTCCACAGTCTGCTTATTTTTTCTTGCAGGTTGAATTTATCAAGGCTTTTATACAGAGGATAGGAAATATTGTAGCCATTGGCTTTGAAAGGTAGTATTTGGCGGTTTACTTTTGCCATAAACAAAAAATCAGATAACCTTTTGGGCTATCCTATTTACTTAATGATTACGGAAAATTGTGTCAGCGTTGTGTAGGCTGTTCCGTTTTTACTTCTTGTCGTTGTTTATCTTTTTTCTCACGGGAATAAACCCATAAAGACAATAGCCCGAAGATAATCAGTGCATAAGCTACCCATTTGCCAACCTTTTCAATCAATTTAATGAAAACCGAACTTTCGTAAGAAGAAAAGCCCTCTGCTCCCATAGGGCTGCGCCTGTAAAACTTTCTTCGGTTAACCCAGTAACGAAGTGCCAAGCCTGCAACCAAAAATATTATCCCTATAACCAATGATGAAACCATAACAAATCACTTAACATCCATCTTATAAATTTACAAAAATTTAGCTTCGATCACTCCAAAAAAGAAATCCTGCTTTGTGGCAGGACTTCTTTTTGCTACTATTCTAATCACTACTATTAAATTGAAAACTTATCTGCTTTTCATTTCCAAAGCTATCCGAAATCCAAACATCAAATGATTGTGAAACGGAAGACGTTGAAGTGTAGTACAGACGAAACTGCTCCGTTGGTAATTGGTACTGGTCATTGGGAAGGTACGGCGGTTCTGGAATTACAACAAAAAAGTGGAGACATTTTTTGGTATTTAGGTTAGGTTGATTTTTCCTAACACTATAATCCTAAGCCGCCTCACTTGACAGCAATTTTTCATACTGAGCTGGTGTTAAATAACCTAGTGCTGAATGGAGCCTTTTCCTGTTATACCAACTTTCAATATATTCGAATACAGCTACTGATGCCTGTCGTGTGTCAAGATATTCATGATGGTATGTCCATTCGGATTTCATCGATTTGAAAAAGCTTTCCATCGGAGCGTTGTCCCAGCAATTGCCTTTACGGCTCATGCTCTGCAGGACCGAATATTTCTTCAGTAGAGCCTTGAATTCATCACATGCGTATTGTACACCACGATCTGAATGGAACAGAAAACTTCCGTTTGGTTTACGGTTTGCCAGCGCCATTTTAAAAGCGGGTATTACCGTTTGACCGGCCTTCATGCCATCACTCAACGACCACCCGATGATTTTCCTATCGGCAAGGTCCATCACCGTAGTAAGGTACAGCCATCCCTGCCGGGTTGTGATATAGGTCATGTCGCTTACCCATTTCCTGCCGATTTCCTGGGTGCTGAAATCCCTGTCAAGGTGATTTTTACATATACGGTAACCGTGTGATGAATCAGTTGTGCATATCCGGTATTTTTTTCTGGTGATACTTTTCAGCCCTATCTTTCTCATCAATCTGGCTACTCTGGGCTGTGATACATGGACGCCATGGTTCACCAGATGTCTTGTTATCCTTGGGCTGCCATAGATGCCCCGGCTTTCATCATAAACCTGCCGTATCTTACCCGTTAGTGCTTCATTTTCCATCACCCGCTTTGATAATGGGCGCTTTACCCATTTATAATAACCGCTACTGCTTACCAGTAGCATTTTACACATCTTCTCAACTGGATACCTGTTCAGGTTGGAGGCTATGAACCTGAACCGTTCCAATCTCCCTTGGAGAAGATGCTGACCGCCTTTTTTAGGATGTCGCGCTCTATTCTGGCTTCTTTCAGCTCTTTTTCAAGACGGCGTATCTTCTGCTCCTCTTCGCTAAGCCCGGGCTTATCTATTACAATATGCCCCCCATTATAGCGGGGATCGTTCCGCCACTTACTGAGTAAACTCGGATCCATTTCCAGTTCCTCTGCCGCTGCTTTTACCGAGCCTTTTGCCGTCGAAAGCTCTACAGCCATTTTTTTGAAATGTTCATCAAACATTCGATTTCCCATAGTAAACAAATTTAATTATTCATCTTTAAATCTGTCTCCACTCAAATGTACTAACTCCATTCCAGCGTAACCTTAATAGGATTGGACGTTACCGATACCGTAAAAAGCCAGGAAACAATAGCTGAAATTTTAAAATCGAATTCAGTTGATGTGGTCCTGAACAATGCCGGTTACGGCCTTATTGGACCTTTGGAATCCTTCACAGCGGAACAGATACAGATGCAGATCCAGACTAATTTAATGGGTGTTATTCAAATTACGCAAGCATTTGTTCCTTATTTCAGGGAAAGAAAAAGCGGGACGTTCATAAATGTCACCAGTACTTTCGGCTTATTGGGATACCCGACGTGCTCTGTTTACAACGCCAGCAAGTTTGCGGTAGATGGATTTTCAGAAGGCCTGGCCTACGAACTGGCGCAGTTTGGCATCAAGGTAAAAGTCGTAGCGCCCGGAGGTATGCAGACCGACTTCGCAGGACGGTCCCTGCAAGGAGGTATGCATGAGGCATACGGCCAGTTGGTAGCAAAGGTAAGCGAAGGTTACAGTGAGGAGCAGATCGCCAATTATACTAAAGCAGAGGATGTGGCGCAAATCATATATGATGCGGCGACCGATGGGAAGCCCCAGCTCAGGTATATTGCAGGTAATGATGCAATCGCCCTGTACAAAGAGCGTCTGGAATTGACACCCGAAGGACAGTTTGAAAAGATCCGCGCCCAGTTTATATTTTAATTATGGTAATTCCTGTTTGACGGATTTTAGCCAACCAGGAATTACTTTTTATGAATTATTTAAATTTGTATGATGAAAAAGCAACCGGTCATATTTAATTCCTTATCCCAACTGCATAAAGCAATGGGACAGCCGGCTCCATCCCATCCCCTGATCAGCATCATGAATTACGGGGAGGCCCGGTTCGATCCCAAAGATTTTGAACAGGGTATTATCCTGAAATTTTATAAGATCTCTTTCAAGACAAGTTTTTCCGGTAGGCTTAAATATGGCCAGGGCTACTACGATTTTGAAGAAGGCGGAATGTCATTCATCGCTCCCGGCCAGCTTATCAGGATGCAGGACGAAGAAGCCAATTATGACGGCATGACACTGCACATACATCCTGATTTCCTCAGGACCTATCCGTTGAGTTCGGGTATCAGGCATTACGGCTATTTTAGCTATTCAGCAGCAGAGGCGCTATATCTTTCCGAAAAAGAAAAAGCAACCATTCTCAGTATCTACCGGTTCATCCAGGAGGAACTCAGCGAACGCACCGATAAATTCAGCCAGGATGTGATCATTTCACAGATCGAGGTACTGCTCAATTATGCCAACCGCTTTTATGACCGCCAGTTCCTGACCAGAAAGGCTGTCAATAATGATCTTCTTACCAGGCTGGAACAGCTGCTGGAAGACTACTTTAATGATGACAAATCATTGTTTACTGGACTACCTAGCGTAAATGCTTTGGCGGAGAGCCTCCAAGTGACACCACGCTACCTTAGCGATCTTTTGCGAAATCTCGTTGGATTGAGCGCGCAACAGTTCATCCACGAAAAGGTCATAGAAAAGTCAAAAGAGTACCTTGCAAAAGATGAGCTGACCATAGCCGAAATTGCGTATCACCTGGGATTTGAACATCCCCAGTCTTTCAACAAACTGTTTAAAAGCAAAACTTCCTTTTCACCATCCGACTATAAGAAATCGTTATTGAACTAACGTATCGCCCCTGTTTTCCTGTATTTGGTTACATTAATCGGTGATTGGGCAACACTACCCTGTAATGGCTCCTTTAATTTTGTTCATTATTCATCAAATAAATTTCATGATATGGACATAACACTTACGGGTTCCCTGGGAAATATAAGCAGGCTATTGGCCGAGCAGCTAATCCGGGAAGGGCACCGCGTGACGATCATCAGCAGCGATCCGCGTAAAGCGGAAACCATCGTGCAAATTGGAGCCGAACCGGAAATCGGTAACCTTTCTGACACCGGTTTTCTGACACATACCTTTAAAGGGGCTGACGCTGTTTTTGCCATGGTACCGACAGATATGACGAGCAGGGATATCAATTCGGATATTTTGAAAATCGGACAGGCCTATAATGCCGCCATAGGTGCAGCAAAGGTGAAACGCGTTGTGCTGCTCAGCAGCATCGGTGCTGACCAGCCATCGGGTACGGGTCCGGTTAAAGCACTGCACCAGGTCGAGCACCTGTTCCTGGGAATGGAAGATGTTACTGTTACCATCCTAAGGGCAGGATTTTTTTACTATAATTATTTTCGTGATATACCTACTATTCGCCAGATGGGTATTATAGGGGGCAATTATCCGGGCGATACCATCCTGCCGCTCGTACATCCAAAGGATATTGCCGATTCCGCCGCTGAATCCCTTACCGGCACAGACAATGGACAGCAGGTAAAATATATCGTAAGCGACATTTACCAGGCTGGAGAAGCCGCTTCGCTGCTTGGGGCATCGATTGGCAAAGATGATCTTCAATGGACTGCTTTTACCGATCAACAGGTTCGTGAAGCGATTACCAGCGCCGGGTTATCTGATTCCGTAGCAGATGGTTATGCAGAAATGGGTTCCGCCATAGGCTCGGGCCTCATGAGCAGAGATTTCTTTGCTTCAGGGGCACCGGTGGACGGTGAGCGAAAATTCACTGCATATGTGACGGAATTTTCGACAACATATAACGCTTCATAAAAAGGGATAATGCATCTATAGCCTGATAGTAAGACTTGCTCGCAAAGGGATTGAAGGGCATTATATCAGCAATCAATATAAAATCAAAGTCAGATGAAAACAAGAAAATTAGGAACGCAGGGATTGGAGATCCCATTGATAGGCCTGGGCTGCATGGGAATGAGCACGTCCGTTGGCTTTAATACTTATGGTAAGGCAGACGAAAAAGAATCGATAGCAACCATACACCGCTCGCTTGAACTGGGAGGCAACTTCCTGGATACCGCAGATCTGTACGGTCCTCTTCTTAATGAGCGCCTGGTAGGGAATGCAATTAAAGGCAGCAGGGATAAATATATCATTGCAACAAAGTTCGGATTCGAGATCGACAGCAACGATCAGGTTACCTGGCGCATCAATGGCAGACCGGATTATGTGAAAAAAGCAGTGGAACGGTCGCTGAAAAACTTACAGACGGACGTGATCGACCTGTATTACCTTCACCGCCCCGATCCGGAGGTTGCCATTGAAGAAACCATCGGTGCAATGGCAGAGCTGGTAAAGGAAGGCAAAATCAAGTATATTGGTATTTCCGAAGTGACAGATGAACTCATACGAAGGGCAAATAAGACCTTTCCCATCACGGCTGTCCAAAATGAATATTCCCTCTTTGAACGAACTGCCGAAGAAGATGGCGTATACCAGGCTACCTGGGAACTCGGTATAGGACTGGTAGCCTATTCGCCACTTGGAAGGGGATTTCTGACCGGGCAGATCAAAACGCCCGACGATTTTGATGCGGATGATTTCAGAAGGTCCATACCCCGCTTCCAGGGGGAACAGTTTTACAAGAATATAGAACTGGTCGAGGAACTGAAAAAAATAGCTGCGGAAAAAGGGATCACCGAAACGCAGTTATCGATTGCCTGGGTGATTGCCAAAGGCGTAACACCGATACCGGGTACAAAAAGGGTGAAATATATCGAGCAGAATATTGCAGCAGCAGAGGTTTCACTCAGCAGGGAGGACATGGGCCGTATCGAGCGTATTATCCCGCTGGGCACCAATACCGGCGACCGCAATATTTCACAGTCCTTCTAAGCGTATTAAAAGTAGTGTACCCCAGCAGTTAAAACTACAATCGCTGCTGTTTAAAATTATTAAAAATGAAAAAGACAAAATTAGGAAGCCAGGGCCTTGAAGTGCCGGTTCTGGGACTGGGCTGCATGAACCTAGCCGGAAGTGATAAACAATTTATCTATGGTAAAGCGGACCAGCAGGAAAGCATAGCGCTTATCCAAAGATCAATTGAACTTGGAGTCAATTTTCTGGACTCGGCGGATATCTATGGTCCTCATCTAAGTGAACGGCTGATAGCCAAAGCTGTCGCAGGCCAACGTGACCGGGTAATCATCGCCACCAAGTTCGGATTTGAGATAAATGACCAGGAGCAAATGACCGGAAGGCGAAATGGCACCAAAGCCTACGCCAGGCTGGCACTGGAGCGCTCACTTAAAAACCTGCAAACGGACTATATCGACCTGTATTACCTTCACCGCCTGGATCCCGACACGCCGATTGAAGAAACCATAGAGGCGATGGCAGATATGGTTCAGGAAGGGAAAGTGCGTTACATCGGCCTTTCCGAGGTAACAAAGGAGACCATCAGGCGTGCCCATGCGATCCACCCCATCACGGCGCTTCAGACAGAATATTCGTTATTTGAGCGGACCCTGGATGAGGACGGTACCACGGAGGTCTTAAAGGAACTGGGCATCGGGCTCGTCCCGTATTCTCCCTTGGGCAGGGGTTTTATCACCGGTGAGCTGAAAAGCCCGGAAGATTTCCCACAGGAAGACCCACGCAGGAACTATCCGCGCTTCCAGGGGGAGAATTTTATGAAGAACCTCGAACTGGTCGACCAGCTGGCGGCAATGGCAGCTGAAAAGAGTGCGACCACGGCCCAGCTGGCACTGGCTTGGAGTATTGCCAAAGGACATGTGCCCATTCCCGGTACCCGGAAGTTGAAATATCTCGAACAGAATATTGGCGCAGCAGCTATTGAACTGAGCGCCGCGGAAATAGTACGCCTCGAATCGATCCTTCCCCTGGGGACTACCCAGAGCGGCAATAGACAAACTATGTAATAGCACCATTATGCTAGGGAAATCATGCGGTAGGATCTTTTCGACCGCTTGTTTTCTATTATTAAGTTAATCTAGTCAGGTTTAAAATTTAATCGAACGACCATGTCAAATCAAAATTTCACAGTAATTACTTCAATCACAGAATATCACAGGCTTCTTGAACTGGACAAGCCGCAGCACCCGCTGGTAAGCATTATTGATTTCTCAGCGGTCACCTATGTCAATCCAACTGAAGATATCTCCATTGTAATGGATCTGTACTTCATTTCCATCAAGCAGAATCCGGATTGCGTGTTACGGTACGGACCAAAGCACTACGACTTTACGGAAGGGGTAATGTCATTCATCAAGCCCGGCCAGGTATTGACGGTTGAACGCGGAAGTTCTCCGGTGACCGAGGGGTTCTCGCTGGTCTTCCATCCGGATTTTATCCGCTCATTTCCCCTGGCTTCAAAATTAAAGAATTACGCATTCTTTGATTATGAGGTA
This sequence comes from Sinomicrobium soli, assembly GCF_003285545.1. GTDB lineage: Bacteria > Bacteroidota > Bacteroidia > Flavobacteriales > Flavobacteriaceae > Sinomicrobium. Next base: position 238,206 of record NZ_QLNV01000008.1, on the reverse strand, counting down.
AATGAAGCATTGTTTTTGTCTGAAAGGGAAAAGGTGCATATCCGCAGCCTGATGGCCGGTATCATGCAGGAATACAACAACAATATTGACAGGTTCAGCCAGGAGGCCATAGTAGTTTTCATTGAGCTCTTGCTGGTATATGGAAACCGGTATTATAACCGCCAGTTCATCACAAGGAAGTCCAACAACGAGCACTATGTGGTCAAATTTGAAACGATGCTGGAATCCTATTTTTCTTCCGGCAAACTTCTGGAGTCAGGCCTGCCGAATGTAAAATATTTTGCTGAGCAGTTACACATGTCTCCTAATTACCTGAGCGACCTGCTGCGTTTATACACGGGGCAAAGTGCACAGGGCCATATTCAGGATCGTCTGATTGAACAAGCCAAAACATTGCTCACCACCTCGCACCTGAGCGTTGCAGAGATTTCCTATATGCTGGGTTTTGAGCAGCCCCAGTCGCTGAACAGGCTTTTCAAGAAAAAAACGAATATGTCACCGGTTCAGTTCAGGCAGTCGTTTAACTGATCCGATCAGGAAAACGGGCTAAGTATAAGGTGAATTCGGCTAAGTTTTTCAGGACGATAACAGCCAACTTTACAGTATTAAAAATATGCTTATGTCAAAAGATAATCAGGGTATGGTCTTCATTGTGGATATTAGCGGATATTCACAGTTTATCAGAAAAATCGATCCAACTGAAGGACTAACCATCATTCGCCGCCTGCTCAATGGAATCATTGAAAGCAACCATCTTTCTTTCAGAATTTCTGAAATAGAAGGTGATGCGATCTTATTTTATCGGATGGGAGGCCCACCATCGATAGCAGCTATTTTGGGACAGTTCACCCGGATGCGCAAGGCATTTAAAAAAGTCCTCCAGCTGTACCGGCCGGAATTACCCGAAGTCGGCCAATTGGAGCTAAAAGCGATCGCACACTACGGGCATATGGAAGAATTTAAAATAGACCGCTTCAGCAAACTCTACGGAAACATCCTTGTAGATGCCCACCGGTTATTAAAGAATAGCATTCCTTCTGATGCGTATGTCCTATTATCTATGGACTATCTGGAACAGATGGAAGAATTTCCATTGGATTATACGACATCCTGTGGTACCTATCAATGTGATATATATGATGTCGGCTCGCTTTGTTACCGGTATTTTCCTTTTGATGGAAAAGATATACCTAAGGATCTATCTTACCATAATCAAAAAAAGCGCAGTAAAATTAACTTAAGTGAAGAATTGGTTATCTGATTGCCCAGAATTCTGTACCATAAAATATTATAATGAAAATAGATTAAACAAGACAATTAGGAAAAAGGGATTTGAAATAACATAATACAGGTTGGCGAAGTTTAATGGCACAAATTAGGCCGAAGCTTGCTCTATAATTTGATAATACTATAATGAGAAAAAATGAAAAAACAGTTGTCATAACTGGCGGAAGCACCGGATTGGGTAAAGCCACTGCCGAAAAGTTTGCCCAGGAAGGCTATAAAGTTGTCTTATCGGGTAGAAACGAAGAAAAAGGCAAAGAAGTGGCCAATGAGATAAAAGAAAAATATACTGCTGAATGTATTTTTATACAAACAGACATAACCGAGGAAATTCAGGTCGAAAATCTGATAAAAAAAAGCGTAGAACAATTTGGCTGTTTAGATGTATTGGTCAACAATGCAGGTATTGCACCTTTTCAAGGTGGAGAGTTAGCACAATCCGAAACGGGAGCGTTAAAAGAAACTTTTGACACTAATGTCTTCGGGCTTTATTATGCGATGAAATATGCGCTACAAGTAATGGACAAACAGAAGTCGGGAGCTATAGTCAATGTTGCATCAGTATCGGGGCTCAACGGTATCAAGATGGGTGCATTCTACGCCGCAAGCAAACACGCCGTGGTGGGGCTCACCAAAAGTGCGGCTTTAGAGTATGCAGAGATGGGAATCCAAATCAACGCAATTGCACCAGGCACCATCCATACCGAGCTGTTTCAATATTTCATCGATACCGGCAAATTTTCATTAGAAAATGCCAAAGCAATCCATCCAATGAAACGCTTGGGTACGCCCGAAGACATTGCCAATGGCATTTATTATCTTGGATCGGGACAATCGCCCTTTATGACTGGAAGTGTTTTGACAATAGATGGAGGATATTTGGCAGTTTAAATTATACATATAAAAATGGAAGCAAGAGAAATCGTAAAAGCGTACTACCAGGCTGTGACAGACGGCCGATTTGAAGATTTACCAAAATACAAATCCCAAGATGCTACTTATTGGATCAGTGGAGAAAACTCCTGGTCTTTGGGAGGTTGGCGAACGCCAGAAGATATGGGCAATACTTTTAAACTATTGCAGGAACGTTTTCCGAAAGGTGTGACAATATCCATCCGGTCAATAATTGCCGAAGGAAATAATGTGGCTGTACACCTGAATAATTATGCGGTACGTGTTGACGGCAAGGTCTACGATAACGAGATCGTGGTACTCATGAAACTGGAAGGCGGCCTGATCATAGAGGAACGGGAGTTTCTGGACACCATTCATGTGAACGAGCTTTTCTGTGGTGATCTGGAAAAATAACAGAATCGTCAAAACGGCGAGGAAATGACCCGTTTCGGCGAATCCTATCAGGCTGCTTTAGTGCATCTTTGCAGTAGAATTAATTAATCATAAACAATGAGTTATTGCAGCTATATACCGTCAATGAAGGAGCCTAACAGAAGCCTTCATAAAAACTACCACGACAACCATTACGGCTTTCCTATCCACGATGACAACGAACTGTTTGGCAGGTTAATTATGGAGATCAACCAGGCGGGGTTGAGTTGGGAAACCATACTGAAAAAGGAGGAGCACTTCCGTCAGGCCTATGACAATTTCAACATCAAAAAAGTGGCGGGATATACCGAGGCCGAAAGGGAAAGGCTTTTGGCTGATGCAGGGATTATCCGGAACAAGCTAAAAGTGAATGCCGCCATAGAAAATGCAAAAACCATTCTTGCCTTACAAAAAGAGTTTGGCTCATTTGAAAAATGGCTGGAACACCACCACCCGAAAACAAAAGACCAGTGGGTAAAGCTGTTCAAAAAAACATTCCGCTTTACAGGCGGGGAGATAGTAAACGAATTTTTAATGAGCATTGGCTATTTACGCGGGGCGCATTCGGAGCATTGCCCGGTACAGCAACAGATCCTGAAGCTACAGCCAATGTGGACAAAATAAGATACTATGGATATTAACCTCTTTATACAGGATTTTATTGCTGTAAGTAACGCTTACAATACAAAAATTTATCTGGAAAAATGGCACATCAACGCTGTTCTTGATGACCCCTCCGTAGGGCGGGTTTTCAGAGGGCATCCGGGCATCAAGGACTATTTTGAAAGCTATTTCATTGGCTACAAAACTCAGACACGGCTTGTAAGCCTGAAGGTCATCAGCGAAAATGAAGCTCACATTGAAGTAGAATTTACAGGCGACTTTCCCGAGGGGAAAATAGGCGGGACATTTGATTTTACCTTCAGGGAGGGAAAGATCGCAGCAGCAAAAGCCGATCTGATAGGATAATTAAATATTTCAGGAGCGTATGTTCCAGAATAATTTATATCTTTGCACTCTATTATGGCAAGAAATGTAGAATTCGATGAAAAGTTAGCAGTCTCAAAAGCAATGGATGTCTTTTGGAAGAAAGGCTATAACGGTGCGTCCACCCGTGACCTTACCGAAGCTATGGGCATCAGCAACAGTAGCTTTTATAATACGCTCGGCGATAAGCACCAACTTTTTATTAAAGCAATAAAGTATTATACGGAATCAAGGATGGACAGCGCCACAAAATTGTTGCAGCCCATCAAATCACCGTTGAAAGCAATCGAGAAATTTGTCAATTCTTCTGTATATGCCATTACCAACGAGCCAAACAGTTGCCTTACCATTAAAACTACTTTTGAAGTCGCCATAGGTGATGAAGCGGTGCAGCGTATTATAAAAGCGGACAACGAATTTACGTACAACCTGCTGATAGGCCTGATTAGCAAAGCCATTGAGCTAAAGGAGATCAGGGTAAGTGATGATGCAGAGATGCTGACCGACTACATCATCAACCAGTTTACCGGCTGGCATGAATCTTTTATCATCCACAAGGACAAAACGAGGATCAGGAAAATGGCTGAATTTTTAATCCGGCAGATCAGCCAATAAATTTTTTATTTAAATCTGGAGCATTCGTTCCTAAATTATCAACACATGGATCTACAACAGCAATATACAGATTATTACACCGCAAGCGGCCAGCCGGAAATCGTAAAAATAGCCAGGGCAAGCTATGTTTCCATTTTAGGAAGCGGCAGTCCGGGCACCGATGCCTTTTATGCAAAGAAAAAGGCCATTGCGGCATTTAACAAAGCACTGCAAAAGAGCTTTGCCCATACGGGCAACGCATTTACCGGTACTGTCATAGAAATATTCTACTGGTTTGATGAAGACAAAGTAGGTTATGTAGATATCGGCGACTTTTACACAACGGTGGACCTGGCGTTGCTCCGTTACAGGATTGCCATTCGCATCCCTGAATTTGTTACCGATGAACACATCAGGCAAGTTGCCGGGGAAAGGCAGGATATTCCATTTGCCAGCGCCTTTGAGCGTTTTGAATATACTGCGGGAACGTGTGTACAGCTTTTGCATCGCGGACCTTTTGCCGGGGAGCTGGAAACCCTGCCCATCCTGCAACAGTTTGCAACAGCAAACGGACTAAAAAAATCAGGCATGCACCACGAGATCCACCTGGTTAATTTTGAAAAGGGCCAAAGCCAGGCGCACCTGCAAACCATCCTTCGCGACCCGGTAACGAGCATATAATTTTTTTCAACTAAATATGGAGCGTTCGCTCCAATAATAATAGCAATAATCAATAATGGAAACAATAGCAAAAAGACTAACAGGTAAAGTAACGCTTGTAACAGGGGCTTCTAAAGGTATCGGGGCATCCATAGCAGCGCATTTTGGCGCCGAGGGCGCTAAAGTCGTGGTGAATTATGCCTCCAGTAAGGAAGGTGCAGAAAAAGTAGTAAAACAGATAACGGATGCCGGCGGCAAAGCCATTGCCGTACAAGGCGACGTATCGAAAGAAGCGGATGTAAACAAGATCTTTGAAGAAACCCAGAAAGCTTTTGGCGGGCTGGACATACTGGTGAACAACGCCGGTGTTTTTGAATACCTGCCTATTGAGCAGGTAACCGCCGATTCCTTTCACCGTCAGTTCAATGTAAATGTGCTGGGTTCCATATTTGCGATACAGGGGGCCTTAAAGCTATTTGGAGACAAAGGCGGCAACATCATAAACATAAGCTCGGGTTCAAGCAGGACACCCATAGCAACGGGCTCGGTCTATTCTGCCACGAATGCAGCCCTGGATGCCATCACCATTGCCTTATACAAAGAATTTTCAGGAAGGAATATCCGCATCAATTCGCTCTTACCGGGCGCTATCGAAACAGAGGGTACGCATACCAATGGCTTTATCGGTAGCGAATTCGAGGCGCAAGTTATTGCCAATACGGCGCTTGGCCGCATCGGGCAGCCCGAAGATATCGCCAAAGTGGCTGTTTTCTTAGCTTCTGACGAGGCCGGCTTTGTAACCGGCGAACAGATCTTCGTTTCAGGCGGCATATTCGGACTTTAAACCTATCAACAATGGAAAAAATAACAAAAGAACTAAGCGGTAAGACCGCACTCGTTACTGGTGGAACTAAGGGCATCGGTAAAGCGATAGCTGACGAACTGGCTTCGTTAGGGGCAACGGTAATCGTATCGGCAAGACACGAGCCAGCGGAAAAGCTGCCCTATCATTTTATTCAAGCAGATGTGACGAATAGTGATAGCATCAGCGAACTAGCGGGACAGGTATTGAACCAATTCGGAAGCTTGGACATCCTGATCAATAATGTGGGCGGCACATCGGCCCCGGCGGGTGGGTTTAGCGTCTTGTCCGACGAGGACTGGGAAAACGACCTGCAATTGAATTTACTGGCAGCCATAAAACTGGACAAGGCTCTTGTTCCGTCGATGATCGAACGGAACACGGGCGTGGTGATCCACATCTCTTCCCTTAACGGTAAGCTGCCGTTGTATGCCTCCAACTTGTCGTATGGTGTTTCTAAAGCGGCACTGAACAATTACAGTAAAGCACTGGCCAATGAAGTAGCTATAAAAGGTATTCGGGTGATCGCTGTTTCCCCCGGAATGGTCAATACGACAGCAATGAAAGCCTTTCTCCATAATTACGCTTCCGCTATCGGGAAAAGTTTTGACGAAACACAACAATTGGTCATGGACAGCCTTGGCGGTGTCCCGATGAACAGGTTGGCACAGCCGGAGGAAATTGCCCATTTGGTAGGCTTTCTTTCTTCCCCTAAAGCTTCCTATATCACGGGTACAAATTACGTGATAGACGGAGGCACTATACCTACCACTTTTTAAGCTATGCACTTTAAACAATATTACAGATGATAAAGAATAAAATGCTCATTTACGGGGCAGCAGGATATACCGGGAAAATCATTGCGGCAAGGGCTAAAGAATTAGGGCTAGATTTTGAAATAGCGGGACGAGAACAAGACAAAATACAGGATTTAGCTTCGGAATTAGAGGTTGCGTATCACGTATTTACCGTAGAAGACGAAAACGGCTGGAAAACGGCTTTAGCGGACAAAAAGGTACTGATTAACGCTGCGGGCCCGTTTAAGTTTACCGCAGTACAGGCAATGACGGCGTGCCTGCGATCAGGCGTGCATTACCTCGACATCAGCGCCGAACTGGATACCTATCAATTGGCGGAAAGCATGGACATGAAAGCAAAAGAAGCGAATATCCAATTAATAGCAGGTGCCGGGCTGTTTGTAAGTTACGATGCACTGGCAGTTTATGTGGCAGGCAAGGTTACAAATCCGCAAAAGCTTTCAGTAGGGTTCCGGCACTTTGGCGGATTTTCCAGAGGTTCTGTGATCAGCAGTAAAAACATAGCCGATCTGGGAATATTGATACGGAAGGACAATGAGATCATTGTCAACCCCCATGCCGGCCCTAAAGTGTTCCGTTTTGTAGACCGCAAGGAAGAATGCCTGCCAACGCCTTTAGGCGGCATTGTCCTTTCCTATAGATCAACGAAGATCCCGAATATCGAAGAGTTTTTCTCACTGAAATTACCGGCTGCAGGGTTACCCGACCTCAACCCGGAAACGCTGCCTGATGGTCCAACCGCCGAAGAACGCGGTGCCGGCCGAAATGGCCTTGCTGCTGAAGTGGTCGGAGAAAACGGGGAACTATTCCGCGCGGCTGTGGATGCGCCATCGGGTTATACCCTCACACCCTTGTCGGTTGTGGCGGTAGCCAACCGTATCCTGAACAACGATTTTAAGATCGGTTACCAGTCGCCGGGTTCGGCTTATGGCGTATCGATTCTCTCTGATATTCCGGATACTCGCCTGATTGACATTACAGCATAAAAACAACATATTTTTAATCAATTTAATAAAAGCTTTATGAGCAACGAACAACAGATCCTAAACCTGATTGGACAATATACCCACTATCTTGACCAGGGAAATTTTGAAAAAGTAGGCGAACTATTTGCCGATGGAAAGATCATCGCACCAGGCAACGTTATGGAAGGTAAAGAAAACATAGCCCGCCAATTGGCGCAAAATCTTCAGGTGTATGCAGATGGTACGCCAAGAACAGCTCACGTTACAACCAATACAGTCCTGGATATTCAGGAAGAGGAAGCGACCGCAGTGTCCTACCTTACTATTTTTCAGCAGGATGCTGAACGCGATTTTCCGTTACAGCCTGTTGCTGTCGCACGTTATCATGATCTGTTCAAAAAAACGAACGGCAAATGGCATTTTTCTGTTCGTGAACTGGTGATTACCTTAGTCGGTGATCTGTCACATCACGCAGCACCCAATACCATTGACCCAAAAACCATTGAAAATAATGGATAATAATAAGACAGCTTTCATAACCGGTGCCAATAAAGGCATCGGTTTTGCTACGGCAAAGCTCCTGGCAGAAAAAGGTTTTCAGGTGTGGATGGGTGTTCGGGACATGCATAAAGGAAAAGAAGCGCATGGTATTCTGAAAGCGCTAAACCTGGACGTGCACGTGTTGCAAGTGGACGTTTCCAATGATGAAAGTGTGGCTGCAGCCGCACAATATCTGAAGCAACACCTAAGCAAACTGGATATTCTTATCAATAACGCAGGATTTGCCGAAGACCTTTCAGTAGCGCCGAGCGAAGAACCCATTTCCTCGATCAGGAAACAATATGAGGCGAATACATTTGGCCCGGTCCGCGTAACCCAGCAGTTACTTCCGTTATTAAAATCTGCACCAGATGCAAGTATCGTTATGATCAGCAGTATTGTCGGTTCGCTCGCGCTTTCAGGTGATGAAAGTACCGTCTACGGGCAGGTAAATTTCGCTGGCTATTCAAGTTCCAAAACGGCATTGAACGCGTTTGTCGTAGCGTTTGCAAAAGAGCTGAAACCATTTGGCATCCCTGTCATTGCCATAGAACCAGGCCACATCAAAACAGACCTGAACAACAATACCGGGACTGCGACACCTGAAAGTGCAGCTGAATTAATTGCTGAATATGCCCTGATGAAAGACATTTCCTTAAGCGGTAAATTTTTCGGGCCTAATGGCGCTTTGCCCTGGTAAAAAATCATTATAAGAATATAGACTATGGATATTAAAGAAATTGTCGGACGCTCAAAGGACATCAGGGCAGCCTATCATCAATTAGAGAAACGGCACCATGGCAGTGAATGGACTGTTGAGGAAGATGCCCTGGCGTTTTTAACAGATGCGGGTTTAGTTGGTCGCCACACAATGTCTCAGCAAATACGTTGGCCGGCAAAGGACACGGATACCGAGCTGGAACACAAATTGGGCGAATGTGTCTGGTGGCTGGCGGTTTTGGCCGACCGGATGGATATAGATTTTGAAGATGCTGTAGAAAAGTTTCTGACGAAAACTGAAAAATTATTAAGGTAAAAGTGGTCAATTTAGTTGCATCTGTATAATGATTTAAAGATAAGCTAATAGCGACAAGTAAATGTCTATTTAGTTTGAGGACAATTGTCCAACTTAATGACGCCTGACTATTTCTAAAATAGTGCAGATCCGAATACATAAGGTAGTTTGTAAATTTAGTAACAGATAAGAATGCCATGATTTCAAATAACTAAATGAATAAATTTTATAATGAGACACGAACTAAACTGGAAACCGCAATCAATGAATTAGAGATTGGGGCCGATTGTTCATTACATCGGAGAGAAGCTGTTATAGATAACATTCTTAAGTGTTTGTCAGAAGTTAAGGAATATGTTGTAAATAAGGGATTTAAAAATGTGGAGGAAAAAAATCCATTTTTTCAAATATCAGAAACCAGTAATTGTTTCAAAGCTCATTTATTATAACGCCATTTATAAGATAGATACAAGGAAGCCATACGGCGCAAAACGTATTAAGAAATACATGAACTTGCAGCATTTGGTGCAGCAGAAATGATATATCGTGGCATGGTTGTTTGCACTTTACCATTGGAAAGGTTTACGCTATTTTCCAATAATCTTTTCCCTATGACTCGTACCCCATTCGCCAAGTGCCGTTATAACGTTATGTAGTGAAAAGCCGTGTTCGGTCAAGGAATATTCTACGGTCGGGGGAAAAGTATCAAAGACTGTTCTAGCTATAAGTTGATTTACCTCCAAGGCCTTCAATTCTTTTGAGAGCACTTTGTCAGTAATACCCTGAACATCCCTCGATATTTCCTTAAATCGCTTATTTCCAAATTTTAGCGATATAATGATGGGTATTTTCCATCTCCCGTTTAAAACTTCTAAAGCGTCCTTAACAGGTAGAATTGCCTTCACGCACTCCTGTTTTTTCTCTTGATTTATTTTATCTGTGATCATAATGTGATGTATTACTATCCCATTGGATAGTGCTATCCAATGGGATAGTAATATCTTTTGGATAGCAAATGTAGGTAACTTTGCATAGTTAAACAAACAATAATTAAAAAATATGAGAAAAGACAAAATCATTTATTGGGTGTCCACTTCACTAACAATCCTGACCGGTGCATCCTCTGCCTTCCTTTACTTTACAGATGCTATGGGAGAAGCGTTCAGGCATTTAGGCTTTCCCGACTATTTTAAAGTTGAGCTGGCTATCGGCAAAATTATAGGCATTCCACTTTTACTTATCCCTGCTGTTCCCAGAATAATAAAAGAATGGGCTTATGCCGCTTATGGTATTGTTTTTATGTCGGCAATCATTGCACATACCGTTGTTGACGGCGTTGGAGCGGCGATAACACCATTATTACCACTTATTTTCTTAATCGTATCCCACCGATACTATCATAAATTAAATAGAGCATAAAATATTAGAGCGTCGCACTTATTAGTTGCTAGCGCTTACTAAAGGTAGTCCCACAGAAATCATTATAACTAAAAATAAAGAAAAATGAAAAAAATATTGCACATCATTTCAAGCATCCACGGAGAAACATCTTCCAGCAGTCAGTTATCAAACACAATCGTTGAGAACTTAAAAAATGCTTATCCTGACAGCCAGGTTAATAAACTCGACCTGTCGGAGTCACATTTCCCTTATCTTGAAGCCAAACATTTTGAGGCATTTTTTACACCTGCCGAACATCACACTGCAATCCAGCGAGAAGTGTTTGGCCGTTCCGGGCAGGCTATAACTGAATTGAAAGAAGCTGATTTTATCGTAATTGGTTTACCCATATACAATTTAGGTATTCCGGCCAGTTTAAAGGGATGGATCGATTACGTGGCGCGTGTTGGCGAGACATTCAGCTACGTAGATAATGCACCGATAGGTCTCTTAACCGATAAAAAAGTATATCTGGCCATCGCCTCAGGGGGTATATATAGCGAAGAGCCAATGAAGAGCTATGATTTTACAGAACCCTATCTAAGGGCAATCCTGGGATTTATCGGCTTGACAGACCTCACAGCCTTCAGGGTGGAGGGAACAGCTATCCCCGGAGTTAAAGAAACTGCCTTATCTAAAGCACAGGAAACAGTCAGTGAGTTTACTTTCTAAGTATTTTGTAATTCAGCATAGATAATAATGGGCAGCAAAGAAAGGATAGCCAGATTAAAGAGCGAGTTGCGTAAAGACATACTTTACGCAGCCCTTGCTATTTTAAAAAATGATGGACGCCAATCCCTAAGCCTGCGAAAAATAGCTGACCGCATTGAGTACTCTCCACCAGTAATATATTCTTACTTTAAAAATAAAGAAGCCATTTTAATTGCTCTATGCGAATTATGCTATCAGCAATTTAATGGATGTATTGAGAAAAATTGTAGAAAGCTGACCAACCCGGAAGAAAGGTTGACGGCAATAGTGACCACATGTTGGAACTTTGCGATTGACGAGAAAGAAATGTATAATTTAATGTGGGAGGTTGGTAGCACTTGCACCGATCCTTTTACACAATTCAAAGAGTTGGGACTATTTCTGAATTTTTTAAGTGAAACGCTGAAAAATCTGTGCGGCAAGAAAGTATGTACAGAAGAATACCTTTTACATAAAAGCCAGACTGCCATAGCAGTAATGCATGGGCATATTTGCTTGAATTATACGTTGTCAAATGCTGATCCGAAATTAAGGAGTAGAATGCTGAACGAGACTATACTTTACGTAATGAATCTTATAAACGACTATAATCTGACACCGCATGAACTCAATAATCATTATTGAGAGTGTGAAAAATAAAAGAGAATGAATAAATCGAAAATTCGTATTGGATTTATTGGGTTAAATCCAGACAAACAATGGGCTTCAACCGCTCATATACCTGCATTGCGAACGTTGGTTGAAGAGTTTGAAATTGTAGGGGTTGCAAACTCTACTTACCAGAGCGCCAAAAGATCAGCAGAAGCTTTCCAGATTCCCTTAGCTTTTGCAAATGCTCAGGCATTGATACAATCAAATGAAATCGACCTGGTGGTTATCACCGTCAAGGTGCCTCATCACTATGAATTGGTTAAGGCTGTATTGGAAGCCGGTAAGCACGTCTATTGTGAACATCCATTGGGCAATGGCCTGGAAGAAACAAAAGCATTGGCTGCATTAGCCGCCAAAAAAAATGTAGTCGCCGTGGTCGGCACTCAACTAGTTGCTGCTCCAGAGTTGCTTTATCTACAGCAACTCGTTAATGAGGGATATGTGGGGAGGGTTTTATCTTCTACCTTGAACGGTTCTGTTAACAACTGGGGGGATAACGTAATTTCTCACAATTACTATATTAATGATAAGTCATTTGGAGCGACATTATTTACAGTTCCATTCGCGCACACCTTAGCAGGTGTCATAAAAGTATTGGGAGGATTTGGGAAATTTAAGACAGAAATGTACAATAATTTCACCTCTGTAAAAGTAACCGATACAGACGAAATTAAATCTAAAACAACTGAAGACCAAATACTGGTTATTGGTGCATTTAAAAGCGGAGCTGCTTTTTCTGCTCATTATCGTGGCGGTATCAACGCAACCAGCCTAGTATGGGAGATTAATGGAACCGAAGGAGATATACAAGTTACCGGTACTTCAGGACACGCCCAACTGTTAAGACTTAACATACTTGGGAAGAAAAGCGGCGAAAAAGAATTGAGAAACTTGACTCCACCTATTGAAATGTACCAAGGGCTACCCAATGATCCTTTAGTTAGAAATGTTGCCGCCATTTACAGACTTGCAGCTGGTGATATCCGCAAGAATACCCATAACGCCCCCACATTTGAGGATGCAGCAGCATTGCACCAAGTTCTATCTTCAATTGAGCAATCTGCGTCAATTTAAGTGCACAATACAATGAAAGTCCAAATGGATTTTTTGAGATATGTGCGAACCATTGTAGCTAATTCATTCTGCGGTAAGGTGATAGAGTTGTTGAAATATGAATTTTTAGTTTAAAGAATATAATGTTCAATTTTAAAAGCAAATAATATGGATATAAAAAATGTCACAGTGTTTGGCGCAGGCGTACTGGGTGCGCAAATAGCGTTTCAAACAGCCTTTCACGGCCATAAAGTCACTTTATATGATATCAAAGATGAATTCCTTGAAAATGCCCGTAAAAGGTTTAAGAACCTACGTGAATCTTATAAGACCGATATCGATGCCACTGATGAGGATTTGGATAACGCTTTCAATAATATAAGTTATACTACAAATCTCGCAGGATCTGTTGCAGATGCAGATATTACCATAGAAGCCGTACCTGAAAACCTGGAAGTAAAGAAAGAATTCTATGTCAAATTAAGTACACTGGCACCGCAAAAAACCATTTTTTGTACGAATTCCTCCACACTGCTCCCAAGTGATTTTGCTGCTGAAACAGGCAGGCCAAAGAAATTTTTGGCACTGCACTTTGCTAACCTGGTCTGGAAGTACAACGTTGTAGAAATCATGGGTCATGCCAGCACGGATCCCCAAAACATCGAAATCATTCTTGCATTTGCAAAAACAATTGGGATGGTACCAGTTGTCATTCAGAAAGAAAATCCCGGCTATATTATGAATGCACTATCAGTTCCGTGGCTGATGACCGCATTGGATTTGTTGATAGATGGGGTCGGAGATGTAGAGAGTATTGATAAAACCTGGATACTAACACCAATTGGAAACAGGCATATCGGACCTTTCGCCCTTTTGGACATCATCGGAATGACTACTGCATATAACGTTATCACCAATAATGTAGAGAAGACTGGTGAGAATACTTGGATCAAAAGAAAAGAATTCATCAGAAAAAATTTTATAGAGCCAAATAAACTCGGAGTGTCCACCGGTGAAGGTTTTTACAAGTATCCAAACCCGAGCTACGAACAGGATAATTTTCTAAAACCTTAGAATAGTTATTAAAAAAACATTCTAACTAACATAATACAAAATTTAAATATGTCATTAATTGAAAATCTTAATTGGCGATACGCCACAAAAGCTTATGACCCAACAAAAAGGGTAAGCGAGGAGGATTTATACAAGATTCTGGAAGCTGCCCGATTGGCACCCACATCTTCAGGCTTACAGCAATATAGGGTATTAGCTATTTCTAATCAGGAAATGAAAGAAAGATTAAAAGAAGGCTCTCTAAATCCTGAATCTATGATGGATTGCTCACATGTCCTTGTATTTGCAGCTTGGGACAATTATACAGATGAACGTATAGATACGATATACGATTATACCACAAGGCAAAGAGGCTTGCCGGACGGACAATTTAAAAGTTATACCGATAAGATAAAAGCCATTTTCGCTTCACAAACCATAGAACAAAATTTTGACAATGCCGCACGTCAGTGCTACATCGGCCTGGCAATGGCATTAGCTCAAGCTGCAGAGCTAAAAATAGACAGTACGCCTGCTGAAGGGTTTGACAATGCTCAGGTAGATAAAACGTTGGAACTGAAAGTGAAAGGTTTAAAAAGTGTGGTTTTAATGTATGTGGGCTATCGTGCAGAACATGATTGGCTGGCTCCAATGAGAAAAGTTCGAAACCCGATGGATGAGTTTGTAACTTTTATTGAATAAGGCAATTGAATAATCCTTCAACTTGATGATCCGCATTAAGCCTAAATGTACCGTTTAGGCTTTTCTATTAATAAATCAAACATCAATATTGCAAACTAAGGGGATGGAAAAATTCTACAATGAAACACATCTTAAATTGGAAACTGCAATTCAAGAAATAGTAAGTGAAGCTGACTGCCCTACAAAAAGTATCGAAGCTGTTATACAGCTCATCATCACAAGCCTTTCGGATTTAAAGGATTTTATACTTAAGAAAGATTTTAAGAACACGGAAGAGGAAATCTATTTTTTCAAATACCAAAAACCTCTTATTGTTTCAAAACTCATCTACTATAATGCCATTTACAAAATCGAAACCAGAAAACCGTACGGAGTCAAACGCACCAGGAAATATCTTAATAAAGAACTGAAGAAACTAAAAAGGTTCTTTGATAATAACCTTGATTTTTATAAATATTACCGAAGCAATAACTCTTTCCTTGATGAGTGCCTTTTTGTACGTGGAAAACACAATATTGGGCTATGGTTAGATACTTTTTATTTTGAGGCAGACCATCGCTTTTCAACATCACATGACTATAAGGTCGCCAAAATTATTGCGAACGATCTTATACAGGTCTATCTTGAAGACCAGCTAAGTAATAACAAACAAAAAAACACTTCTGAAAGCTATCCTTTAAATTGGACCGCAAATAAAACCGCTTTAACAGAATTGATTTATGCACTCCATTCACAAGCGGTATTTGACAATGGAAATGCGGATATCAAACTCATTGCTAGAACATTTGAACTAGCTTTTAATATCAACTTGGGTGATTTTTACCATACCTATATGGAACTTAAAAGTCGAAAAATAAACCGGACAAAATTCCTTGACGGTTTGCGTGATGCTCTGATTAGGAAGATGGAGTGGAAAGAACGGATAAAGTGAACCACCCAAAACGGATGAAAGTGAGCAGTGTAAATGAAGTGTTTAAAATCGATTCAGTTCCGGCTTCTTCCCGTATCCAGGACAGAAGCCTGCTCGAGGCCAAAAGACTGCTGAAAACTTCAGATAGATACGTCAAGGAAATAGTTTATGAACTCGGTTTTTACGACCATGCCAGTTTTTCCAGGTTTTTTAAACAGCGTACCGGTTTGACCCCGCAACAGTTCCGGGAGCGGCATTGAACTTTAAACAGCAGCCACTGCTTCTTCTATCGGCCTCTCCCCTTCGTTGAATTCAATAATCTTGCCTATGGTATTGTCGTGATCCAGTGTTTCTATAATTACGGAAGCTACGTCTTCCCTGGGTACCCCCTGCTCTTTTTCGGGATCTTTTATGTTTATTTTTCCTTTTCCGGGACTATCCAGTAACCTGCCGGGCCTTACAATGGTATAATCCAGTCCGGATTTTTTTAAAAGCCGGTCTGCATAATGCTTGGCCACATAATAGGGGGCTATCCCCGATGCCGCCCAGCCCGGTCTTTTGTCAGCATTGAGGGCACTGACCATAACAAAGCGCCTGATCCCGCACTTACCGGCCGCATCCATACATTTCACGGCGCCGTCAAGATCGACAGTAAGGGTTTTATCATACCCTGTTTTACCCCCGGAACCCGCGGTAAAAACCACAATATCGATCTCCTTCATCAAGGCTGCTATATCATCCGTGCTGTTTTCAATACTTCCTGCGCGGGAAGTGATCTCCTGGCTGTCAAAAAAAGCTTGCTGCTCTTCTTTTCGTACCAGGGCCACGGGCATATAGCCAGAAGCGTCTTTTAGTTTTTCACACAGTATTCTCCCGACCTTTCCGTTGGCCCCGACAATTAAAACTTGTTTCATGATTTAGTCTTTTAGTTCTTAGTTCGTAGTTTGTTAGTTGGCATTCCGACAGCCTGTTCTGAGCATCGGGAAAGGAGAACCCCGAAGGGCTCAACGCAGTTAAATCTCCGGGGCTTCCGTTATGCTGTTAAAGTTCCTTTGGTCCTGGGCCGGAGATTCTTCACTGCGTTCTGAATGACAACTCCCCACTTCCCCCATTCCGACATTTGCAAACTAACGGTGATTTCTATTTTACAGTGTTGTACTTCCCGTAAGTTACAAAATCGGTCTGCAACCTGCAAAACGGGAGCGCTGAAAAATAAAAAGCCATCGTTTACACAAGGTCAACGATGGCTGTCTCCTATTAAGATCATTCGGGTTTATGCCGAGTTCCTGCTGGCATTAATATTTCCGAACAGTGATCTGGTGACCATTTTTTCGTAAATACCAAGCAGGTTCTCATCAGCCTCCGGGTCTTTTCGCAATTCATGGATCTTGCGCAGGGCATATTGCTGAATGGTAAGCAAAGGCAGTACGATTTTTTCCCGTATCTCGATAGAAGCCTTACCCGACCTGGTATTCTGCATCAGGTCCTGGTCTCCCGTTACCTTCAGTATCATTTTCTTGCTTCTGAGGTATTCATCGTGAATGATCGTCCAGAATTTTCCGTATTCCGCATCATCTTTCATGTACTCGGTAAGTTTGAAAAACGATTTGGTAAGGCTCATCATACTGTTTTCGATCAGTGTCCTGAAAAAAGTAGAATTCTGATAGAGCGACCTCACCCTGTCCAGTTCTCCCTTTTTATCGAGCGCCTCAATAGCCAGCCCCACTCCATAGAAACCGGGGACGTTCTGTTTCAACTGGCTCCAGCTTCCTACGAAAGGAATGGCCCGGAGATCGGAAAAATCGAGTTTTTCCGATTTTCCCCGTTTGGAAGGACGGCTGCCTATATTGGTTTTTGCATAGTACTTAAGCGTGCTCATCTCTTCGAGATAGGGCAGGAACTTGGGATGCTTTTTAAAGTCGACATACGCCTGGTAACTGATGTCGGCGAGCTCCTGCATGGTCTTTTTATCCTCTTTTTGCAACTTGTTCTGCGCTTCGTCAAAAACATCATTGGCGACTCCCGAACTGATAAGCTGCTCCAGGTTGTACTGGCAGGAATCCAGGGTCCCGAAATTGGAACTGATGGTCTGCCCCTGTACGGTGAGCTGTACTTCCTCATTTTCAATGGTAGGCCCCAGCGAGGCATAGAACTGGTGGGTTTTACCACCTCCCCTTGCGGGCGGGCCGCCACGGCCGTCGAAGAAGACCACTTTTATACCGTATTTCCGCGATACCTCGGTGAGTATTTCCTTGGCCTTGTATATACTCCAGTTGGCCATCAGGTACCCTCCGTCCTTGGTACCGTCGGAGAATCCGAGCATGATGGTCTGCTTGTTCCCTCTTCGTTTCAGAAGAGCAGCATATGCCTTGTCGGTATACAACACCTCCATGACCTTATCGGCCACCCTGAGATCGTCTACCGTCTCAAAAAGCGGAACGATATCCAGGGTAGGGTTTTTCCAGTCGCAAAGACGTATCATCGCGAAAGTTTCCATCACGTTCAGCGCACTCCCGTTATTGCTGATTATATAGCGGTTGGACCCCAGTTCTCCGTTGACTTTCTGGACCTCTTTCATGGCGTAAATGGATTCCAGTGTCGAACGGGTGATCTCTTCCTTAAAGAGTTTGGGATTGAGTTTTCCGCTTACCTTGCCCAGCACCTCGATCTGTTTCTTTTCAGACAGTTTCTCGTAATTGTCCGGAAAAATATCCAGCCCCAGGTTTCTCGACTCTGCAATAATGTCGGAAATTACAGTGTGGTGTACCCTTGAGTCCTGCCGGATATCCAGGGAAGCAAAATAAAATCCGAAGATCTTTACCTTATTGATCAGGTCGTTCACTTCTTCCACAAACAGTGACTGGTGTTCCTTTACCAGTATATCCTTGATATCCTGCAGTGCCGTGAGGGTCTCTTCAGCAGTAGTGAGCGGTTTTTCGGCATATACATAGATACTCTTGTATATTTTTTCTTCCAGGTCGGCAATGAGCTTGTCTACCACCTTAAAGGTGATCCTGCGCTTTAGCTTCCTGAGGTCCCTGTGATAGTTTTTCAGTACGGTGAGCCGAAGTCTTTCGGCCACCTTCAGGGTAATTTCACTGGTGACAAAAGGATTGCCATCGCGGTCACCCCCGGGCCAGAAACCGAGATTTATGATCTGGTTATCGAGCTTTTCTCCCTCAAAAATATTGTGTTGTATATAATTGTATATTTTGCTTACCGAAGGATAAAATACATTTTCCAGGAACCATATCAGGCTTACGGCCTCATCGTATGGTGTCGGTTTTTCCTTTTTGAAAAAAGGTGTTTTCCCGAGCTGGGCAAGCAGTACCTTGATCTCGTTAAGATCGTTATTCCTGATGGCCTTGGCCAGGTCGGTGATGATGCCCAGTACAGGGCCGGGATAAAACTGTGTAGGATGGGCCGTAAGCACCGGCCTTACCTTGAACTTCTGCAAAAAATCGCGCAGGTCTGCCGTTTCATTTTTTTCCTCGGCTTCTTCCTTAACGCTTCTCAGCGTACCCCGTCCGTCCATGTTGTTCACAACGGGAAATGCGGCATCCTCTATAGCGTCGAACAGCACTACCTGTCGCTCGATATACTGAATAAAACGGAACAGCAGATCATTCTTTTCCTCTTCGGCGGGATTTTCATAGTATTTCGAGAAAAAATTCTCTACGATTTCCGTAGGGTTTTTGCTCTCGTCATACCCCTTTTCACATATCTCGCTGAACAGGGGCAGCAAAACCCCCGTGTTGGTTATTTCATCAAAAGGCAGGGTCATCAGTATACTATTGTATATCTGATATTTAGACAATACATTCTCGTTAAAACGTTCAATTTTGGGTTTTCTCAACATATATACGCTACTTTTATTCCAGCCCGAAGATACAAAAACCCTCTCCAATACAGCAATCGGAGAGGGTTCTTTATTGTGTGTAAACAAAAATTTTACATTTCGTTAAATATGGAGTGCATCAATCGTTTCTTGTCGTTGATGCTCTCTTCGAGGGAGATCATGGTCTCTGTTCTCGCCACTCCGTCTATATCATCAATTCTAAAAATAATATCCTTGGCGTGCTTGGTATCTTTTGCCCTTACCTTACAGAAGATATTGAATTTGCCCGTGGTTACATGCGCCACCGTAATGTTGGGAATCTCATTAAGACGTTCGATAACAAACTTTGTCTGATGCGTCTTTTCCAGGAATATCCCTACATAAGCGATAAAGGCATATCCCAGTTTTACATAATCCAGTGTAAGGGAAGAACCCCGTATAATACCCGCTTCTTCCATTTTCTTGACACGTACGTGTACTGTCCCCGCAGAAATCAGCAATTTTTTTGCGATGTCGGTAAAAGGTGTACGCGTATTGTCGATAAGCATATCCAGAATCTGGTGATCTACTTCGTCTAATCTAAACTTTGCCATATTAATCTTACTTTTAACCAATAATTTTTAACTCTCTTTTTAATAACAAATCAGAGTGCAAAAAAATAAAAAATATTCAATATATACACGTAAATATTTATGTTTTTTGTTAAGATAGGGTTAATTTAAAGAAATAATTTAAGCAAAGCAGTTGTTTTTAAGTTTTTTTCTTCTACCGGACTGATCTTTTTTCCGCCGGCATCAAAAGTTTTATGCCCGTAAAACCCTTCAAGATCACCAATTTCTGATACGAAAGGGTCAAATTTGATTTTACCGTCTTCGGGTACTTCTTTATAGCGTATTCCTATATCCTTATATACCACATCGCCCTCATTCCCCGCAAAGGGAAAACGGTGGATGAGAATATCAAAAAAAAGTTTTCCGTTTTCGGGAATATCGAAGTACTCCCCGTACCCCTCCCCGCTTACCTCAGTACCGGAAATATATTCCAGCGCCGTTATAAGGGCAGTAAAGACAAATTTCCTGGTGATGTCCCTGTCGTAATCCTCCTTAAAATGGCCTGCTTCGAAAAGTATGGTGGGTGTTCCCAATGATTGAAAGCTGTCACCGACACAATTTATATTAAAACTGTCGTCGTACCGCCCCACCTGTCCGGGAATGTATTGCTGCAATACCCGGTTCATGGTGCCGATCACCTCCATACTCTTTTTCCGGGGCGCAGTTATGGTCCGTGCTTCGTCGGTAGCAGGAGAAAGGAACGAAAGCGTTGCCGGTTTGTCACTGTTTCCTGTGTTGAACAGGGTACGCTGATCGTGCAGGTTAAAGCAGAAATCGGGTTTGATCCGGTCGAAAGCATGCCGGAGCGCAAAACTTTCCGGCTGGCTGAGATCAGCCGCATCCCGGTTGAGGTCCACTTCATTGGCATTTACACGCGTATAGGCCTTTGCCCCGTCAGGGTTAAGCATGGGGATAATATATAAGGTACATTGTTCCAGGATATGCCGTGCGGGGCCCTCTCCCCGGTTCAGGAACTCCAGAAGATCGATCACGGCTTTGGTCGTTGTCGATTCGTTTCCGTGCATCTGCGACCACATCAGTATCTTTTTTTTACCTTCTCCCGTTTTCAGCAGGTAAATGGGCTCCTGTTTTACCGAAGTTCCGATAACGGAAATTTCTCCCTGTTTTTCATAAGTGTGTATAAGCGGTACTATATCGGCAGATGTGATATACCTTCCTGCCAGTCCGGAGTGATAATTAGCATCGTGCCAGGTTGTCAATTCCATAGGTTGATTTTTTAAGATTACAAAAGTAAACAATCTGCTTTTTACATCTGTAAACAGGAAAGGATGCTCCGGCTGTTTACAACAATAAACTTCTAAAAGAAGAAATCGCTTCCTGTAGCCCCTGTTTCCTACATCTTCAGGAGAAATGTTATTACTTAGGATATATTTAAATAAATATCAATTAATTATATATATTTATCTATACTAAAACTTTAATGTATTACAGTTTAAAAGCACATTAAAATTGCTATTTCGATCAATTATGTTTACATTTGTAACGAACACTTTAGATTAAACATTGTTTACAATGGTAAACACGGAGGATTTCACCAAAAGGCTGCAGCAGGTGCTGGAATATTACGGGGTAAGTGCTTCTGCCTTCGCCGATCGTATCGGGGTACAGCGCTCTTCCATTTCCCATATTCTTTCGGGAAGGAACAAGCCGAGCCTGGAGTTTGTATTGCGTATTTTACAGGCTTACCCTGAAGTGGAACTTTACTGGTTGCTGAACGGCAAGGGGACTTTTCCTGCCGGAAAGGAAAAACCGGAAACCGGGAAAACGGTTCTTCCGGCTACCTCTCCCGACCTGTTTTCCGGAACTTCTCCCGCACAGGATACGGGTAAGGAGACCGATGCTCCCGGCAAACATCCCGAACTGGAACGTATTGTCTTCTTCTATAAAGACGGGACTTTTAAGGAATACAGGAAAGAGTAAACTTTTTAGCCATCCTATCCTGTTCAAAGTTAAACCTACGCCCCCTCAGATGAAGAAGCTGGATATAGCCACGTTGGAAAAAGCTTATGAAAGTTGATAAAATATGAAAAAAATGAACATTTCCACATGGGTTGGCAAGAGTATTTTAATCCGTACCTTTGCAGGACGTTAAACCTAAACCTATTCTTCCGTCGTGAGCAAACTACAAAAAATCTTCTGTATTTTTATTCTGGCTGTGATCACTGTGTCCTGTTATGAAGCAGAGCGCAATTGCAAGGATTTTAAGACCGGAACCTTTGAGTTTACCTATATACTGAACGGGGAGGAAGTACACTCTACCTTTGTCAGGAACGATTCCATCAACATCGATTATATAGGAGAAGAAGTAGACACGGCATCGGTAACCTGGGTGAGCGACTGCGAATTTATAATGAGGAAACTGCACCCGCATTCGCTACAGGAGAAAAAAGCCGTACAGGTCAGGATCCTTTCCACCGGCAAAGACTCTTATACCTTTGAATATTCCGTAGTAGGAGATTCCAAAAACAAGCACCGGGGCACTGCAACGAGGATCGATTGATCAGGAAACCCCGGTTGTTGCCCGTTGCAGTATTTCCATAAAATCGTATTCCGATATAATGGGAATATCCAGTTTTTCGGCTTTTTCCCGCTTGCTGGGCCCCATATTGTCACCGGCGATCACATAGGCTGTCCTGGAAGAAATGGAAGAAGCGACCTTCCCCCCGTTATCCTCTATTTTTTTCTTGAGGTCGTTACGGGATATATGCTCAAAAACCCCTGACACCACAAAGGTCTGCCCCTTGAGCAGGTTGGTTTGTCCCAATAGTTTTTCAGGAGAAGTTTCCATTTGCACCCCATACGACCGGAGGCGTTCCACGATCCGGACATTATCCTCATTGCTGAAAAAGTCCACTACGCTTTCCGCGATCTTTACTCCTATTTCATCAATGGCTACGAGTTCTTCCAGGGTAGCCCTTCTGAGTGTGTCTATGGAAGGATAGGCCTTGGCCAGTTTCTTGGCCACCGTTTCCCCCACAAAACGTATCCCCAGGGCATAAAGGACCCTTTCATAAGGTATTTCCTTTGATTTTGCTATACCGTTTACCAGGTTTTCCGCACTTTTATCGGCCATACGTTCCAGGGGAATTACCTGTTCTTTGCGAAGCAGGTAGAGATCGGCATAATTTTCTATCAACCCTTCCTTGTACAGCAAGGCCACGGTTTCTCCTCCGAGCCCTTCGATATCCATGGCTTTCCTGGAGATATAATGCTGTATGCGCCCCGTGATCTGCGGCGGGCAACCGTAATAATTCGGACAGTAATGCTGGGCTTCCCCTTCTTTCCTGATGAGCTCCGTACTGCATTCCGGGCAATGGGTAATATACACCGTAGGTTCCGAACCGGGTTGCCGCCGGGTAAAGTCTACCTGTACGATCTTGGGGATGATCTCCCCTCCCTTTTCCACAAATACCGTATCGCCCACTCTCACATCCAGCTTTGCGATCTGGTCTGCATTGTGCAGGGAAGCCCTTTTTACCGTAGTTCCGGCCAGTAGTACCGGTTCCAGGTTGGCTACGGGAGTAATGGCCCCGGTGCGCCCAACCTGGTAAGAAATACTGCTGAGCCTGGTCGATACCTGTTCGGCCTTGAATTTATAGGCCAGCGCCCAGCGGGGCGCCTTGGCCGTATATCCCAGTTCATCCTGCTGTGCCAGGCTGTTTACTTTTACCACCACCCCGTCGGTTTCATAAGGCAGTTCATGGCGATGGATATCCCAGTAATCGATAAAATCCATGACCTCCCGGGTACTGTGACATAATTTGGTTACCGGAGGCACCTTAAAACCCCATTCCCGGGCTTTCTCCAACCCCTCGAACTGCGTGGAGAAATTGAGCTTCTCCCCGATTATGCTGTACAGGAGACAATCCAGGGGCCTTTTGGCCACTTCCGCATTATCCTGGAGCTTCAGGCTTCCCGAAGCAGTATTCCTCGGGTTCATATAAGGGTCTTCCCCCGCTTCCACACGCTCCTGGTTCATCCGGGAAAAACCCTCGAGAGGAATGATGATCTCTCCCCTGATGTGAAATTTCTCAGGATAATTTCCTTTGAGTTTCAGGGGAACGGAACGTATGGTCTTTACGTTATTGGTGACATCGTCTCCCTGGAATCCGTCGCCCCGTGTCACGGCCCTTACAAGCCTGCCGTTTTCATAAGTAAGGCTTATGGAAGCCCCGTCGTATTTCAGTTCACATACAAAGTCCACTTCGGTGCCCCCGAGTATGCGCTGTACACGCTTTTCCCAGTCTTCCAGTTCTTCCCTCGAATATGAGTTATCCAGGGAATACATGCGGTATTCGTGCACCAGCGTCTCGAAGTTCTTGGTGATCATCCCCCCGACCCTTACCGTAGGGGAAAAAGGATCGTGATATTCCGGATATCTTGCTTCCAGCTGCTGAAGCTCTTTCAGCTTCATGTCGAAATCGTAATCCGATATGGTGGGATTATCCAGGACGTAATAATTGTAATTATGCCCGGTAAGTTCTTCTCTCAATTCCTGTATTTTCTCCAGAATGGGATCCATAATATATGAGTGATATTGTCTTCCTGTAATCTTATTGGCCTGCCACAGATCGCAAACCGTACAATGAACTCGTCTTGAGTTATTATAATTTGCTGCAAAACCCTCTTTTGCACCCATATTTTGTCTTTTTCTCCCCCCATAGCTAAGGCTATGTGGCTCCAAAAAGCCTTCATCTGGGTGTAAAATAGTGGCTTTTCGCCTAAATGAAACAACCCAAGACGAGTTCAATGCCCAAATCTACGATTTCCTGAAAAAACATAAGGGCTTAGAGGCGGTCTAAATTTTATCCTTCGGTTTCTTTAGGCCTCTTATTCTAACAAAAAGCCTTCAGCATACGGTCGTTCCCGGAAGCATCTTTCTTCAAAATACTGTTTTTAAACCCGGTATCACCGATCATTTTTATCATTTCCTTACCCAGGTACTGGTTGATCTCAAAATACAGGCTTCCTCCTTTTGCCAGGTGCCCCGAAGCCAGCCGTGCAATTTTTTCATAAAAGACAAGGGGGGTGTCATCGGGAACAAAAAGAGCTTTATGAGGTTCGTGTTTCAGGACATTCTTTTTTATCTCCCTCGCCTCCATATTCCTGACATAAGGAGGGTTGGACACTATGATATCAATGTTTTCTTCAGGTAACTTATGTGCTTTCAGGATGTCTTCCCGGATAAAGCGAATATCCGCACCGTGCATTCCGGCATTTTCCCGTGCCGTTTCAAGCGCCGCTTCAGATAGGTCTACAGCCGTTACCCTGGCACCCGGCAGGTTCCTGGCCAGGGCTATGGCTATACAGCCGCTGCCCGTACCTATATCGAGTACCGACAGCCCGCTTTTATGGCCGTAATCACTGCATATCCAGTCTACCAGTTCTTCGGTTTCCGGCCTTGGAATAAGCACGTGTTCGTTCACCTTTAGTTCGAGACCATAAAACAGGGTACTCCCCAGTATCTGTTGTACAGGACGATGTTGTTTCAGCTCGTGGAGTGCGGCAAAAAGCCTGTCGTCCTCTTCCTTCCGGAGCACCAGTTCCGGTTGCAGCGCAAGCCCGATACGGTTGATGCCGAAATAGGCTTCCGTAAGCCTGAAAAACAATACATCTGTTTCTTCCGGGGCATATATTCCCTTCAGTTCTGCCTGAAATATGTTTTTGATCTCCTTTAGTATCACATCTTTAAGTTCTCGGTCCGCAATCATCTCCCTGCCCCCCGTTACCCTGCCCTGCCCCTTTCTTTTCCGTACGAGGTTGCGGATGTTTGATTTTGGAACTCTCCACACTCCTGCCAGTCTGCCGGATTATATTACTTTTGTGGAACAAACCGGGCCCGCGTTTGCGGGAACCATTTATTTTTCGGGAGGTGAATATACATGAAAAATACGTAAACCGCTGTATTCAGCTGGCCAAAAACGGACTGGGTACTACCAGCCCCAATCCTATGGTGGGCAGTGTAGTGGTGCACGATGGCGTCATAATAGGCGAAGGCTGGCACCGCAAAGCCGGTGAACCTCATGCTGAGGTACATGCCATTAATGCCGTAAAGGACAGGTCACTGCTGGAAAAAGCGACCATATACGTAAGCCTGGAACCCTGTAGCCACCACGGAAAAACCCCGCCCTGCAGCGACCTGATCATAAGATCGGGGATCAGGAATGTGGTTATCGGGATCATAGACCCGTTTGATGCCGTGGCGGGAAGGGGCATAAAAAAACTCATGGAAGCCGGGTGTAATGTGACTGTCGGGGTCCTGGAAGAGGAATGCAGGGAACTCAACAAGCGTTTTTTTACCTTTCACAACAAAAGACGGCCTTATATCATTCTCAAATGGGCAGAAAGCACCGATAGGTATATCAGCCCGGAAAAACGGGAACACCGGGCCCCGGTATGGATCAGCAATCGGTACTCCCGGCAGCTGGTACACCGTTGGCGGAGTGAAGAACAGGCCGTCCTGGTAGGTACGGAAACCGCATTGCAGGACAATCCTGCGCTGAATACCAGGGATTGGTACGGAAATTCGCCGGTAAGGATTGTATTGGACAGAAACCTGCGCCTTCCCGGGGAAATGGCCCTGTTCGACAACAGTGTGAAAACCATTGTGCTCACCGGACAGGAAAAAAGGCAGAAAAAAAATACCTTTTTCGAGACCATCGGTTTCGGTAAAGACCTTGCCGGGGAAATTTGCAGCGTATTGTACGGCCACAATATTCAGAGCCTTATCGTTGAAGGCGGACGGCAAACGCTTCAGGCTTTTATAGATGCAGATATATGGGACGAGGCCCGGGTATTTCAGGGTAATGTAATGCTTAACGGGGGCACCCCGGCGCCCCTTTTAAAAGGAACGGTCGCCGGGGAGTACGGCATTGCAGGCGACAGGCTGATCTATGTAAAACCGGAAAAACACTGATATTGACAGAAAAGGATACGTATAAGACCATTGTCAATGCTGCTCCGGAAGTGCTGTTCAAGGACAGGAACAGCAAGTTCATAGGGTATGCATTTCCCGTGATATCCGAAGAAGAGGTCAGGCAACACCTGGAAACCCTTAAAAAGAAGCACCATTCGGCCCGGCACTGGTGCTATGCCTGGCAGATGGGTACCGAAAATACGGCCTACAGGGCCAATGATGACGGGGAACCCAGCAATTCGGCCGGTATGCCGATCTACGGACAGATACAATCGTTTGATGTTACCGATGTCCTCATCGTGGTGGTACGCTATTTCGGCGGGGTGAAACTGGGGGTGGGCGGACTCATAAATGCCTATCGTACCGCGGCACAATTGGCCCTCGAAGCTTCGGAGATCGAGGAAAGGACCATTGATGTGGTCTATGAGCTGAACTTCGACTATAAGGATATGAACAAGGTGATGCGGGTCATAAAGGAAAAAAACCTGAATATCACGGGGCAGCAGATGGAAATGGACTGCCGCATTACCCTCGCCGTGCGGAAAAGGGACGCCGGAACGGTGGAAAACATATTCGAACAGCTTTACGGTGTAAGGGTAACCCGGGTTGATCGCTGATATTCCCGGCCAACTTCGTTAAATGAGGTTTAAAATGTCCTGATGTGTACAGAAATGTACCTGATGAATTCGTATATTTGTATAAAACCGATGTCCGATGAGGGAAATAACACTTAAAATACCGGATAAAAAATTCTCTTTCTTTATGGAATTGATCAGGCAATTGGGAATCCAGGTAGCCGAAGACATTGAAATCCCCGAAGAACACAAGGCCATTGTAAGGGAGCGTATTAAAAATTCTAAACCCGAGAACCTGATTCCCTGGGAAGAGGCCCGTGAACAGTTTACTTTTAAAAGTAAATTATAATCAATGGCTTACGCTGTTGTTATAGAACCTGTGGCTATTATTGACATACAGGAAGCCATTGATTATTATGACGAACAGCGGTATTCAATACGTCCAAGGCATCCGGGTATCTGGAAACGACAGAGTTAAAATTGCAGCTTTTAACCTCCCCGACCTGACAATAAATCCTTAACTTTGCAACTTTGAATAAAGGCACTACAAATACAGTGTAAAACAGGACTAATTCGACAACATATGATCCTTTTCTTCGGAAACCCCGAACAGAAAGTTTTTGCGGTTCAGGCCGGTAAAGAACTCAGCAGAGAAGATATTTCAAAATTAACATGGTTGTTTGGCGGTGCGCCAAAGCTCGAAGCGGCGTCTCTCGACGCCTTTTTTGTTGGGCCTCGGGCTGCCATGATCACTCCCTGGAGTACCAATGCGGTGGAAATCACCCAGAATATGGGGATATCCGGAATTATCCGTATCGAGGAATTCCACGGGGTCGCAAAAGACGATACCGGCTTCGACCCCATGCTCTTCCAGAAATTCGACGGATTGGACCAGGATATTTTTACGGTCAGCATAGCACCGGAACCCGTTCTGGAAATTGATGATATTGCGGCGTATAACCGACAGCAAGGTTTGTCGCTGAGCCCCGAAGAGGTGGAATACCTGGAACGACTATCGGAAAAGATCGGGCGAAAACTTACGGATTCCGAAGTATTCGGGTTCTCCCAGGTAAACTCCGAACACTGCCGCCATAAAATATTTAACGGCACTTTTATTATAGACGGGGAAGAAAAACCCGTATCGCTTTTTAAACTGATCAAAAAAACCTCGGAAGCGCACCCGAATGATATTGTTTCGGCATATAAGGATAATGTAGCCTTCCTGAAAGGCCCCAGGATACAACAGTTTGCTCCCGAAAGCGCTGACAAGCCCGATTTTTATGCGGTCAGGGATTTCGATTCGGTAATTTCCCTCAAGGCAGAAACCCATAACTTCCCTACTACCGTAGAACCTTTTAACGGTGCCGCTACGGGATCGGGTGGTGAGATCAGGGACCGTCTTGCAGGCGGACAGGGATCTTTGCCCCTCGCCGGTACCGCGGTGTATATGACCGCCTATTCCCGCCTGGAACAGGATCGCCCCTGGGAAAACGGGATGGAAGAACGCAAATGGCTGTACCAGACCCCTATGGATATCCTGATCAAGGCCTCCAACGGCGCCTCTGATTTCGGAAATAAGTTCGGACAACCCCTGATCGCCGGTTCGCTTTTCACTTTTGAACACGAAGAAGCATCGCGGAAACTGGGGTATGACAAGGTGATCATGCTGGCCGGGGGTATTGGCTATGGCAAAGCCGACCAGGCCAGGAAGAAAACCCCGGAAAAAGGCGACAAGATCGTTATCCTGGGCGGTGACAACTACCGTATCGGGATGG
This sequence comes from Sinomicrobium soli, assembly GCF_003285545.1. Lineage (GTDB taxonomy): Bacteria > Bacteroidota > Bacteroidia > Flavobacteriales > Flavobacteriaceae > Sinomicrobium. The sequence goes on along the minus strand of NZ_QLNV01000008.1, from coordinate 208,899 downwards.
GGGGAGCAGCCGTTTCTTCGGCAGATACCGGGGAGTTCAGCAGCGGTATAGAGCTCAATGCCATTCAGCGTTCCAATCCGGAAATGCAGAAAAGGGCCGCCAACGCGGTAAGGGGTATGGTGGAAAGTGACCATAATGCCATCGTCTCCATACACGACCACGGTGCCGGAGGCCACCTGAACTGCCTTTCCGAACTGGTGGAGGAAACCGGCGGAAAAATAGACCTGGACAAGCTTCCGGTGGGAGACCCTACCCTTTCGGCCAAGGAGATCATAGGAAACGAATCGCAGGAACGTATGGGCCTGGTGATCGGTGAAAAAGACGCACAGACCCTGCAACGCATAGCGGAAAGGGAGCGCGCTCCCATGTACCAGGTAGGCGATGTTACCGGGGATCACCGTTTTACTTTTGAGTCTTCCTCCGGCGGGGAGAAGCCGATGGACCTCGAACTGGACGATATGTTCGGCAGTTCGCCCAAAACCATAATGAACGACCGTACCGTAAAGACGGATTACAGGGAGGTTGAATACAATAAATCACAGATCGAAGAATACCTGGTACAATTACTGCAGCTTGAAGCCGTGGCCTGTAAAGACTGGCTTACCAACAAGGTAGACCGCTGTGTGAGCGGGCGTGTGGCCAAACAGCAATGTGCGGGCCCCTTACAACTGCCGCTGAACAACTGCGGGGTGATGGCCCTCGACTACCAGGGCAAGGAAGGGATCGCTACTTCTATCGGGCACTCCCCTGTTTCGGCCCTTATCGATCCCGTGGCCGGTAGCCGTAACAGTATCGCGGAGGCACTGACCAATATAGTATGGGCACCGATGAAAGAAGGGCTGAAAAGTATTTCGCTTTCGGCCAACTGGATGTGGCCCTGCAAGAATGAAGGTGAAGATGCCCGCCTGTATGAGGCTGTTGAAGGCTGTTCCGAATTTGCCGTGGCCCTGGGTATCAATATCCCTACCGGAAAGGATTCCCTTTCCATGAAACAGAAATACCCCGACGATGAAGTCATTGCTCCCGGGACGGTTATCATATCTGCTGCGGGAAACTGTTCTGATATCACCGCCGTGGTAGAACCGGTTTTACAGCGCAACGGAGGAAGCATATACTATATAAACCTTTCTCAAGACCGTTTTAAACTGGGAGGATCGTCTTTTGCCCAGATCTGTAACCGTATCGGTACCGAAGCACCGACGGTGAAGGATCCGGAATATTTTAAAAATGCCTTTAACGCCATACAGCAACTGGTGCAGGAAGGAAAAGTAAAGGCCGGGCATGATATAGGCAGTGGCGGACTGATCACTACCCTGCTCGAAATGTGTTTTGCAGATCACGATCTCGGGGCCCGGATAGACCTTACAGGCATCGGGGAAACGGATACCGTAAAAGCCCTGTTCAATGAAAACGCCGGTATTGTTTTCCAGGCCGGGGATGAAGCAGCACAACTGCTTGAACAACACGGTATAAAAGTTATCCGTGTCGGGGAAGTTGTGGAAGGCGACAGGCTGCAGCTGAAAAACGGCAGTGACCGTTTTTCTTTTGGAATAAGTGCCCTGAGGGATACCTGGTATAAAACCTCTTACCTGCTCGACAAAAAACAGAGCGGCGGGACCAAGGCAGACGAACGCTTTGAGAACTATAAAAAACAGCCGGTAAGGTATCAGTTCCCGGAAGGCTTTGACGGAAAACGTCCTGTACCGGCCGGAAAAAGACCGAAAGCAGCCATACTCCGCGAGAAGGGAAGCAATTCGGAAAGGGAGATGGCCAATGCCATGTACATGGCCGGTTTTGATGTGAAAGACATACATATGACCGACCTGATATCAGGTCGGGAAACACTGGAAGACATACAGTTTATCGGGGCTGTGGGCGGATTTTCCAATTCCGATGTGCTGGGCTCAGCCAAAGGATGGGCCGGGGCGTTCCTCTATAACGAAAAAGCGAGGACAGCCCTGGAAAATTTCTTTGAAAGGGAGGATACCCTTTCGCTCGGGGTATGTAACGGCTGCCAGCTGTTCGTAGAGCTCGGGCTGATCAATCCGGACCACGGACAGAAACCGAAAATGCTGCACAACGACTCCCATAAATTCGAGTGCACCTTCTCCGCCGTAGAAATCCAACCCAACAACTCGGTGATGCTCGGCTCCCTTGCGGGGAGCAAACTCGGGATCTGGTCGGCACACGGAGAAGGGAAATTCAGTTTTCCCTATGAGGAATCAAAATACAATATCGTAGCAAAATACGCCTATGAAGGCTACCCGGCAAACCCCAACGGTTCTGATTTTAATACGGCCATGATGGTTTCTGACAACGGAAGGCACCTGGTGACCATGCCGCATTTCGAACGCTCCATATTCCCCTGGAACTGGGCGTATTACCCCGGAGATCGCAAAGATGAAGTTTCTCCGTGGATAGCGGCGTTTGTCAATGCGAGAAAATGGATTGAAAGCCGGAAGAAGTAAAGCGTCAGTGTATAATATTATTCAAATCCTGTCACCAGAAAAAATACTACCCACAACACCTTATATAACAAATAGCGCGGTTTAATTATAAACCGCGCTCCCTACTAAAACGGGTAACCGATAGCAAAATTGAGCACCGGGTTTTTGTAATCGAAGTCCCAGCGTTCGTCTTCGGGCAACCAGGGTTTTCTCAGGGGAGCTGCCAGGTCGAGACGGATCACAAACCCCTGTACATCGACACGCATCCCCACTCCTGCTCCCATTCCGAGTTCCTTCATAAAGTTACTGCTGAATTTTCCTCCCGGAAGTGCTTCGTTTTCAGAAGTGTTCCAGACGTTCCCTGCATCGGCAAACACGGCGCCCTTCAGATAGGAGAACAGCGGAAAGCGGTATTCCATGTTAAACTCCAGCCGAAGGCTCCCGGTCTGGTCGAAATAGGTCGTCCCCGAATTATTTTCGGGATTAAAGGTTCCCGGTCCCAGCGAGCGAATGCGAAAGGCCCTTACGCTGTAAGGCCCGCCGGAAAAATAAAGTTTGCTGTACGGCATGATGCCGGAATTCCCGTAAGGGACCCCGAGCCCGGCAAAAATACGGGTAGCCAGTTTTTTTTCTCTTCCCATACATATGTGATAACGGACATCCACATCGGCCTTGGCGTACTGTGAGTATTCCAGCCCCAGGAAAGAACGCGGCCTGTCGCTGTCTCTCTGGCTGAAGAGGTCGATCAGGTTGCCTGCAATGTCTACGGTAGAATTGAGGAAAAGCTGGTGTTTTTTGTACTGGTCTACCATCCCGTTATACGTAAACGAATACGTGAGCCCCGGAATAAACTTCTGGTCAAAGCTATTGCGCAGAAAAGGATTGTCGTCCAGTATCTGTTCAAATTCCGGTGTGGTTTCCGCCAGGTTCACATAGTTGAGGGATACCGGGTTGAACTCATGGGTAATATAGCGGTTGGAGTCCCATATATACCCGAAGGTCGTACTGATTGTCGCCAGGCTGTACAGCTTGCTCCTTCTCAGGTAATCGGCCCCCATGCTGATCTTTGTTTTGGGAATGGCATATTTGAACCAGTTCTCGCGAATGCGTATGGGCGACAATACCCTCGGGAAAATCAGATCACCCTTCAACCCGAGCTGCAGGCTGTTCATTCCCGTATTATCGCCGCTGGCTACCTGTAGTTCATATCCCCCGCTGGCGGTAATACTCAGTATTTCACCTCCCTTGAAAAGGTTCCTGTTGGTAAGCGTAAGCGCCAGGTTGGGCCCCATGAAATTATTCGATTTTACTACACCCTGCAATTCTGCCCGTAACGCCCTCTTGTTCAACGGCGACAGAAATATGTTGGCTGCCAGCGACCGGGTGCTGTCCGTGGCCAGGGAGTCGATCTCGTCATAGCGTATATTGACAAACTTGTAGGCTCCTATGGAAGTAAGCCTCCGGCTGGTATTCCGGGAAACGTCGGGGTTGTAGTACGCGCCCCTGGCGATCTGTATAAAAGGGTCGAGCCGGTAAGGCTTGAAAAAGGTTTCGCTTTGTATAAAGTCCTTGTTGTTGAGCTTTACGGTGTCTATCGATACCGTATCGCTTTCCAGTATGTAATTGGGATATACTGTCACTTTTTCAATACGATAGGGAACTTTCGATTTTTCAGGTACATCCTTCTTGAGCCTGAGGAACAGGTCGAATTTCTTCTCCTTATACTGGTTGGTGTCTGCCTCGAAAACCAGGAAATCCGGGTTAAAATTGTAATATCCCCTGGCCTTCACGGCATTGTCGAGCCGCTCTCTTTCCGATTTCAGGGCCTGCAGGTCGAAACGCATTCCGGGACGTATGATCCATTTCCTGATATTTTTTTCAATCTCTTTGATCACAGGGGCCGAATCAGGGTCCACGATATAGCGTTCCAGCGTGTAGGGCTCCGGAAGGCTTACGGTATAATGGGCTTCTGCCCGTTTTTTCTTTTCGTTTTCCTCCATCTGCGACTGCACATCACTATAGAAAAATCCCCGGTTTTCCAGGCGGTTGCGTATAATGGCCTCCGTACGCGACAGATCGGCATCTGAAGCGTAAACAGGCGCTTCCCCTATTTTTTTGTTCAGGAACCTGTTGATAAACCCGGGCTTCTCTTTCCGGGATTTATAATGCGCTCTCAGCCCCCAGTATACCCCGAGTGCTTTACTGTTGGGAACAGGGCGAAGCACCTCTTCCAGTTCAGATTCCAGGGCGGCGTAATCCTTCACCTTATCCTTTAAGCTGTCCGGTACATGAAGTTCAAGATCAGAACCCTTAAACAACATTTCTTCCTCGGGAATATATTTGTTCACTCCGCAGGAGGCCATTAATACGGCCCATAAGGCCCAGACATACCCGTGACAGGCAGATCGTATTTTTTCAAAGCTGTTTTTCATCCTTCTTCTCCTCTTCCTTTTCGTCCTTTTTATCGTTCTCTTTTTTACGGGCCGCTTCCTTCTCTTCTTCTATTTTTTCCTGCAGTGTTTTCCTGAAAAGCTCCTCATACCTGTTAAACTCTCTCGTAAATATAAGGGCTATTCCGTTTACGATAAGCTGTCCGTCGATCACATTTTCATATTCGTTCTTCCGGAACCCTTTCAGGCGGTACCGGCCGTCTTCGGTAAGCAGGTATTCTATGCTGACATTGCCGATAAGCGGGTTTTCCTGGCCGGGGGCCTGATTGCTGCCCTGAATGTCCACTTCACTTCCCACGCTGATGACCACGCGGTCGTCAAAGAGTTTTTTACGGGCGGTAATATCGAGTTGTGTGCGTTCCTGCGGACTGCTTCCCTGGTAGTCGGTATAACTGTCGAGCCCGAAATCCAGTTCTACCCCCGACTCTCCCATCAGTTTATCCGAAAGGGCATTCAGCTGTCCCGACAGGGCCTGGTTCAGGTTATCCCTGGCTATGGAGGCTGCCCCTCCTCCACTGCCATCGCTGCCGCTGGCCGGGAAAAAGCGGTTGAATACCAGCAGTGAGAATACCTGTTTGTTGAGCTCATCTTCCTGCTCGTTGAGTTGCTGTACCCTGCCGTATACCTGGCCTCCTATGGCCCCCTGCTGGTCCTCGGGCATATCCAGGTTAAAGCTGAGGTCCGGCTGCATCAGCTCCCCTTCTATATTGAGATACACCAGGAAAGGCAACTGCTGCCTGAACCTCATATTCGCAGAGGCATCCCCCGATTGCTGAAGGGCCATCAGCGGGGAAGCAGCTGCCTTTACCTGGTAAATGGCCCTGAGATCGAGATCGGCATCCAGCGGATCTCCCGCCCAGGTAATGCTGCTGCCCTGGTTAAACTCGAACCTCCGGCGTACCAGGTTGTAGAGGTTCAGCTCGTAATGCCCCTTGCTGAGCGTATATTTTCCCGACAGGGTCGTTCGCCCGTTGGGGTACAGGTTGAATATAAGATCGGATTCTCCCGACACCTCGAGGTTGTCATTGGTCTTTTCGTTGATAACAACCCTGAAAACAGCCTTTTTATCCAGCGATATCCGGGCCTTGACTTCCATCCCGGAGAGGGTAACCGATTCTTCCCTGGTCCTGGTGAGGATATCGTCGGGATCTTCCCGGTTCACAAAGAGCACCACTCCGTCCCGCTCCACGACATCCAGTTCAGACTCGGGGATGATATACGTCACATCCGTATCAGGACCTACATGCAGTTGCATGTCTATTTTCGGCATTTTCAGGTTGCCGGTAATACGGGCATCCGTATCAAAAAATGCCTTGCCGTAAAACAGGTCGTTATTCTCCCTTTCCGAATCCAGTGCCCTGAAATTTTCGGCTTTGAGCGTAAGATCAAAACCGGGATTGCCGAAATCTTCCGTAACCACCCTGCCGTCTATCACAAAGGTATTATCATTCTCATCCCTTATGGTAAAGTGGTCAACGGTCATCCCTTCATTGTCCAGTGACAGTTTTTCGGAAGGCAGGCGAAACAGTGTATTGAGCATGTTGACCCGGAAGCTTACATCGTTAAAATTGAAATTTCCGTTGTACTGCGGGGCGTCCACAGTACCCCCAACTTCCACTTTTCCCGAAACAGAACCGCCGGGTTCACTGATCTCTCCTCCCGACAATTTTTCTGCCAGGCTTGTTTTCAGGCTGTTCAGGTTCATTTCCAGGTTTACCGCTCCTCCCGTATCCGCCGTATAATCCCCTTTCATATCCAGGTCGAGGTCTCCTCCCTTAACCGACAGGTCCATCTTATAGTGCTCTCCCTGTGGGGAAATGCCCCGGAGTTTCAGCGTTCCCAGCGGTGCCGTCATGACTTCCAGGCTATCTATGTTAAGCCCTGCCAGGAATCCCGGGGTACCGAAAGGGTCTGCCATGACGATATTTCCATCTATGATCCCGTCGGCCAGGGGCTCATCCGGGTTCAGATAGGTTAAAAGCGACGACAGGGTGAAATTGTCGAACCTGAGGGCGAGGCGGTCTTTCGGGAATTTATCATCCGCTTCGGTGCTCACCAGTTCCAGTTGCTGCCCGCTCTGCCGCAGTACAAAATCACTGAACCGGACCTGCCCGGGATATATCATGACCTGGTTATCTGCAGGAATGCTCCATTGTTTCTTGTCAAATACCAGTTCTGCCGGGTCCAGCCGGGCATAGACCGTATCCCCCTTCCTGCTGATCTCCGTCCGGATACCCATAAGCTTTTCCTCCTGGTGAAAAGCGTTGAAGTCGAGGAGCATCCTGTTGTCCTTCACACTGGCATCGAGCGTGGTATGATGAATTGATATCGGCCCGGTACTGAGTTCCCTGAACCCGAAATGCCCCGCCAGTACCCCGTTCGCGGAATTCAGCCTGAGCAGGAGACTGTCTATTTCACTTCCCGAATAATTGATATGCGGAGCAGTAATATCAGCTTGCAGAACCTGGTTTTCCTGTTGAAAATCTGCCGTGATCTTTACGGTATCCAGTTCCTTTAATCCCGGTAAAAAAATATCACTCAGTATCGGGGCGCTGTTCAGCCGCCCTTTCAGCTCCAGGCGGGCAGGTGGCGGCAGGGTTCCGGGAACAGTGTCTTTGCGCCCTGTTACCGAATCCTGTTGTTCCGTAATCAGTTCGCGGAAATGCGATTGCAGGGCCCCGGTAAAACTTCCGGGATCTACATTGGAATGCAGGTCGAGGTCCAGCATTTTGTTTCTCACCACCACGGAAGTGGTATCCTTATCGGCGAATGCCTTGATGGAAAGGTCGCCAAGAGGGTATGAATTCTGGTCGTAGACGGCTACTCCCCCGGTAATATCCGAGTTTAGCCGGAAACGTTCTGCATTTCCCTTAAAATCAGCATGTACCTTTACCGCCCCTTTTACCGGCATGCTCATAACGCCCAGGGCATGAAGGTCGGCCCCGTTGAGATCGATATCCGCAATTACCTGCGGAGACACCGAATCGAGGGTTACCCCGGCCCGGAGATCAAAATCTACAATACTGTCTTTATAAGCCGATTTTATCTCCCCTTCCCCCCGAATGATATCAGCGGTAAGCGGTAGTTCATGTACGGAAATCTCCCCCGCACTGAACCGGGCGACATTGAGATCAAGTGCTGCATCCATATCGTAGATCTCCCTGAGCTTTCCGGCGGACTTCAACTCCATAGACAAGGCTCCCAGCTGCGGGTTCTGAAGCAGTTTTCCCAATGCTAATCCGGTTACATTCAGTGTCCCCTCAAAAGGCTTCTCCCCCAGTTGCGACAATGCCCCTTCAAAAGTAATATCCCCGTCGGTAGATCTCAGGTCCAGGGCCGTGGAAACCTGTTGCAGGTTTCCGTGGAGCTTTCCTTCGAGTTCCAGGCTGTCGGGAAGGGAGATCCCTGTTTCCTCTTCATTCACAAAAACCAGGAGGTCTTTTTTTAATGTGGAAAAACGGATGTCATCAAGTTCAAATCCAAGGCTATCCGGTTCCGCAAGACGGCTCAGTTTCCCCTGTACATCAATACGGGTGTCCTTTCCCCAGTTTACCTTACCCTCGGTAAGGGACAGTCTGGCCAGGGTTCCTTTCCCCCTGATCACTGCCCCCACGTCTTTTTCAGCGAGGGCTGTTATATAAGGGTTCTCCTTTAACCCGGGCTGAAAGTAGAAGACATCCCCGGGAGATAATTGCAGGTTGTCGATATCAAAACCGGCCGTTGCCCTTTCCGGGTTCTGAAAAAAGGATTCGAGATCTTTATACGATACCTCGGCCCGGGCATCGAGGCGGTTGTCATTGAGATGGAGGCGCAACCCGTCCAGGGTCATTCTTTTCTCATCGATACCGGCCCTGGCGGTCAGTTCCTTTAACTGCAGCCCGGAAGCTTCGTCAAAACGGAATGTCTCTATGGCCAGGCCAGCCCTCTGGTCGCCCAGGTAAATATCGTTGATCAGTAGCGTGAGGTGGTCAAGGGTAAGGGCATTGGCGTTAAACACCCCGGGCTGTGGCCCGGCCCCGTCAATGGTGTAAACCAGATGGTTGTCTTCCAGTGTTACCGCTCCGGCTGTGACTCTCCATTCCGGCCATGAAAACCCTTCTTTACCGGTTTCGGTAATATCCTGGTTTAAACTATCTTTTGGGTCTTTGTTTAAAGAAGTACTTTCATATAGTATATCAGAGCCTGACAACTCCAGGGCATCCAGGGTTATTGTATTGTTTTCCAGATCGGCCTCCGGGAGTTTCAGCCTGAAATCCGCGATGGCCGCCATAGCTTTCATACCGTCGGGGACGGACTCATAGCGGGCATTCAGGGATGTGATTTCAAGATTATCCACCACAATCCGCGGCAATGGCGTTTCCTCCGTTTCCGGTTCGTCTTCACTCACCAGAGGCAGGGTTTGCAGGTAGCGGGCATCCGTATCCCTGATGGCTGCATCGGCAATATGAAAATCCATCCGCTGCAGGTCCGATTTCTTCATTCTCAGGTAGAGTTCCCCGAGAACAAGCCGGGTATCCATGCCGCTGACGTCATCTTTATACGACAAGTCAAAATCCTTAAACCTCAGGTTCCGGAGGTTGATCCCAATTCCCGCTCCGCCACTGTCGTCGGGGACTTCCACGGCTGTAGTATCCTCCGGGGCAAAAGCATCGATGAGAAACTGGAAATTGAACCCTTCAACAGTGTCTTTACGATATATCCTGGCGCGAAGCCCCTCCCACTCTACGCGGTTAATGGCTATGTCCCCGCCGGTAACCAGCGGCCATACCGGGACTTCCGCCTCCAGGGCCTTCGAATACAGCAGCGTATCGCCCTCCCGGTCTTCCAGGTAAAGGCCTTGCAGGGAAACTCCCCCGGAAAATGTAATATACAGGCGATCTACGGCAACCCGGGTATTCGTTTTCCCGGACAGGTAAGACACGATACGTCCCGTAATAATGTCCTGTCCCCAGGGACTCCTTATAAAAAGCAGGAGCAACACCAGCAATACCAGGAAACCGAGCAATACCCGGAGGGTTATTTTTACGAACCCGGATCTTTTTTTCTTCTTTTTTTCCAAACCACTTATAAACTGAACCTCAAATTTATTGTAAACAAATGGTTTGATAAAGTCTTACGGCCAATTATTTCTACTGTAGGTATAGGGATTTTACTACCATCCCGGCGATCTGCGTTTTACCTGGCCTCTCAAGGCTTGTTGAAGAATAGCGTCGTAATTTCATAAAACAGGGAAATATTAAATTTTTCTTATAAATAACATTATTATGGCCAGATAAAATTTTTAGTGATACTTTCGCGTTAATACTTCCTGAACCATCCGGACAAGGTCGTCAAAATGCTTTCTCATTCCTATGGAACACGTATCAGACAGTATGCTGGCTCAGCAACTTTTGCAGGACAGTGAAAGTGCGTTTACCTTGTTGTACCAAAGATATACCGGTAAAATAAGGGGCTTCCTGCTCCGCCTGCGGCTGGACAAGCACAGCGACGACATCATCCAGGAAACGTTTATAACGATATGGAACAGGAGGCATACCATAGAACCCTCCGGCAATATCAGTGCCTACATCTTCACTATCGCCAAAAATCACGCCCTGAAATACCTGAAAGAAGAATGGCAGCTGCTGGCCGCCGACAGGAATATTACGGAAGAAGAGGATATCGAGGCCGTCCATGCCAGGGAAGCCATTCACAGGGCACTGGAAACCTCTATGGACAAGCTTCCGGAACGGGCCCGACAGGTATTGATACTCAAAAGAATAAAAGGATATTCTACCGAAGAGATAGCCCTTGAACTCGGGATCAGTAAAAGCACCGTGGAAAATCATATGAACCGTGCCCTGACCATACTCCGGGAAGAACTCTCCGGATTTTCTGCCATAGGGATAGTACTTCTGGGAATAAACGTATTCTCCTGATAAATAGTTATTAGTTATTAGTTCTTAGTTGTTAGTTGCTGTCAACGGAGGTGCCGGAGGTTCCTCCCCGACCGAAAAGGCCGGGACAGGCTCTGTCGTCGGAATGACAAGACCTCTGTCATTCTGATCGAAGCGCAGCGAAGGAAGAATCTCCCCCCGCGATCAAAGGAAATTTAACAGCATCACCGAAAGACCTGAGATTCCTCCTATCGTCGGAATGACAAGCCTCTGTCATTCTGATCGAAGCGCAGCGAAGGAAGAATCTCCCCCCGCGATCAAAGGAAATTTAACAGCATCACCGAAAGACCTGAGATTCCTCCTATCGTCGGAATGACAAGCCTCTGTCATTCTGATCGAAGCGCAGCGGAGGAAGAATCTCCCCCCGCGATCAAAGGAGCTTTAACAGCATAACGGAAGCGCCGGAGATTTAACTGCGTTGAGCCCTTCAGAGTTCTCCTTTTCCGATGTTCGGGACAGGCTGTCGGAATGAACTCCCAACCCCAACTTCGGACTTCCGACTCCCGACCATTTCGCCATTTACAAACTAACGATAAGTTATTCAGGCAGCAACTCAGTAATCAGTTACTCGGTTAATGGGTTATTGAGTTATTCAGGCAGCAACTCAGTAATCAGTTACTTGGTTAACGGGTTATTGAGTTATTCAGGCAGCAACTCAATAACTCAACAAAAGATTTAATATTTTTTTAACAAAACAAGACTGGGTGTTTTCTGCCCTGTCCGGCTATATCTGGCAAGAATAAACAGTATCGGACATGGACGAACTTCACCTGTTATGGCAAAAGCATCTCGACGGGACCTTATCTCCGGAAGAGGCGGATGTATTGCTCAAGGCCGTGCAAAGGCCGGAAAACGAACTGTGGTTTTCCCGGTTGCTGAAGGCCGAGTGGGAAAATGCCGTGCCGGATACCTCTTCGCCGGCATATAATTCCAGGGTACTGGAAAAGATCAGGAAAGGCGCCGGAATGGGCACGTCCCGCAAACCGGTCCGGAAAGCGTACCGTTTTGCCATTGCCGCCAGTATACTGGTTATGCTTACTGCGGGGCTCTCCTACTTTTTTATCTCCCATTACCACACTGAAAATTTTGTACGTATCGAGGTCGCCGAAGGAGAGCCTGAAAGCATTTTTCTGCTTCCGGACAGCTCCAGGGTAGCGCTCCGGGAAGCTTCGGTCCTGGAATACCGGGAAAATTTTATCACCGACAGGGAAATAAGGTTGCAGGGAGAGGCGTATTTCGAGGTAAAGCACGATACCCGGCATCCCTTTTACGTAAATTTCGACGGGAACAGGCTATTGGTTACCGGTACAAAATTCCTTGTAAGCTCTTTTAAAAAAGATACCGTATCGCGGGTGGATGTAGAGGAAGGAAGCGTAAGGGTCTATCATCATGAGAACAGTACAGACCTGGTTAAAAATACCAGGTTGCTCATAAACCGTAACAATGGCATGGCCAGGATAGAGCACCGTAAATTCAACGATACGAACGGGGAAATACCGCTGGACTTCCGGGGTGTTCCTCTCGAAAAGGTCATCGGGCGCATTCAGGAGCATTATCATGCCCGCATCCATACCGGCGCTATTCCGGAATCGGTCATGAAAACGCGCATTACCCTGACGTATCCCCGGCAGACCTCGTTCGGGGAGGCCATAGAAGGGATTACCGTGCTTCTTGAATTAAAGGCTGATTTTACTGATGAACATACCGTCGTACTGAAACCGCAGACCGGCGATGCGAAACACTAAACATCAATATATAAAACATCCAGTTCATATGAAATACCTGCTCAGGAGACCGTGTCTCTTTACCTTTATGCTTTTATGCCAGTACACCCTGCTGTTCGGGCAGGAGGAAAAAGTACGTATCGTACCGGGAAAGCTGTACGACATTATAAGACAAACGGAAGCGCAAACAGCGTATACCTTTGCGTACAATAACGGGGAAATTGACAATATAACAGACTCAGGAATAAACAGGGGTGCCTATACTCTTAAAGAGCTGCTTGAAGTAATCCGGAAAAAGCACGGACTTCAATGGGAGATCAAAAACGGTATCATATACCTGAAGCGCCGAAACCCGGGCAAGAGTACCAGGCTGAGCGGACAGGTTCTGGACGAGACCGGTACTCCGCTCCCCCAGGCTACCGTACTGGAACGCGGTACCCGGAACGGGGTGGTCACAGATATGAACGGGAATTTCAGCATAGCCGTTTCGCAGCCCGGGGCAGGGCTCGAAGTGTCCTATATGGGCTATAAGACCTCATACCCGGAAGCCGGTGACGGTTTCATGAAGATCCGTCTGGAACCGGATGCCGCCCTTCTCGATGAAGTGGTGGTGACCAGGAATCGCAGTATTACCGAGATCAGGAAACCGCAGATGAGTGTCAACAGGTTGTCGTCTGAAGAGATCAAACGTATCCCTGCGGTACTGGGGGAAACAGATCCGTTAAAAACCCTGTTGCAGCTTCCCGGGGTCACCAATGCCGGGGAAGCTTCCTCCGGGTTTAATGTCCGCGGAGGGGCTACCGACCAGAACCTGATACTACTGGACGGCGCTCCCATATTCAGTGACTCCCATTTACTGGGGTTCTTTTCCGTGTTCAATCCGGATATAGTACAGGAAATGGAACTCTACAAGGGAGGTATCCCGGCACGGTTCGGGGGCAGGGTATCCTCGGTACTGGACGTACACCAGAAAACCGGGAGTACCGATCGCTTCAGCATGAACGGCGGAATAGGCCTTATATCGAGCAGGCTGCTTGCAGAAGGGCCGTTCGACAACGGGAGGGGAACCTTCATGGTGGCAGGACGAAGCTCGTATGCCCACTTGTTCCTGAAACTTGCCGACAATGATAACAGCGGGTATTTCTATGATCTCAACACCAAGCTGAGCTATAAGTTCAACGACAACAACACCCTGTTCCTGTCCGGGTACTTCGGAAGGGATGTGTTTAAACTGAGCAGCAGTTTTTCCACCTCCTATGGCAACGCCATGCTGAACCTGAGGTGGAATCACCGTTTTTCGGGATCGCTTATGTCTGACCTGTCACTGATATACAGTGATTACAGCTTCGGGTTAGACTTGTCTTTCTACGATTTTTCATGGGACAACAGCATTGAGACCTATACGGTCAAATACGATCTCAACCAGCATATATCCGATAATTTCAGGCTTCGCTACGGAGCACATGCACAGTATTACGACTTTAACCCGGGAACGATAAAGCCCCGGGGTGAATCCAGTTTCAATTTCAGGCAACTGGAAAAAAAATACGCCCTGGAGCCCTCGGTATACGTCGAGGCAGAACACAAGCTCACCGACCAGTTGTCACTGAACTACGGGTTGCGGTACAGCATGTTTTACCGCTACGGACAGGAGGACATCAATACCTATGAAAACAATACTCCCGTGGTCTTCAACCCGGAACTCGGGATCTATGAAGACGCCCCGCCTACCGGCAGTACACATTACGGAAGCGGTGAAAAAATAGCGGATTTCGGCAATCTCGAACCCCGGGCAGGCTTATCTTATGCCTTTAACGGGGAAACCTCGGTGAAACTGAGCTACAACCGGATGGCGCAATACCTCCACCTGCTGTCCAACACCCTATCTCCCACCCCGGTCAATACGTGGACGCCCAGCGGCCCTTATATAGAACCACAGATACTGGACCAGGTAGCCCTGGGATATTTCAGGAACTTTAACAATGCGGCATATTCCCTGGAAACGGAAGTTTTTTACAAAAAGGTAAAAAACCGCATCGATTATGTAGACAATGCCGAACTCATTGCCAACGACCATCTCGAAACCGAAATACTGAAAGGAAGGGCAAGGTCGTACGGACTGGAAGTACTGCTGAAGAAGAATACCGGAAAACTCACCGGGTGGATATCCTATACCCTGTCCAGGGCAGAGCAGCAAACCCCCGGAAGAACCCCGCAGGAAACCGGGATAAACGACGGAGCGTGGTATCTTACTCCTTACGACAAGCTTCACAACCTCGCCATAACGGCAGGATATGAACTCAATGACAAATGGTCTCTCGGGGGAAATTTCACCTTTCAGAGCGGAAGACCGGTCACCTTTCCGGAAGGGCGATATGAAATAGGCGGCATCAGTGTTCCCGATTACCGGTCGCGAAACGACAGCAGGCTGCCTTCGTACCACCACCTCGATATTTCTGCCACCTATGTGCCCAAACCTCAGAAGAAAAAGGGATGGCAGGGCGAATGGGTATTCAGTATCTTTAACCTGTACGGACGTAAAAATGCCGCTTCCATCACTTTCCGGCCCAATGAGGATACCGGCTACAGCGAAGCGGCCCGCCTGTCTGTCTTCGGCCTGATACCCAGTGTAACCTATAATTTCAAATTTTAGCACCATGAAATGCCCATAACCAAATTTTTCGGGTACCAACCGAAATGATCATTGGGCATTCCATCTGACCTATGAAAAACAAATAAAAAAGAACAGATGAAAAAACTCAGATATATCTCCGTCCTCCTTCTGACCTTTGTACTGGCCTCCTGTGAGGATACCGTTAAAGTAGACCTGGATACCGCCGACCCCAGGCTGGTGATCGACGCCGGGATCGAATGGAAAAAGGGGACCACCGGAAAAGAGCAGACCGTCAGGCTCACTACGACTACCGATTACTATGACCGTGAACTTCCGCCCGTATCCGGGGCTATGGTATCTGTTGCGGCCGAAACCGGGGAAATCTTCGATTTTGAAGAAGACCCGGGTACCGGAATATACCGCTGTACGGATTTTGTTCCCGTCATCGGCACAAACTATACCCTTACCGTAGTCGTGGAAGGAGAAACCTACACGGCAACCGAGCAACTTGTCGCCGTACCCGAAATTACTGCGATGGAATATGCTGAAGATGCCGGGTTTCTCGGAGATGCCATTGAAGTCAGGGGATATTACCAGGACGACCCCGATACGGAAAACTACTATCTCACCGGTTTTTCGAGCCATGTATTGCCCTATGTAGAATACAGTGTCAATGACGATTCATTTACCCAGGGCAACCTGGTATACGATATTTTTACGCATGAAGACCTGGATACGGGGAGCGAGGTGACCATGAACCTGTATGGCATTTCAAAACGGTTTTACAATTATATGTCCCTGATTATCCAGTCGTCCGAAGGCAACCCTTTCGGGGTTCCTGCATCCAGTATAAAGGGAAACATCCTGAATACGACGAACGAGAATAATTATCCTTACGGATATTTCCGCCTGTCGGAGACTACGGACAGGTCGGTTACCGTAGAGTAGAACAACAAAAAGAAATACCGGAAATAAAAGCCATGTTCACACCCAAAACCGTAGAAATATATCGTACCGGCGTAACCGATGAGGTACTTGCCGAAAAATGTATATCCCTGCTATCGTCCCATTTTCCGGATGCCATCATTGATTTTGATCTTGAGGATACCGACAATATCCTCCGTATGGAATCCGTCGTCCCGATCAACACCGGTCGTATTGTGGAATTACTGGACACCATCGAGGTGCCCTGTGAACTGTACAGGGATAGATAAAAAACAAGAGGCCCGTTCCCGGGCCCCTGTTTTTTTATATGGAATGGGGAATATTTTTTTCCCCTTTCTGTCTGTTTTGTTACTTTATTTCCAGCAACTCCAGGTCAAAAGTAAGGTCCTGTCCCGCCAGCGGATGGTTGCCATCCAGTACTACATGGTCGTCGGCTACCTGTGCCACACGCAACTGGTATTCCGTTCCGTCCGGATTCCTGGCAACAAGGCCCATGCCCACTTCAGGAGTGATGTCGGAAGGCAGCTCCTCCCGCTTTACCTGGTGAAAAAGCTCCTCGCGTACCTCGCCGTAAGCATCTTCTTTGGGTATGGTTATGGTTTTCTTTTCATTAACCTCCATATCTACAAGCCCCTTCTCAAAACCGGGAATAAGACTTCCCTGCCCTAATTGTACTTCAAGAGGTTCCCGGTCTACCGAACTGTCAAAGACCTGTCCGTCATCCAGTTTTCCCGTGTAATGTACTCTTACCGTGTCGGTTGCTTTTACTTTAGTCATAAATAAATGTATCAGATTTGTATCTTGTTGAGCTACAAAGTTAAAATTTCTCCGCTACCTTCAAGAGGAATGAAAGGATAATTTGCTGATTTATAATTATTTTATGATTCTGTCACCCGGTTACCCGCCTATTAAAACAGTAAGTGGTTGAAAAGAAACCCGTAACCTGATCCTTCAATAACTGACAACCTGGTAACTGCGCTCCCCCTTTTTTCGGATTTATGTATCCCTGAGCCCGATATACTGTCATTTTTTAAAATGCTGCATTGATTTATATCCGCAATTTTCCTATTTTGCAGAAAGATATATTCCCTGTCTGCCCCGATACGGAATCAAAACCACAACGACAATGACAAACGTAACCCGTATTTTCGATATCCCTTATTATCAACTGGAAAAATACCGGCTGGAAGATGCCCTGGTCACAAAGCAGGACGGAGACTGGCATAAGACGTCGAGTAAGGACTATGTAGAACAGGCCTGTGCCATCAGCAGGGGGCTCTTGCGCATAGGGGTCGAAAAAGACACCAAGATCGCGGTAATATCTTCAAACAACAGGACGGAGTGGCATCTCCTGGATATCGGAGTACTGCAGACCGGTGCACAAACCGTACCTATCTATCCTACCATATCGGAAGAAGATTACGCATACGTTCTGGGCCACTCCGAAGCACAGTACTGTTTTGTTTCCGACGAAGAGGTCCTGGCCAAGGTAAATGCCATACGTTCCGGGTTACCTGCTTTTAAGGAGGTGTATTCCTTCGACAGGATCCCGGGAGTGAAGCACTGGACGGAAATACTGGAGCTGGGCAAAGACGACAGCAACCAGGACGAGGTGGAATCCCGTATGAAAGACATAAACCCCGAAGACCTCGCTACGCTGATCTATACCTCGGGAACCACCGGGAGGCCCAAAGGGGTCATGCTCTCGCACCGCAATATTGTTTCCAATGTGCTCAACAGTGCAGAGAGGGTCCCCCTGAATGAAGGAGATTCCAGGGCGCTGAGCTTTCTTCCCATCTGTCATATTTTCGAGAGAATGGTGGTATACCTGTACCAGTATTACGGGATTTCCGTATATTTTGCAGAGTCCATAGACAAGATGAGCGACAACCTGAAAGAAGTAAAACCCAACGTCATGACAGTGGTGCCGAGACTGCTGGAAAAAGTATACGACAAGATATACGCCAGGGGATCAGAACTTACGGGAGTCAAGAAAAAACTCTTTTTCTGGGCGCTCGGACTGGGCGAGAAATTCGAGCCCTACGGGGCAAACGGATGGTGGTATGAAACAAAACTCGGTATTGCCCGGAAACTGATATTCAGCAAATGGCAGGAAGGGCTCGGGGGGCAACTGGATATCATGGTATCGGGAAGTGCCGCCCTGCAACCGCGCCTGAGCCGGATATTTGCAGCCGCAGGCATCCCGGTCATGGAAGGTTACGGCCTTACCGAAACCTCTCCTGTAATTGCCGTAAACTGTCAGAAAAACAAGGGATGGAAAATAGGTACCGTAGGGAAGATGATCCCCGAAGTGGATGTGAAAATAGCCGGAGACGGAGAGATACTGTGTAAGGGCCCCAGCCTTATGATGGGATATTACAAGGACCCTGAGAAAACGGCAGCGGCCATGACAGACGGTTATTTCCATACCGGGGATATCGGGGAAATAGACAGCGAAGGGTTCCTGCGGATTACCGACCGCAAAAAGGAAATGTTCAAGACGTCCGGAGGAAAATACATCGCTCCCCAGATCATAGAGAATGAAATGAAACAGTCCCGCTTTATCGAACAGATCATGGTGATCGGGGAAGGGGAAAAACTGCCGGCGGCCTTTATTCAGCCGAACTTCGAATTCGTTCGCGAATGGGC
This sequence comes from Sinomicrobium soli, assembly GCF_003285545.1. Classification (GTDB taxonomy): domain Bacteria; phylum Bacteroidota; class Bacteroidia; order Flavobacteriales; family Flavobacteriaceae; genus Sinomicrobium. The sequence continues at coordinate 190,134 of NZ_QLNV01000008.1, read as the reverse complement.
GGCAAGGAAAAAGGTAGATGTAGGCAAGACCGATGAAGAACTGGTGCAAACCCCCGGGGTTATTGCCCGGTTCAAGGAAGAGGTCGCTTCACACAACAGCAAGTTCGGACACTGGGAACAGATCAAGAAATTCGAACTGACCCCCGATGTGTGGTCGGTGGAAAACGGGCAGCTCACTCCTACCCTTAAACTGAAACGGAGGGTCATCAAGGAACAATACAAGGATTTATACGATAAGATATACCGTCAACCGGATGAATCATAACCAAATATTATAGTTGTAGAGACGCAAAATATTGCGTCTCTACGGCACCACGAACATATCCCCTATTCCTCTTTGGGTCCGTATTTGTTAAACAGGTCTATCTCGCCGTCCAGCACTACCTTTAAAACGGTCAACGAAGGATCTGCCTCTTCCTCGGGCAAACTGATATAGGTTATCCCCGGGTAATCGGCCCAGTCAATGGCCCCCGTGGTATGATATTCCAGTCTGGTTCCGCTTCCTACCACGCTGATCTCCCTGATGTTGTTTTTTATCCCTTTCAGCACAAGGTTGTTTGCAGGTGTGCCAGAGGTAAACAGGAAGAGTGTTTTTCTGTCGGCAGACAAAGTGGTAGGCCCGTAAAAATAATGCAGGTCGATCCCTTTCCCGGTGCCGTACACAGCTTCGGCATGCTTGCCGGTCCACCGCCCCATTTCCTCCAGTATCGCTACCTGCTCTTCCGGGATCTCCCCGCTGGCCTTCGGACCGATATTCAGCAACAGGTTCCCGCCCATTCCGATCATGTCGGCAAAGATGCGAACGATCTCATCCGGGGTCTTATAGTCTGTGTCCGACGGCTGATACCCCCAGTTACCGTTCATGGTAAGGCAGAGTTCCCAGTACCTGGCGGGAGGATTAAAAACCGGAACGCCCTGTTCCGGGGTGGAATAATCCCCGTAACCCTGCAAACGGGAATTCAATATGGTTTCCGGATTATAGCGCAGCAGGAGGTTCCTGATCCCGGCAGCATCCCACTCTTCCGCACTGTGCTCCCAGTCACCGTCGAACCACCACAGATCGGGATTGAACCGCGAGGCGATCTCTTCTATCTGGCCGAACATATATTCTTTATACCGTTCCCACCTTTCGGGTTCCCTGGCAATGTCATACCGCTTTTTCTCTTTGGTAAATTCGTTATAGTCGTCATGAGACCAGTTCGAAAGGGAATAATACATACCCACCTTTAACTCTTCTTTTCGCAAGGCCGATACAAAAGGGGCGATCAGTTCCCGTTTTGCAGGGGTATCATGTACCACACTCAGCCCGCCTTTCCCGGTGTCCCATAAGGCCACCCCGTCGTGATGACGGGAAGTGAGTACGGCATATCCCGCTCCGCTCTTTTTGATGAGTTCCGCCCAGTACTCCGGGTCGTACCGGTTGGCCGTAAAACCGTCCAGTTGCTTCATATAATCTTTATGGGAGATCTTGTCGTTGTAAAAAGACCACGATTCGTCTACTCCGTCTACAGCGTATATTCCCCAATGTATGAATATCCCGAGCCTGGCATCGGAAAACCATTCCATTTTCTTTTCATTCGTAGTTTCCGACAACTTCTCGTTCCCCTGGCCGTATACCAATACGGCAAACAACATACATCCCAGTACAGTAACAGGTGTTTTCATACTTCTGCGTTTACCATTTAGTGTGTTCGAAAACAAATGTAAGCATTTTTTTTGATGCTCCGCTGGCCTGTGGTTTGACCGGGTTATTCCCGCAAAGAGCACCACCCATATCCGGACCGGCAATATCATTTTGTAAAATTAACTTCCTGAAACAAAAGAATATGATAGGACAGCAGGGATAAATTTAACATTCATTTTACTATGCATGCATAGTAAAATTTTGTATATTTGGGATATCAGACCATTTCAGATGAAAGAAAAGACCATTGATTACGCATTAAGAGCTACCTGGCAGGCTGTTGCCAGGATGTATAATGAAGAAGCGGGAAAATACGACACTACCATGGCCACGGGGTTCACACTATTGAGTATCGACAAGGAAAAGGGCACTCCTTCTACAGCACTCGGCCCGAAAATGGGCATGGAAGCCACCAGCCTTTCCCGTATTCTCAAGAATATGGAGACCAAGGGACTGATCGAACGCAGGCCCAATCCGGATGACGGGCGCAGTGTATTGATCTGCCTCACTCCTTTCGGGAGGGAAAAAAGGGAACTCTCCAAAATGGTGGTCCTCACCTTTAACGAAGTGATACACCAGAATGTTCCCGAGGAGAAACTCAACCACTTCTTTGAAGTTATAGACATTATCAACAGTCTTATCGTAGAAAAGAAAATATATCCTGTTACAGGAAACCGGATAAAACCGGTTTCTCATAAACAAAAACAACAAACCACTAAGAACACATGAAACGAAACATTAAAAAGGCAGCGGTCATAGGTTCCGGTATCATGGGCAGTGGCATTGCGTGCCATTTTGCCAATATCGGTGTCGAAGTACTCCTTCTGGATATCGTGCCCCGTGAGCTGACCGAAAAAGAACAGCAAAAGGGGCTTTCTCTTGAAGACAGCTCCGTGAGAAACCGCATCGTCAATGAACACCTGGCTACCGCACTTAAATCCAGCCCTTCCCCTATCTATCACAAAAAATTTGCAGACCGTATCACTACGGGTAACCTCGATGACGACCTGCACCGTATCGCCGATGCAGACTGGGTTATCGAGGTCGTTGTGGAAAGGCTGGATATCAAGAAACAGGTGTTCGAACAAATTGAACAACACCGCAGACCGGGTACGCTGGTGACCTCAAATACTTCGGGAATCCCCATCCATTTCATGAGCGAAGGCCGCAGCGAAGACTTCCGGAAACACTTCTGCGGCACACACTTTTTTAATCCGGCACGATACCTCAGGCTCTTCGAGATCATACCCGGACCGGACACCTCCCAGGAAGTTCTGGATTTTCTCAACGGCTATGGCGAGAAATTCCTCGGCAAGACTTCGGTCGTAGCCAAAGATACTCCTGCTTTTATAGGAAACCGGGTAGGGATTTTCGGGATTATGAGCCTTTTCCATCAGGTGAAAGCAATGGGGCTTACCATAGAAGAAGTAGATAAACTCACAGGCCCTGTAATCGGGCGCCCGAAATCAGCTACCTTCCGTACGGTAGATGTTGTAGGGCTCGATACCCTGGTTCATGTAGCCAACGGCCTGTATGAAAATTGTCCCGACGACGAAGCCCACGAGTTGTTTAAACTTCCGGATTTCATCGGTACCATGATGGAAAACAAGTGGCTGGGAAGCAAAACGGGACAGGGCTTTTACAAAAAGGTAAAAGGGGAAGACGGGAAAAGCAATATTCTTTCCCTCGACCTGGATACCCTGGAATACCGTCCTCAGAAAAAAGCTTCTTTCGACACCCTGGAGCTTACCAAAAGTATAGACCGCCCCATTGACCGCTTTAAAGTGCTGGTGGGCGGAAAAGACAAGGCCGGCGAGTTTTACCGGAAGAACTTTTCTGCCATGTTTGCCTACGTCTCCCACCGCATCCCGGAAATTACCGATGACCTTTACAAAATTGACGACGCCATGAAGGCCGGGTTCGGGTGGGAGAACGGACCCTTTGAGATATGGGATGCCATAGGCGTAAAACAGGGACTGGAAATGATGCAGGCCGAAGGGGAAAAACCGGCAGCATGGGTAGAAGAAATGCTCAGTAAGGGCAGTGACACTTTCTATACGGTAAAAGAGGGAAACACCTGTTATTACGACATTCCGTCCGGATCGCAGGTCAAGGTGCCCGGACAGGATGCCTTTATCATCCTGAACAATATCCGCGAAAGCAAAAAAGTGTGGAGCAACAGCGATGCCATCGTCGAAGATCTCGGAGACGGTATCCTCAACCTGGAATTCCGTTCCAAAATGAATACGATAGGCGGAGAAGTGCTGCAGGGGATCAATAAAGCCATCGACCTGGCGGAAAAGGAGTATGCCGGACTGGTGATCGGCAACCAGGCGGCCAACTTCTCGGTAGGTGCCAATATCGGGATGATATTCATGATGGCTGTGGAACAGGAATACGACGAACTCAACATGGCCATAAAAATGTTCCAGGATACCATGATGCGCGTGCGTTACTCCTCCATTCCCGTGGTGGTGGCCCCGCACGGCATGACCCTGGGTGGCGGCTGCGAAATGAGCATGCATGCCGACAAGGTGGTGGCAGCAGCCGAAACCTATATCGGGCTGGTGGAATTTGGTGTGGGGGTCATTCCCGGTGGGGGCGGTTCCAAGGAAATGACGCTGAGGGCCTCCGATACCTTTAAGAAAGATGATGTGGAACTCAATGCCCTGCGGGAATACTTCCTGACTATAGGGACCGCAAAAGTATCGACCTCTGCCTACGAAGCGTATGACCTCGGTATACTCCAAAAAGGAAAAGACATTATCGTCGTGAACAAGGACCGCCAGATTGCCGAAGCCAAAAAACACGCCGTACTCCTGGCAGAAGCAGGCTATACCCAACCCATTAGGAGAAAAGATATCAAGGTGCTCGGAAAGCAGGCACTCGGCCCATTCCTCGTGGGTACCGACAGCATGTATGCAGGCAAATACATTTCGGAACACGATAAAAAAATCGCGAATAAACTGGCTTACGTCATGGCCGGCGGAGATCTTTCCGAAGCTTCGCCCGTCAGCGAACAATACCTGCTGGATCTCGAAAGGGAAGCCTTCCTGTCGCTCTGTACGGAACGGAAAACCCTCGAAAGAATACAGCATATGTTAAAGACGGGGAAGCCGTTGAGGAATTAATTATAGAATTGAGTAGTGAGAATTGAGTAGTGAGAATTGAGTAGTGAGAATTGAGTAGTGAGAATTGAGTAGTGAGAATTGAGTAGTGAGAATTGAGTAGTGAGAATTGAGTAGTGAGAATTGAGTAGTGAGAATTGAGTAGTGAGGTTTTAGAATTTAGATTTTTATGAGATGCATAAAGTAGACGATTTAATTGTTTGGAAAAAATCGATACAATTAGCCAAAGAAATTTATGTACTGTGTTCTAAAATCCCGGATAATGAGAAGTTTGGAATTATTTTTCAAATCAAGAGAAGTTCTGTTTCCATTCCTTCCAATATAGCTGAAGGAGCAGGAAGAAATTCAAATAAAGAATTTAAACATTTTTTAGGAATAGCAAATGGTTCTTGTTACGAATTACAAACTCAATTAATCCTGATAAAGGAATTAAATCTAACAGATAGCATTTCTGAAATTGATATTTTAATCGAACAATGTGTAGAAATTCAGAAAATGATTTATTCATTCAAATCAAAAATCTAACATCTCAATACTAAAATCTCAATACTAAAATCTAACATCTCAATACTAAAATCTAACATCTCAATACTAAAACCTAACATCTCAATACTAAAACCTAACATCTAAAAAATGAAAACAGCATACATAGTAAAAGCATACCGTACCGCCGTAGGCAAGGCGCCGAGGGGTACGTTCCGGTTCAAGAGGCCGGATGAGCTCGCGGCCGAAACGATACAGCACATCATGGAGGAGCTCCCCGGGTTAGACAAAAAGCGCATAGATGATGTGATAGTGGGAAATGCCATGCCCGAAGCTGAACAGGGGTTGAATATGGGGAGGCTCATTTCCCTGATGGGGCTCGATATCGTCGATGTACCCGGAGTTACCGTTAACCGGTACTGTGCTTCCGGTATAGAAACAATAGGTATCGCCACGGCAAAAATACAATCCGGAATGGCCGACTGTATCATAGCAGGAGGTGCGGAAAGTATGAGTTACATCCCCATGGGAGGATACAAACCCGTGCCCGATTACGCTTTAGCCAAAGCAGGACACGAGGATTATTACTGGGGTATGGGACTAACGGCAGAAGCGGTCGCCGAAAAGTTCAAGGTTACGAGAGAAGACCAGGACGAATTTGCCTTTAACTCTCATCAGAAAGCCCTGAAGGCCCAGGCAGAAGGAAAATTCGATCAGCAGATCGTTCCCATCCCTATTGAACAGACTTATGTGGATGGCTCCGGGAAGAAAGCGACAAAGAATTATACGGTGAGTAAAGACGAAGGCCCGCGTGCCGACACTTCCCTTGAAGTGCTTGCCAGACTGCGTCCCGTATTTGCCAGCAACGGTAGCGTTACCGCCGGAAATTCTTCACAGATGAGCGACGGTGCTGCATTTGTCATGGTGATGAGTGAGGATATGGTCAAAGCACTCAACCTGGAACCCATAGCACGGCTGGTCAGTTATGCCGCTGCCGGTGTGGAGCCCAGGATTATGGGGATCGGCCCCGTAAAGGCCATCCCTAAAGCCTTGCAACAGGCCGGGATGCAACTCGGGGACATCGAACTGATAGAACTTAACGAGGCCTTTGCTTCACAGTCGCTGGCCGTTATCCGTGAATTGGGACTGGACCCGGAGATCGTCAACGTCAACGGCGGGGCCATTGCAATGGGGCATCCGCTCGGATGTACGGGAGCCAAACTCTCTGTACAGTTGTTCGACGAGATGAAACGCCGGGGTAACAAATACGGTATGGTAACCATGTGTGTAGGTACCGGGCAGGGCGCTGCCGGTATTTACGAATTGTTATAGACACTGAAAAAACAAATAAAAGATAAGGGTTATGGAAGCACAAACAGAAAAGGATAACATACTCCGCGGCGGACAGTTTCTCGTAAAGGAAACCGCATGTGAGGATATCTTCACTCCCGAAGATTTTTCGGAAGAACAGAAAATGATGCGCGATACGGTAAAGGATTTTATAGACCGTGAAGTATGGCCGAACAAGGAAAGGTTTGAGAAAAAGGATTATGCATTTACCGAAGAGATCATGCGGAAGGCCGGGGAACTCGGCCTTCTCAGCATAGCCGTACCGGAAGAATTCGGCGGTATGGGAATGGGGTTTGTATCGACCATGTTGGTCTGTGATTATATCTCCGGCGCTACGGGGTCGCTGGCTACGGCCTTCGGTGCACATACCGGGATAGGTACCATGCCCATACTGCTCTACGGGACCGAAGAGCAAAAACAGAAGTATGTGCCCCGACTGGCATCGGGGGAGTGGTTTGGTTCCTATTGCCTTACGGAACCGGGAGCAGGAAGTGACGCCAACAGCGGTAAAACAAAAGCCGTGCTCAGCGAAGACGGGAAACACTACCTGATCTCGGGGCAGAAAATGTGGATATCCAATGCCGGTTTCTGTAACCTGATGATCGTCTTTGCCCGGATCGAAAACGACAAATACATTACCGGTTTTATCGTGGAATACGACCCGGAAAACGGGATTACCCTCGGGGAGGAAGAGCACAAACTCGGGATCAGGGCCTCCTCTACCCGGCAGGTTTTTTTCAACGAGACCAAAGTCCCGGTAGAAAACATGCTTTCCGAAAGGGGGAACGGCTTTAAAATCGCCATGAATGCCCTTAATATCGGCCGTATCAAACTTGCTGCCGCCTGCCTGGATGCCCAGCGCAGGGTGATTACGAATTCGGTGCAATACGCCAACGAAAGGGTACAGTTCAACACCCCCATCGCCCAATTCGGTGCCATAAAGGGCAAAATTGCCGATATGGCCACTACCCTCTATGCCGGCGAATCGGCCTGTTACAGGGCGGCAAAGAACATCGAAGACCGCATCGCCATCCGCAAGGAGCAGGGAAATTCTCACCAGGAAGCAGAACTCAAGGGCGTTGAGGAATACGCCATCGAATGTTCCATACTCAAAGTGGCCCTTTCCGAAGATATCCAGAACTGTACCGATGAGGGAATACAGATCTTCGGGGGCATGGGCTTTTCGGAAGATACTCCCATGGAGGCCGCCTGGAGAGATGCCCGTATTTCGCGTATCTACGAAGGTACGAACGAGATCAACAGGATGCTCGTAGTGGGAATGCTGGTCAAAAAAGCCATGAAAGGCCATGTAGACCTCCTTACCCCGGCAAAGAATGTAGCTGACGAACTGATGGGAATCCCTTCTTTCGATAGTCCTGATTACTCCTCCCTTTTCTCCGAAGAAAAGGAGATGATTGCCAAACTCAAAAAGGTATTTCTCATGGTGGCCGGGGCCGCCGTGCAAAAATACGGACCGGAACTGGAAGAACACCAGCAGCTACTGCTTTCGGCCGCAGATATTCTTATTCACACCTATATTGCAGAATCCGTGCTGCTCCGCGCCGGGAAAACGGCAAAGGCACAGGGAGAAGATACCGCCCGGACACAAATAGCCATGGCCAGGCTATACCTTTACAAGGCAGTAGACATTATAAACAGTAAAGGCAGGGAAGTTATAGTATCTTTTGCACAAGGTGATGAACAGCGCATGATGCTTATGGGGCTCAAACGCTTTACGAAATACGCAAATATGCCCGACGTCATAGCCCTGAAGAACAGCATTGCAGAGCGTATCATCGCAGATAACGAATATAAATTCTGAGATACTGATAGCTTACGGGCCTCCGCAGGAGGTCCGGTTTTGGTTGGTTAGAAACGTTCCCGCTCCGTGCGGGGCGTTTTGTTTTTACCCTAACTGTTCCAGTAGTTTTCCTGCCGTAATGGCCCCGTGCGATTCGTTGTAGACTACCTTCCCATTTCTGAGCAGGAGCAGTTGCGGGCTCTCATGTATGACCCCGAAACGTTCCGCAACGGCACCGGACACATCGCGATGGTTCAGGATATCCAGGTAATACAGCTTTACCGGGGCACCGGCATCCATTTCCCTCTCAAAATTCTTATAGGCCATCCTGCTGATCCCGCAACGCGTACTGTGCTTAAAAATAAGTACCGGAACTTCAGTACTTTCCTTTACCACCTCGTCAAGCTGTGACAATGAAACAAGCGGGGACCATTCCAGCCGCTCCCCGGGATCATGATTTTTATCATCTCCTGTTCCCCTACCGAATATCTTATCAAAAAAACCCATAACTTTATAGTATCAGACAATGAACTCGTCTTGAGTTATTATAATTTGCTGCAAAACCCTCTTTTGCACCCATATTTTGTCTTTTTCTCTCCCCATAGCTATGGCTATGTGGCTCCAAAAAGCCTTCATCTGGGCACAAAATAGTGGCTTTTCGCCTAAATGAAACAACCCAAGACGAGTTCGATTTCTTTTCCCGGGACAAAAATACGATATTAAACCATGACGGAGGCCCCCTGTTACCAGGAAAAGCAACAAGTCTTGGTGTCAAAATGACAGTATTTTATTTTAAAAACAAGACAAAATGACATGAGTGTATTGTTGGAACGGGAATTGACCATTGAAGATATCGTAAATAATCATTAGTATAGAAAAGCATAAAAATAATATATATGAACCTTAACAATTTTACCATAAAAGCCCAAGAGGCCATTCAGCAGGCACAGCAGATCGCCCAGGGATACGGCCATCAACAGATCGAAAACGAACACATCTTCAAAGCCATATTTGAAGTAGACCAGAACGTACTTCCCTTTTTGCTGAAGAAACTGCAGGTCAATGTAAGCCTGTTGCAACAGATCCTCGACAATACCCTGCAAAGTTTTCCCAAAGTGGAGGGAGGGGAACTCATGCTCTCCCGGGAAGCCGGAAGTACCCTGAACGAAGCGAGTGTCATTGCCCGCAGGATGAATGACGAATACGTCTCCGTAGAGCACCTGATCCTCGCCGTGTTCAAGTCGAAAAGCAAGATTGCGCAGATACTGAAAGACCAGGGAGTCACGGAAAAAGGACTGCAGGCAGCCATAGATGAATTGCGCAAGGGTGAAAAGGTAACATCTGCAAGTGCGGAGGATACCTATAACGCACTTAACAAATACGCCAAAAACCTCAATCAGCTGGCCAACGACGGAAAACTCGACCCTGTTATCGGCCGTGACGAGGAAATACGAAGGGTTTTACAGATTCTGTCAAGACGTACCAAGAATAATCCTATGCTGGTAGGAGAACCCGGAGTGGGTAAGACGGCCATTGCCGAAGGGATCGCACACCGTATCATACAGGGGGACATCCCGGAAAACCTCAGGGACAAGGAGATCCATTCCCTGGATATGGGGGCGCTGATTGCCGGTGCAAAGTACAAGGGAGAATTTGAGGAAAGACTGAAATCGGTGATCAAGGAAGTGACCTCTTCCGAGGGCAGGATCATACTGTTTATCGATGAGATACACACCCTGGTGGGCGCCGGTGGCGGTGAGGGTGCCATGGATGCCGCCAATATCCTTAAACCTGCCCTGGCCCGGGGAGAACTGAGAGCCATAGGGGCCACAACCCTCGACGAGTACCAGAAATATTTTGAAAAGGACAAGGCCCTGGAACGCCGTTTCCAGAAGGTGCTGGTAGACGAACCGGATACCGAAAGTGCCATTTCCATCCTCCGGGGGATCAAGGAAAAGTATGAAACCCACCACAAGGTGAGGATCAAGGACGAGGCCATTATTGCAGCCGTAGAATTGTCACAGCGCTATATCACGAACCGCTTTCTGCCCGACAAGGCCATAGACCTGATGGATGAAGCGGCATCCAAATTGCGGATGGAGATCAATTCGAAGCCGGAAGAGCTGGATGTACTCGACAGGAAGATCATGCAGCTGGAAATAGAGATAGAGGCCATAAAGCGGGAAGACGACCAGGACAAGCTGAAATCACTCAACGCAGACCTTGCCAATCTCAAGGAAGAACGCAACGAGATCTATGCCAAGTGGCAAAGTGAAAAGGAGGTGGTAGACCACATACAGAATACCAAGGAAGCCATAGAAAACTACAAGCTCGAAGCCGAAAAGGCAGAACGAGAAGGAGACTATGGAAAAGTGGCAGAAATCCGTTACGGAAAGATCAAGGAAGCCCAGGAAAAGCTGGATGAACTGCAGGTGCAGCTCGAACAGCAGCAACAGGGCGGAAGTTCCCTTATAAAAGAGGAGGTGACCAATGAAGATATTGCCGAAGTTGTGGCTAAATGGACCGGTATTCCCGTAACCAAGATGCTGCAGAGCGACCGTGAAAAACTGTTGCTGCTGGAAGAAGAGCTCCACAAACGCGTTGTAGGGCAGGACGAAGCCATCCAGGCCGTATCCGATGCCATACGGCGAAGCCGGGCTGGCTTGCAGGACCAGAAACGGCCGATAGGCTCTTTCCTGTTCCTCGGAACTACAGGGGTGGGAAAGACAGAGCTGGCCAAGGCCCTGGCCGACTACCTCTTTAACGACGAATCGGCCATCACCCGTATCGATATGAGTGAATACCAGGAACGACATGCGGTGAGCCGGCTGGTAGGTGCCCCTCCCGGTTATGTAGGATATGATGAAGGCGGACAGCTTACCGAGGCGGTAAGGCGTAAACCCTATTCCGTGGTATTGCTGGACGAGATTGAAAAGGCACACCCGGATACGTTCAACATACTGCTGCAGGTGCTGGATGAAGGCAGGCTTACCGACAATAAGGGGCGACTTGCCGATTTCAAAAACACCATCATCATCATGACCAGCAACCTCGGAAGCCAGATCATCCAGGAAAAATTTGACCATTCGGAAGATGTGCATGCCGCTACGGAAGCAGCCAGGGTTGAAGTTCTCGGGTTACTGAAACAAACCGTGAGACCGGAATTCCTGAACAGGATAGATGACATCATCATGTTTACACCGCTTACGGAAGCCAATATCAGGGAGATCGTGGAGCTGCAGCTCAAAAATGTGACCAGGATGGTAGCCAGACAGCATATTGTACTCGATGCCACGGAAGAGGCCGTTTCCTATCTTGCCCGGAAAGGGTACGACCCCCAATTCGGTGCCCGCCCGGTAAAAAGGGTGATCCAGCGGGAAGTGCTCAACGAGCTTTCAAAGGAAATACTGGCCGGGAAGATCACAACCGACAGTATCATACTCCTCGACGAGTTCAGCGACCAGCTGGTATTCCGGAACCAGGAAGGTGAAACAGAGGAATAATAATGATTTACAAACAAGCATAAAAAAAAGCGGGGTTGTTTCTCCCCGCTTTTTTACATATTAATCATTCTCCTGCTACAGCTGGCTACTGCATGCTATCGAGTTTGTCTTTCATTTCCTTGTACTTGTCATCATCCCCTATGGAACCGTAAATATTCATCAGGGTCTTGGTAGCGTCGAGGCTCTCCGGGTTAAGCTCGAGGATTTTTTCAAGATACGGAACAGCATCGCGATACAGGTCTTCGCGTTTCTTTTTCAGCTCGTCATAACGCTCGTTGTCGGCCTTGGATGTCCCGAGACTGTTCATCTCATCTACGATAGCCACTTCATCACCCAGTATCAGCGAAGCCATGTTCATATAGCTGGCCTCGTATTTCGGATCGAGTTCGATAGATTTCTCATAATATTCCTTGGCCTTTTCCTTATCTCCCTGCTCACCGGTAATAACCCCGAGGTTGTAATACAGCATCGGGTTGTTCGGGTCTTTCTGGATAGCCTGCTCCATCACTTCCCTGAACTTGTCTTTCTGGTCCAGCTTGATATAGAGATTGGCCTCCGTCATCAGCAGGTTAACATCCTCCGGGTCAACTTTCCTGGCTTCCTGTACGGCCTCTATCGCCTTTTCATTGTCACCCTGCTGGGAATATATCAGGGCGATATTCTTGACGATCTCCGGAAACCGGGATTCTGTTTTTTCTTCCTCGGGCTTGTTGTGGGTACCCGCTTTTACCATGAGATCCCTCTGGTCTTTGGGGAGTTCCTCACGCTCGCCGGTCTCCTTGTTCGTTGCGTAATATTTTGTAGCCTCACCGGTATACCCCAGCTCCTTGAGCTTCAGGTAATACTCCAGGGCAGTGTCGAAATCCTCTCCGTTAACGGCACTTGATGCGGCGAAATAAAGATAATCCTGGTTGTCGGTATCCAGCTGATAAGCCATATACAGTTTTTTGGCCGCAGCGGCGTAATCTTCGTTCTGGTTATCTTCTACAGCTGAATTTACAAGATCGGCAGAAATGGTCTGGATAAGCTGTGAAGCTTCCCCGGTATACTTTTCACTCCCCGATTCCTTTTCTATTTCAATAAGGCTTTTAAACGATTCTACAGCCTCCTGATAGGCCGCATCGGCATCCCCCCCTTTTTTGGCTTCCTCGTAATTCAGTTTCCCGTCAAGGTAATAATACTGGGCCTTAAAGCGGTCATCAGCGGAAGATATGGAGCTCTCTATGCTCTGCAATGCAGATTTCGCTTCCGCAATACTTCCTTTTTTCAACGCTTTTTCCGCATCCCTGAGCTCTTTCTTCTGAGCAATGGACAAAGAAGAGATCAACAGTGCTGCGGAAAAGATAAAAATCTTTTTCTTCATGAGTTTTGTGTTAAATAAATTTCTTTTTTTTGATTATACCTATACAACGGCTCAAGATCAGGTTTTATTTTTAATATTTTAACAAAGTTAATTATTTGTTTCCATATTTTCATCTCCCGCAGTATCAATATCTTCCACATTCTCCTCTTCCCGCATCACCTTGGCAACTGCGGCAATGGAATCTTTTCCCTTGATATTGATAAGGCGAACTCCCTGGGTAGCCCTGCCCATAACACGCAGGTCACTTACTTTCAATCGTATGGCGATCCCCGATTTATTGATAATCATAAGGTCGTCCGTATCGGAAACACTCCTTATGGCTACTAATTTACCGGTTTTTTCCGTAATGGAAATGGTTTTCACCCCTTTACCGCCCCTGTTGGTAATCCTGTATATGGGAGTACCGTCTTCCGGGTCGTCGATAAAGGTCCGTTTTCCGTAACCGTTTTCAGAGACGACCAGTACGCTTTCTTCCTGCGGATTGTTTATGGTGATCATGCCTACTACTTCATCAGACTCATCCGCCAGGGTAATTCCCCTTACCCCGGAAGCATTTCTGCCCATGGGCCGGGTCTTCTCTTCTTCAAAGCGCACCGCCTTGCCCGATTTCACGGCCAGCATGACCTGGCTGTTCCCGGTCGTAAGCCTGGCTTCCAGCAATTCGTCGTCTTCGCGTATGGTAATGGCATTGATACCGTTCTGTCTCGGGCGGGAATACTGCTCCAGCGAGGTTTTCTTGACCACCCCTTTCCTGGTAGCCATGATCACAAAATGATTGTTGATATACGCTTCGTCCTTCAGGTCCTTCGTGCAGATAAAGGCTTTTACCTTGTCGTCCTGTGCTATATTGATCAGGTTCTGGATGGCCCTTCCCTTGGAAGTACGTGTGCCTTCGGGAATTTCGTAGACCCTTAGCCAGAAACACTTCCCCTTCTGTGTAAAGAAGATCATGTACTGGTGGTTGGTCCCTACGAAAAGGTGTTCCAGAAAATCTTCATTCCGGGTATTGGACGCTTTTTGTCCTACCCCTCCCCTGTTCTGTGTCTTGTATTCCGAAAGCGGGGTTCTCTTGATATAGCCGGCATGCGATATGGTAATAACGACCTGCTCGTCCGGGATCATATCTTCTATACTGAAATCACCTCCGGCATACTCGATCACGGATCTCCTTTCGTCGCCGTATTTATCCCTGACTTCCTGAAGCTCTTCCTTGATGATCTCCATCCTGCGCTCCTTGCGGGCCAGAATATCCCTCAGTTCCTCGATATACTTTATGATATCTTCGTATTCGGCCCTCAGTTTATCCTGTTCCAGTCCGGTAAGCTGTCTCAGCCTCATCTCCACAATGGCACGGGCCTGGATCTCGGTCAGGGAAAAACGCTCCATCAGTTTCTCCCTCGCCTCTTCGGCATTGCCGGAGGCACGGATCAGGGCGATCACTTCATCTATATTATCTGAAGCAATGATCAGCCCTTCCAGGATATGCGCTCTTTCTTCCGCTTTCTTAAGCTCGTATTCCGTACGCCGGACGACAACCTCATGACGGTGTTCCACAAAATGGTAGATCATGTCCTTGAGATTGAGCAGCTGGGGCCTTCCGTTGACCAGGGCAATATTATTCACACTGAAGGAAGACTGCAGGGCGGTATATTTATAAAGCGTATTCAATACGATATTGGGTATGGCATCGCGTTTAAGCACATAAACGATACGCATCCCCTTCCGGTCTGATTCGTCCCGTATATTCGCAATGCCCTCCAGTTTCTTTTCATTGACCAGTTCGGCCGTTTTCTTGATCATTTCGGCCTTGTTCACCTGGTACGGGATCTCGGTGACCACAATACATTCACGCCCCTGTACCTCTTCTATCCGGGCTTTTGCGCGTATTACCACACGTCCCTTTCCGGTCTTGAAAGCCTCTCGGACCCCGTCGTACCCGTATATGGTACCTCCCGTCGGGAAATCGGGCGCCTTGACATACTGGATCAGCTCGTCAACCTCGATATCATTATTATCTATATAGGCTATGGTCCCGTCTATAACCTCGCTCAGGTTGTGCGGCGGCATATTGGTGGCCATCCCTACCGCAATCCCTGCGGCACCGTTGACCAAAAGGTTCGGAACTCTCGTAGGCAATACCGTGGGTTCCTTCAGGGTATCGTCAAAATTGAGCCGGTGCTCTACGGTATCCTTGTCGATATCGGCCAACAATTCTTCCGATATCTTTCGCATCCGCGCTTCCGTATAACGCATTGCTGCGGGCGGATCGCCGTCCACAGAGCCGAAGTTTCCCTGCCCGTCGACAAGCATATAACGCAAACTCCATTCCTGCGCCATCCTTACCATGGTATCGTAAACCGACGAATCCCCGTGAGGGTGGTATTTACCCAGTACCTCCCCTACAATCCTTGCAGATTTTTTATAAGACCTGTTACTAAGCACCCCTAATTCGTACATCCCGAACAGCACCCTGCGGTGAACCGGCTTCAGCCCGTCTCTCACATCCGGAAGTGCACGTGACACAATGACCGACATCGAATAATCGATGTAAGCCGATTTCATCTCATCCTCAATATTGATAGGGATCAGCTTTTCTCCTTCTGCCATATCAAAAAAATTAATTAATCTGGTTAATTTTCAAATCGAGCCAATATACGGATTTTATTGACTTTGGTAAGCTTTCACCTATGGCTTTTTTAAGTATTTTATCAACACCGGAAGAATCGGATCACGACCGGTTATCCTCCTTGATTTCCAGAAGTTTCAGCCCTGTAACGGACTGACGTATTGTCTGATCCCGGACCCGTAAGCCGGTGTGTGAGGAAGTTTCGCAGGGCCATTGTTGCAAAAAGGCATGCAGACCGGCTTGTCCGGCTCCTGTAAACGGGTAGCATAACGTGTATTCGCCCCGATCCGGCCATCGGTATAAAACCGTTGATAAATTGCTCCTGAAAAATTTTTGTTTTTCGGAGATTTTTCGTCTATTAGCAATACGGGGCTCTTCAAAGGGTACGGTTTTTGTAATAGTACCGGTAGTTTTTATTTTTAATCCCATCCCCGGCCCGACAGTGTTCTGCCGGGGGAATATCGAAAGGAGATAAATTATGGATGACAATTTTTCACCAAGAGTAAAAGATGTAATTGCCTATAGCAAGGAAGAGGCATTGCGCCTCGGACATGATTTTATAGGAACGGAACATCTTATGTTGGGACTATTAAGGGACGGTAGTGGTAAAGCGATCAATATACTCAATGCCATGGAAATCGATCTGGATGTGCTGCGAAGAAAAGTGGAAATACTGAGTCCGGCCAATTCCAGTTCTCCCCTTACGGCCAATAGCAAAAAGAATTTACATCTCACCAGGCAGGCAGAACGCGCATTGAAGACTACTTTTCTGGAAGCAAAACTCTTTCAGAGTACGTCTATCAATACGGCGCACCTTCTGCTGTGTATCCTGAGAAACGAAAACGACCCTACCACAAAACTGCTGAACAAGCTCAAAGTGGATTATGACGGGGTCAAAGAACAATTCAAGTTTATGAGTGCAAGCGAAGACGAATACATCGACCTGCCTACTGCCGAATCTTTTTCGGATGAGTCCGGATCTGCAGAGGAATCGTCCCGGGATAACCCCTTCAACAACCCTTCGGGGAGCAAATCGGGCAAAAAGTCCAAAACACCTGTACTGGACAATTTCGGGCGGGATCTCACCCAACTGGCGGAAGAAGGAAAACTGGACCCCGTAGTGGGAAGGGAGAAGGAAATCGAAAGGGTTTCCCAGATCCTCAGCCGGAGGAAAAAGAACAACCCCCTGCTGGTCGGGGAGCCCGGGGTGGGTAAAAGTGCCATCGCCGAAGGACTGGCCCTCAGGATCATAAAGAAAAAAGTATCGAGAATACTGTACAACAAAAGGGTGGTTACCCTCGACCTGGCTTCCCTGGTTGCCGGGACCAAGTACAGGGGACAGTTTGAAGAACGCATGAAAGCCGTGATGAACGAGCTGGAAAAGAATGACGACATCATCCTCTTTATCGATGAGATCCATACCATTGTAGGCGCCGGTGGCGCTACGGGCAGTCTCGATGCGTCCAATATGTTCAAGCCTGCCCTGGCCCGCGGGGAGATCCAGTGTGTGGGTGCCACTACCCTGGATGAATACAGGCAGTATATCGAGAAGGACGGGGCCCTCGAAAGACGGTTCCAGAAAGTTATCGTGGAGCCTACCAGTGTGGAGGAAACCATTGAGATCCTGCACAATATCAAGGAAAAATACGAAGAGCACCACAATGTGGATTATACCGACGAAGCCATCGAGGCCTGCGTAAAGCTCACCAACAGGTATATGACCGACCGCTATCTTCCGGACAAGGCCATAGATGCCCTTGACGAAGCAGGATCGCGGGTACATATCACCAATATGGAAGTGCCCAAACAGATCCTCGAGCTGGAAAAACAGCTGGAAGATGTACGGGTACTTAAAAACACGGTGGTCAAGAAACAGAAATACGAGGAGGCCGCCAAACTCAGGGACGACGAAAAACGACTGGAAAAAGAACTCGCTACCGCCCAGGAAAAATGGGAGGAAGAGAGCAAGCTTCACCGGGAGATCGTCACCGAGGAAAGTGTTGCCGATGTGGTTTCCATGATGAGCGGAGTGCCCGTAAACCGTATAGCCCAGGCCGAAAGCAGTAAACTGGCGCAATTGCCCGAACTGATCAAGGGCAAGGTCATCGGGCAGGACGAGGCCGTAAACAAGGTGGTCAAGGCCATCCAGCGAAACCGGGCCGGGCTCAAGGACCCGAACAAACCCATAGGTTCGTTCATATTCCTGGGACAGACCGGGGTCGGTAAGACCCAGCTCGCCAAGATACTGGCCAGGGAGCTATTCGATTCCGAAGATTCTTTGGTACGTATCGACATGAGCGAATACATGGAAAAATTTGCCATATCACGGCTTATCGGGGCACCTCCCGGGTATGTGGGGTACGAAGAAGGCGGACAGCTTACCGAAAAGGTGCGCAGAAAACCCTATGCGGTGATCCTGCTGGACGAGGTGGAAAAAGCACACCCCGATGTATTTAACATGCTGCTGCAGGTACTGGACGACGGCTACCTCACCGATAGCCTGGGAAGAAAAATAGATTTCAGGAATACCATCATCATTATGACTTCCAATATCGGGGCCAGGCAGATCAAGGACTTCGGACAGGGTGTCGGTTTCGGGACCTCCGCGAGAAAGGCCCAGGCTGATGAACACCAGAAAAGCGTGATCGAAAATGCCCTTAAAAAGGCATTCGCTCCCGAATTCCTGAACCGTATCGATGATGTTATCGTATTCAATCCGCTGGAAAAAGAGGATATACACCAGATCATTGACATCGAACTGGAAAAACTCTACCAGCGTATCAGTGATATCGGGTATAAACTGGAACTCAGCGACAGCGCCAAGGATTATATCGCTGACAAGGGCTTTGACAAGCAGTATGGGGCAAGACCTCTGAAAAGGGCGATCCAGAAATATATCGAAGATACCCTTGCAGAAGAGATTATCAGTTCCAAAGTATCCGAAGGAGACAGCATCTTTATGGACCTCGACAAGGACAAAGACGAACTTACCGTGGCCATTAAAAAAGCCGAGGAACCTACTGAAAGCTGATCCATAAAATAACTGATTTAAACAATAGCATTCAGAGACTGTCTTTATCAGGCAGTCTCTTTTGGTTTTTAGTTTTTTAGTTGTTAGTTCGTAGTTTGGAGCGCAGCACAACGGAAGTGCCTGCCTCCTCCCGAAACCTAACATTATATTTACTTTTTTTCTTTTATAATTTTAACAGATTGTAGTTAATTTGTTCCCCACAGATACGTATCTTTTAAGAGCATAAAACAAATCAATGGCAGACCATAAAATTATTATAGGCAGCGAAGAATGGGTAGGGCTTCCGCAGCTCGATATTCCCACGATCAAGGTTCGTGTAGACAGCGGGGCAAAAACCTCTGCGCTTCACGCGATGAACATAAACCCTTTCCAGCGCAATAACGAAACCTGGGTGAATTTTGATGTATTCCCCATTCAGCACAATGGCAAGAAGTACATCAGTTGTGAAGCCAGGGTAATAGACCGCAGGGTTATAAAAAGTTCGACAGGAACCCGTGAAAGCCGTTATGTGATAAAAACGGCCTTGTACATCAACGGTTCTTCCTGGGACATAGAGCTGACCCTGACCAACAGAGACAGTATGGGATACCGCATGCTACTGGGCCGGGAGGCCATGATAGGCAGGATGCTCGTAGACCCGGAAAGCAGTTTTCTCCTGGGGGACCTCTCCGACGAGGACGTAAACAGCAGGTACCAGCTGAAACATGAAAACCGGAACGGACTGAAAATAGGGCTGCTTGCGAGCAATCCCGACCTGTACAGCAACAGGCGTATCATAGAGGCCGGAGAATTGCTCGGGCATGATATCCAGTTCTTCAACATCCGCCAGTGCTATATGAAACTGGATGCCCAGACACCGGAAATCCATTACCGGGGCGGAAAAATACTGAACGACCTGGACGCCGTGATCCCCAGGATCAAACCTTCGATGACTTTTTACGGCTGTACGCTCACCCGGCAGTTCGAGGCTCTCAACATATTCTGCCTGAACAGTGCCGCTGCCATCAGCCAGTCGAGAAATAAGCTGTATTCGCTGCAGTTACTGCTGAACAACGGCATAGACATCCCCACTACCGGGTTCGCAAACTCGCCCCTGGATACCAGCGACCTCATTAAAATGGTAGGTGGTTCCCCGCTCATTATCAAGCTTCTCGAAGGCACCCAGGGAAAAGGGGTCGTCCTCGCAGAGACCAAAAAGGCTGCCGAAAGTGTGATCAATGCCTTTAAAAGCCTGAATGCCT
Source organism: Sinomicrobium soli (assembly GCF_003285545.1). Taxonomy (GTDB): domain Bacteria; phylum Bacteroidota; class Bacteroidia; order Flavobacteriales; family Flavobacteriaceae; genus Sinomicrobium. Next base: position 169,924 of record NZ_QLNV01000008.1, on the reverse strand, counting down.
ATATCCTGGTACAGGAGTTTATCAAGGAGGCCAATGGCAAGGATATCCGCTGTTTTGTAATAGACGGCAAGGTCGTCGCCGCGATGCAGCGCGAAGCTCCTCCCGGGGAATTCCGCGCCAATATGCATCTCGGGGGAACGGCTTCCCTGGTCAAGGTGACCCCGGCAGAAAAGAAAATGGCCATAAAAGCGGCCAAGGCCATGAGACTGCAGGTGGCAGGGGTAGATATCATACGTTCTTCCAAAGGGCCTTTACTGTTGGAGGTCAATTCTTCTCCCGGTCTGGAGGGGATCGAGACGGCTACGGAGAAAGACGTGGCAACGCTTATGATCAGGGCCATCGAAAAGCACCTCAAATTCCCTTCCGGAAAATAATCATTTAAAACGCAGGAAATATAAACCAGTACGACAGAACACATGGGTCCCGTAAAAAAAGTAAAATTCGACTGCGGCATTCTTGAATTTCACGAGCACTACGTCATCTGTGAAATGTTTGAAGGGATCCATCTTGACACGGAGAATTTCGGCATGCTCGTATCGCTGTGCAGAGAACATTTCGGGGAGCGGCCTTTCGGGTATATTTCCCACAGGATCTATTCCTATTCCATAGATCCCTGTATGTATTCCGAAACAAATCTTATAAGCAACTGTATAGCCATTGCAGCAGTAGTATGCACCTCGGCACAACGGCTGAGTTCCAGGGTAGAACAGATATTCTGCAAGAAACCCTTTGAATACTTTTACAATCTGGAAGAGGCGGAACTTTGGGTGTCTGATAAAGTCAGGCAATCCCTCACGGACTGAGTGGTATTAATCCGAAAGCATCTCCGCGGTGATTTCATAGTCCTTCAGAAAACGGATGGCTGCCGCAATATCCTCGTGAAGGATGCGGTCCTGCCCGATAAAGGGCACACTGCTTCTGAACCTCTCCAGAACACCTTCCAGGAACGGAGAAGTCCGGTCCGGTTCGCGGAACACCAGGGCTTGTGAAGCATTGAGCAGTTCTATGGCCAGTATGCGTTCCGTATTGTCCAGCAGCCTCAGGCATTTCGTCGCGGCATTGGCCCCCATACTCACGTGATCTTCCTGCCCGTTCGACGACACTATGCTATCTGTACTCGCCGGCACTGCGAGCTGCTTGTTCTGGCTCACGATACTCGCCGCCGTATACTGGGGTATCATGAGTCCCGAATTGAGCCCGGGATCATTGACCAGGAATGAGGGAAGCCCTCGCAGCCCGGAAATGAGCTGATAGGTTCTCCTTTCCGAAATATTGCCGATCTCGGCCATGGCTATACCGAGATAATCCAGGGCCAGGGCCAGGGCCTGACCGTGAAAGTTACCTCCGGAGATGATCTTGTCCTCTTCGATAAAAATATTGGGGTTATCGGTAACGGAATTGATCTCCGTCTTAAAGGTTTTTCTTATGAAATGCAGCGTGTCTTTGGTAGCTCCGTGCACCTGGGGCATACACCGGAAGGAATACGGGTCCTGCACGTGCTTCTTTTCGCGGTTGATAAGTGTACTCCCGTCGAGAAAAAAACGGATGCGTTCTGCCGTTTTTACCTGCCCCCTGTGCGGCCTGATAAGATGGATCGATTCGTCGAAGGGTTCTATCCTGCCGTCATAGGCTTCCAGTGACAGGCTTCCTATAAGATCGGCCAGGTAAGACAGTTTATAGGCTTTCAAGATCATAAATACCCCGTAGGCACTCATAAACTGTGTCCCGTTGAGCAGCGCAAGTCCCTCTTTCGACAGTAATTTCACAGGCTCCCAGCCCATGATTTCCAATACCGCCTCCGACGGCATGACCTCACCCTTGTAATACACCTCCCCTTTTCCTATAAGCGGCAATGAAAGATGGGCCAGCGGCGCCAGGTCTCCGGATGCTCCCAGGGATCCCTGTGTATACACCACCGGAATAATGTCGTGGTTGTAAAAATCAATCAGTCTCAGTGCAGTAGACAACCGGGCCCCGCTATGCCCGTAAGACAGTGATTGCACCTTGAGGAGCAACATCAGCTTTACGATATCGGCAGGTACTTTTTCGCCGGTACCACAGGCATGAGATACCACCAGGTTTTCCTGTAACCGGTTGAGATGCTCACCGGATATCTTGATATTGTACAGCGAACCGAAACCGGTATTGATCCCGTAAACCGGTTCTTTCCGGCTCTTCAGCTTCCCGTCGAGATATTCCCGGCATTTCTTTATATTGAGTTTGGCTTCTTCCGAAAGCGCGATCTTTTTATTCCTGTGTATAATATCGAGTACCTGTTCCAGGCTGAGTACATCCGTACTTATATAGTGTGTATCCCTCATGTGTATCGCAGTTGAAAACCGGTCAAAATTCCATATTCAGGCTATAATATCCAAGTTTTTAATGCTAATTCTTTTCCGTAACGGGATCAGCCGGAGACTTCTCCGTCTGCGGATGCTGCCGGAGGAGCTTCCGGCCTGGTAAAGAGATCGGTAAAAGCGGCCCCGGTATACTCGATTACAGCTGTGGCCGTAAGCGCTTCGTATCCCGTTTGAGAGGCCCCTATGTCTCCTGCCCTTCCGTGCAGGTACACCCCGAAAACCGCGGCCTGAAGCGGCGCATATCCCTGGCTGATAAGCCCTGTGATCATTCCGGTCAGCACATCCCCGCTCCCCGCGGTGGCCATACCCGGATTGCCCGTACTGTTTACAAAAATGCGATCCTTGTTCAGAATAACGGTATGGGCGCCCTTGATCACCAGCACCAGTTTGTATTTCCGGGCAAACTCCCCTGCCTTGTCCAGCTTGTCGAAATCATCCTTCCATGTCCCGATAAGGCGTTGCAGTTCTCCGGGATGCGGGGTCAATACGGTATCTTCCGGAAGGAACCGGAGATATTCCCTGTGTGCCGCAATAATGTTCAGCGCATCGGCGTCAAGTACCAGCGGGGTATTGTTTTGGCGTAAAAAGGCTCCCAGGGCATCCGCAGTGGCCCGGTGCGTTCCCAGTCCGGGGCCAACCCCTATAACGGCGGGAGAGATATCATATGCTATCGCAGTAATATGGTCTTCATTCACATCGGTCAGGGTCATTACCTCGGGCACCGATGCCTGAAGTGCCGTATACCCGCACCGGGGGATATAGGCAGTGACCAGCCCTGCACCCGAATGCAGGCAGGCCCTGGCCGAAAGTGCCGCAGCTCCCGTTTTTCCGTAACTTCCCGCGATGATAAGCGCATGCCCCAGCACTCCCTTATGCGCATATTTGTCACGGGGCCTGTACATGGGCAAGGCTTCCTGTTTTCCGACCAGCAGGGCCCGGGGAACCGTATTCCGGAGGTATTCGGCATCAAGGCCAATGTCCAGTGCCTCCCACGAATCCGTATATTTTCCCGTACCGGGAAGAAAAAAGACCAGCTTGGGAAGCTGAAAGGTAAGGGTGTGGCGTGCTTTCACCACAACGGCTTCTTTTTCCGGGCACTGTTCCATATACAGGCCCGACGGAATATCGATACTCAACACAAAGGCACCCGAAGCATTGATATGGGCCATTATGGCCTCCACCCATGCCTCCGGCCTCCGGTTGAGCCCTATGCCGAAAATCGCATCGACCACAATATCCGAATTCCCGATTTCAGGGCATTCCTCACCCTTTTCTCCGTTAAAATGTTCCGGCCAGTGCTTCAGGCTTTTTATCCGGTCCAGGTTTTCCAGGAATTCGGGAGAACGCTTGTCACTGAAATCGACGACATAGGTGCGTACGCGATAACCACTTTCCATAAGGTGCCTGGCGATGACCAGGCCATCACCCCCGTTATTCCCGATACCGCAAAACACGTGAATGGTAACGGGATCTCCCTTTAACCTGGCATCCAGCCATGCAAAAACACCCTCCCCGGCCCGCTCCATCAATGCCAGGCTATCGATATCCTGTTTTAAAATTGTCAATCTGTCAGCCTCCCGGAGCTGTTCTGCCGAAAAAATGTTCATTATATGGTGATTTGTGAGTATTGTTAACGAATCCTCAAAAGTTAAAAAAATGTTTGCTTATATAGACAAAAGTACTACTTTTGAAACGTCAATAATTCAATATTGTGTCTGAAACTATCAACATAATGTCTTCAATTTCTTCCGGACGTCTTTCCGTACCAGGACATACTTCTTGTTTCGGCATTATTATTATTACCGGTATTACCCCATTGGGGGTATAATTCTATTCATATAATCCGCTTATTTTCCGTTTGAATATCATTCAAACCCAAAATCATTATATCAACTCAAGCTTTATTCACAAATGAAAGTCTTAAAATTCGGAGGTTCCTCCGTGGCAGATGCCGAACGCATAAAATCAGTAAAGGATATCGTAGCCGGCAAGGCAGGAGAAAACAAACAGGTTGTTGTGGTTTCTGCTTTTGGCGGTGTTACCGACCTGTTGTTACAGGCTGCCGAAAAAGCTTCCCGGCGCGACGAGGAGTACACCCGGCTTTTCACACAGCTCGAAGAACGTCACCTGAACACCGTACAGCAACTCCTTCCCATCGCATCCCAAAGCAAGACCCTGAGCCATGTCAAAAGGGAACTCAACACCCTCGAAACACTGCTCGAAGGGGCATTCCTTATCGGGGAAACCACTCCGAAACTGCTGGACAGCATCCTCTCGTACGGGGAACTGTTATCATCATATATCATAAGCCAGTATTTCGGTGCGGAAGGGCTGGACACCATTCACAAGGACAGCCGTTCCCTGGTCATAACCGACGAGCGCTACGGGTGTGCCACGGTCGATTTTACCACCACCAATACCCTTTGTGAAACCTATTTTGGTACGGTTACCTATGATGTGGTCGTGGTTCCGGGATTTGTGGCTGCTTCGGCCGCCGGCAACTCCACTACCCTGGGAAGAGGGGGGTCTGATTATACCGCGGCAATTATAGCCGGGGCGGTAAACGCTTCTGTACTTGAGATCTGGACCGATGTGAGCGGAATGTATACGGCAAACCCGAAGCTGGTAAAACAGGCCTTTACCATTCCCGACATCTCTTATGAAGAAGCCATGGAGCTCTCCCACTTCGGGGCAAAGGTGCTCTACCCGCCCACCATACAACCGGTATTGCTCAAAGGAATACCCGTACATATCAGGAACACATTCAAACCGGATCAACAGGGTACCTCCATACGGAAAAACACCAATGGCGCTACGCGTCCCGTAAGGGGAATAAGTCATGTAGACCACATAGCCCTGCTCTCGCTGGAAGGCAGCGGGATGGTAGGCATATCCGGAATTTCCAAACGCTTCTTCGGGGTATTGTCCGATGGCGATATCAATGTTGCCCTGATCACACAAGCCTCCTCGGAGCACTCTATTTGTGTGGGGATTGCACAAAGTGATATGGAAAAAGCGGAAAAAGCGGTCAACGAAGCTTTCGAATACGAGATCGCATCCAGGAAACTGAACCCGGTTAGCGTGGAAAGTGACCTGGCCATCATAGCCCTCGTCGGTGACAATATGAAAAGCCACCAGGGCCTCAGCGGAAAAATGTTCAGTGCTCTCGGCCAGAACAATGTCAATATAAGGGCCATAGCCCAGGGAGCTTCCGAACGCAATATTTCTGCTGTCATTAACAAGGCTGATGTGAAAAAGGCCCTGAACACGCTTCATGAGCGCTTTTTTGAAGACCATGTAAAACAGCTGAACATCTTTGTGATGGGAGTAGGTAATGTGGGAGAGAAGTTCCTGCAGCAGATCGAACGCCAGAAGAAGTACCTCAGGGAAAAACTCAAACTGAACGTACGGGTGGTGGCGCTATCCAATTCCAGAAGGATGTATTTCGATGAAAACGGCATTTCCCTTAAAAACTGGAAAGAATTGCTGGAGCAGGGTGAAACGGCCCATATCGATACCTTTTTCGAAAAGGTCAGGTCGCTGAACCTGCGCAACAGTATTTTTGTAGACAATACGGCGAGTGATGTGGTCGCTGCCACCTATGCCGGATATCTCGAAAACAGTATAGCCGTGGTAACCTGTAACAAGATAGCGAGTTCTTCCGGTTATGAAAATTACTCCCTGCTCAAGGAACTCTCGAGAAAATACAACGCCCCTTTCCTGTTCGAAACCAACGTAGGCGCGGGACTGCCCATTATAGACACCCTGAAAAACCTCGTTGCTTCGGGAGACAAGGTGAATAAAATACAGGCTGTTCTGTCCGGAAGTCTCAATTTCGTATTTAACAACTTTGACGACAAGACGCCCTTTGACGAGGTAGTAAGACAAGCCCAGGCCGAAGGATACACCGAACCGGACCCTAAAATAGACCTTAGCGGTATCGACGTGATGCGGAAAATACTCATCCTTGCCAGGGAAAGCGGATATGCCCTGGATATTGAAGATATTGCTAATGAACCGTTCCTCCCGGAGGAAAGCCTGGATACCGGTACGGTAGATGATTTTTATGCCTCTCTGGTAAAACACCGCACACATTTTGAGCATATATACCAGGAGGCGGCTTCCAAAGGATGCCGGTTGAAGTATGTGGCCGGGTTCGAAGACGGAAAGGCCAGTGTAGGGCTGCAGCATATTCCCAAAGACCATCCTTTTTACAACCTTGAGGGAAAAGACAATATCGTACTGTTCTTTACCGAGCGATACAGTGACCAGCCTTTACTGGTAAAAGGGGCCGGGGCCGGGGCCGATGTCACTGCCTCGGGAATATTTGCCGATATCATACGGGCCGGTAACTTTTAAACCAGAGATCACCATGAAAGAATTACGAATATTCTGTCCTGCCACGATTGCCAATGTAGCCTGCGGATTTGATGTGCTCGGGTTGTGTCTCGATCACATAGGTGATGAAATGGTGGTCAGGAAGACCGGTAGCGGCCAGGTTACCATATCCCGTATAGAAGGCCAGGACCTGCCGCTCGAAGCAGCCAACAATGTGGCCGGCGTTTCTGCAATGGCCCTGCTTAAGGCATTGGGCAGCAAGCAGGGGTTTGATATGGAGATCCATAAAAAGATTAAGCCCGGAAGCGGCATCGGCAGCAGTGCCGCCAGTGCTGCCGGGGCCGTATTTGCCATCAACAGGCTGCTGGGAGAGCCTTTTACTTTGAATGAACTTATCCCCTTCGCCATGGAAGGGGAAAAACTGGCCAGCGGGGCCTTGCATGCCGATAATGTGGCCCCTGCCCTGCTCGGCGGCTTTTCGCTGGTACGGAGTTACGATCCCCTTGATGTGATAAGGCTCCATACTCCCGGTCAGCTTTACGCTACCATCATACACCCGCAGATCGAGGTGAAAACCGCTGATGCCCGGTCGGTACTGAAACATTCCGTACCCCTGAAAAAGGCCATAGCACAGTGGGGTAATGTGGGCGGACTGGTAAGCGGGCTCTATACCGAAGACTACGACCTCATAGGCCGGTCGTTGCACGACGGTATTGTAGAGCCCCTGCGCAGCCTGCTGATCCCGAGGTTCGACCAGGTAAAACAGGCTTCGGCAGAAGCTGGCGCCCTGGGCAGTGGCATATCGGGATCGGGACCTTCGATATTTGCCCTGAGTAAAGGGGAGCATACCGCAAAAAAAGTGGCAGAGGCCATGACACAGGTCTATGCCGACAGCGGCGTAGCTTTTGATGTACATGTATCGGGAATCAGTCACGAAGGAGTCCGCCCCACCATGTCCGGCACACCATGACAACTCGCGGCCAGAGACATATTGACCATTTTTTCGTGCTCACCGGGGGGCCGGGGGCAGGTAAGACCACAACGCTTCTGGAGCTTCACCGGAGGGGATTTATGTATATGCCTGAAGTGGCCCGGAAGATCATCAGGGAACAAGCGGATACCGGGGGAAATGCCCTGCCCTGGGGCGATATGACAGCGTACAGGGACATGATGTGGCACCGTTCGGCAGCTGTTTTCGACGAAGCTTTGGCCCGTTGCGAAAAACAAACCGTGTTTTTTGACCGGGGGCTGCCGGATACATTGGCCTATTCCATACTGGAAAACATTCCCGTACCGGACAAGTTCAGCAGGCAACTCGGCGATTATCGTTATAATACCGAGGTTTTCCTGTTCCCCCCGTGGAAGGCGATTTACGGTACCGACACCGAAAGAAAACAGGATTTTGACCTCGCCGTAAAAACCTACGGGGTTATCGAGGATACCTATGTCCGATCAGGTTATAAAACAGTAAAGGTCCCGGAGACCAGTCCGGAACAACGCGCGATATTTATATTGAACCATCTCAACTTATAAAAGCATAATGAAATACTACAGTTTAAACAGGAATAGTGAACAGGCATCCTTCAGCGAAGCCGTAATACGGGGGCTTGCCCCGGATAAGGGATTGTATTTTCCGGAATCTGTAACTCCCCTTCCCGCTTCTTTTATAAAAGAACTGGAAAACCTCGGTGACCATGAAATAGCCTTTAATGCCATACGCCAGTTTACGGGAGGAGAGATCCCCGAAAGCGACCTGAGAGAGATTGTGGAAGGAACCCTTTCCTTCGATTTTCCGCTGGTTCCGGTAGAAGACGATATCTATGCCCTTGAATTGTTTCACGGCCCGACCATGGCCTTTAAGGATGTGGGGGCGCGTTTTATGGCGCGCTGCCTGGGATACTTTAACCGCAACAGGAAAAACGACAGTAAAGTCACCGTCCTGGTAGCCACTTCCGGGGATACCGGTGGTGCCGTGGCCAGCGGATTTCTGGGTGTGGAAGGCGTGGAAGTAGTCATTCTCTATCCTTCGGGCAAGGTAAGTGACATACAGGAAAGACAGCTCACCACACTCGGGCAGAATATTACCGCCCTGGAGGTAAACGGCACCTTCGACGATTGCCAGGACATGGTAAAAACCGCCTTTCTGGATGAAGGATTGAGCGCGAAACAGCTCACTTCGGCAAATTCCATCAACGTAGCGAGATGGTTACCGCAGATGTTTTATTTCTTTTTCGCCTATAAACAACTGAAAAACAAGGACAAGGATGTGGTGTTTGCCGTTCCCAGCGGGAACTTCGGGAATATCTGTGCCGGCATCATGGCCGGTAAGCTCGGGCTTCCGGTACATCACTTCGTGGCTGCCACGAACATCAATGATACCGTGCCTCAATACCTGCACAGCGGGGTATACGAGCCAAAACCGTCAAAACAGACCATCTCCAATGCCATGGATGTGGGGAACCCCAGTAACTTTATACGCATACAGCAACTCTTTGACAACGACCTCAAAAAACTGAAGTCTCATTTTTCATCCTACAGCTATACCGACCGGGAAACGCGGGAAGCCATGAAAAACATCCATAAGTCTTCAGGATATATTGCAGACCCCCACGGTGCGGTGGGCTACCTGGGACTGAAAGAATACCTGAAAGACAAACCCGGGAAAACGGGGATTTTTCTCGAAACGGCCCACCCGGTAAAATTCCTCGATATCGTGGAAGATACCCTGGGCACCGGCATAGCCATCCCGGAACAGATACAGGCTGTCATGGATAAGGAAAAAGTAAAACACCGTATAGCTACTTACGAAGACCTTAAACAATTCCTTCTCGATCGATAGTTAATGTGATAATGTGCCAATGTGATAATGTGTCAATGTGATAATGTGATAATGTGTCAATTGGAATTTGCTAATTGGCACATTGACTAATTCGCTAATTATCACATTGACTAATTGGCTAATTATCAAATTATCCCCGCAATGCCTCCTTCAGGATACTTACCGGGTGCCTCGCGCCCCTGCCTGTTCCGTCCAGGATCTGGTGGCGGCAGCTGGTTCCGTTGGCGGCGATTACGGTATGTTCTCCGGCCTTGTTCACCGCGGGAAACAGGCGCAGGCCTCCCACCTTCATGCTGACCTCGTAGTGCTCCTCTTCATAACCGAAGGACCCGGCCATGCCGCAACATCCGCTGTTTATGATACTCACCGAGTAATTTTCCGGCAGGTTGAGGATGTCGAAGGTCACTTTCTGGTTCGACAGGGCTTTCTGATGGCAGTGATTGTGAATTTTTATTTCTCTTGCTTCGGTAGTGAAATCTGCGGCCGTGACCCTGCCGTTTTCTGCTTCCGCAGCTATGAACTCTTCCAGCAACACGCTGTTTTCAGCCAGGTGTTTTGCGCCTTCCCCGTCGGTAGCCAGTTTCAGGTATTCATCCCTGAAAGACAACACCGCAGACGGCTCCAGCCCGATCAACGGGCAATCGCTGCCTATACGGCCCTTCAGCGCTGCAATATTCTTATCTGCCAGTACGCCTGCCTGCTTTAAAAATCCCTTGGAAAGAAAACTCCGCCCGCTATCGCCGTGATACAGGCCTACTTCATACCCCAACCGCTGTAGCAATTCCAGGGCATCTTCCCCTACATTTCCGTCCAGGTAACCCGTAAATTCATCGATATACAGGACAACTCTTCCTTTCGGCCTGTTGTGGTTCCGCAGGACCTCGCCACGGAAAAGGCGCAGCGGGGGAAAACTGCGTTGCGGAGCTATCCCCATCATTTTTTTCATCAGGGCCGAGGTATGCCTGTTCCGGTACATGCCGTTGGCCAGCCAGGGAAAAACAGACATCATCCTGTTGATACCCGTGTTATAGGCAAAGGCCTTTTCCCTTAATGTGCTGCCATTGGCCCGGTGGTACTGGTACAGGAACTCCGCCTTAAGCGTGGCCATATCCACATTGCTGGGACACTCGTTCCCACAGGCCTTACAGCTCAGGCAAAGATCCAGGACCTCTTTCAGTTCACTGTGGTCAAACCTGTTGGCTTTATCGGAACTGGTCAGGAATTCCCTCAGTGCATTCGCCCTTGCCCGGGTAGTGTCCTTTTCGTTTTTCGTAGCGTGATAACTCGGGCACATGGCTCCCGGAGACCGGTGCGTCTTGCGGCAATCCCCGCTTCCGTTGCACTGTTCCACAGCCCTGAGTATCCCCTGGGTGGCCGAAAAATCCATAAAGGTCGCTACAACCGGTTCTTTCCGGTCGGGCACATATCGCAGGGACTGGTCCATCGGCGGTGCATGAACGATTTTTCCCGGATTGAATATATGCTCCGGGTCAAAAGCAGTTTTGACCCCGGTAAGTAATTCGTAATTCGCATCTCCCAGCATCAGCCGGATAAATTCCGAGCGAACGATCCCGTCACCGTGCTCTCCGCTCAGCGACCCCTTATATTTTTTAACCAGGCGGGCAACATCGGTAGTGATCTTACGGAACAAGGCCACATCTGCGGACGATTTCAGGTTGAGTATCGGCCTGAGGTGCAATTCTCCCGCTCCCGCATGGGCGTAATACACGGCCTGCTGTCCGTATTTTTTCATCAATAGTGAAAACTCATCGATATACGGGGCAAGGTCTTCCAGGGCCACTGCGGTATCTTCTATACAGGCTACCGCCTTACTGTCGCCCACAATATTCCCGAGCAGCCCCAGCCCGGCCTTTCGCAATTCCATAGCCATGCCGATCTCCGCTCCGTATAATACGGGATAGGCATAGGCCGCCGTATCCTTACCCAGCGTTTCCAGCAGCAGTTCCCGCCTCCGCCCGAGGTCTTCCGCGTCATCAGACCGCAGTTCAAGCATCAGTATCGCTTGAGGGTCCTCTTCGATAAAAAAGCGGTTGGGCAATTGGCCCTTGTTATTCCTGGTACAGTCCAGGATAACCTTATCCATCATCTCACAGGTATAAAGATGATGCTTCATTACCGGAACTACCGCATGAAGACAGTCCGTAATACTATTGAAGTGAGCGGCCACCATAACGCTTTGTGCCGGAGGGAGCGGTTCCAGCTGTAAACGGATACGGGTAACCAGGGCAAGGGTCCCTTCACTGCCGCATATGAGCTTACACATATTAAACTTCTCCCCCTTTGCGGCAAAAGGCTTCATCCGCAAAAGCCGGTCCAGTGCATACCCGTTGTTTCTCCGGTGTATTTCCGGTTTCGGAAAACCACTCCTGATCTGCTCTTTTACAGGTTCCGGATAAACAGTATCGTATAACCACCTGTATATATGTCCTTCAAGGCTATTTATTTCAATTTTTTCTTTAAATTCTTTTTCATCCAGTTCTCCGAAAGTCACCTCAGAACCATCAGAGAGCATAACATCCATTTCCAGTACCTTGTCCCCGGTAACCCCGTATTGTATGGAAGTGGTTCCGCTGGAATTATTACCGACCATTCCCCCGATCATGCAGCGGTTGGAGGTAGAGGTATTCGGCCCGAAAAATAACCCGTAGGGTTTCAGCCAGGTATTGAGTTCATCCCGTATTACTCCCGGCTCCACATCTACCGTTGCCTTCTCCCGGTCTATACTGAGAATGCGTGTAAAATGCCGGGATACGTCCACCACGATCCCCTCGCCTACGCATTGTCCTGCCAGCGATGTACCGGCAGTACGGGGGATAAGGGATAATTTCTTTTCCCGGGCATAATGTACCAGCTTTTTCAGGTCTTCCCTGTTCTCCGGATAGGCTACACCGGCAGGATATTTCCGGTATACCGAAGCATCCGTGGCATAGATCGCCCTGTGGAGCATATCATCCTTATATTCTCCCTTGAGTTCCATATCGGGTGATTTTAACATAATAGGATACGATTTGTATGAAAATACCGTTGTATAGGCATACACAAAATTAAAATATATATACATGAAAAAATTATTTCTGCTCCTTATTATTTCTGTGTCCTGTGGCATCTGTTCCGTAAATGCACAGCGTATATCCCCTAATGCCCTGGGGCTCAGAATAGGTGATAGCGACGGCTTCGGAGCCGAAATATCATATCAGCGCCTGCTGCGCTCGAATACCAGGCTGGAACTGGACCTGGGATGGCGGGATTCCCGGTATGTGGATGCTGTAAAAATTACAGCCTTACACCAATGGGTATGGCGGCTGGACGGGAACCTGAACTGGTTTGCAGGGGTCGGTGGCGGACTGGGAAGTTACGACAACGACAAGATCGACAAAAGCGGAACCTTTCTCTTCGCAGCGGGAGACCTGGGCCTCGAATACAATTTCGATATCCCCCTGATACTCTCCCTGGACATGCGTCCCGAAATAGGTTTTAACGATGCCTATCGCGATGGCCTGGACCTCGATATCGCACTGGGAATACGGTACCAGTTTTAGATAAAAGCAGAGAATGGACAAAAAAACTCCGATAAAAATCTTATTTTTACACTGAAATTATTAACACAATAAACCTATGTTTATGAAAAATTTCATGCTATTTGCCACACTTCTTTTCGGTTTTGTGGCTACTTCGTTCGCCCAGGAAATTTCGCCTAATGCTCTCGGACTCCGGTTGGGAGACAGTGATGGTTTTGGTGCGGAGATCTCGTACCAGCGGTATCTGCACTCCAACAACCGCCTGGAACTGGACCTGGGATGGCGGAATTCCGATGACATCGATGCCTTTAAGCTCACCGGTCTCTATCAATGGGTATGGAACCTGGACGGCAATTTTAACTGGTATGCAGGTGCCGGTGGCGGACTGGGAAGCTACGATCACAGTGAAATAGACAGTAGCGGGGCATTTTTCTTCGTCGCAGGAGATGTAGGCCTGGAATACGATTTTGACATTCCCCTTATCCTGTCGCTTGATTTCCGCCCCGAACTCGGTTTTACAGACAAGTACAGGGATGGCCTGGACCTGGATATCGCGCTGGGTATACGATACCAGTTTTAAGATATAATTCACAATACAAGCTCCCGTCAGTTCACACTTTCGGGAGTTTTTGTTTATATACGCCCGATCCCTTCCCGAGGTATTAGGATTTTAAGGCTTTATTATTACCTTTAGGCAAAATTCCGATTCGATGTATTTCAAAAAGCTTATACACTACTTTACCGCCAGTGTCCTCGCAGGTATGATGTTGTCCTGCCAGACCGGTACCAAAGAAAAAAACGGGGAAAGTCATACCGGTGCTCCCGTACCCGATTCGGTAACTTCCTGTGAAAGCAATCTTCCTGACCGTTTCGCCATACAACGGGATACCACCCTGAACATCTCCTCCGGGGAAGTCTCACACGAAGGGATGGTATGGATACCCGGCGGTACATTTGCCATGGGAGCTACCGACAACGAAGGGAGGCAGGATGAATACCCGGCGCACCAGGTAAAAGTGGACGGGTTCTGGATGGATAAGACCGAAGTGACCAACGCCCAGTTCCGCGCTTTTGTAGACGCTACGGGTTATGTAACCACTGCCGAAAAGGCCCCGAAATGGGAAGACCTTAAACCGCAGTTGCCCCCGGGCACTCCCAAACCGCACGACAGTGTTTTTGTAGCGGCTTCCCTGGTCTTTACCCCTCCTGCTCATCCCGTTCCGCTGAACAATGCCTCGCAATGGTGGAGCTGGGTCAAGGGGGCCAGCTGGAAACATCCTGAAGGGGAAGGCAGTACCATCGAAGGAAAAGACAATTATCCCGTAGTACATATTTCCTGGGACGACGCCCGTGCCTATGCCCGGTGGGCAGGAAAGAGACTGCCTACCGAGGCGGAATGGGAATTTGCCTCCCGCGGCGGGTTAAAGGACAACAAATATCCCTGGGGGAACGAGGATATAGAAGCCGGAAGCCCGAAGGCCAATACCTGGCAGGGAACTTTCCCGAATGACAATACGGATTGGGATGATTTTCACCTCGCTGCCCCGGTAGCCACTTATGATCCGAATGGTTACGGATTGTATGACATGGCCGGGAATGTCTGGGAATGGTGCTCAGACTGGTACCGGGACGATTATTACCAGAGCCTGTCAGGCACTGTTGATAACCCACAGGGGCCCGACGACAGTCACGACCCCATGGAACCTACCGTGGCAAAAAAAGTGATACGGGGAGGGTCCTTTTTGTGTAATGCTTCGTATTGTAAGGGATACAGGGTCACTTCGAGAATGAAGTCTTCACCCGATACCGGGCTGCAACACACCGGTTTCCGATGTGTCTCGTCAGAATAAAAATGCCTGATCCATGAAAACCGTAAAAATTACCGGTGTACCGGAACATTTTAATCTCCCCTGGCATTTTGCCATCGACGAAGGTGCCTTCCGGCAAAGAGGTATCGACCTGCAATGGAAAGATACTCCCGAAGGGACGGGAAAAATGTGTAAAATGCTCCGCGACGGAGAGACCGACATAGCCATCATACTCACCGAAGGTATCGTGAGGGACATTGCTTCGGGGAGTCCTTCCCGTATTGTTCAGACTTATGTGGGTACTCCCCTGATCTGGGGAATCCATGTAGCTGCGGGGTCTCCTTTCAGCACCGCAGAAAACCTTCAGGGCAAAAAAGCGGCCATAAGCCGTTACGGTTCGGGATCACACCTGATGGCATTCGTACATGCCCGGAAAATGGGTTGGGATACCGGTACCCTCGATTTTGAGATTGTTCATACCATAGACGGAGCCGTACAGGCACTCACCGACGGAAAAGCCGACTACTTTATGTGGGAGCGTTTTATGACCAAACCCCTCGTAGACCAGGGCGTATTCCGGCGGGTAGGCGATTGCCCCACACCCTGGCCCTGTTTTGTCATTGCCGCAAGAGATGAAATCCTGGAAAAGGATGCCGGTATCATAAAGCACATCCTCGAGGTGATCAATACCTATACGGCCGATTTCAAACAAATACCAAGCATAGACCGCACCCTGGCCAACCGTTTCGGCCAGCACCCCGGGGATATACGCGAATGGCTTTCCCTCACGAACTGGAGCCAGTCCGCTCCCGATCCGGAAATGCTGGAAAATGTCCAGGAGGAGCTACTGAACCTCGGACTGATCGAAGAAAAAAAACCGTATGACAAACTGGTTAAATTAGTTAATTAGCCAATGTGTCAATTAGCCAATGTACCAATTGGTCAATGTGCCAATGAGTAAATCCCAATTATCACATTATCACATTAGCTAATTATCACATTATCACATTGGCTAATTATCACATTATCAAATTACCAACGAACAGGATTCTTGCCGTGTTCTTCCAGGTAAGCATTGGCTTTGCTGAAATGTTTATTCCCGAACCACAATCCCCTGTTGGCACTTAAAGGAGAAGGATGCCCCGTTTCCAGAACCAGGTGCCTGGAACGGTCTATCCTGCTTCCTTTTCTTCGGGCATATCCGCCCCACAGCATGAAAACCACCTGTTCTTTTTCGTCAGATACCTTTTGGATTACCGCATCGGTAAAGGTCTCCCATCCCTTATTCTGGTGGCTCCCCGCCTGGTGTGCCCTTACCGTTAGTGTGGCGTTGAGCAACAGCACTCCCTGGTCTGCCCACCGCTCCAGGTTTCCGCTTACAGGATACGGAATTCCGAGATCGGTCTCTATTTCCTTAAAAATATTGACCAGGGACGGCGGGTGTGCTATGCCGTCGTTTACCGAAAAACAGAGCCCGTTGGCCTGGCCGGGGCCGTGATAGGGGTCCTGCCCTATGATAACCACCTTTACATCGTCGAAACGGCAATGCCCAAACGCAGCAAAGATCTGTCCGCCACGGGGATAACAGGTATACGACCGATATTCCTTTTTTACAAATGTCGCCAGGCCCTCAAAATAAGGTTTGCCGAACTCCGGTTGCAATTGCTCTTTCCAGCTTGGGTCTATATTTACATTCATTATTCAGGGTTTATGATGCTCAAAAATACTTAACTTTTTCCGGAAGTCCCTTCCTTATAGGGGAAGTTGTTAGTTCGTAGTTGTTAGTTCGTAGTTTGTTTGAATGACATTGATCCTGTCATCCCGACGAATCTGCAACCTGTAACTAAAAACCCCTTCATTTTACAGCTTATTGAGGAAAGTTTTAAACAGGTTCCCTGCAAAGTTTAGGCAACTTCTTTTTATAATTGTCCAAAAAACAGGATATTTGACTTTATTCGCTGCTGTACCGCGGTTGCCGCCCCTGTTACCGGAACAATGTGAAGAGAAGTATACCAATAGGTCCTGAGGGATCTGATAAAAAATGTTTAGATGAACAAGAAGGCTATTGACTCCGTGACCATCAGGGAAATGGACAGCAATACTGTTGAAGCGGTTACGATCGACTGTACGATATTCGGATTAAATGAAGGGGTTCTGGAAGTACTTCTCGTACAACATGCCGAGGGTATAAGCAAGGGAAAATGGGGACTTCCCGGGGGGTGGATCAGAAAGGACGAGAGCATAGACGCAGCGGCATACCGGCTGCTGAGGGATCTTACGGGACTGGAAAATATTTACCTGGAGCAGCTCAGGGCATTCGGAGATCCTGCCCGGTTTCCGCTCAGCAGGGTCATTACCATCGGGTATTATGCCCTTATAAAAAAGCAAGATTACCGGCTTAAACCGGGCTTTACCGCTTCGGCGGTAAAATGGTATAAGGTAAAGCAGGTCCCGGAACTGATATACGACCATACCCGTATCCTCGAAGTCAGCCTTAAACGGCTTAAAAGAAGGGTCAGGCAGGCACCCGTAGGCTTTAATTTGCTTCCGGAAAAATTTACACTGCTACAGCTTATGCACCTCTATGAAGAAATACTGGAGGTGGAAATGGACAAGCCTAATTTTCGCCGTAAATTCCTCAAAATGAAACTCCTGGTCCCCCTTAATGAAAAAGAGACCGATGTATCGCACCGTGCGGCCCAGCTCTACAGGTTCGACCCGAAAATATATGAACAGCTCACGGAGAAAGGTTTTAATTTCGAGTTCTGACCTGTACCGGGGCTTTCGTCCGTTTCTCCGGGTTTACGATCTGCTGCTATTGTCCTCTGTTCTTCAATACTGCCTGTTAAAGCGTCAGGGGTACAGGGAATAAACTCCGGGCTTTCTTTCGCCACTCCTTATTTTTTGAATATTTTAGCAGCGTTTTTCGGGATCTGGTTCCCTGCCGGTATTCCGGGAAATATATCGTATCACATACTAACGCTAACAATATGATAAAAAACACAGCATTGACCGAAACCCATATTGCTCTCGGAGCCAAAATGGTACCCTTTGCCGGGTTTAACATGCCGGTACAGTACGAAGGTGTTAATGCAGAGCACGAAACCGTAAGAAAGGCCGTAGGAGTATTTGATGTAAGCCATATGGGTGAATTCCATATATCGGGAAAGGGCGCTCTCGACCTCATACAGAGAATATCGTCTAACGATGCTTCCAGGCTTACCATAGGAAAAGCCCAGTATAGCTGTATGCCCAATAATGAGGGCGGAATTGTTGACGACCTGATCATCTATCGCCTGGGAGACGAAGAATATCTCCTGGTGGTAAATGCTTCGAATATTGAAAAGGACTGGAACTGGATCAGCAGGCATAATACTTTCGGTGCGGTAATGGAAGACCTTTCCGAAACATACTCCCTGCTGGCCATTCAGGGGCCCAAAGCCATTGAGGCCATGCAATCGCTTACCGATATCAGCCTTGGCGAAATTCCCTTTTACAGCTTTGAAACAGGTACATTCGCAGGTATTGACAATATCATTATATCTGCCACCGGGTATACCGGTAGCGGCGGATTTGAGATCTACTGCAGGAACGAGGATGCCAGAGAGGTCTGGGACAAGGTATTTGAAGCAGGCGCGGCTTTCGGGATAAAACCTATCGGACTGGCAGCCAGGGACACCCTCCGCCTGGAAATGGGATACTGTCTTTACGGCAACGACATAGATGATACGACCTCTCCCCTCGAAGCCGGACTGGGGTGGATTACCAAATTCACCAAGGATTTTGTGAATTCGGAAGCACTCAGGGCCCAGAAGGAATCCGGTGTAGAGCGTAAGCTTGTAGGATTCGAGCTCATTGAAAAAGGCATCCCCCGGCACGATTATGATATCGTGAACGAGGAAGGAGAAAAAACAGGCAGGGTAACCAGTGGTACCATGTCGCCTTCCCTGGGCAAAGGCATAGGTATGGGCTATGTCCCTGCCCGACTGGCTGCAGCGGGAAATACGGTGTATATACGGATACGCAACAAGGCGGTACCCGCCAGGGTGGTGAAACTGCCCTTTTACAAAAAATAATGACAACCATGGAATATCAAGGTATCCTGGACCATATTTACAACACTTTAAAAGACGTTCCCGAAAGAGGTGAGGTAGCTTCCTATATCCCGGAACTGCACAAGGTGGACCCTGCCCGTTTCGGTCTGCACCTGCTTACCCTGGACGGGAAGGAGTACGGCTCCGGCGACTTTGATATTCCGTTTTCCATCCAGAGTATTTCCAAGGTCCTGTCATTGTCCAAGGCACTGGACTTTACAGGGCCCGATCTCTGGAAAAGGGTTGATGTTGAACCCTCCGGTAACCCCTTCAATTTCCTGGCGCTGCTGGAACTGGAAAGGGGAATTCCCCGAAATCCGTTTATCAATGCCGGGGCACTGGTAATATGCGATGTACTCCTCTCCGGTTTTTCAGATCCGAAAGAGGATTTTCTTAATTACGTCAGGGAACTCGCCGATGACGACAGCATCCGCTATGATGAAACCGTAGTACGGTCTGAAAAGGAAACCGGCTTCCGGAATGCCGCCGCCGCCAATCTGCTGAAGTCGTTCGGCAATATGGAAAACGAAGTGGAAGACGTCCTGGATTTCTATTTTCATCAATGTTCACTGTATATGAGCTGCCGGCAGCTGGCCCGTACCTTCTATCTGTTTGCCAATGGCGGAAAGAATATGAAGGGAAAAAGTTTTATCTCTGCCAGTCAGGCCAAACGTATCAATGCCATAATGCTGACCTGCGGTTTTTATGACGAGGCCGGCGAATTTGCCTTCGAGGTAGGGCTGCCCGGAAAGAGCGGGGTTGGCGGAGGTATTGTAGCCGTACATCCCGGCAACTACTGTATGGCCACATGGTCTCCGGGGCTCAACGAAAGGGGAAATTCCTTGTTGGGAATGCGCGCCCTGGAAATGTTTACCACCAGAACAGGATTGTCTATATTTTAAAAAACGAAGGTTGTTGTGAAGCGAATACTGATCTTGGGAGCCAGCGGATTTTTGGGAGGTACCCTCTACAGGGAATTATGTCCTTATTACGACACCTATGGAACCTATTTTACTGATGGTTCCGGTGCCGGAAATCAGCATTTCTTCCCGTTCAACCATGAAACCGATGCTGTAGAGGCCCTGATCAATGACATAAAACCGGCCTGTATCATCTCTGCGGTCAAGGGTGATTTCGAATCGCAGGTAGCGCTGCACAAGGAAATCACCACCGTTATTTCCAAACGGGACATCCGGGTGATATTTCTCTCTTCGGCCAATGTTTTTGATGCGTTCAGCAATTATCCTTCCTACGAATACGACAAGACCCTTTCGGAAAGTATTTACGGAAAATTCAAGATCAGGATCGAGAACATGCTGCTCCGCCTGCCGGTATGGCAATATGTTATCGCCCGCCTGCCCATGGTGTTCGGGCCCAATTCGCCGAGACTCGGCGAACTGAAATATTTCCTGGAACACAAGGAGGCCTATGAAGTATTTCCCGACCTGGTGATGAATGTGACCTGTGCCGATAAATTTGCACGGCAGATACACTATATGATCAACCGGCATCTCACCGGCATCTATCACCTCGGAAGCCGCGACCTGATACACCACGATGAATTTATCGGGAATATTACCGAAGAACTCGGGTACGAGCGCCCCCTGTTCAAAAACGTTTATACCCGCAATACCGACCGCTTCCTTGCCGTTCTGCCTAAAGACAACAAACTCCCGGCACAGTGCCAGCTGGAAGTTCAGGATGTGGTAAACAGCACGGTACTGCGGTAATATTGCATGGGGCCGCATTTCACGGCTGCCGGGACACCGTATCCGCTGCCGCCTCCTTTTCCTCTTCATACACAGCATCGTCATCTTCATCCCTGCAGCCATAGGATATTCCCATAATGCAGATCATCAGAAACACGACAACAGGCCTTGCGATACGTAAAAAACTTTCTTTTGTCAGGTACATAGCTATAAGGGTTATTATTGACCGGGGCGGTAAACAGCTAACGCCGAAGCACCTGCTTTATTTTCGGGACGGAATATTTTATATCTTTATACTGATCAGTAACCCATATGCTCATGAAGCACCAGTTATTCAAATTTGTTGCCATCGCTTTGTCCCTGTCCTTTACCGGCTGTACAGACCATGCCGGTTCTACCGGTTCCGGAATGACGGAATCCGAAGTGTCCCTGGCCCCGGCGTCTTCCTCATCCGGGGAAAACAAGGTGGAAATCGCGGAAAGAAAACTTATAAAAGAAGGTAATATCGAATTCAGGACCGACGACCTCGGGGCTACGAGGGAGATCATTTACCAGGCTGCGGACAAATACAATACCTATATCGCATCAGACCAGGAGTTCAACAACCCGGGATCAAAAAGGAATACCCTGACGGTTCGTGTTCCGGCAGATAATTTCGATGCTTTCCTGGAGGAAATCACCAGGGACGTAGACCAATTGGACCACAAGCAGATAAACGTCAGGGACGTCACCGAGGAGTTTCTCGATATACAGGCCAGGCTGAAGACCAAAAAAGAACTTGAGATACGCTATCTCGAATTGTTAAAGCAGGCAAAAAATGTGACCGAAATACTGGAGATCGAAAAACAGGCAGGCATACTGCGGTCGGAGATCGAATCTGTTGAAGGACGGCTTGAATATTTAAAGAACAGGGTCTCATTCTCTACCCTGACCATATCATTCTATGAAACCCTGCCCGGGCATACCGGGTTCGGACACGAGTTCAGGCAGGGATTCCGCAATGGCTGGGACAACCTGGTATGGTTTTTCGTCGCCCTGACAAATGTCTGGCCTTTTGTCCTGATTGGCGTGGTACTGTTCCTGGTGATCCGGAAATGGAGGAAAAGGAGAAAAGCCGGAAAATAAAAAAGTTACGGCCGCATGAAGCGGCCGTAAAAATGGTATCGGTTTAACAGGTGGTCTGTATTCTTTGACGGTATCCGGATTATTCAATAGTCACATATATCGTGGTTGAACATCTCTGGTTAAAATCAGAAATAACCACAGTGTATTCTCCCGGTGCCAGTCCGCTCACAACAGGGCCCTCATCTCCTGTACTCCATGTATAGCTCAAAGGCGCGTTTCCCCTCGTAGGCACTACCGTAGCCGTATCGCCGGATACCTCTATATCTGCTGCCGGTCCTGCTCCTTTACAGTACGTCTGCACTACTATGGGAAGGGTTCCCTCTATACGGTTTGAGTTCCCGGGAGCATAGGTATAGGTCAGGGAGGTTTCTATTTCATCTCCTTCCATCCAGTCCGGGTTGAGAATATTCATGGCGATATGAATACTTCCATCGGCATATGCGAGGTCGGTGAAGCTAACATCCGGACCTGAAACACCAAAACCGACATTCATGAATTGTTCTTCCGCAAGCAGGGCAACCTGTGTTTCCGCTTCTTCCGGAATGGAAACCGGTGCGGGCAGAGGTTCCGCAGTGAAATATTCGGGTACGGCTTCGCTGTTGGCGGCAATAACGGGATTGATCTTATCCGTAACCAGGGTATTTAACCGGTGGATGACCTCAAAACTCTCCGCAACGATCCCGGTAGCCCCCTCCTCATCGGAAGCCTGCAGGCCACGGGTGCCGAGGTTCAGGGCAAACCCTCTTTCTGTTCCGGAGACAAAAACCACCCTGCCATTATCATCTTCCGGTTCCCTGAATTCGAGAAACAGGTTTGTCGCCGGGATATCGAGAATTTCCCTGCATGTGGTTACGGCAGTGTTGAGTTTTACCAGTGTTATTGCGTTGAACAGAATGGAAACCGGAGGATGTTCTACCGTATTTATTGCTACTAATGCCGAAGCCTCCATATCCCGGATATGCTCTTCACAGGACGTAAGCACATCTTCCGGTGCCATCCGCTGTGAAAGATTACTGTCATCAGTGTTAAAGTTGGCCGCATAGGCTTCTGCCATGGCCTGTTTGTCGGAAGCGGAAAGGGAAGCGTAATACGCATTGAACCCTTCGAAGAACTGTTTTAAGCTTTCATCTTCTATACTACCGGCATCAATAGTACTGATCTCGGTAACCAGGGGAGTAAGTACCTCGTCCGGGGTGCCGGGCAGTTCCGTTTGTTTCACCTCATAGCTTATATGGAGATCGAGATCAGGCACCTTCAGGAAGTTGTCTTCCCCTACTTTGGCCAGGTCTGATAAAACCATGAAAACCAGGGTACTGTCCGTTTCACTTCTAAGTGCTATCGCATGGTCGTTAAAGGTGCCTTCGTAGCTTGCTGCACTGGCTCCCTTTTTATCGATGGTAACCAGCTGAGAGGTATATACGGTACCTCCGTCTTCGAATTCTTCCTCTTTCGGCGGGTCTTCTTCTCCCTTTTTATCGGTGAGGTTATCATCATCGGAAGAACATGAGATCATCACCAGGTTAAAAAGAACAATAAACCCGGGGAGTATAAGTCTTTTCATAATACAATTTATTTATCGGTTTATGTGGTATAAAATTATCCGATAAACAAATTGCAGGAAATACCCTGCAGAGGGTATTTTTATTGCGCATCATTGATCTCTACCCAATATCCGTCCGGATCGGTAATATAGATCTGCTTTACGCCATCTACCCGGTTGGTAACAGCCTGTTTTTCTCCCTGCCAGTCTTCGTAAGGGATCTTGTTCCTGTTGAGGATCTCTATAAAAGCGGGGACAGACGCTACGGAAAAACAAAGATGGCTGTTCTTGTCGTGTTCTGTGGCAGTTGTTGCCCCCTGTATTAAATGCAGCTGCACACCCGAACCTATGGAAAACCAGGTATGTTTACCGTCGTGAAAGGGTTCGGGAATAGTATCCAGCCCGATAATATCACGGTAAAAGTGCGTGCTATGGGCCAGGTCGGCGACATACACGGCAATATGGTTGATTACGGTCCCGGGATTATCTTCCTGGGCAGTGAGTTGAAGGGATAATAAAGAGCATAAGGCAAGTAACAATAGTGTTTTTTTCATGAGTACAGGACTTTACAGGATTGATATCAGCTATAAGCATTATTGCCATGAAACCGGCAAAAGGAATATGGCCTTGTTTAAAAAAGAATAAAGATAAGTAAAAGTGTAAATTATTAAACCCGGTCCGGTATTTCCCGATCAATAAATTACAATCATACCCTATGCGGACTTAAACAAAAAATCACACAAATATAAAGTAGGGTAAGAGATATTACTCCCGGAGGTTTACTAAATTTGGAAACAAGTAATTATACTCAATAACCTAAATTTACGACAATACCATGAAATTACTCACCAGATTAAGTGTCCTTACTGTTCTTTTTGTCATTTCCGGTTGCAGCATCAATGTCAGCCCGACGGTCAAAACCGACCTGGAAAACGGCGAGATCATTATAAACCAGAACGGGAAACGCCCTAAAAATGTCATCCTGATGATCGGGGACGGTATGGGGGTCACCCAGGTTTCGAGCGGGATATACCGGAACAAATCGCTCCATGTGGAGCGGATTGCCAATATCGGGTTCAGCAAGACGAGTTCTTCTTCAGAGCTCATCACGGATTCTGCTGCGGGGGCCACTGCATTTTCCATAGGCGAAAAGACGTATAACGGCGCCATTGGCGTAGATAAGGACGGAAAACCGAAAGAGACCCTGCTGGAACTTCTGGGGAACGATGGCTATGCTACCGGGCTCATTGCTACCTGTGCCATTACCCACGCTACCCCGGCCAGTTTTTTTGCCCACCAGTTAAAGCGAAGCATGGAAAACGAGATTGCCGCGGATATGGTCAATGCCCCGGTAAACCTCTTTATAGGCGGGGGAAAGAAATATTTTGAAAACCGCGTCGATTCCAAAAAGAAACCGTTTGACAACCGGAATATTATCCGTGAACTGGAAGACAAGGGTTTTTCGTTTATCGATGACCTCGATGCTTTGAAAACCACAGCCGGCAAGGTGGGCTATTTTATAGCAGACGATCAGCCCGAGTCTATCCTGAAAGGACGCGATGATATTTTGCCACGCTCGATAGCACCATCCGTCCGTCACCTGCAAAAGGAATCGGATAAGGGGTTCTTTCTGATGGTGGAAGGCTCACAGATCGATTGGGGCGGCCATGCCAACGATGCGGAATATATCATTACGGAAATGATCGATTTTGACCAGGCCATCGGTAAGGCACTGGACTTTGCGGAAGAAGATGGTAATACGCTTATTGTAATCACCGCAGACCACGAGACCGGGGGATATTCCCTGCCGGCCAGGGAGGGCAACTATAACGAACTGGACGGAAAGTTTACCACGGGCGGACATACCGGGGTTATGGTCCCCGTATTTGCCTATGGCCCCGGTTCGGAAGCCTTCAGAGGTATCTACGACAACCACCAGATCTATCACAAGATCAGGCAGGTCCTGGGGAAATAACAAATACTCCCCGACCGCAGCATATTATTACCAAAGATCAGGCCCCGTTATCGGGGCTTTTTTCGCAGCCCTTATGATCCTGAAAAAGCCTTTAAATGCTCACTGACCCTGCTCAGTGCAAATTCCGTGATTTCAGTACCGGCAACATCGTGCAGTATAAACGGGTCCTGCTCCATAAGGCGCTCCAGGGCCTCCCTGCTTTCCATTGAAGACAGTATTATCCCGCCGGTACGCGGGACTTTCTTCCCGGACGCCAGGAAATTCCCGTTTTCATACTGCTCATTTACAAAAGCCATATGTGCCTGAAGATGAGGTTCCACCTGATCGAAGGAAACCTTATAGGTTAGGTTTACTATAAACATGGTATTCTTTTAAAAGGATGTCTGTATATTGCTATTGCTGATACCCTGTCATTCATTGAGTATTCCGTTTTTTTCGGTGAGGATTAAAGGTTTACCATCGGTAATGACAATGGTATGTTCGTGCTGAGCCATAAAACCACCCCTGTTCCCCGTCATAGTCCATCCGTCAGCGAGGGTATCGGCATAGGTAGAGGTCGTTGCAATAAAGGTCTCCAGGGCTACTACCGAATTTTTCCGGAATCTCCGGCGGTCGAATTTGTCTTTATAATTGAGAAGGTCTACCGGTTCTTCATGCAAACTTCGCCCTATACCATGACCTCCCAGGTTTTTGATCACCTTATATCCCCTTTTTTTAGCTTCGGTTTCCATAAGGTGCCCTATTTCCGAAATCCTGATACCTCCGCGGATGTTTTCAAGGGCTTTTTTCAAAACGGCTTTAGAGGCATCAACGAGTTTCTGATGCCGGTTAATATCCCTTCCCAGCACAAACGACCCGCCGTTGTCTGCCCAGTATCCGTTGAGCTCGGCAGAAACGTCGATATTGATCAGGTCTCCTTCCTGCAGTACACGGCTGGCGGAAGGTATACCATGACAGAACTCCCCTCCTACACTTATACAGGTATGTCCCGGAAAACCATAGGTAAGAAAAGGCGCGGATCTTGCCCCGAACCCGGACAGGATTTCCGCCCCGTAATCATCGAGCTCTTTGGTGGTCATTCCGGGCCTGGCATAACCGGTCATTTTACGCAGTGTATATGCGACGGCCTCACTTGCCTTTTGCATTCCTGTTAATTCGGATTCCCTGGATATGGACATAGAAAACTCTTTTAATACCTTATTTACAAAGGTATGAACAAAATCCTTTTGTACAAGTCTGTCAGTACCGGTACATCATACTATCGGGCAGACCTTGAAATACTCCGGCTCATGTACCGGAATATCTTTGTGCAGGGACCTGTTGTTACCATGCAACATGATAAAAATTCATATTTTTGTGTTTCCGCAAACCCCCTGACATTTTCTACTGATGATGAAGAACATTGTTTTTGAGACTTCGCTCGGCCCTGTGGAAGGATGGCGGGATGGAAATGTGGTCCGGGCTACCGGTATCCCCTATGCAAAAGCCAGCCGTTACCACCTTCCGGAAGAAGTGGCCATTTCCCCGCTTCCTTTTCCCGCCGGAAAAAAATCACCGGCCTGCCCCCAGAATCCTTCCCGGAAAACCAGGGCGCTGCTGGGCAGGGATATTCTCGAGGGCATAACACTTACGGAAGACTGTCAATATCTTTCCATAACCCTTCCCGGCATACCCCCTCCTCCTTCCGGATGGCCCGTTATGGTATGGGTTTACGGGGGATCGTATACATCAGGTGCCGGAGATTCCCCGGTATATGATCCGTATCCGCTGGTAGAAGAAAATGAGGTTATTGTGGTCAGCATCAATTACAGGCTGGGGGTTATGGGGTTCCTGGGAGGATATCACAATATCCCGGCAAACCTGGGGCTTCTGGATATTATGGCTGCCCTGAAGTGGATCCAAAAGCATATTCCGGCATTCGGCGGCGACCCCGGAAATGTTACACTTTTCGGACAATCGGCAGGGGGCGATGCCATTGCACACCTGATGCTTGCGGAAGATGTGGGGGAACTTTTTCATAAAGTCATCATACAAAGTGCTCCCCTGGGTATCAGGAAGAACAGGGCCGCGATGATCCGGAAAATGATCTCACATGCCATTACCACAGCCGGTTCCGCAGATATTGAGGATCTTCTGAAACTTCAAAGCGACCTGGTACTTTCGATGAAACGTTTCGGAATAAAGGGAGGTATGCCTTTCGGGGTGCAGTACGGCCATTACCCGTTGCCCCCGGAAAAAGACGCCGAAAAAATATGGCGGCAGCGTTCCGGACAATGGAAGGTACTTATAGGCTGGACCGAGCGGGAGACCTCCGTCTTTGTCCCTTTTGACAAAAAACTCAAGGCTGTCGGCCGTATACCCGGCCTTGGAAAACCCGTACTGGAATGGCTGATCCGTAAAACCACAGATCGCATATACCGGAACCCGGGAAAGGTCTTTGCCTCCGATATTGCCGCCGGAGGCGGTGTGGTATACCGCTACAGCATACACTGGGGAGACCGCAACAGTGGTATAAGGGCCGCCCATATTTCAGATATTTCACTGTTATTCGGCCGTAAGGGTCTCTGGGAAAGTTCGGCTTTCAGCCAGGGAAAATCACCGGAAGAACTGGAACAGGCCGGCAGGGAAATCCGGCAGATATGGTGCCGGTTTGCCCGGACCGGGGCCCTGGACGAACACAGGAAAATCCCCGGAATTATAGAATACCGGAGGGTGCATGCGTCATAAGGAATGTGCAACAACCTGTTATGCTTCTCTTGAAAATCAATAAAGAGGAGTCCGGAAATATTTAGTCATTTCTGCCGGAGGAATATTATTTTTACATTGAAAAAACAAACAGAGAATGGAAGATTACAAAGATATTTTCGAACGGCTCAGGAATGGGGAAACCATACCTCCCGGCGATCCCGAAGCCTCTAAAATGAGGGAAGCCTCTTATGCCACGAAGAAACTGCTACTCCGGATGAACCAGTCCTCAGACCCCGGTGAGATCAGGGATTTGCTGGGCCGGATCACAGGTTCTGAAATTGACGAAAGTACCGCGGTGTTCACCCCTTTGTATATCAACTGCGGAAAGCATATCAAAATAGGTAAGAACGTATTTATAAATTTTGATTGCACTTTCCTGGGGCTGGGCGGTATTACCATAGAAGACGATGTCCTGATCGCTCCCAAGGTCAGTTTGCTGTCAGAGGGCCATCCCCTGTCACCGGAAAACAGGCATTCACTGGTTCCGGGGCATATCCGTATAAAAAGGAATGCATGGATCGGTGCCAACGCAACCATCACACAAGGGGTAACCATTGGTGAGAACTCTATTGTGGCAGCAGGTGCCGTGGTGACCAAAGATGTTCCCGACAACGTCATTGCAGGAGGTATCCCTGCAAAGATCATAAAGAGCATTATTGACGGGGAACGGGAGTAAATCATTACGGACCTGAAATCCATTGGATTTTAGTTATCGGGTTCGTCAGTCAGGCAGCATTCACACTCAATACCCGTACCGGCATCGGGCCCATATGTTCTCAGAGTATGGCCTTAATCCCTATCGATATATTCCGGCCGGGTAGCGGGGCCAGGTATTTCAGGTAGGAGTTCTGAGGCCGGGAACAACGACGGTATTCCGTTTGCCTATGCACTGTACAGCAATGACGAAACACACTTTGAACTGGAATCCCCCGCCATACCGGCAAACGGTACCACGTGGTACCTGCCGGAAACCGGCGGTGAAGTATCGGTAAGCCTGGAGGGCGACCTGATCACTTTTGCAGGTACAGAAGGTAACCCGACCCTGCAGGAGGAAGTGTCTTATGACCTGGAACCGGCATTGCTGAAGGACGGGTTTCCTGTTGCGTCCACGCCTTTCCGGGTAATATTCATCCCGCAGATCAAGTTTTTCTACGGTATGTATTTTCCCGAAGATGATATGAGTATTCATCTCGATTTCCTTCATTTCGCACTAACAGGCGGCTCCAAAACCAGTGCACCTGCATTCTACCCGGCGGAATATAAAAGTACATTCGAGATCGTCAGTATCAAAAAAGACGGGGAACTGTTCGATGATACCCATGAAATTTTCGGTATCATCGAAGACACGGGAGAAGTTACGACCAGGGAGAACGATACCCTTACTCCGGGACAATACGAGTTGACCATCAGGGCCGTTTCCACTACCGGACTGGAACTTACCACTACGCTTACCCTGGCAATGGAGTCGTAT
Organism: Sinomicrobium soli; assembly: GCF_003285545.1. Lineage (GTDB taxonomy): Bacteria > Bacteroidota > Bacteroidia > Flavobacteriales > Flavobacteriaceae > Sinomicrobium. The sequence goes on along the minus strand of NZ_QLNV01000008.1, from coordinate 140,378 downwards.
TAAAGATTTTACTGAATGTCAAACAGCCCCGGGGTATTTTCTCTCCAGTAACCAGGAGCTGTCTGAGAAATATAATCCATCTCAGACAGCTCTTTTTATTACCGGTAATTCAGTTTATAGTTATTGATTGTCATTCTCCCGGTGTTATCAGCAAACGGGTTTCCCTATTCCTTCAGGATAACAGTTCGCTCTACGCTGTTGAAGTCTCCGGGAAGCAGGGCGCCGTTCCCGTCGAGCAACTCCAGTTTTACGGTCACCTCTCCCTTTGGCAGCCCTTTGACGATATAGGGAGCCCATTCGGTGAGGTCGAATTCCTCGCCGTTGATGGTAGCCCGGACAAAATTCCCGTTTTCAGACAGGGTCGTATTCAACAGGTAAAAATCCAGCAGGAGGTTTTCGGTATCCTTACCGCTGTATTCTCCCTTGGGACGGCTATAGATCAAAGTGGGTTCACCGAGATCCACATTCAGCTGTCCGGTACTGTCCCCTACCACTATTTTTTCGGCGATAAAGGCATTTTCATTTTTTACACTTTCGTGGTAAGACCGGCTCAGGAAGGTCACCAGGTAATGGGTTCCTTCCGGGAGCTCCTTTTTAAAGGAAGTCTCATAATGGGCTGCATACGGCTGGTTGTCCAGGATAAAGTGAATATGCTGTCCGTCGCCGGAATTTGCCAGCTGGCCGGCCAGGTCTGATGCCGTTTGCGTTCCGAGCTCGTAATTCTCAAGCTCAAACTCAAAATCCGTCCCTCCCTCGGCAGGTTCTATTTCAGGTTCAGCGGGTTTTACCATTTTTAAAACAGCATCGGAGTATTCCGGAGAACCTTCCAGTTTTTCAATGGAAATGCTGCTTTGAACGGTATCGGTGCTTACTGTCTCCTCTGTTCCGGAGCTCTTTTTCTGGTCTTTACAGCCTATGGCCAAAAGCAGGAGAGCCATTAGACTAAACATTTTTGATTTCATGTGTTTTGCTTTTTTGATGTTTATACTCTGTTAAATGGTCTGTTATTATGGATACGGGTCAAAGATCCAACGGGTTTCAAACCCATTATTTTTTATGGTCAACTTCCCGAAATGGAGTACCCGGTCATCCCTTTGATTGAGCAAACCGTCCATTCGGGCAATTCTGCTATCCTGAAGTGCTTCATCCAGGAGGATACTGATCTGTACATCACCTACAGAAAATAAGATGTGGTTTTTTCCTGTTTCCTTATGAAGGTTTCCCAGTAACTGCAATTCCCGGGCAATACGAAAATGGTCTGCCTTGTTGCAATGAATTTCAATCCTCGTAATTTTTTTGAAAAGCCTGTCGGGCTTATAGGCTGTTTTTAAAAACCGTTTTGCCGAATAATCATCGGCTTCTTCCCGGTGCAGGGCTTTCAGAAACCCGGGGTTGTAATAGGAATACCAGGTAAACAAGTTGGTGTCCATCCCATAGGTATAAAAAGCTTTGTACCACACGGTTTCCTCGTCATTTATCGTGAATGAGGCCGTATCGCTGCCTTTTAAAAACTTAGTCTCCGTCTCTTTAAGGATGGGTTTATTGTCCAGCGAGAACTCTTTCCCGTTTAGCGAAAATCCTATCCCGTTCTGCCCGATGGGTTCCTGAAACCTGTTGTGCGGCCCCAGGATTTCAATATAGTCTTCTTCACCTCTCAGGTATACCGAGGTTGCCGATTGGCCGGGCGGTTCAAAGCCCGGCAGGCCAAGGTCTATTCCGGCATAAGAGCCTTTTATAAACGGATGGGATATAAACCGGGCATATGAACTGCTGTCCAGTACCACGTAGAAATGGTCAAGGAGTACCTTGTTTTTCACCTCCCGGACCATGCTTCCTGTTTCCTCCTTATTGACAAGCGAGTTCATCCGTCCGCTTTTTTGCTCTTTACAACTGAACAGGAGAAAGCAACCGATAAAAGCGAAACGGAGCCACTTCATTCCATGTCCCGATCGGGCGTATTTCAGGTCTCTGCAAATCATTTTCCGGTATTATATTCTCGTTAAAGATTCGTATATTCTATATTTAGGTCTAAACAGGTCCTGTCTTTTTGTTCTGCCGTAAGATTCCTAAAATCCTTCCACTGTAAACTCAATATAATGGAAAAGGCTCATGTTGTAAGTGGTATTTGTGTAAACCACTCCAAAATAATAGCCCCCGTTTGCCCATGCATTATCCCCGCTGACAGGATTGGGAGGAGTATTATTATCACTGGCACTGCCGATAACCAGGTTGGGAATACGCCTGATCCAGGTAAATGTATCCAGGTCGAATACGGCAATGGTTAAGGGAGGAATTTCATGCCGGGGGCGGCCTGGAGAAAAGATGATCGGGAATACCGGTTTCGATATATACGGTATGGTATGCTCCCGCAACTTCCCTTCCCGGAACGTGTACCGGGTGCTCAGCCCGGAATTGTACCGTATCTGACGAAAGGAACGGGATATGATTATGGGTCATGATATAGTCGCACAGGGTACAATGAACCACCTGATTATCATCACCGTGCTGGTGCGTCAGTGCGTGTACCCCTGCTGTCTTTACAGCAATAAAAAACACAAGGAGCAAATAAGCAACACCGTATTTAATGCGACTGATTCTCATTTGATATCAAAACTATCAATATAAGAGAAGCACTTATGTTAAAGATGTGTTAAAGATGTCTTTATTCGGGAATGCAACCCAGGGCTCACTGTCCTGAGCATTTGCGATCAGTCCTGAAAATATAAAAAGAAAAGGGATGAATTTGTTTAACATATTATTTTTACCTGAAAGTATCTGTCTTTATTATTTACTTGTCTTTTTATAAATGTATTCGAACAGAAAACTACAGCATACAATACCGATGGCGATCAGCGCTCCTGATAAATTAGCCTGTAACTGCTGTGCTGTCAAAACGATTAAAGCGATGGAACAAAGTACGGTGGCCACCAGGGTGATGATCCTGCTTCCTTTTATCTCCTTAGCCTTTTTAAAAGCTGCGTAGTTGACCATAGCGAAAATCAGCAGGAACCCGATGCTCCCGGCCGTAGAAATGCTTTCCAGATTCAATATGTTTGCAATGAACAAGGTCAATACGGTGGTAATGGCCAACCCTATGGGCTGGTTCCATAATTTTTTGGTAAGCTCATGGGGAGATTCATCATCTTCCGCCAATTCGTAGCTTACCCTGCTTCCCCCGTATAAAGATGCGTTTATGGCTGAAAAAGTAGAGATCAGGGCTGCGATGGTAATCACTGTAAAACCCGCTTTTCCCAGCATGGGCCTGGCAGCTTCGGCCAGAACATAATCCTGGGCTTTGGCGATTTCACCGAATGGCAACGACCCGACAGTGATCACGGCAATAGCCATATACAACGCAACAACAAATAAGACAGAGCCATAGTAAGACCTCGGAATGTTTTTTTCAGGGTTTACGATATCAGGAGCTGCATTGGCGATCAGTTCAAAACCTTCATAGGCTACAAAAATCACCATCCCGCCCGTGATAAGTTTTAATGGAGTTTCCCAGTTTGAGACGGCCAGCTGGCCGAGGTTTTCGTTCCCCGCCAAACCGTATGCGCCTATGGCCACAAAGGAGAGAAGTATTATTAACTTTATGATTACGGCATACGATTCTATCTTACCTACCACGGTGATACTGTAATAATTGATGGCCGCGGCAACCAATACGATCAGGCTCATAAAGATATGGGTATCCGTTGTCTTCTCTCCGGTAATACTCAGCAGGTTTGGCGCATAGGAACCAAAGGCGCTGGCATAGAGCGACAGCATGATCACATAGCTTATCCACAGCAGGTTGTTCAGGCCGCCGCTAAATACCCCGACACCAAACCCCGCATTCATAAACTTGACGGTCCCTCCCCTGTCCGGGAATTTCAAGGATAGTTTTGCATACGAATAAGAAGTCAAAAATGCGATGGTTCCCGCTATTAAAAATGCGATCGGGGTACCTCCCTGTGACAGTTCTACTGCCAACCCCAATACGGCAAAAATCCCGCCGCCCACCATTCCACCGATCCCGATGGAAACGGCTTCTTTTAATCCTATCTTTCCCGTTTTCATAATTCGGCTGTTTTGTAGTGATCTTAAATTTACAAATATTGCTGCGATTATCTTGTCCTGAGATAATTTTCTGAATATCCATGAGTGCCGCATTACGGGCATATTACCCGGGATGAGGTTTATCATTCCCGGGAATCGAAAACCACAGTTGCGGTGGTGAATACGGAGGCTTTAAAATGACACAAAAGAAAGGAATGGCACCTTTTAATTCAACAGACGGGCCTGCCATAGCAAGCCCAAAGAAAGATTACCACACAAAAACCAATAATGGTCTTTTTACGGTATAATGAAGTTTTATTTCAGTTTGACTTTTACGACTTCCTCTCCCGGTTCTACCTCTATGATCCGTATCAGGAAATCACTGTGGGACACGGTATAATGCTGACGCTCATAATAATCTACCCGCCCCCCATAAGAACCGTAACCACTTCCCGTATATTGATCATAGGAACCACTGGAGGTCCAGGGTAAGGTTCCCATAATAATATATTTTCCGGGTTTCATTTTGGGAAAAGTAAATTCTCCCCTCGAATTGGTCTCGCAGTACAACCGGTATTGATAAGCGATACTGTCCATATAAACAATTTTATTTCTCTTTACATTTTCCTTCTTTTTTTTAAGCTCGTACCATTCCTCAAAATAAGGTGTATAAGGAAATAACTCTACCGTAATATGGTTTGCAAAGATCCTGTTGGCCAAAGGGGCCTTGAAGCCCAGGTTGTTTTTAGGTTTTGTAAAGGCCACCCCCTTTACGGTCGCAGTACCCTGCCCCAGGGAGTGCCTGGCGGCAACCGAATCAAACCGTTGTTCCGGGAAAATCTTTTGAAGCGGGTGTTTCTGATACTCTCCCTGCTTGTATTGGGCGTTTGTGTTTACCATCCCCGTAAAAAGAAAGACGATAAATAAAAAAATAGGTGTATTTTTCATGTTCTCGGTTAATTGAGATTGAACTTTACCCCGGCAGCAGCAACAGGCTGGCATGTGAGCATTAATAATGCAGTACTTAACAGAAATGGTCCCATTTATTGAAAATTTAAAGTTATAATTGGTAAATTTATGTATTGGCTTCTTACAATCAGTGTAATATACTGCTGTTTTTAGTGTTTTGCAATGTTTAATGAGAATTGCAGGTAAATATCCCGCCTTTACGGGGCATCATCCCGGATTCACCCAGGCTGCGGCAAAATATTTATCCCGAAACAAACCGAAGTTATAAGGTTCCTGCTCACAGGACAATCCCGAAAAACAGGTATTTTTTATTTTTTTATTGATTTTCCGGTATTGCCAACACAAGTAAAACGATCCGGAGCGCATATATTATTACCGTACCTGTACTCCTTCTTTTTTCCTGCTTTATTTTGTCATAAATAACGGTTTTACTTATTTAGCCGTTCGCCTCGTTACGGGATGATTTATAACTACACAAAGTGATGATTACGAATAAGGAGAACTCAGCCCATTATGTATGGGGAGACAAGTGTGATGCGTGGACATTGTTACAATCGGAGAACGGCATCATCAAGGAAGAGTGTATGCCGTCAAATACAGAAGAGCAACTGCACTATCACAATGAAACGGAACAATTTTTTTATATTCTTGAAGGGGTGGCCACTTTTTTCCTGGACGGGAAAGAAATTCAGGTCAGCGGAAACGAAGGTATAGGAATTAAAGCGAAACAAGCACATAAGATCTGTAATAAATCCGCCGGCCCCTTGCGTTTCCTGGTGGTGTCCATCCCCGGAAATCCCGTTGACAGGGTGAACATATGATCTTGTGATACTGTAATGATCGTGGTGACTGACACATTTTGTTTTAACGTAACCGGAACTTATTGTAGATAAACAGTTTGGGTAAACGCACCATTTACGGCAACATCCCATACCTCGACGCGTACCCATTTTCTCCCCGACAGATTAACGGAAAAGTGAAATTCTTTGGCTCCGAAAGCCTGTGTATCATCAAGATCAATCCGTTCCTTAAATACTTTTTCCCCATCTCCGGATACGATATTTATAAAGTTTAATGGAAAGGTCCAGTCCACCGTTAATGCAATATTGGCCTCTCCGTTTTTATTTACTTCTGCCGTTTGCCCGGACGCCCTTTTATTCACTGAGAACGACGGGATCAGGATTTCTCCCGTGGTGGAGAAAAACCTTCCTCCGGCCATCGCATCCAATACCGGTTGCCACCCTTCTTCAAAATCCGGCAAATCGTCCATTTGCAGGTAATTGATATTCATGTGGGCATACATTTCATTTTCGTGAGTAACCGTAAAAAGGTCGGATTCTGCTATAACTTTCTTCTTATGCCCCCAATTATTCATGTCATCCAGTAAATCCAAAACCCGCAATCCCGATCTCTGTTCAGACAAATCTGCCGGCATTGCTTTCCATGCGCCCCCCAGGAAATGATCAGAACTGAAAAAATGTTCATCCTTATACTTATCCGGGTACCCGGTGGAACCTTTAATTCTGGGATGTGCAGTCCAGGCCAGCCCGTTTTCCAGTTCCAGCAGGCGCTGCATTTCCTTTTTATCCTTTATCCGGTATATTTTTCCATAGGTTGTATCCTCGGTAAGAAACGGCTTGCCCTCTTCCCTGCTCATGATCCAGTAAACAGGCTTCGGAAATATGGCCATCCAATGACCTCCCAGAAATTCATTCGGTTCTTCTCCCGGTAGCAACAGGAAACCGGTATCCGAAAGACGCCTGCATTGTTCAAATAATGCATTCAGTTCTGATAAACGCTGATCGTCGGGACCTGTAGGATGGGCTGTGTAATGAAACTCCCCCAAATGCACGATATCTACTCCCATCTGTTTAAAAACATCCACAAATTCGGGATTTTCCGGGATGGGTTTATCGGCCATGACCACATTCATGATAAACTCATTGTGAAAATGGCTGGCCATCGTTTTATAAGACTTTAACGGAACATAGGTGTCTGCATGTGTGTATTCCTTAACGAAATTCATCAGTGTCTGCGACCCGTCGGTGCCCAGCAAACAAAAGAAGTGGAGTCTCTGTTCTGTTCCGGGAGGTGCATTGAACCACGGAACAAACCGGTGATCTCCTTCCGGATCCTGCCTGATGCCGATTCCGTATTCCGGGATCATTTTTCTGTAACCGGACCCGTACCAGGTGAACTTTAAATTAAATGCTTCATCCAACGGGTAAAAGTACTGGTGAGGAGGGGGAAAAACAGCAATAGCTCCTTTTTTCGAATTGCCAATGATCGTCCGGTATTTCACGGCCTCGTTCGTACTCGTGTCTTTTACGGACGGGCTGATTTCCCGGAACTGGTTGTCAGTATTGACAAATGAGACCTTTTCCCAGGCTTGTTCTCCGGTAAGACCGGCATCGTAAAGTATTGCCGTACTGTCTTTCCGGGTAGAGACCACCGCAGCTATATTCAACAACGGCTGCCCGTTATAAATCGTAATTTCAATGTTCCCCGTAAAATCCGGCGCTGTAATTTCTTCTATTATAATTTTGGTCCTTTGCCCTCCTTTAACAACCTTCAAATCTTTTTTACTGAATTTCAGTAAATGGGAGGTATAAGGCCTTTCGGGCACTTTATCAAAAAAAACAGTCCACCCGTTTTCAGGTTTTAAAGTTCTTTTTCCGACATTAATGACAAAAGCCGGGTCGAGGTCCTGTACTATCTCTTTTAGATTCCCTTTTTCTACTATTCCCATACTGCGAAACAGCGGTTTGCCTTCTTCAAGATTGAGTACCATTCTGGCCTCGCTGGCATCTGCCAATGGCCATGAGATCTCCAGGTTATTATCAGTATGGTTCAACCGGGTTTTATTTTCTTCCGGATTATCAGGTAATAAAACGGGAATCTGTGCTGTTAAAAGCAATGTCTGCAGCAGGAATGTAAAAGATAAGGCGTTTTTCATATAAAGTATTTGATCGGTTAAAAGGCAGGATTCTATCCGAATTCCATCTTGACGTTTTTGAATAAGACTTTTGCCTGGTAATCACTGAAATCGATATTTAACCAAAATAAGAAAAAAACCGGCTTCATATTATTTTTATCGGTACAAAAATTCACAAGGCGTTGGTGTGGCCTTGTTCTGGCCTGCCAGGCGGGTATACCGGTTGGTATTGACCGGCTTTGCAAAATGCCGAACTTGTTCCGGGATTATGGGTTTTCAGATCCCTGTTGGGTTTTACTTACAGGGCATATTATCCGTTGAAAGATTTAAATCTACACCAACACCTATTTTTTCCAGTAAATACGGGTTGTGATCGATCACTATAAGATCATTGTGCACACTTAGCTGCTTCAATACTTCGTACAGCAAATCTATATCGGCGTAATGCAACCCTATACTGGGTTCGTCTAAAATCAATAGTTGATCTTTCGTTTTGTCCTGCAACCAATGAAATAACAACAAACGTTGTTTTTCCCCGGACGAAAGTGATTTTACCGTTTGGTCGAGCCGTATATGGGAAAGCCCAATATGAATCAATGCCTGCAATTGCCGTACTGCCCCGGCAGTCCCGGCATAAGGGGCTATCCAATCCGACAATTCTGTAACGTTCATCGCCAGGACATCTGCAATATGTTTTCCACCTGTGGTATACGCTAAAATGGCTTTTTGATAACGCTTTCCCTTACATACATCACAAATTTCAATATGCCTGGCAGCTACATCCAGACTCGTGGTTACAGTACCACTTCCCTGGCAATGGGGACACTGACTCGTTTTGGTTTTATACGAAAAGTCTTTGGTCTTACCACCGGTTTCCTTCGCAAATATCCTGGTAATCACTTTTAATATATCCAGGTAAGCTACCAACAACGTACTGTTATAGGCCTGCAATTTTTTAGGTTCGAAATAATGTACGCCCCGGTATTGCTTCGGAAAATCAATACGCCTGCAATACACAGGCTGATGCTGCTGTAAACCTGGCATTACGACCTCTTTTACCAAGGTGGTCTTCCCGATGCCCGACTTCCCGGTTATGGCTGAAATACCGCCTACCGGAATGTCTGTTTGCGCTCTTTTAAGACTGTGACGTGCTATGCCTTCTATATGAATACACTCCTTTCCCTGCTGCAAACGCACCGCACTGCTTTTTGTTTTTATATAGGGGTGGCATGCTTCCGAAGACAGGTAATCGGCTGTACTTCCCTGAAAAGTAACCGCGCCTCCCATACTTCCTGCTTTCGGGCCTATATGCACCAAATGATCGGCCGCCAGCATGATGTCTTTGTGATGCTCAATCACAATGACCGTATTGCCTTTGGCCACAAGCGTTTTCAGTAAAGCAATCAGGTCCGGTATATTGTGTTGTGATAATCCGGCCGAAGGTTCGTCCAGCAAGTAGGTTACCCCTTGTAACGGACTATTCAATTGTTTGATGAGTGAAACCCGCTGTTGTTCGCCGCCACTCAGGGTGCCCGATTTCCGGTTGAGCTGTAAATGGTCTATATGTAATTGACGCGCCCGCTCCAGGGTATGTTGCAAATGCTCTCGTAATTTTGCTATCAACCCGGTATCCACTGCCTCTTTTGCCCGAATATGTACCAGCCATTCTTCAAACTCCCGTAAACTCATCGCCTTCAGATCCCGCATGGAGTTGCCGCTCAGGGTAACCGCTAAACGCCCGGGTTGTAATCCGCTTCCCTGGCAATGGTTACAAACTTCCGGGGTCAGCAAAGCGCGTAAATGCTGAATATTTTTATTCTTACGGGTAAGAAAATATTCGTCCGTTAAATAGGCGAATAAGCCTTTCCACACCATCTTTACCTGTTGGGTTCCCGCTCGTGATTTAGTCTCGAAAGCCCAGGTGGCTTCCCAGGTTTTCTCCGGGATTCCATAAAAAATAACAGCCCGTTGCCCTTGAGTTAATGACTTAAAAGGTGTTTGCAGGCTAAAACCATACTCCTTCCCTATTTCGTTTACGATCGCCATATACTGCCCGCCGGCCTGCCCGTAGTAGTACAGGGCCTTGTTGTGCTCAAAGAGCCCGTCGGCAATGCTCAGCTCTTCATCCAACACTATTTTGGACAAATCAGGAAGCAATTCGTGTCCTACGCCATCACAAACACCACATTTCCCTAATTCGTGTGCATTCGAAAAATGGCTGGCCGACCATTCTTTACCTTCGTATTGTGCTTTACGCGAAAAGGCAAAACGCAGACTTTTATCGATATCGGTTTGCCTGGCTACGTCCGAACGCCCGGAAAACTGCTGGTCTTTCCGGGTGATACAGATCGTAGGGGTCAACCCGGTAATATGGTCTGCTTCAAACTGATAGTCAATCCCTGCCCTGTTTTGTTGATAGCTTGAAAACTGTTTGCTCATTTCCTGCAATCCGTAGCCGTGCAGGGTATCGATCACCAAAGAAGATTTTCCCGATCCCGAAATTCCCGTAACCACTGTGAGTTGTTGTTTGGGCAATGTAATATCGATGTCTTTCAACACATGAGTTCGTGCTCCCCTGACACGAATGGCATCAGTGGCTGATTGTTCGGGAATACGTTCGCTTACTGCAGCGATGCTTTCCGCATTATTTACCCATACATCACAGTCCGACTGAAACAGGGGATGATTCTCAAAACATACGATTCCCGAAGTTTCCTGTTTCAACTGATGCAGTGCTTTCAGCAATTGTACCACATTTTGCCGGTGCAGCCCCACACTGGGTTCTTCCAGCAGCAAGATGGTTTGCCGGGCAGGCTTCACAAAGTGCTTAGTGAGTTTTATACGCTGTGCTTCGCCCCCGCTCAAGGTGTTGGACGGTTGCCCGAGTTTGATGTATCCTAAACCTAAGCGCAGCATCAACGCCAGAATTCCGGATAATTTCTTTTCATCCCGAAAGAAATCATACGCTTCTGCTATACTGAGATCATAAATTTCTGCAATATTCTTAGTATTCCAGCGTACCCGGAGTACGTCCGGCTTAAAGCGTTTCCCGTTACATTCCGGACAGGTCTGGTTAATAGTTCCCATCACACTCATCGAAAGGGTAATTACCCCCGCCCCTTCACAACGGGGGCAGCGCCCTGCCTTGTTATTAAAGGAAAAGGCACTCTTCTTCAGTTGCAATGTCCCGGCTTCGTCGGTTTTGGCCAGCAGGTCCCGGATCTTATCGGCCATCCCGGTATAGGTTGCCGGATTGCTGCGCGGGGTCTTGCCTATCGGCTGATCGGATACGGTGAGTACCTGCAATGCTTTTTCTTTGCTATATGCTTTTATAATATCTGCTACAGCCGCTGTTTTCCGGCTTACTACGGATAACCGCTTTGCCGCCGGGCGGAATGCTGTTTCCGAAAGCTGCTGTCGTTCGCTATTCAAGCGGGCTGCGGGCGAACGCAATTCGGCCAATGTCGGACTCTCTAAACCTTCTGCGCTAAGAAAATCTGTCCTCTTCCCGTTAAAGACCACCTCCCCGCCATGAATCCCGGCTTTAGGTCCTAATTCTACAATCCAGTCGGCTTTCCGGATGAGGTCCGGATCGTGCTCTACGGCCATAACCGTATTCCCCTGGCTGATGAGGCGTCGTAAAATGCTGTACAAATGCTGCTGATAGGCCGGTGACAACCCGATGGAGGGCTCGTCAAAAACATATAGAATACCCTGTAAGCTACTGTTTACCTGCTTGATGAGTTTGATGCGTTGCCCGTCTCCGCTGGAAATGTCCATACTCGGTGTCCCCAGGCAGTAATGGTCCATCCCCAACCGGATCAGATCGTATAATGAGGTACACAATTTGTTTACCAGTACCTGCTCTCCCGCCTGGTGTTGTGTGTTACGGAGTTTATCGTACAATGGTTGTAAAGGCAACTCCATCCACTCCTGAAAATTCAGTCCTTTCCAGCGGAACTTCAGGTGTTCGGCCTTGATACGTGCACCGTGACAACCGGGACAGGTTTTAGCACTTGTAAAGCGGAGAATACTCGGGTTTCTATCCAGCCGGAGTATATCGCTCATCACGGGTAAAATGCCCTTGTAATAACCGATCTCGCGGGGTTTTGCCTTAAAACCTTCCCAACGCAGGCGCGATTCCAGGCTGTGTTTCCCATAGTAGACTTGTATGCGCTGGCTCCCATTCCAGATCACCTCCTGTTGTTCGGGGGTCAGGTCTTTCCACGGAATATCTACATTAAACCCATGTGCTTCACATACCTTATTCAACTCCTCTACCGTTACTTGTGAATACACCATATACCCGTTGGGCAACGTGGTTACAATGGCTCCTTCACGTAAGGTCCTGGTTTCATCGCCTACCAGTTTATCTGTATCAATATATTCGGCCTCACCGATTCCGCGACATATTTCACAGGCGCCCCGGGGATGATTGAACGAAAACAAGGATTTGCTCATACTTTCTTCTCTGGAATAGCGGGCGAACAAAATCCGGAAGACAGGCGTCAACCCGGATAAGGTACCAAAGGTAGCATTGATCGATTGAAAACGCCTGGATTGCTCTACCTTGATCACCGGCGGAAGCCCCGTTATATCGTCTACCGAGGCTGTTGGTATCGAAACGGCATTTTGTTGATTGTAAGCGGATAAACTCTCTAAAAAATACCGATAGCCTTCATTCCCTATCACGCCCATGGCCAGGGAAGACTTCCCCGAACCGGAAAGTCCCGTAACCACGATCAACCGGTTCTCAGGGATGGTTAAGGATATATTTTTAAGATTGTTCTGGTAAGCGTTTCGAATGTGCATGTAGAAAGTCCTTTTGCAATAGCACTGCCAAAGGTACTAAGATTTTGAGAGCTGAAAAGGATATTACACGTTCAGGCCTGCTTTCTATTGTCCAGCTTTAATACCCTGCCAAAAGCAACGGCAGCATGGTGTACCTGTACCGTCCAATCTTCGGCTGCGCTGCCGTCTGCACCGTCGGAAATGTATTTAAGGCTGAGAAAAGGTATATTTTCTTTCATAGCAATCAAAGCCAGGGCATAGGCTTCCATGTCCACAACATTGTAACCCCTTGCCGAATGTGCCATTTCAAAATTATCCCCGGTTCCGCAAACAGCTTCGGGTATTCCCTCCATCTGCAGACCGTATTCGAGAACAGGGGGCAACCCCGATAACGGTGTTTCGTATTGCTCATATCCCAATCCCCTGACATCCATATCCCGCTGTACAAATTTTGTGCAACAGATCACTTGGCCTTTTTTAAAATGATTACTTCCGGCAGAACCTAAATTTACAATCAATGACGGCTTTTTCTGCTGTATGGCTTTCATCAGGTTATAGACTGCATTTACTTTGCCTATTCCGCAGATCAAATGCCTGTATGCAGCGAATACATCGGCGGCTTCGGATGCCAGGGCAAATGTGAACAATACTTCGTCAACGGGAAAGGCATTTTTTGGGTTTATAGTAATCATCAATTCTTTTTATTCGTTAATACGAATTCCAGACAGTCGAATAATGCGCTTCCAGGTACTACTCCAACCGCTATTTTGTAATGGTCCGGTTGTTCAACTTGAACGAAATATGGATTTTCATCTATATCAGCCGATTATTTACTTCTGGATAGGGATATTGTGTTTTTCGGCATAAGGTATGGCATAGCTATCCAACCGGTCTAACCGGGTTTGTATTGCTCCGTCGTGCTTTGCAAACAGCTCATCAACAGCAGTTTCAATGGCATCTTCCGGCTGTTTTTCATCAATCGATCTGGCAATGGCGAGATAGTCATTTTCAAAGACTTCCCTGCTATAGCGGAATACTTCCAGAGACGCTTGTATCAAGGCTTTGGTATCATTTTCTACGGGCAGGCGTTCTACCTTTTTCAAAGCTTCGTCAAGCGGGCCAATCACATTTTGGGTTACATATTCCACGGCCGTACCCTTTGTGACGGCATTATCTTTATAAACGGTTATATTGTTGTTTGCTTTCCTTTCCCTCAACTCCGTAAAAAACTTCGGCGAATAGTGTGCCGTAACAAGGTTGACGTTCAGCCAGGTCTGTGCCACTACTTTGCGGGGAGAGGGACCGGTACAGGAACTTATAGCTGTTGCAAATGCCAGGAACAGTATTATTTTATTTAATCTCATCTTTTTTGCTGTATGTTTTTTCTCTGTTGGTTACGTGTATACAGGTCTGATCCTTCAACATTTCACCCTACTTTTCTTGCCCCGGATTTCGCGACAAAAGTTTCCCCGACAAGCCTATTGTTATCGTCATATTCCAGGGTGATGTTAAAAAAAAGACGATCCTCGCCATCCGTAACCTTCATGGTCCTGACAAAGTACCCGGTTTCCGGTACGGGCGGGATATCATCGCTATCCTCGTCGTTGTTACAGGAAAGGACCGATGTGCCGATAAGGACAAAGAGGGAGACTCTTGTTAAAAACTGTACTGTTTTCATATACGTGTTGTTTTTATTGTATCCGTCATTTACAATGCAGCACCGTCTATGCATTGCCACCCGACGGCAGCTTCAGAAGAAAACGTCTTTGAATAGGTTTCCTTGTTCATTGTAGCAGGTTAAAGGTTATACTTCAATCGCAAATATAGCACAGGACTACTTTGCGGCATCATTCCGACCATCTATGAACCGACTACAAGTAGTTAAAAAGTGACTACAAATCATCTACAATTATCTTACGGAGCAATGATCTTTATTGTTCTTTTCGTAAAAGCCATCCGGTGATCTTCTTATAATTGGTAAACATCAGATATCCCATGAGCAATCCTATCCCCGATACCGCCATACGGAAATAGTCGGAAAGGCCATATTTCACAGATATCACATCTTCGGTTCCTTTAGGGGTGACCTGCTCTTTAAAAACCAAAAAACAATCCGTAATGAATCCGGGAAAGGTATCTATCCATAGTATTCCTCCGAGAATGAGTATGGCCAGCTTTACCAGGTTGGCCTCGTTAAAATTTTCAAACTGTATCCGGTCCTCATCAAACCCTTTGTCCAATCGTAATAAAGTCACTATTTTATCAGACAAGAATACAAGTGCTATAAAGATAAGTATCACTACCAGTATCGTCCCGATAGCCCATAAAAAGACAGCGGGATGACTGGACTGCGTAAAATAACTCAAATACGTCGGTATATCACTAAAAACAGCGGAAACGGCGAAGTAAAGCCCTAAAAGTTTAATAATGATCTTAAAGAAATCTCGTTTGGTCATGTTGTAAAGCGGAATTTATAAATAGACATTTTTATTGTAGTTTGTTATCCACAACCGGTAGCATCCTACCTGTTTGTCGTTTCGTCCTTAGTATTATTCAATTACTTTGTAATAAATCACGGTACTATACTACTGTTATATATTTGACTTTGGGATAATGAATATACGATATTCTGGCGAATGAGATAAATATGACCTTCTGTATACACGTGATTTATCCTGGTATTCTTTATCCACTCCGTTCTCCTGGTTGAAAAAGACAAGGATATTGTCCTATGCAAGAGAATTAACGGTGAGAAGACAGATCGAACCGTAGGGTTAATGAAGTTATATGCACTATCTGACACATTAACAGGTTCTTATGCCCAAAAAAAAACGGAACAAAGAGAAGAAATTCCTTTTTGTCCCGTCAAGTGATCGCGCCAGGATTCGAACCTGGGACCGTCTGCTTAGAAGGCAGATGCTCTATCCAGCTGAGCTACGCGACCATTATTATATTTCAGTATACTCAACAAACTCTATGACCGTCCCGACTCATAAGTCGGGATGCTCTATCCAGCTGAGCTACGCGACCATTTGCTTAAAAGCGGTGCAAATATATAACTGAATTTTAAAGAAAGCAATACAAATCATTATAAATTGGCCGGCTTATTCCTCTCACAGTTACAAGTGGTTATTTCTTAATACCTTTCCGCTGGAAGTTTCCCTGAATTTTTCGACCATGAAGATCTCTTTGGGATTTTCGTATTTGTCCAGCCCTTCCAGGTGATCTATTTTTTCCCGTATCCCCTCCGGGGTCCACCCGGTATTGGTCTGCTTTTCTACATACAACACCAGCTTTTCTCCCAGGGTATCATCCGGTATTCCGGTGATATAGAACCGTCCTTCCAGGAGCTTTTCCAGCTTTGCCTCCACCTGTTCCGGGATTAATTTTATTCCTCCCGAATTGATGACATGATCTGCCCGTCCCAGCCATTTAAAGGCGGTTTCGGAAACCAGTTCCGCAAGGTCATTGGTTACAATAGTCTCATCTGTAATTTCGGGAGCATGAATAACCAGGCATCCTCTTTCGTCCAGGGATACGGTTACCCCGGGCATTACCCTGAAACAGGGGTCTTCATCTTCCACTCCCCCTACCTGTATTCTTTTTGCTGCGATATGGGTTATGGTCTCTGTCATTCCATAGGTTTCAAAAACATTACAACCGGTTTGCAGTAAGGCTTTCTTCAGTTTATCAGACATGGGGGCGCCTCCCGCCAGCAGGGTCTTTACCCGGTATATCTCATCCAGTGAGTTCTCTACCTGCATGGGGGTCATCGCTACGAAATCATACTCTTTTCCGGTAGCTTTCAACGGTGATGCCGAAGGCTGTACCAGGTCGAGTTCCAGCCCGAGAATGATAGCCCGGACGAGCATCATCTTCCCGGCGATATAATCGGCAGGCAGGCAGAGCAATGCCTTGTTCCCTACTTCGACACCGAAAAAATTTCCGGTAGCCAGGGCAGAATGCACCATATTCTGTTTCTTCAATACTATTTCCTTGGGTGTCCCGGTCGACCCGGAGGTCTTTACGGTAATGACATCCGAATTGTCGAGCCATTCGAGCAGGAAGTCTCCTATGGCTTTCTGGTATGCATCTCCCTCCTTGATATACGTACAGGCTACCTGCCCCAGTTCCCCGAGATCGTAATAGATACCGTTGAGCTTAAAGCGATTGTGAAGGTTCTTATAAGTGATTTCAATATCCCGAACAGGAGTGTCTACAGACATAAACTAAGGTTTTATATGTAATGATTCATCAGTTAATATTCCGGTATTCTCTTCAGGGACACTAATGCGTCCGAAAAGCTTTTCCTTCCACCCGGTCCATCCGTACTTCCTGGCAAAGATAAATGTCAATAACGGGTACAGCACTATCAACGGGAAAAAGATCTCCAATCCTACGGAAGGGTCAGACAGATCTTTTAATACGGAATGGGTCTGAAAGGCCGTCCAGTCTGCCGTAACAAACAGGGCGATAAAAAGATTATTGGCAGCATGAAAGCCCAATGCCAGCTCCAGGCCTTCGTCCATCAGCGTTATGATACCCAGGAAAAAACCTATCCCTATATAGGCCACCAGGGCTACATATCCCATTTTGCCGATTTCCGGGTTAAAAATATGCATCAGCCCGAATACCACGGAAGTAATGACCAGCGGGACCCAGCGGTTCCTGGCAAAGGCACCTATCCCCTGCATCAGGTACCCCCTGAAGATATATTCCTCAAAACTGGTCTGTAAGGGAATAAGCAATACGGAGATCACACACATGATAACAAAGGGGACCGGCTCGAAATTCCATTGATAATCTTCCGGGGCGATAAAATACCCTATCCAGATAAACAGTATGCTTATAATACCCCATAACCCGAAGGAGAAAAACACTTTTTTCCAGTCCAGTTTCTGTTTGCTGGAATGCAGTACCCCGAAAGGCAGGCCATGTACCGGTTTCATCCACAGGATCAATCCCAGCAGTCCCAGCGCAAAAGGCAGCAGCATAAGTACCAGCATGATATTGGGGTCGTATATTCTGAGGATAGCCATGGGGTCGGACATATCCATATTTTCTCCCGACATCGATTTTATCACCATTGCTCCCCCTAACAGGAAGCCTCCTATGATCTGGCTTCCTCCGAAGACCACAAAGACCCCGATAATATACCGCCACAACTCGTGCCTGCCTTTAAACGCCTGTTCTATATACATATATTCAATTTTTCAAAATGGTTGTATTCCATTGGTTTTTATTTCCGTATCGCAAGGTTCCCGCCGAAACTTCCAGCGGGCTTTCGATATTATTGGTGTAAAGACTTCCCGTTCCCAGCCCTTGTGGCATCGGATTGTGAAGCGTATACGTCCATTGCGCGATGGCGTTCAGCCCGATATTGCTTTCCAGGGCGCTGGTGATCCACCAGCCTGTACCCTGTTTTTCCGCAAGCCCTATCCACGCTTCGCTGCCCCGGTATCCTCCTATAAGACTTGGTTTCAGTATGATGTATTGCGGATTGATCGTCTGCAGAAGTTTCTGTTTTTCGGAAATTTCAAAGATCCCGATCAGTTCCTCGTCCAACGCGATCGGAAGCGGGCTTTTTTCACATAGTCCGGCCATGAATTCCCATTGCCCCTGTTTTATGGGCTGTTCGATAGAATGTAATCCGAGTCCGGATAACCGCTGAAGTTTTTCGAGGGCATTTCCGGGGGTAAAAGCCCCGTTGGCATCTACCCTGATCTCGATATCCCCGACAGAAAACTCTTTTCTTATGGAACGCAGTAATTCCAGTTCCGTTTCAAAATCAATGGCTCCGATCTTCATTTTTATACAACCGAATCCCTGTTCCAGTTTTTCCCGGATCTGTTGTGCCATAAACTCCTTGTCTCCCATCCACACCAGCCCGTTAATAGGGATGGTCTCCCGCCCTGCCGTAAAGGCAGACGGATGGAGTAAAAAAGGATGCTCCGACCGAAGCGATCGAAAAGCCTGTTCCAGGCCAAACTGTATGGAAGGAAATTCCTTTAGTCCGGCATACAGACTTTCTTCTCCCAGATGAATATGGTCGCAGGCCCAACGCAATTTTTCTTCGTAATCCTCCCGGTCATCCACACTGAGACTGCGAAGTATGCCACACTCCCCGATCCCGGTTTTCCCGTTGTTATCATCATTCAGCAGGATAAACCAGGTTTCCTTTTCGTGCAACACTCCCCTGGAGGTACCGCTTGCTCTTTTAAAACGAAGGATATGCTTCCGGTAAGATGCTTTCATGTACAGTTCTATAAATTAAAGCTCTATACTCTCTCCTATGGAAAGCAGCATCAGGTCTTTGCCTTTATCAAAAAATTTACGCTTGGCCTCTTCGTGATTTATTTCGATATAGCCAAAAGTATCGAAATGATACCCGAGAACTTTGTCACATTCCACAAAATCAGAGGCTATAATGGCATCGTCCACTCCCATGGTAAAGTTATCCCCGACCGGCAGGATGGCGAGGTCGAGTTTGATATACATCGGGATCAGTTTCATATCCATGGTCAGTGCCGTATCCCCGGCGATATAAATGTTTTTGTGTTCGCCTTCTATGACAAAGCCACCGGGCTGGCCGCCGTAACTCCCATCGGGAAAAGAAGACGTGTGAATGGCATTCACATACTTTACCTTTCCGAACTCGAAATCCCAGCTGCCGCCGTGGTTCATCGGGTGCACGTCGATACCTTTATCACCGTAGTGGCCGGCCACTTCAAAATTGGAAATAACCATAGCCCCGGTATGCTTTGCAATGGTCTCCACATCCAGGGTATGGTCCTGGTGGGCATGGGTTACCAGGATATAATCTGCCTTTATCTGGTTGATATCAATATGCGAAGCCTTTTCGTTGGCAGAAATATAGGGGTCGACCAGTATGTGGGTATCTCCAGTCTCTATCCCCAAGCAGGCATGTCCGTAAAATGTGATCTTCATGGTTGTTTTTTATTCGGGTTAAACAACAGTGGTAAACATTATATAAACTGCACTGCGAGAAAAAGCAGGGACAGTAAAAATGTACTCAGTGCCAGCTTTTTAAGTTCCGGGTCCAGTGTTTCCGGAACGCGGTTTCCCTTTACTGTCCGCAGGTGCAGGAGCACCGGGACAAAAGCCAGGAGAAATACATATTGATAAATATAAAAACTTTGAAGGAGAGCAAAAAGCAAAAACAGCACTAATGACAGTATTAATACGACATAATGATATTTTTTTGCTGCCTTTCCCCCTATTTTTACCACCAGCGTATTCTTGCCTGAAGCAGCATCGCTCTTTTCATCTCTCATATTATTGAGATTGAGCACTCCTACACTGAGCAATCCTATGGACGACGCAGGTAAAAACACGGTCCAGTCGATATGCTTTACGTAGAGAAAATAACTCCCCGCCACGCTGAGCAATCCGAAAAAGAGAAAGACAAAAAGGTCTCCCAACCCGTTATAACCGTATGCCGATCGGCCCACGGTATACTTTATGGCTGCCGCTATCGAGGCAATCCCGAGGATAAAGAACAATACCGAATAGGCAAAATGCTCCCGGCCGAAAGCTGTGTAAATAAGGGCCATAGCCACCAGGAGGGTGATGATTACGGTGATGAGCATGCCCCTTTTCATTTCTCCCGGAGTAAGCAATCCGCTCTGAAGGGCCCGTTGGGGGCCGATACGGTCTTTGTTGTCCGTACCCTTTACGCCATCGCCGTAGTCATTGGCAAAATTGGACAGCACCTGAAATCCGACGGTAGTCAACAGGGCCAGGACACATATTTTCCAGTCAAAATATCCCCTGGCAACGGCCACTCCTGTCCCGGTGATGATCCCCGCCACGGAAAGTGGTAAAGTGCGTAAACGCGCAGCCTCTACAAAGGCTTTTGTCTTTGTCATTCTCTGTGTATTTACATGAAGAAGCTTTACTGGTTTTTGTAAAAAACCAATACCTGTGATGTCAAAATCCTGAAACCCTCAGGTTAAGGAATCCATTTGATATTACTGAAATCCGGTTTCCTTTTTTCCAGAAAAGCATTGCGCCCTTCTTTGGCTTCTTCCGTCATATAGGCCAGTCGTGTCGCTTCACCTGCAAACACCTGTTGTCCTACCATCCCGTCGTCGGTGGCATTGAAGGCAAACTTCAGCATTTTTATGGAAGTCGGTGATTTGGCCAGGATCTCCCGGGCCCATTCAAGAGCAGTATCTTCGAGCTCCTCGTGAGGAATGATCGCATTGACCATGCCCATGTCAAAAGCCTCCCGGGCCGAATAGTTCCTTCCGAGAAAGAATATTTCCCGGGCGCGTTTCTGGCCTACCATTTTAGCGAGATAGGCCGAACCGTATCCCCCGTCAAAACTCGTCACATCCGCATCGGTCTGTTTAAATATGGCATGCTCCTTACTGGCAAGGGTAAGATCGCAGACCACATGCAGGCTGTGTCCGCCCCCTACGGCCCATCCCGGGACCACCGCAATGACCACCTTGGGCATAAACCGGATCAGCCGCTGTACTTCGAGTATGTTCAGCCTCGGCATGCCGGAATCATCTACATAACCCTGGTGCCCCCTGGCATTCTGGTCGCCCCCGCTGCAGAAGGAATACACCCCGTCTTTCGCGGAAGGCCCTTCAGCCGACAGTAAAACCACCCCTATGGATGTGTCTTCCCGGGCATCGAGGAAGGCTTCGAAAAGTTCGCCTACGGTTTTCGGGCGAAAAGCATTGCGCACTTCGGGACGGTTAAAGGCGATCCGTGCCACGCCACCGCATTTCTTATAAGTGATATCTTCGTATTCTTTGACAACTTTCCAATCTACTTTACTCATAATTTTGTTATTTTGCGTAAAAATAATCCTTTTTAGTCTTTTTAAAGCAATACCACAGAATGAAAAAATTCCTTCTCTGCCTGGGATGTTTATGTTCAGCAACCCTCGCCTTTTCACAACAATACAGCTTTAACAGTGTTATTGACCTGGAAGCCACTCCCGTAATCAGCCAGGACATCACCGGGACCTGCTGGAGTTTTTCCACCTCGTCCTTTCTCGAATCGGAGATCATTCGCATATCCGGAAAGCAGATCGATATTTCCGAAATGTACAATGTGAGGAATACCTATCCCGAAAAAGCCTGGAATTACGTCATGCGGCAGGGAAAA
The DNA here is from genome assembly GCF_003285545.1 of Sinomicrobium soli. GTDB lineage: Bacteria > Bacteroidota > Bacteroidia > Flavobacteriales > Flavobacteriaceae > Sinomicrobium. The sequence goes on along the minus strand of NZ_QLNV01000008.1, from coordinate 118,498 downwards.
GCCCAGTTCAGCCAGGGCGGACTGGCGCACGACGTGATCAACAGTGCTGCGGAATATGGCCTGGTACCGCATCAGGTATATACCGGGTTGTCTGACGGACAGGAAAAACACAATCACACCGAAATGGTTTCGGTACTCGAAGGCATGCTCAACGTCTATATCGAAAACCCGGCCAGGACACTTTCCCCGAAATGGAAAGATGCCGTAGAAAGCGTCCTGGATGTATACCTCGGAAAAAGGGTGGATACCTTTACTTTTGACGGTAAGGAGTACTCCCCGGAGTCGTTTATGAAAATGACGGGAATAGCACCCGAAAACTACATTACCGTCACTTCGTTCACCCATCGTCCCTTCTACTCCGCATTTGTGCTGAACATCCCCGATAATTTCTCTGACGGAAGCTTTTACAACCTGCCCCTGGATGAATTCATACAGGTTATAGACCACGCCCTTGAAGAAGGTTATACCCTTGCTCTGGATTGTGATGTAAGCGAGCCCGGATTTTCACAGAAACACGGTGTAGCGGTTGTCCCTGAAAACACTGCGGATGCCCCTGCCATTCTTTCGGAAATAAAACCGGAAAAAGCAGTGTCTCCCGAATACCGTCAGCAGGAATTTGAAAATTTCCATACTACAGACGACCACCTGATGCATATTACGGGCAAGGCGACGGACCAGAACGGAAATACGTATTACAAGGTAAAGAACTCCTGGGGTACCGACCAGAACCGTGTGGGCGACACCGGCGGATATATTTACATGAGTGTTCCTTATATGAGATTAAAGGCGATCTCGGTCATGCTCCACAAGGAAGCACTATCCGGAAGTACGGCCGGGCATCTCGGAATATAGGAGGTTACATGCCGGTAAGGACAAGACACGACATAAAAAACACCACTACCCGCCCAGTCTTTCCTGCTCGTCGGGGGTGGTGTTCCTGTTGTTGTCTTTCAGGCGGTAATTCCCGAAATTATATTTCAGGCCCAGGATAAGTTTCCGGGTTTCCGGGCGGGCTATATAACCGTTATCCTGGTCGGCATACTCAGAACGATACCAGATATTGGAGGTGTTAAAAATGTCTTCAAGACTCAGCGATGCCACCAGCCTGTTTTTCCACATCGTCCTGGTAACTCCCAGTCCCGCAGAAAACTGGTTCTTACTTTTCAGCGAACCCGAAACCATTCCCGAAAGGTAATTCAGGGTCAGCTCCATATTCGTTGCCCCGTCTTCATCCAGGCGGAACTGGTTATACACCTGCCCGTAAAATGCGGTTACATTGACATTGTGCAGCCGGTCTGTGGCTATGGCATTAAAACGGCTCTCCATATAGAAGGCAGAGGTATAAGCATAACTATACCACCAGTCGAAAACATTCCCGTAATAAGAAAAATCAAAACTGTACTGGAATTCCCGGTCTATGTTGTACCGGGAGGTATAGATCACACGTTCCGCATTATCCTGGTACGGCAGTCCGCGAAGTGCCCCGGAGGCCCCGGAATAATACAGGGAAAACACATATTGCCGTTTGTAGGTATAATCCAGGGCGAGCTTATGTTCTATGGCCCTGGTGAGTGCCGGGTTCCCGGCCTCGTATTGCCGTTCGTTGAGATAATAGCGATAAGGATTCAGGTCTCCGTATGACGGACGGTTCAGGCTCCGCTTGTAATTGAGATCAAACGCGTGATGCTCTCCGGGGGTGTATCGCAGGCTTACCGAAGGAAACAGTTCAAAATACCCCCGGGTATTGACCTCCCCGAGAACCACAGACCGGGCATTGACATCGGTATATTCCCCTCTTACCCCCAGTACGGTGGATATATCCTCACCCCATTCCCGTGTGTGATTCACATAGCCCGCATATATGTTCTCATAATAATTAAAGCGGTCGTCCGGGGTATTTTCAGGAACTCCTCCTCCCGAAAAATCAGCTCTGCTCCTGCTCTGTATGGAGGAATATTTTACCCCTGTTTCCAGGACCGATGAAGCAGAAGGAAGGGAAATATCGACTTGTTGCGTAAAAATATTATTTCGCTGACGGGCAAGAAAGTCAAATGCGCTGTTGCTGTCGTGCTGCCCGGTTTCGTCAAAATAGGAGGTCCGGAGCTGCTGAAACTGCCTGTCGTCGTGATAAATATAATTGGAAAGGGTTTTTAATACGGCATCCCGGTCGTTAAGACGATAGGTATACTCGAGTGAAAACGAAAGATTGGACCGGTCGTTGTCAAGATCACTGTCTGTGAGAAAATAGGGGCCCGGAGTACCGCCGGCCTCGAATATCTCCGTGACCGCATTATTGCGGTAATCCGTTCCCGGGGAGTGTTGTATATTGGCAGAAATACTCAGGGAGTTTTTTTTATTCAGTGTAAGGTCTGCAATACTGTGAAAATTATGGACATAAGAATGAGTCACCCGGTGAAAGTCCGTTTCCAGGCGTCCGGAGGGCATTTCGCCATCGGCAAAGAAATTGATGTAATCCAGGTCGTGCTTGTACTCCTTCGACGGGGCAAAGTTGTAACCGGCAAAAAGATCCAGCACCTTACTCTTAAAATAATGCTCGGTCCCCAGGTTGAATTTCGGGAAAACGGCCTGGGTCCATCCCGCATTGATCCCTCCCTTATAACCTGCAACAATATTTTTTGAGGTCACTATGTTCAGTACCATTCCGCTATCGGCATCATAACTGGCCTGGGGCGATGTGATAACCTCCACCGAACGGATATGGGTTCCCGGATAATTTTCGAGAAAAGCTTTCAGCTCCTCTCCGCCGAGGTAAACCTTTTTTCCGTTGACATATACATCCGCCGCGGTATTCCGTATTCTTATCTCCCCGTTTATGACCAGCACTCCCGGGGTATTTCTCAGAATATCAAACGAATTTCGCGAAGATAACACCGTATGCTCCACATTAAATACCAGCTTTCCCGCCTGCCGCTGTACCAAAGGCTGTCGCCCGGTAACAGTGACCTCTTCCAGGGATTCCGTATTCTCCTCAAGGATCACTTTCCCCACCGGCGTATCCCCGGAAACCCGGAGATCAGCTACATAGTCGGCATATCCCAGGGAAGAAACTTTTAATAAATAAACACCTCTCCTTACTCCTTCAAGTATAAAATCACCGTTTTCATCTGAAGAACTTCCAGCTACCACCGCGGAATCCGAAGTCTGCAGCAGAAGTATGTTTACGAAGGAAAGCGCAGCACCGCCGGTTTCCGTTACTCTTCCTCTCACCTCGTATTCCTGCGACAGTATCACTCCCGGAAAAAGTATAAGACCCCATGAACAGATTCGTAACGTTTTTTGGATCAGCATAAGTAATGGTCCTTTTAGAGCCTTTCAAAAATATGCTTTTTATCGGCAAAAACAAACATTTTATCCGCCTCGTCTCCACAGAACGGGTGATCAGGTTAATGAGTTTGCAGGCTATATTCAGGCTTCCATTCGATATTTTTTACAAAAGCTAAGATAAAAGTTCTAAACTACATAGCCTGAGTTATTAATCAGTCCGAATAAAAAAAACAGCAAAGAAAGACAATACTTACATTGGATAATGAATGAATTTGTGTATTATTGCAGTAAATTCCCTTTTACATAAAAAACGGCAATCTTCATTATTTTTTCGACAAAAAGTAATAAAGTTACGACGAAAGTACCAAACGATAATATTTATTTTTTTGATACGTTTGCTTAGACTAAATAACCAAAAAGCATAACGATCATGAAATCATTTAAATTTTATCATTATTTTCTGTCCGTAGCCCTTGCCCTTGTAGTATCTGTAAGTGCAACATTTTTAATCGACAAGTTCCAGAAGCCGCCCAAACACGGCTTTGCATTTATCGACAAGTTCCAGAAGCCGCCCAAGCACGGATTTGCATTTATTGACAAGTTCCAGAAACCGCCAAAGCACGGATTTGCATTTATTGACAAGTTCCAGAAACCGCCAAAGCACGGCTTCGCATTTATCGACAAGTTCCAGAAGCCACCAAAGCACGGCTTTGCATTTATCGACAAGTTCCAGAAACCGCCAAAGCACGGTGTCATAGCCTGATTACAGGGCGGTTAGATGCCTGTAAATAATTAGGCAAAAGATTTGTTTATAAGAAGTCTTTTTGCTTTCTTCGTATCCCTTGTCATTCACGAGCATGAAGAAAGTAAAGACAAAGCAAATGCGGAGATCATTGTTGTTCGGAAGTTTTATAGCTTTTCTGATTGCAATATCTCCGTATCTTTTTTACCTCTATGAGAATTTCCCGGAGAGTAAAACCTGGGAGACGTCCCTCTTTACACTGGAAGTTACGAACTACCCGGATGTATATAGCGCCGCCTGGTATTTTGTGAGCAAATTCATTCCCCTTTACCTCCTTCTTCTATGGTTCTTTACCTGCCGGCACTGGTGGTACCACATCATACTCATTCCCATCGCCATGTATGCCTTTCAGCTTTTTCACGTGATCAATGACGATGTGGAATATATCGATGAAACAGAGATCTATTACCTGATCCCGATCATGTTTGTGATCATCCCCATAGTCTATATCATCCGCGTAAAACTGTTTGACAAACTGGTTCACGGTATCGATATGAAAAAACTGGATCAGGAACTGGAAGAACTCGATATGGAAGAGGAGCATTTCTCCAAATAATTGTTAACTTAACCGGTATTTTGTAGTAAACGTATTATGAATGTAGCCTCGTCACCTTTTACCAAGCAACAGCTATTGCCCCAGGAAGAAATGCTGGAGGTGCTGAAACAGAAAGGCGATCTGTTTATCGGTATTCCCAGGGAGGTCGCTTACCAGGAAAAAAGAGTATGTCTCACACCCGATGCCGTCAGTGCACTTACGGCACACGGTCACAGGATACTGATAGAGTCAAAAGCAGGAGAAGGTGCCAACTTCACCGATATCGAATACAGTAATGCCGGTGCGGAAATAACCAGCGACACCAAAAAGGTATATTCCTGCCCCATTGTACTTAAAGTGGAACCTCCGTCCCCGGATGAACTGGAACTGATCAATCCGCAAACCATCCTGATCTCCGCACTCCAGATAAAGACACAGGACAAAAGTTACTTTGAACAGCTCGCCAAGAAAAGGATCACCGCTATTGCTTTCGAATATATACGCGATGAGGACGGCAACTATCCGGCGGTGAGATCGCTCAGTGAAATTGCCGGTACGGCTTCGGTACTGATAGCCTCCGAACTCATGACGAACGCCAACAATGGCAACGGCCTCATGTTCGGTAATATAAGCGGGGTTCCTCCCGTAGAAGTCGTTATCCTCGGGGCCGGGACCGTAGGTGAGTTTGCCGCACGGTCTGCACTGGGGCTGGGGGCCGGCGTTAAGATCTTTGACAATTCCATCACCCGTCTCCGCCGTATTCAAACCAGCCTGGGCCGCCCGATGTTTACTTCTACACTTCAACCCAAAAGCCTTCTCAAGGCACTCAGACGCTGTGATGTGGTTATCGGCGCCGTAAGAGGGAATAACAGGGCCCCGGTAGTCGTATCGGAAACTATGGTGGAAAACATGAAGAAAGGATCGGTTATCATAGACGTCAGTATAGACATGGGAGGATGTTTCGAAACCAGCGAGGTCACCACCCACGACAAGCCCATCTTCGAAAAACACGGGGTCATACATTATTGTGTTCCCAATATTCCCGCACGGTATTCCAGAACCGCATCGGTATCCATCAGCAACATATTTACCCCCTATCTTCTCAAGATCGGTGATGAGGGCGGACTGGAAAATTCGCTCCGTTTTGATCGTGGTTTGAGAAACGGATTGTATTTTTACCACGGAATATTGACTAATAAGACTGTCGCCGAATGGTTTAACCTTTCCTATAGCGACATTAACCTGCTGATATTCTGAATACAAACTGTTTTTATATAAACCATTGATCCAAATATTTTCGAATGGGTTTACTGAAGCGAATAGGGTTCTATCTTCTGGGACTTTCCATCGGGCTGGTTATTGTGGCCTTTTTTTTAAAGGAAAAGGGAACTTCTTTCTGTTACGGCCCCAACTGCCGGGTTTTAAAGGATATCAGGAACAAACAGATCACCTACCGGGAAGAGGCACTGAAGGCCATCTCGGAATACTCCCTCGATACCACCGGAATCGCAAAGGCCGTATTTACCGATGGGGATGTCATCTTTTCGGAAAGCGATACCAAACGGGATTCCTGTAAAACCTATGCCATAGACGCTACATTAAATTCGAAGAAAGTAACCGTTTCGGTAGAGAATTGTGACAGTATCGCAAAAGTTTATGATTTTAAACTCCGGTAGGTTATCTTTTCCCACCGCAGTATATATCTATCATTCCGTTTTCTCTCTTTTCTTTTCTACAATATCCGCCATAATAAGTTTGGCGTGTATCCTCGAGTTCTCTATAAACCAGAGATGGGTATCCATGCCGCCGCATACCACACCGGCAAGGTATAAACCGTCGATATTGGTCTCCATGGTCTGCGGATCGTATTCCGGGTAAAGCCGTCCTTCTTCGGAAAGGTGCACCCCCGCTTTACGGAGAAAATCAAAATCAGGCATATACCCCGTAAGGGCAAGGACAAAATCGTTGGGCAATACCACTTCCCCTTCGGGCGTATTTACACGTACTTCCTCCGGTCGGACCTCAGTGATATTGCTGTTGAAATAAGCTTTTATGGCACCCTCCGCTATTCTGTTCTCTATATCAGGCCTCACCCAGTACTTCACCCTTCGTCCTATTTCACTTTTCCTCACCACCATGGTCACCTCTCCCCCCTTGCGATAGATTTCGAGGGCGGCATCTACCGAAGAATTGCTCGCACCGACCACGATAACCCGCTGCCCGGCATAGTAATGAGGGTCTTTATAGTAATGGGCTACCTTGGGAAGGTCTTCTCCCGGAACTCCCATGCGGTTCGGGATATCGTAAAAACCCGTGGCCATGATGACATGATGGGCCCTGTAAACCTCTTTCGGGGAGGTTACGGTAAACATATTGTCTTCTTTCCTGATGTCCGAAACAATCTCAAACAACCTGATATCAAGATCGTTGGACGTTACTATCCGCCGGTAATATTCAAGGGCCTCCGCTCTTTGCGGCTTGCTTTTGATACTTATAAAGGGGATGTCATCGATCTCCAGTTTTTCCGATGTGGAAAAAAAGGTCATGTTAAGAGGATAATTGTACAGTGAATTGGCAATACATCCTTTTTCCAGAACGATATAACGCAGTCCCTTTTTCTTGGCTTCCAGGGCACAGGCTATACCTATGGGACCACCTCCCACGATTAAAACATCATACTCCATCATATACAATTTCTTTTTACTACAGGTCATGCTCCATATCAATCCTCATCACGTAAAGGCTCTCCCAGTTTCCCCACCGATTTTGCCACTACCGTAGCTACCGTGGCATCGCCGGATACATTGATAGCAGTCCTGCACATATCCAGGATACGGTCTACCGACAGGATCAATGCGATTCCGAGGGGCAGTTTTTCAGGCGGGAAATTGATAGACTGCAACACAATGATGAGCATCACCACACCCACCCCGGGAACGCCTGCGGTACCTATCGAAGCCAGCAAAGCCGTGAAAATAATGGTCAGCTGGTCTGCAAAGGTGATATCGAAATGAAGGGCCTCACAGATAAAAATGGTCGCTACTGCCTGGTACAGGCTGGTCCCGTCCATATTGATCGTGGCCCCTATGGGAAGCACAAAACTGCTTACCTCCTCATCCACCCCGATATAATCCCTTACCCTTTCCATATTTACGGGAAGCGTGGCCGCACTGGAACTGGTGGAAAATGCCAGCAATTGTACCGGACTGATCTGCTTCAGGAACCACAACGGGTTTTTTCTTGCATAGACCGCCACCAGGGTCATATAAACCACAACCATCAGCGTTAATCCCAGAATTACCGTAAAAGAATATTTCAAAAGGGCGAGGAGCACTTCGACATCATTGGTCCCGACCACCACATTGGCCAGAAGTGCAAAAACAGCTATGGGTGCGATCTTGATGATCAGGTCTACCATTTTGAGGATCGCATCATTGAGGCTGTCAAAGAATTTTTTCAGGGGTTTTGCCTTTTTATCCCCGATAAGCAGCATACATACTCCCAGCATTATGGTAAAAAAGATCACCTGCAGCATCTGGTTGTTATCTCCCATCGCGCCGATAACATTGTCCGGAACAATATCCACGATAAATTCCATCAGGTTCTTGGTCTGTGTCTGGCTGTCACTGATCTTTTGGCTTACCATATCGGCCTGTCCCGCATCACTGGTAAGCCTTTCAATGGTCTCCTCCGAGATCCCCGATCCCGGCTGTATCATATTGGCTACCCCGAGACCTATGGTTATGGCAAAAACCGTAGTCATGATATACAGCAGCATGGTACGTATCCCTATGCTGGAAAGCTTGGAAATATCCTTGAGATCGGCAATACCCTTTATCAGGGAAGCAATGATCAACGGAATGGCAATAAGCTTCAGCAGGTTGATAAAAAGTTCTCCCAAAGGATATACCCACTTCTCGATAAAGGTCTTGCCCCACGGGTCTACAGGCAATTCCCTCAGGGCTTCACGGGCAGCAGAGATCCTTTCTTCGTTCTTTTCCACCTGCTGCCTGAGCTGTTCTTTCTCAACCAGGTAATTCATCGCTCCGGCCTGTCCCTGTGCAAAACGTTCGTCAAGGGTTTCCAGCTGTTCCGCCAGCTCCTGGTTTTCTGCCGTTATCTCTGTCAGGGTCCTGTTGTAACCGGCCGCCCTGTTTTTGATTTCAGCATCAGGCTTACCTACGTTGGCCATGACCAATCCGAACACGACTCCCAGCACCATACCGATGACGATCTGCCAGTGCAATGCTATTTTTATCTTCATACCAGACTTGTTTTTAATTTAAAGGAGTGAGGCTTCCGGAACTCTGTATCCCGTCGCTCCGTACACCATACCGGAAAACCGGGTGCACAGCTGATCTTCAGATCACAATTTTGCATTTCTGTTTATCAGGTAATGATCGGCCAGTACAAGAGCCGCCATAGCCTCTACAATAGGTACGGCACGGGGTACCACACAGGGGTCGTGCCTTCCCTTTCCCTGCATTTCCACCGTATTTCCGTCGCGGTCTATGGTAGGCTGCGACTGCATGATCGTAGCCACAGGCTTAAAAGCTACCCTGAAATAGATATCCATCCCGTTACTGATACCGCCCTGTATACCTCCGGAAAGATTGGTTTTGGTACTCCCGTCGGGGTTGTACAGGTCATTGTGTGCACTGCCCTTCATCTTCGCCCCGCAAAATCCGCTGCCGTATTCGAATCCCTTTACCGCATTGATAGATAACATCGCTTTACCAAGATCTGCGTGGAGCTTGTCAAAAACAGGTTCCCCGAGACCTATAGGCACATTCCGTATGACACAGGTCACTGTTCCGCCTACGGTATCGCCCTGTTTTCTTATCTCCTTTATATATTCCTCCATTCGGGCGGCCACTTTGCTGTCCGGGCACCGTACGGGGTTGTCTTCCCTCCCGGAAAGATCCAGTTCCTGGTATGGTTTTTCCAGAAAAATATCCCCTACCGAAGACACATAGGCCTCTATGCTGATATCCCGGAGCAACTGCCGGGCTATCGCACCGCCAACTACCCGGCAGGCCGTTTCCCTTGCGGAACTTCTGCCACCGCCCCGGTAATCCCGGAAACCGTATTTCCGGTCGTACACATAATCGGCATGACTGGGCCGGTAGCTGTCTTTTATATGGGAGTAGTCATGAGATTTCTGATTGGTGTTCTCTATGACAAAACCGATGGGAACCCCCGTGGTCTTTCCTTCGAAAACCCCGGAAAGTATGCGGAACTCATCGGGTTCCTTTCGCTGTGTCACAATAGCCGACTGTCCGGGTTTTCTGCGGTCCAGTTCGTATTGTATCTTACCGGTATCGAGTTCCAGCCCGGCGGGACAACCGTCGATAACGCCACCGAGGGCAGTTCCGTGCGATTCTCCGAATGTAGTGAGCCTGAATAACGTTCCAAAGGAATTTCCTGCCATGAAAGTTGATTTGCGACAAATGTAAATGTTAATCGTTAATTATTCAAGATTTAAACTGATTTTGCTTGCCACGGGCGGCGCATCATTACGGAAGCCCTTATCCCCAAGGTTCCCCTGCCCGACGCTGTTACGGGCATGTACATCACACTATATTAACGATATACTCATGTTTTATTAATTGGATATTAATACTCAAATAACATAAAACACTTTCTTTTACACAAAAGAACAGGTGTTGAAGAAACGAAAAGTAGAAATTGTTGTGATCTCAGATGTGCACCTCGGTACATACGGGTGCCATGCCGGGGAATTATTGTCTTATCTGAACAGTATAAACCCTGAAAAACTTATCCTCAACGGAGACATCATAGACATCTGGCAATTCAGAAAACGCTATTTTCCCAAAAGTCACCTCCAGGTCATCAAAAAGATCATCGACCTCTCCACCAAAGGTACCCAGGTATTCTATATTACCGGAAACCACGATGAAATGCTTCGCAGGTTCAGCGATGTTTCCATGGGGAATATAGCCATCCTGGATAAACTCTGCATCACCCTCGACGACAAGAAGGCCTGGTTTTTTCACGGCGATGTTTTTGATGCTTCCATACAACATACCAAGTGGATCGCCAAACTGGGAGGGTGGGGATACGATTTCCTGATCGTTATAAACAGGATGATAAACTGGGGGCTTACCAAGATGGGAAAAGAAAAATATTCGCTCTCCAAAAAAATTAAGAACAGCGTCAAGAAGGCCGTTAAATACATCAATGACTTCGAAAAGGTCGCCGCCGACCTGGCCATAGAAAACGGTTATAAATACGTGGTATGCGGCCATATCCACCAACCCAAAATGATCCGGAAAGTCAACCGGCACGGCACCTGTCTTTATCTCAATTCGGGAGACTGGGTCGAAAACCTTACCGCTCTCGAATACCATAAGAAACACTGGGAGTTGTACAGCTACAACGAAGACAAACTCAGTCCGTTCTATATCGATGAAAACCTCAAATCAATGAGCTATAAAGACCTGCTCGCCGCAATCACGGTTACCGGAAAGAAATACCCCTGAACGTATATCGCCATGTCATTAAATGGGCTTGAAGCACGAAGTTCGAACTTCGCAGACCGACAGAATGCTGTTCAACCGTTCCTATATCTTCACGAAAAAAGTTATCAACAATACAAACGACACACAATAAAATGATAATGAGATGATTAAAATAAAATATATAATTTAACCTGAATTTCACTTAATAACTTTCAGGGGTAAATCCTGGAAAAAAACCGGTTTTCATATCCTATACATACAGGAGGGGGAAGTATTTGCACGATATCGATATCAAAGGTACCCTCTCCGGATAATTCTGAACAGCAAACCAAAAGGATATGAAAAATCGAGAAACCGGTAGCGAATTATTATCTGCATTAAAGAATGACGATGTCGATGCTTATGAGCTTATCTGCAAAAAATACTATCCAAAATTATATACTGCGGTATTATCAATGGTCAAAGACAGGGAAATTACAGACAAGATCATAACACAGATCTTCGTCAAACTCTGGGATACGAGAAAGGAAATAACCTGCACCTGCCCGGAAGAAGCCCTGTCCGGGCTCTATGCCGATCACACCTATCCTTATCTGAAGGAGCGGGTTTTAAAAAAGTGAAAGCGACCTGTTTTCCCTACCTATTCCACAAACCTCGGGTCTGTCACATATGCTTCCCGCTGCATCTTTACGATCTCAATGCTGTAGAACCCGAATTCGTTGACCACCTTGCCGTACATTCTGTAGACGCCCTTTCCCTTAAACCTGTTCTTTCGAGCTACGGGTGGAAACACCACGATATCAAATACTTCCCCGCATTGGTCGGTAAACGTACCGAAAAACATTTCCTCCCCTTTACGGGTCCGGGTTTTCTTTACGGCTACGAGATAACCGTAGATATCGATATACTTCCCTTCGCTGTATTCAAGGTCCTGGGCGCCTTTATGGCTCTTCGGGGGTTCCTTCAGTAATTCAAAAGGGCTGCACAGCGGAAATCCCAGGAGTTCTATCTGCTCAAATGCCGCTTCCAGCCTGGTGGTTTGCAATGCCGGAATGACAAAGTCTTTCTGCCGGGAGGCAAACATGCGGCACTGGTCTTCCTCTCCGGGCACCACCCCTCTCCCGAGGTGGGCCTGCCACAATAACTCGTATTTATCGGTGCCCGTAAACCGGAAAGCTCCTATGCGTATAAGAATACTCAATTGTTCCATACTTATAATCACCCGTTCCATAAAATCGGCAAGTGAAGCAAATTCCCCGTTCCGGTCACGCTCTTCCAGAAGCCTCCGGCATATCTTGTCTTCCAGGTCTTTGAGGTATCCGAACCCGAGATAGATATCTTTCCCGCAGATCCTGCTTTCCATACGGCTCCGGTTTATACAGGGAATATGAATTTGCGCACCCAGCATCTCCGCCTCGTGAATATAGGTCTCCAGGCGGTAAAATCCGCCGCCGTTATTGAGTACGGCCACCATAAATTCCAGGGGATAGTATGCTCTCAGGAACAGGCTCTGGTAACTTTCTACGGCATAGGAAGCAGAATGCCCTTTAGCAAAGGCATACCCGGCAAAACTCTCGATCTGTTTCCACACCTCAAATATGACCTTATCGTCGTACCCCCTGTCCCGGCAGTTGGCAACAAACCTGTCCTCCACTTCCTTAAACTCGTCCCTCGAACGGAATTTCCCGCTCATTCCCCGCCGCAAAACATCCGCTTCGGCCAGCGTCAGTCCCGCAAAATGGTGGGCGACCTTGATCACATCTTCCTGGTATACCATAACTCCGTAGGTTTCAGGCATGATCTCCAGCAGTACCGGGTGTGCCTGTTTTACCCGTTCCGGGTCCTGGTGCCGAAGGATGTATTCCCGCATCATCCCGCTTTTGGCCACTCCCGGGCGTATAATGGAACTGGCGGCTACCAGCCCGATATAATGGGCCACCTTCAACTTTTTGAGTAGCATTCTCATGGCCGGGGATTCTACATAAAAACACCCCATACACTGTGCACTTTCAAGCATGGCCTTTATTTTAAGATCATTTTTAAAACGATGGATATCGTGTATGTCCGGTACCGGTTCCCCGGGGCGGTTATACCGGATGATCTCTATGGTTTCCCGTATTTTTCCCAGCCCCCGCTGCCCCAGGATATCAAATTTGTACAGCCCCACATCTTCTGCGATATGCATGTCAAACTGCACCGTAGGATAGTTTTTAGGGGGCAAAAAGGTAGCTGAAAAAGTGTTCAGCGGGTATTCACTGATAATGATCCCGCTCGAATGTACGCTGAGATGACTGGGCATTCCTTCGATGAGTTTCCCGTATTTCAGCACCAGGCGGGAAGGTTCATCGAGCTCATACGGCTGAAGATCCCCTTCGCTCAAACGGTCGATATCCCCCTTGGGCAGCCCGAATACCTTTCCCAGCTCACGTACCGTTCCTTTATAATTAAAGGTTACATAAGCCCCCATGAGTGCCACATGAGGGAATCTTTCAAAAATATAACGGGTCACATCGTCCCGGTTACGCCAGGAAAAATCGATATCAAAATCCGGGGGGCTGCTGCGGAACAGGTTGATAAAACGTTCAAAATACAGGTCCAGTTCCAGGGGGTCTACATCGGTAATCCCCAGCAGGTAGGCCACAATGCTGTTGGCACCGCTCCCCCGCCCTACGTGAAAATATCCCTGCTGCCTGGCGTATTCCACGATATCGTAATTGATCAGGAAATAGGAAACAAAATCCTTCTTTCTGATCAGGTCCAGTTCCTTCTGCAACCGCTCCATCGCCATGTGCTGCTGTTCCGGGTAGCGATAGGCAATCCCTTTTACACAGAGCCCGGCCAGGAGTTCTTCGTCTTCTTCCCTGCTCCCGGTATAGGTTTGCTGGTTATTGCCCGGTTTTCCCTCCGAAAAATCAAAAGAGACCCGGCATGCTTCCATCAACCGGACCGTATTTTCCAGGATACGGGGATATTGCCCGAAGGCCCTGTACAGGTTTTCCGAAGGATACATCTTTTCGTCTTCCGGGGCTGTTTCCCCGGGTGGAAGCTTGCTCAACACGGTATTATGATCTATGGCCCGCAGCAGCCGGTGTGCATTGTAATCCCTTTTGTTCCGGAAAGTGACCGGCTGCAATACCACCAGCTTGTCCTGCATTTCCCCGAATACGGTAAAGGGGAGCCTGCGAAGGTCATGGACAGACACCCCTACATATTCGTTTTCCTTCAGGGAGGTAAACCCGTGCCGTACCGCTTTTTCCAGCGGATAGATCACATAGGTCTCCGGGAGTTCCGGGGCCCGAGGGGGGATGTCTCTGTTATGGTGCAGGTACTCCGACAACAGTGTGTTTATGGCGGTATACCCCGTATTGTTCCTGGCCAGGGCCACAAACTGCTGCACGGTTCCCTTGCGGAAGTCTACTCCCACTATGGGGGCTATGCCCGCTTCTTCCGCCTTACGGATAAAATTGAGGCAGGCCGAGGTATTGTTAATATCGGTAAGTGCCAGCCGGGCCACATGGTTTTCCCTGGCGAGATCCAGGAGTTCTGTCTCGGAAAAGGTTCCGAAACGCAGGCTGTAATAGGTGTGACAATTCAGGTACATTATTGTTTTCTATGCGCTAAAATGATCGGTGGTTGTCCGTTAAAGGGATTGGTCATTCTCCCTATGGTCTTCACGCCCAGGGCCGAAGCCCGGGTAACACTGCGGTCGCCATACCGCAGGCGGATCTTGTCCATTGCCTCATAGAGACGGATGGTTTCTTCGGTATCTTCAAAAAGATCGATCTGGTAATTCCCGTGTACCAGGTGGCTGAACTTTACCCCTATAAGCCGTATCAGCATTCTGCGGTCGTACAGCCGGTAAAACAGGTCTGTCACCCTGGGAATAAGCACATGATCGGCACTGGTATAAGGTATTTTCAGCTGTTTCGAGTACGTCTGAAAATCGGAATAGCGGATCGTCACGCTCACACAGGCCGTGAGTTTCCCGCCCCGGCGCAGTTGAAACGCAAGGTTTTCCGTCATGGCTGCCAGTATCGTACGAAGTCTTTGTACATCTATGGTATCGCGGTCGAAGGTGCGCTCGGTAGAAATGGATTTGCGCTCCGAAAAGGGAATTACCGGGGTCATGTCTATACCATTGGCACGATCGCGGATGGTGAGCCCGTTTCGCCCCAGTACGCGGTACAGTACTTCCCCGGGCATTTCCTGCAGGTTACTCATCCGCCTGATCCCCAGGTTTCTCAGGGTAAGGTAGGTACTGTCTCCTATCATGGGAAGTTTCCGTACAGACAAGGGGGCCAGGAAGGTTTTCTCCCTTCCGGGATCTATCAGTCTCTGGTTATTGGGTTTGGCTTCATTGGTAGCCACCTTGGAAACCACCTTGTTCACGGAAAGCCCGAAAGATATGGGCAGCCCCGTTTCCCGGATGATCCTCCGGCGGAGTTCGGAGGCATAGCGATACGTGCCGAAAAAACGGTCCATCCCCGAAAGGTCGGCGTAAAACTCATCTATGCTCGCCTTTTCGAAGAGCGGTACGTTTTCCCTGATGATACGGGTCACTGTTTCGGAATACCGGGTATAAACAGAAGCATCGCCCTTAATAACGATAGCTTCTTTACACAGTTCCCGGGCCATTTTCATGGGCATGCCGCTGTGCACACCACAGGTACGCGCCTCATAGCTGCACGCAGCGACCACCCCGCGGTCACTGAGCCCCCCTACCAGTATAGGCCGGCCCTGCAGCCTGCTGTCCAGCAATCGCTCTACCGATACAAAAAAGGTATCCAGGTCCAGGTGTAAAATAGTACGGTTCACTTTCCGGGATTTTTTCCAAAAATATGGAATTTTTCCAATAAAAAGGAAATAGTCCTGTTTTTTTATGGAAAAATTCCATATTTAAATTTATATTTGCTTTATGGGCAAACACTTAAACATAGCGGCAAAACGCTTTAAACTCCTCCGCCGGGAGCTGGGCCTCACCCAGCAGGCTTTTGCCGGGCAGCTGGGGATCAGTAACTCTACGGCGGATATCGAGCGGGGAAAGTCCAGGATATCCGGAGAAGTCGTAGCCGTACTGTTCGAACATTACCACATCAATCCGCTGTGGCTTTTCGGGAAGAGCGAAGAAAAATACCTGCAGGCGGGAGAAGTGCAGGTCATGCCGAAAGTAGTCACGCTCAACTCTTCGGAAAATGAGAATATAGCCCTGGTAAACGCAAAAGCCTCTGCCGGTTATGCCCATAATCTGCAGGACCCCGAATGGTATGAGACCCTTCCGGCCTTTGACCTCCCCCTGCCGGAATACCGGAATGCCACATACCGCGGGTTCCAGGTCGAAGGCAACAGCATGTATCCCGTATTGCATCCGGGGGAATGGGTCATTGCCCGGGCAGAAGAGAAACTCTCAGACATACGCCCCGGACAGGTTTACGTTGTTGTACTTCAGGATACATTGGTGGTAAAAAAGATCGTCCGCCAACAGCACCGTATACAACTGATTTCCGTAAACCCCGACTACCCGCCTATCGAAACCCGGGCAGAAGACATCCGCGAGATATGGCGGGTAGTCAGTAAAATATCGGGAAGCCTGGAGCCTGCCCCCGACACCCCCCTGGAACACTGGGCACGGGAAATAAAGGAGGAACTGAAGGAAATACGGGAACATTTAAGATAGTGGTTCGCACCTGAAAGGTTTTCCTGCCGTACTAATTAGAAATAATTTTTCTCCTTATAAGATAAAACCGTAACAACATGGCATCGTAAAAAATAGCAGTGATCAGTCCGGCACAAGCCAGCAAAAGCACTTTTAAATGAAGGTAATTATATCCTATGCCTCCTATGATACCTCCTATAAAAAAACAGGCTATAATAGTCA
Organism: Sinomicrobium soli; assembly: GCF_003285545.1. Lineage (GTDB taxonomy): Bacteria > Bacteroidota > Bacteroidia > Flavobacteriales > Flavobacteriaceae > Sinomicrobium. The sequence goes on along the minus strand of NZ_QLNV01000008.1, from coordinate 101,519 downwards.
GTTTCAGGTATATTCCCCGCCTGAGCCACTGGGAATGCTGGCTTCTCCGGTAAAAGAACAGCTGCGATAATTCGATTCCCAGATCGGTAAACAGTCCCGTCAGATGTGTTGTACGTACTACAGATTGTGATATTTTGGTCACCAGGGCGTTCTGTAACCCCATCGCAAAAAGCAGGGAACACGCCATAACACCCTGCAGGTAAGATACATCATCCCCGGTACCGGTCACAGCAATCGCAAGCAATATGACAAATTCTATGAAAATCGGCACCAGGTACGAGAGTTTTTCCCGGGTACGCCCGAGCATTTCACTGAGCCATCCCGATACAAAGGCACCCAGAAGAAAAAAGAAAATAAAAAGCAGATGCAGCAGTGCCCAATGGTGATCACGATCTACAAAGGCCCGGGAAAAGTAGGCAAAATGACCGGTTACATTGGTCGTTAATGTCCCCAATGACAGTATTCCGGCTATATTGACCACTCCGGCTACAAAACTCAATATGGAAGCCAGCCGCCGGTTGTGTGCGAAAGCTCTTTTCCTTCCCCTGTGCCTGAACATATCTATCTGAAAATCGGAAAGGGCAAAGATATTGAAAACAAGAACACTCACGACATAAACTACCGGGTTTATTATTCATGAGGAAACCCGGCAGTAAAATATCACAGCCTTACCGCCACAACAATTTCTTTCCGGCCACAACCCGCAGGTAATTGATCACCAGCAGCATGGTTATTCCCAGAATAATATAACTCAGCGCCAGCAATGACTGGGTCTCTATATGTATGGTGCTTATTATGGCGAAACTGACCACCGAGGTCACCAGGTAGCTCGCCCCGCTGGTAAGTCCGTTGGCTACCCCGGCATATTGGGGAAATCTCGTAATGCAATAGGTAAAATATACCGTGTAAATAAACCCGGAGGAAGTGTGCAGTAACAGTACAAACAGCATCAGGGTATATACGGTGGAATAATACTGCCCGAAGCTGTACATCAGTATTCCCAGCACCAGTATGGCCGTACCTCCCCCGAACAGCTTTCCGACAAACGGCCAGTGGCTCAGCGCCCTTCCGATAAGCCCCCCGAACATGAGCCCCAGCCCAGAAAAAAGGGCGCAATAACCGGTAACCACGGGCGACAGGTGAAAATGGTGCTCCACGATAAAGGGGGTAGACATGGCAAATACCATGGCCATGCCGTATGCCAGTCCCAGGACCACCAGGCCTATGCTGAAATCAGGAGCGCGAAGTACATTCCTGTAAGCTTCTGCAATAGTGTTTTTGTTAAATGCCTTAAAATTTTTCAGGGCCTCCCCGGAAAAGGCCGCTTCCATGACCAGCATGACCAGTGCATAAATCCCCAGCAGGTAGAAATTGGCATCCCATCCGAACAGTTTCTGGAGGTATCCCCCTATAAAGGGCGCCGATATCGGGGCCATAGACCATATTACCGTTAGCCAGGAGGTATAATGCTTCAGCTTGTCCCCGCTGTATATGTCTACCAGGAAAGAGCGCTTGCTCACTACTATAAGTGCCGTAGCTATCCCCTGTATGATCCGCATGGCATACAACAGGTATATATCGGGAAACCACACAATGGCAAAATTACTCAGGGCAAATATCACCAGTGCTCCCAAAGTCAGGTTATACCGTCCGAAACTATCTACGACACTCCCCGCAAAGAGCAGGGCAAAACCATAGCTCACCAGGAAATAGGTCAGGGTAAGCTGTATGGCCCCTGCCTCTACCCCCAGTGCCTGCTGCATTTCCGGAAATGACGGTAAATAAATATCGGTAACCAGCCCCGATAACGGGATCAGCAAAAAAGTGGATATGGTACTGATCCGTTCGTTTTTCTTGTTATAGCGTTTCATAAATGATTTCCTGATCAAAAGGCAAAATTATACAGAACAAAAGAGAAAACGGCTATTTAATCAAAATAAAAAAAGATCCCGGGAAAGGACCGTTCGGCAACCTGGGGATATGGGGGTAATTCCAGGATCACTGGTTGTTTTGTTACTGGTTATCAAGATATTAAGTTATTAGGTTAATGAGTGTCACCTGAATAACTTAATAACTCATTAACCTATTAACCTGTTAACCAAACCCGGAGATACACTGAGGCTACTAAAAATAAATCCGATAAAAAAACTGAAACCCAAATAATTACATTACCTTTGTCAATAATTTTTTATCAAAATGAATAAAGGAACAGTAAAATTTTTTAATGACGCCAAAGGATATGGTTTCATTACACCTGCCGACGGCGGAGAAGATGTATTTGTACATACATCAGGATTGACAAATAACATTCGTGAGAACGATGAAGTTACTTACGATGTTGAACAGGGCCGGAAAGGTCTTAATGCAGTAAATGTAACAGCGATTTAAATTGTCCTTGTCATATTATTGTCAAGCCATCCGGGTTACCGGGTGGCTTTTTTTGTTTTATAAAATTCCTTTCAGATCTACCATCCTCAAAACCCGGAACGCCTCAACTAACCAAAACTTTCCTAAATTTGAATTCACTTAACGAATTTATACGATGAGAGGAAAACACCTAACACTATTATCGGCTGTTTTAGTACTTTCGCTGTCCGGATGCAAAGAGAAGAACAAGGAAAACAATGCTCAAAAACATACCGTAACAGTGATGAAAGACAACCCGTTATTACAGGAGAGTAACCTACCCTACGGTACTCCCGACTTTTCGAAGATCAGGAATGAAGATTTCAAACCGGCACTGGAATATGTCCTGCAGGCCGAAACAGAGGCCATACAGGCCATTGCCGACAACCCGGACGCTCCTACTTTCGAAAATACCCTGGTGGCCATGGAAAAAGCACATGAACCCGTCAGCAGGGTCAGCAATGTATTCAATGCCCTGACCAGTGCATATACCAATGATGTACTCAAAGAACTGGACGCCGAAATGTCGGCCCGTTTTGCCGAACACAGGGACAATATCACCCTTAACGAAAAACTCTTCGAACGCATACAAACACTGTACGACCAAAGGGAAAGCCTGGGCCTGGATGCGGAAGACCTGAAACTCCTGGAAGTGCGGTACCAGAAATTCGTAAAGGCCGGCGCCAGGCTGTCTGACGCCGATAAGTCCAGGCTCAGGAAGATCAACTCCCGCCTGGCTTCGCTCGAGAACAGGTTCGGACAGGTATTGCTGGAGGCCAATAATGCCTCGGCACTGGTGGTTACGGATGCACACCAGCTGGACGGACTCTCGCCCGGGGAGATCAATGCCCTGAAAGCAGAAGAAAAGGAAATATGGAGAATCCCGTTGTTCAATACCACTCAACAATCGCTGACGCAAAGTCTTACCGACCGGGCAGTCAGGGAAGAGTTGTTTAACCGCAGCTGGAAAAGGACCGACGGAGGAACGTTTTCCACGGTGACCATTATACAGGAAATCGTAAAACTGCGCATCGAAAAGGCAAAACTGCTCGGCTTCCCCAATTATGCCGCATGGAACCTGCAGGACACCATGGTAAAGACCCCGGAAACGGTAGAGGACTTCTTTGCGCAATTAATTCCCGCTACAGTAGCTGCCGCCGGGAAGGAAGCCGGGGAAATCCGGAAAATGATCGATAAGGAAGAAAATCCGTTTCCCCTGGAGCCCTGGGACTGGAATTTTTATGCCGAGAAAGTACGTAAGGCCAGGTATGACCTCGACGAAAACCAGATAAAGCCGTATTTCGAATTAAAGACCGTTCTGGAAAAAGGGGTCTTTTTTGCCGCTACCCGGCTTTATGGCATTACTTTTGAAGAACGCGACGACATTCCCGTATACCATCCAGATGTGCTGGTCTACGAACTGAAGGAAGAAGACGGGACACCGATCGGGCTCTTCTACGGCGACTATTTCGCACGCGAAAGCAAGCGTGGCGGGGCCTGGATGAGCAATTTCAGGAACCAGTCGAAGCTGCTCGGTCAGAAACCGGTAATCTACAATGTCTGTAATTATACCAAACCGGCCACCGGAGAACCGGCCCTGGTCACTTATGACGATGTGACGACACTCTTTCACGAATTCGGCCATGCCCTGCACGGTTTTTTTGCAAACCAGAAATACGCTTCGATCTCCGGGACCTCAGTAGCGAGGGATTTTGTGGAATATCCTTCACAGGCCAACGAACACTGGGCCCTGGCACCCGAAGTACTGAAAAATTACGCCGTTCATTACGAAACCGGTAAACCCATGCCGCAGGAACTGATCGACAAGATCAAAAAGGCGAGTACCTTTAATCAGGGTTTTGCTTTCGGTGAGGTCCTGGCAGCAGCCAAACTGGACTTTAATTTCCACACCCTGGATAAGGCCGAAGAAAATATGGACATCAACGCCTTCGAACAATCTTCGCTCGAAGCGGATAAACTCTGGATGAAAAACGTCCCTCCCAGATACCGGGCCACTTTCTTTAACCACGTCTTCGGCGGAGGGTATGCCTCCGGGTATTACGCCTACCTGTGGACCGAAATGCTGGCACTTGATACCGGGGAATGGTTTGATGAGAACGGGGGACTTACCCGCGGGAACGGGCAACGTTACCGTGACATGATACTCTCCCGAGGAAATACCCTCGAATACAAGGAAGCCTACAAGGCATTCCGCGGCAGCGACCCGAAAGTCGATGCCATACTGGAATCCCGGGGATTAAAATAACCGGTCTCCCCAACGGATAAAATAAGCCCGCAGTACAGTTTACAGCACTTACTGCGGGCTTTTTATCTTACAACTTCTTAAGCCTCTGTATTTTCTATTCCCGGGGAATAACCTCATGCAGGAAATCCCACATTTCCCGGCTTACCCGCTTTTTTTCCTCCCGGGTAAATTTACCGTGTTGCCCGCCTTCTATGGTCATAAAACGGTTTTTCACACCGTGGTCTTCCAGTTTCTGATGCAGGGCCACCGACTGCTCATAGGGTACAATAGGGTCGGCATTTCCGTGAACGATAAACACGGGAGGGCTGTTTTTATCCACGTAAAACAAGGGGGAAACAGATTTTACGAATTCTTCGTCCTCCCGCCCACTCCCAAGCCAGTTCCGGGCCGACTTCCATGCAGAAAGGGGGGTGAGGTCAGTGACCCCGTACTTGTCTATAATGGCAGCGACTTTCAGCGACTCCTCATAAGGGCAGTTCGCATCAAACCGGCGGTCGTCTCCCAGCAATCCTGCCATAAGGGCCAGGTGCCCGCCGGCAGATCCGCCCATCAATACCACCCGGCCGGTATCGATATTCAATTCCACGGCATGTTGGTACAGGTATACCAGGGCACACCGGATATCCTCGATGGCGCCGGGGGCGGTAGCCACATCCACGAGGCGGTATTCCACATTGGCCACCGCATAGCCATTCTTGAAAAATGATCCGTATCCGCGCTGGGATTCCTTCACCCCGTGATTCCACCCCCCGCCGTGAATATTGATCACCAGGGGAACGGCTTCCCCTTCCCCGGCAGGATAATAAATATCCATCCGGCCTTCCCAACCGTTTACCACGGTATATACCGCATCTATCCGGGCTTCGTAATGCTCCGGGTAATCTACCGGGAGATATTCGGTAGTCTGCCCGGAGGTTTTGTATGCCAGGGCCATAAAGGCTACCAGGCAGGCTGTTATTCTTTTCATATAAAAATTTTAGGTTAAAAACTCATCAACTCCCAATCTTGAGCACCATGCTCCGGCCTCCCCATACCCGGAACAGGCGGCACTTCATGCAATTAACTACGAACTGAACTACGAACTAACAACTAATAACTCAAGGATGCACCACTTCCAGCTCGTAATATTTTACCGTAGCAAAGCCGGTAGTATCGGTGGTCACCAGGTAATTTCCCGCCTTGAAATAGTTTTCAAAAGGCCATTTCTCCATGCTTATATCATCAAAAACATGGGTCTCATCGTTTACGGTTACCGAAAGTTCTCCGTAGGAAGCTTCGATCTCGACCGTAAAAGCATCGTGTCCTACTTCTCCGAAATCGTGTTTTACATCCGTCCAGGTACCGCTACTGTCATCATAGAGATCAACCCCCGATACAGACTCGTCCACCAGGGTTTTCTTATAGGCAAACAGGTGTCCGTCGATCCACGTCATTTTAAGCAGGGGCGGTGCATGGTTACTGTCAAAGCCATAAGTCACCATGTCTTCCTGCGAAATGACCCCGTGTATCTGCATCACGATAACCCGGTGATAGTCGTATTTGCTGTTCACCGTATCCGGGGAAATGCTGTCTATCTTAAGCCTTCCTTTCATGGTCCCTCCTTCTGTCAATGACCAGTTGTCGTAATTATTCCCCGGCGTCATCTGTTCCCTGAGTTCGGTTCTCGGGTAGCTGCTGTTGGGCGTGGTGGCCCCTGCCGGATAGGTATGGAATACCAGGGAAACATCTGTGGTATCGTCATACATAAACGGGCTAAGCGCAGCGATATCCCGGTACCCGTAATTTACCAGGTCCCCGGGCTGGTATTCGTCGGGTTTCCCATTGTGGTCCAGGTCTGCAGGCAGGGTTATTTTCCAATGGCTCAGATCGATATCGGCATACGGTACCGAATCAGCTGTTTCGGCAACATCTACCGGCTCTCCTTCTCCGGGGAGCGTTTCGGCATTCCCGGAACACGCCAGGCAGAATGCGGTGGTAAGCACCATATATCCTCCCGGAATAACCGCTTTGTACCACACCGGTATTTGCGTTCTCATCATTTTGGTTTTTAAGTGATCTATCAGCAGTTCGCCGAAGGTAATGATCCTGTGCTCTTTTCCCGGGCTCATCGGGCTGTTAACTAAAGGCAAGCCCCCCGTTGATATCTATGTTGTTCCCGGTCAGGAAAGAAGAGGCATCCGATGCGAGGTAAGTGACCAGGTCGGCCACTTCCTCGGCCCGGCCTTCCCTTCTCATCGGGGTGCCGCCTGCTACCTTGAGCCTTACCTCATCCTTGGTAAAATCGTCGTGGAACCTGGTAGCGATCATTCCCGGGCATACGGCATTCACCCGGATCCCCTGCGGACCGAACTCCTTGGCCAGGGCTCGGGTATAGGTCATTACAGCTCCCTTGGAAGTTGCATATATACTCGCCCCGGGCCCTCCGCCATCCCTGGCGGCCTGTGAAGAAAAGTTCACTACGGAAGCCCCCTCCTGCATCAGGGGCTTAAAAGCCCTGGTGACCAGGAAAACGGTTTTCAGGTTTACATTCATGAGCAGGTCGAAAAAAGCCTCGTCCATTTCCTCGATACTCTTACGTGCAAAGAGTCCGCCCGCCACATTCACCAGGATATCCACCCTGTCGCCAAAAGCCTCCCGGCTGCGGGCAACCATTCGGTCTACATCCTCCTGCCTGGTCATATCCCCGTATACGGCAATGGCTTCCCCGCCCACCTTACGGATCTCCTCGAGCGTGTCCTCCGCATGCGATTCGCTTTCGAAATAATTAACTACTACTTTGGCCCCTTCACCGGCCAGTTTTACCGAGACCGCTCTTCCTATGTCTCTTGCTCCTCCGGTAACTACCGCAATTTTTCCTTTTAGTTTCATATTGATCTTATAAATTATTTATGATGTACTGGTTTGATCTTCCTGCAAAAAATATGTACCGCCAGAATGCCCAGTGGCACAAAAACAGCTATAATGACGAAAGCCGGGATGTAGGATTCCTTCGTAATGACCGGGATCAGGAAATTCATGACGATCACCGACAACACCCCGGACATGCCCCCGAAACCGGCCAGGCTTCCCACAGACTTACCGTCGAACAGGTCGCTGGGCAGGGTCTGTATGTTACTGATCCCGAACTGGAACCCGAACAGTACCAGGGCCACTATAACCACAAACTTTACGGGGGTATCGGCAAAGAAAATGGTGGCCAGCAAGCCGGAGAACATGATAACCCCGGCAATGTTTATGGTTTGCTTTCTTCCCTTGTCTACCGACTTTTTCCTGCCTATCAGCCGGCCTGCATACCACCCTCCGGCTATACTTCCGAAAGCGGCGCCCACATAAGGCACCCAGGCAAAAAGCCCTATCTGTTTTACATCAAACCCATAGGTGTTTTGCAGGTAAATGGGCATCCACCCCACAAACAGCCACCAGATGGGTTCCAGGAAAAAACGGGATACCACGACACTCCACGAAGCTTTGTGGGAAAGGATCTCTTTCAGGGACAACGGGCGGGCTGCCGCATTTTCTCCATCGGCTTCGCCCCTTCCCCCGGCGATATGCTTCTTTTCTTCTTCGGTAATCCACGGGTGTTCTTCCGGTAGTTTCTTGTTGACAACCAGCCAGGGTACGATCCATAACAACCCCATCAACCCGATAAGGATAAAGGTGACCTTCCATCCGAAGCCCACATAAAGAAAGGCTATGAGCGGGGGAGCTACTACAGACCCCAGGGAGGCCCCGGCATTAAAAATACCCTGGGCTACAGCCCTTTCCTTCACCGGAAACCACTCCGCATTGCTCTTTACGGCCCCCGGCCAGTTCCCTGCCTCCGACACCCCGAGCAGTACCCTTGCCAGCCCGAGGGAATAAATGCCTCTTACCGCAAAATGGAACAGGGAAGACAACGACCACACCGCAATGACGATCACATAACTCATACGGGTGCCTATCCTGTCGAACATCTTGCCGGATACCGATTGTCCTACGGCATAGGCGATCATAAAAAGGTTGAGCACCAGGGCATAGTCCGTATCGTCCATTCCCAGTTCCTTTCCCATGGCCGGCCACATAATGGACAGGGCCGAGCGGTCTATATAGTTTATAATGGTGGCCAGGCCGATAAGGGCAATGATCCACCATCGCAGTCCTCTGATCTTCAAAACCTATTTTTTTGTGAAATTAATATCCAGGAAATCCTCCCGTACGGGGCTGAACACATCGATAAGCATTCCCGCCTCCAGGCATACGGCACCGTGCATGACATTGGGCGGAATATAAAAACCGTCCCCTTCCGACAATTCCCTTTCTTCCCCGTCGATGGTCACCCGGAACTTTCCGGAAGCCACATAAGTGGCCTGGGCGTGAAAATGCTGATGTTCGTACCCGATGGCACCGGCCTCGAACCTTACTTTGACCATCATGATCTGTGTGTCATAACCGACAAACTGCCGGGAAATGCCCTGATCTACGTTTTCCCACTCCTTGTGGTCGGCCTGAAAAAAAACATCACTGATGAGCTTCTGATTTTTCATGAAGTTTACTTTTTATTGGGTTATGGTATACGCGCCTTTCCAGCGTATGGTTTTACTTCCTATGGTTACCCGGTGTTCCGGGGTTCCCGTTACCTTGTCCCGGCATATAACCAGGGTATGGGCCTGCTGGTTCCGGAACCTGAAGGTAACAGCCAGGTATTTGTCGTCCCGGTATGTCACTTCCAGCATTTCCACTCCCGAGCCGGGATGCTGAACGGTTTCCAGTTGCGGATCAAAATTTCCGTGGGGTTCTATGATGCTTACAAACACATGGTCCCTTTTATCCCGCTGCCGTACCAGGTATCCCTTTTCGGGCCTCAGGTTAAAGTCGGGGTCACCGGCCCCGGCCTGGGTAAAGAACAGTTCCGTACTACTATCGGTAAGCGTTGTTATGGAATAGAACCTTTTATCCCTGAGCCAGGTAAACACGGCCCGCCCCGCTCCCGGTTTCCCGTATGCGGTCTTAAACAGGTGCTGGTAACCGTTTGCCGTACCGAGAGGGGCAAGGACACTGTCTCTGGTGTATTCGAAACTGGTGTCCATTAACTGCCCGGAATACTGAAAATTGAGATCGTACTGATGCGGGGTATCCGACCGGGCCCGGAAAATATCTATCACAAAAGGATGTTCCGGTGCTTCCGGAGTGGCCAGCATGGCCACCGTACGGCTCAGCTCTATATCCTTATAAGCACGGCCCTCTCTTGCCGAGACCATATGTATATCCTCCCCGAGATCACAGAACAGCAGTTCCGGCGCACTTCCGGAACCCTGCTTCACCTTTCCCCCGTAATGCGAGGTTTCGTCTGCAATAAGGGTATTATGGGCTATGCTTTGTTTGGCATAGGTCTTGTTTTCCTTGAGATACCTGCCTCCGTCCTTGGCCTCTACATTCAGGAACCGCGCTGCCCCGTAATCGCCGAGGACTTCCTGCGGGCCGTCGTAAAGCAGGAGGCCCAGCCGGTCGAAATGACCGTGCCCCATACCCTGGGAAGCAAACTTGAACAGGGCATCCAGCAGTGTTCCCGAAGCATCGGGCATACGCAACAGGGCGATGCCTCCCTGTTTTCCCGAAGGGCCGTCGCTGATAAGCCTGGAAGACCTTTCGTACGAAGTCCCCTTACTCCCGGCTGCTGCCAGGGCAGTGGCATATCCCGCATTGGAAAGGCTCACCCGGCCGGTCTGCCGTATTACAGGCAACAGGCTCTGGTCTTCATATCTTTCATAAGCGATGTTGGTGGCAAAAACCAGTTCCTCGCTAAAATAGGTCTTGTCCTTGATGGCATCGTTGATAGGATAGAATTCGTTGTTGCTGTTGGTGAGCTGCAACAGGGTAACCACGGCCTTGTGCAACAGCCTGTCCCGGTATTCAAAGATCTCCAGGGCGGGCTGATTTTCTTCTATGGCCTCGGCAAACACCATAAACGGCAATATGGCGTAACGCTGGTAATACGGCCCCTCGGAATAATACCCGTCGGGGGAGAACAGCTCATCCAGCTGCTTCAGGAAGCCTGTTTTGCCGTCCTTGTCGCTTCCTTTAATGGCCCTTTCGGTCATATCCCTGTCTCCCAGCACATAGCCGGTCATCCCCACGGCAGCCACGGCCCAGGTGCCGTGATTGTGTATCTTGTTGAAGGTCTCATAAGATTCCACACTGATAAAGTGTGCCATCTTCCGGAAGAGCTCATTTTCTATCGTTTCCCGGTCTTTACGGCCGATCTCCGTTTTTACCAGGTCATAGGCCTGTATGGTATAAAACAGCCACACGGCTTCATTGAGCCCCTGCCAGAACAGCTTTCCTGCCGGGTGGTTTTCTTTCCGTGCGGGGTGTAACGGCAGCCCCGGATACACTTCGGCATACCGCAGCAACATCTTTTTTACGAATTCCGCATGTGCCGGCTTTCCGGTGATCGCAAAAACCAGGGCGGCGTTGTACATGTCTGCGTAATTCTTCTTGTGTTTTTCATGGGTATACCCCCCTCCCGGATCGGCAGGAACGGGGACCTCTATAGCATGCCTTAACGCCTCATCCGCCTTTCGTTCTGCATAGCGGAATGATCTGTCCAGCAGGCGGTTCCCTTCCGTATCCCTGTCTATGGCACCGGCAATGCCTGCCGAGAGGATAAGCCGGGGGCCTTTTTCAGAGACCGGTTGAGCGTGAAATACAAGGGGCATCAGTATCATGACCAATAACCCGGCACGTAAAAGAAATGTCTTTTTCAAAATACCATTTTTTATAAGGTCGTATATCATTATCCCGCAGGTTTGAACAGGTCGGTCACATCTTCCGCCCCGAATTCCGTAAGTACCTGGTCGGTAACTACAATCCAGTCGAGGTTGACAACCACCGGGAAGACCGAAGCTCCCGAACCGGTATTCAGGCGAATTTCAAAAGCAGAACCTACGGAGGTAAGTCCCGGGATAAAATCTTTCAGTCTAACGGCATACAGTTTCCATCCTTCCCCGGTATTGGTATTACCCCCGGAAAGTTCCCGCCGGTTCGCATTGGAGGTCCCGCCGATATAAAGTTTCAGTATGGGGGCGGTTCCCTCGGTGTTGATCCAGAAGTGCAGCACGGGATTATCCCCGAAATTTCCGGGATCGAGGATCTGCTGCCAGGTCTCGTTTGCCGTTTCGCTATGGAGCCGCATCCTCGCAATGGTGCTCCCCGTTCCGGTATTCATCTGCAGGTTGTAGTACGACGCTCCCGGGAAAGGTGGCTGTTCCGCATTGCCGTTAAGCTGCTGTACCGCCAGGGGGTCTTTGCTCAGGTCCAGTGCAAAAACACTTTCGGGGTCGGTGTCGAACTCTATATATTTTTCATACTGCCCGTTGATATACGGCACTCCTTCCCGCACCAGCTGTTTGTCTGTGCCGTAATGCACTGCTATATCCCTGTACCCCGTCTGTACCCCTTCCGGTACATTAAAGTTCAATGCGGTAGCCGAACTGGCATTTATGGGTGCTTCCTGTCCGTCTATGGTGACCGAGGTCACCAGGTTCAGGTCCTCCCCCGTAATAAACACCTCGCTGTCCCGGTTCATCAGTTGCGGCCAGTTATTGATCACCGGTGTGGGAATGGTGATGCTGAAACCCGCACTCAGGGCTACCGATGTTTCTCCGGATGCTGTATTGTAATACATCCTCACTTCCTGCCCTTCCCCCTCGTTATTGGGCACCGAGACCACCAGGGCCTGGGCTTCCTTGAACTGGATGATCGCCTCGGTACCCCCGAATGTGATCTTGGTTACGGTCCGCAGGTTGGTCCCCTCTATAACGATATTCTCATTGACCATCCCCCCTTCCGGCAGTTCCGAACTGACCGCAGGCTGCGGATACGTCACGGAAAGCTGCTCTGGCGAAGAAGCTTCCTTTCCGGCAGAGGTGGCAATACGCACCACCCCGCTCTCCGCCTCCGGGGCTACTTCTATCTCCAGGGTCTCCCCATTGATCCGCTGTGTTATCCGGCATTCGGTATCTCCCACATAGGCTTTGCTGGCAAAGTTAAGATAGGTTCCCCGGATAAGTACCCTGGACTGAATATCTGCCGAAGCAGGGCTGAAGGAAGTAATGGCCGGCTGGGCGGAAAGGATCTCCTCCACCGTCTGGTCTACCTCCGTATCGGCATCGCACCCCACTGTAAAGACCAGCAGGGCAAATGCGGAAACTGCCGTGATAAAGGTTGTTGCTTTTATGTTCATAATCATAGTGTTTTAGTGGTCTCGGTTGAAATCAAATGTGTGTACTGGTTATTGGGTTATTGGGTTATTGGGTTATTCAGGCAACACTTAATAACTCAAGAACAAACCGATATCCCTGCGGTCTGTCCCCGCACTCTTCAGGGGCGATCCTTCTTTCGGTCTGAATCTCAGGGTATCTTCCCATCCGGGATCAGCCCGGAGTATCCTGTCGGATACGGCACCGCCGGAGGTTTTAATCTCTCCCGAATTATGGACCAGGGTATGGGAAATACGGTTTTTACTTCCCTGCAATACCACGGCCTGTCTTGCTTCCGGGCTACCGGCAAATACCGTGTTGGTGATCGTGACGTATACTATACCTTTGGTACGCAGTATCCGCCCCTTTTCGTTGTTGTCTACATGGTAAAACACGCAGTGATCTATGTGCAGCTGCCCGCCCACGGTAGACTCGTCATGGCCTCCGCGGTAGTAATACAGGGCAAACTGCCCGAGGTTCCTGAACAGGGTATTGCTGATATCGATCACTTCGGCATTGTATTTCCCCTTATCGTCTTTTTCATAACTCAGGTTCAGCCCCCTGTGGCTGTCTTCTATCCGGCTGTTGGTGATACGGATGGTATCGGCAAAAGTGCCCTTATAGGCCTTGAATACGGCCCCGGTTTCCTGCGTGAAACCATGAAGGTACACATCGTTTAATACCAGCCTGTAGGCCTCCGCACTGGGTTCTGTAGGTGAAATGATGCCGTATTTTACGGGAGTGTCACTACCGGCATCTACCTCCACTCCTTCGAGAACAAGGGATTGCCCCTGCTCCACACGAAAAAAGTAGTTGGGCACTTTTTCGTCTTTGCCGGCCCGGATCACGGTTCTGGCACTTCCTTTCCCTCTTATGACAATTTTGCCGGTAACCGGCATCCCCCTGCCTATTTCATAGACCCCTTCAGACAATTGCAATACGGTATGGCCTGAGGCCTTCTTCACCGCTTTTTCCAGGGTATTCTTTCCCGGTGCCACGGCGATGACCCTGGGTTCCGGGGTATCCGGAACCCCGGTAACCGCTGCTTTTTCCAGGGGCCAGTCTACACCGGGCTGTATACGCAGGGCCAGGGGCACCCTTTCATTTCCGGGGATCACCGCCCCGGCCCTGGTTTTGGTCCTGACGGTTCCGGTAAGGTCGGTACGTACCGGCCTTCCGGAAGGGGTTACCGCCAGCAGTGAGTCACTCACCGGGATGGGATACATCTCCAGGTTTTTCCATTGCAGAGCTACGGGATCGATGCCTTTTACAGACACTGAGGCCGGGCCCTGCACCTTATTTCCCGAGAAGGCGATCCCGGATATATCGTCCAGCACCCGGAACAGTTCCTGCTGTTTGTCCGTATAGAACAGGTTGTTGGTAAAAAGAGTGTTTACCGGGGTGGCCGTGCGTTCGTCATCACTGCCGGCACACAGTTCCAGGGGCGCACAATGGATAAAGGTATTGTGCTGTATTATCGCATTCCGGACCTGGTTATAGCGGTTGAGCGGGCCGTCTGGCACCCCGTTCATGATCACCAGCGGCGAACGGAAGCCATCTCCCGTGAGCCCCATCAGCAGGTTGTTCTGTACGATGTGCCCTTCGTTGATCACCCGGATCCCCCCGGTATGGGGCTTATTGTTGCCGAAAAAGACATTTCCTTCCACCAGGCAGCGGTTACCGTGCCGGAGCACGAGCCCGCCCTCACTTTCTACAAAGAGGTTGTTGCGGTAGATATTGTCGCAGGACTTGCTGGAAATGATCTCTACCTCCCCGTTGCACCGTTCAAAGAGATTCTCTTCCACTACGGTCCCGGAAGATTCCAGGGAGGTATGGCTGGTACCTATCCTGATGGTTTCCCCGCCGTTGGACCCCAGCGACGGACGGTGACCGAAGTGGTTGTGGTCTATCCTGTGATGATTTTCGAGGTTTGCCTTATTGTCTTTCAGCCCCACAATAAGCACGGGGCCCTGGTTCGTCTTTCCGTAAAAAGTACAGTGATCTACCCGGTTGTGTTTCCCCCAAAGCTCTACCCACTGGTATTGCAGCGAGCGGTCGGAGGGGTTATAATCAGTAATAGCACAACGGGTCACCCTCGAGTAAAAGGCCGGTTCTTCCTTGCTTTTCCGGAACGAGATCACCGGTTTTCCGCGGGTATTCCCTTCCCGGAACCACAAACCGGAAACGACGAGGTACTTTCCGGAGATAATAAGCCTGGACGTTCCCGTGAGCACTACTTTTCCGGGAGTTTCTGCCTTTAGGGTGATCTCCCTGCCAGGTTCCCCGCCGGCCAGAAAGCGGATCTCGGTATCGGCCCACGTCTTGTTGGCCATAATGATGGTATCTCCCGGGGCAGACTGCTTTATCGCCCTGTTCAGCGCTTCGGCAGTACTGACACGGATGCTGCCGGCCTGCAGGCATTGCAGGGTCAGTATACAGCACAGTGTGATAAATGTAGTTTTCATATCAGTATCCTATATTTTGGGCTATGCCGGGGTTCAGGTCTATTTCGTATTGCGGGATGGGCAGTAACAACTGGTATTCCTCAATGGGATCGGTATTGAACTGCGGCCGGTTCGGATCGTTGTACTGGTCTTCGGCAGCAAAATGGGTATTCATCACGGTCATGGCTCTTCCCGTACGTACGAGATCGAACCACCGTTGATTTTCGAAAGCAAATTCCAGTTTCCGCTCTTTCTCAAGGGCGAGTTTAAAATCGAAATAACTCCCCACTTCCTGGTGGTCATAAGCGGTCAGTCCCGCACGCTGATGTACCTTGTTGAGCAGTGCTATGGCCTCTGTGGTCGGTCCGCTGAGCTCATTGATGGCCTCTGCCAGCAGGAGCATGGCATCGGTAAAGCGGATCACGGGCCAGTCGTTCCCGGCGTCGTCTACGGTGGCAAAGTCTGAATTGTACTTGGTAATATGCCTGCTCTCGTTGACGATATCGTTATAACCGATCCAGGTATCTGCCATAGACACGGCCTTGCGTTCATCACCGGCTTCATAGGCCTGCGACAGGCTTGTGGCCGGTACGTTGAGCTCGTCGCCGTTTCCCCGAACTACAAAGTCATCGCTTTGCATGGGAGCAAAGTAATTGGCAAACGGCGCTCCCAGCCCCACACTGCCCGTCTGGTATCTCACGGCATACAGGATCTCGCTGTTGTATTCGTTGTCAATGTCAAAAACGCGGGCATAATCGTCGAGATACCCGAAAGGGCTGTCGTGTACCACATCCGACAGTTCGCTCACGGCCCGGTTTATATCTTCGGTACTTCCCCGCGTGAGGAGGGCCTTGCCGAGTTCGGCCTTTGCCGCCCAGCGGGTGAGCCTCCCCAGGTCTGAACCACCGACGGTACCGGGCAGGTGCTCCACGGCAAATTCCAGGTCTTCCAGAAGAAAATCATAGACCTCTTCTGTCGTACTCCTGTCCATGGTCCTGGCTTCGGCCCCCGAGACAGGACGATCTACAATAAACACCCCGCCCCAGAGCCGTACCAGGTTGAAGTACATATGGGCACGTAAAAAACGGGCTTCCCCCTCATACCTGCCGGCCAGGTCAGGATCGTCTACCACTTCTATCTGGGCGATCACGTTATTGGCCAGCGAGATAACCCTGTAACAGGCCCTCCAGTAATCTTCGACATGAATGTTCTGCGAAGTCAGTACAAAACGGTCGACCTGGCGGAAGGGCACATTGGCCGTCTCGCTGTTACGCGGACTCATATAGGTATTGTCGGACCGGAGTTCGGTAAGTATCCACTCCCTGTCCAGCACATCGTACATCCCGTTGTATATGCCCATTACGGCCAGGTTGATTTCTTCGGCATTGTTGTAAAACTCGTCGGCACTGATTTCCGAGACCGGCTGCAGGTCCAGCTCCTTATCGCAGGAAACCAGGCTGAAGATCAGGGTGAGACTTGTCAGGATCAGTGTTCCGGTATAGGTATAGGTATGTATTCTTTTCATGTCCCTTCTTTTAAAAGTTAATATCCAGTCCGAGAGTTATCTGGCGTTGTATGGGATATGCCCCGCGCTGGTAACCCGAAATCAGGGGTGAATTGTATACCCCGCTGGTGGAAATGGCTTCAGGGTTGATCCCGAAGAAATCATCGGCCATGAGGTATAACAGGTTCTGTCCGGATACAAAGAACCTGACCTTGTCCAGCCGTATCCTGCTCACCAGCGACTGTGGCAGGGAGTATCCCAGGATCACCTCGCGGAGGGATACATAAGAAGCGTCCTGCACCAGGTAATCGGTAAACACCCAGTCGCGTCCCAGCTTTTCCCGCGGCCGCGTAGCCGGGAAGTTTTCGTTGAACCAGCGTCCGTCCACAAAGTTCCTGTGCAGGTACCTGGGTTCGGTATAATACCCGTCTCCGTAGAAAACTTCGGCACCGTGCGATCCCTGGAGCAGGAAATACAGATCGAAGCCCTTGAAAGTAAAGGTATTGCTGAAGCCCCACGTAAAATCGGGGAAAGGGCTCCCGAGTGTTGTCCTGTCGTCGGCCGTTATGATACCGTCCCCGTTGATATCGGCTACCCGTATCCCTCCTACGGCATCTTCCGACGAACCCGGGAAGGTATTCAACTCTTCGGCATTCTGCCATATCCCCACCATTTTATACCCGTAAAACTGTATGGCTTCTTCCCCCACACGGGAAATATATTGCTCGTTGCGTTCTCCCTGGTTGATAAACTGCTCTTCCCCGCCCAGGGAGATCAGTTTGTTCCGGTTGGCCGAGAAATTGATATTCCCGTTCCAGGAAAAGTGGTCGGAAGCCAGGTTGGCCGACAGTGCAAGTTCCACACCCTGATTCTGTATTTTTCCCACATTATTCCAGTAATTGTCACGTCCGGTAATAAAAGACACATTCTGTTGCAGGAGAAGCTTGTCGGTTATGGAATAGTAATAATCCCCGGTAAACGACAGTTTATTGTCAAAAAGACTGATATCGACCCCGGTGTCATACTGGTAGGTCTGCTCCCAGCTTATCGCCCTGTTTCCCAGCGTAGGATAGGTTTCTCCCAGTCCGGAAGTCACCGTACCTCCACCGCCGCCCAGGGAATAATTGGAAGGGTACAGCAAGTTGGCAAAAGCATAGTTCTCTATATTGTTGTTCCCCGCCATTCCGAAACTGCTCCTCACCTTAAATTCGTCAATAAACCCGATATGGTCTTCCCAGAATTTTTCCTTGTGTATATTCCATCCCAGGGAAGCCGAAGGAAAAAAACCGTATTTGTTCTCAGGTCCGAAAAGGGACGAACCGTCGTACCGGGCAGCTACCGAGGCCAGGTATTTTCCCTTGTATTCGTAATTTACCCTTGCCAGGAACGAAACCAGGGAGATCTCTTCCTTGCTGGTATAGGTATCGTCGGCATCGATCACCGTAGCCGCATTGATGGTCTCGATCAGGTCGGTAGGGAATTGTGTTCCGCTGATCGCGGTCCTCTTTATCCCGGTATATTCGTAGGTAGTCCCGACCAGGGCATCCAGCCGGTGATTTTTAAACTTCTTTCTGTAGTTCAGTGTGTGTTCGGTAATGATCCGGTTTCGCATATAAGTGGTATTAATACCCAGGGACTGCCCGGTACGGTCGGCAATCGACCTGCGGAACCGTTCGTAATCACGGAACTGAAAATACGCTCCTACCGACCCCCGGTAGCGGAGGTTATCGGTGATATCCCAGTTGGCAAAGCCATCGGTCACCACGCGGTAGTCGTACTGCATACGTTCTTCGTTTTCCATACGGGCTATGGGGTTGTTATTGCTGGACCCCCACAGGGAAGGAACGGTAAATGTCCTTTCATTGCCGTCGGCATCGGTATACGAATAGCTCGTATTGTTAAAGTGCCTCGGATGGGCATAAGTCCCCAGGGGTTGCCCGGTAAGCGCGGCCGTATATTCGTTATGCCTTACGGGGCCCCACTGCAATGCCCTGGAAAAATCGGAAAAGGGCACCGTGGAACGCCGTGTTCTCGAATAGGACGGCCGGAAATTAAACCCTATTTCAAGGTCTTCCGTAAGCCTGGTCGTAAGCCTGCCCTGGAGATTCAGCCTGTTGTTGAAATTATCCCTTAAAAGCCCTTCATCCTCAATCCATTGAGAAGATATATAGTAACGGGTATTGCTGTTCCCCCCGGATACATCGAACTGGTAGTTTTTGATATGGGCCACGCCCCGCTGTGATTCATCGGCCCAGTCGGTGCCCCCGGTATTATCGGCAACGATCCGCTGTGCCATTTCCCTGTCGGAATGTGCCAGTACAGCCGGTGTGGTCCCGTTCTGCATGGCCTCATAGTCTTCCACCATCTGGCGTTCCCTCAGCAGCATATCGGTATACTCATAACCGTCCAGAACGTCTATTTGCTTATAGGCGTTTTTAAACCCGGTAAAGGTTTTAAAAACATATTTCGGCTGAAGGCTACCGTTCTTGGTAGTGATGAGGATCACCCCGTTGGCGCCCCTGGAACCGTACATGGCCGTAGAGCTTGCATCTTTCAGTACCTCAATGGATTTTATGGTGCTCGGGTTGATGAACTCCAGGGCATCTGCTATGGGAAAACCGTCTACCACGACAAGCGGGGATGTATTGGCGCTTATAGAGCTCAGCCCCCGGATATTGATCTGCGGGGCCGTACCCACTTCAGAAGAGATATTCTGAACCTGTACCCCTGCTATCTTTCCCTGGAGGGACTGGTCTACCCTGCTGTACGGCAGTTCGTCGAGATTCTTGTTCTCCAGGCTGGCTACGGAACCGGTAAGGCTGGATTTCCTCTGCGTACCGTAGGCGATCACGACCACCTCATCCAGCTGTTCGGTGTCTTCCCTGAGGCTAACCGTAATATTGTTCTGGTTCGCGATGATAATGGTTTCGGTAATGTATCCCACATAAGAAATACTGATCACATCATTCCCGGAAACCTCAACGGAAAAATTACCGTCGAAATCGGACGTAGTTCCCCTCGAGGCATTGACCACCACGATATTGGCACCTATAACAGGCAACTGGTCTGCTGCGGAGATGACTTTCCCGGTAAGCGTATAGGAATCCTGGGCGTACAGGGACATTATACCCAGTGAGAAGAAGAGTATACACAATCTGGCTTTCATAATTAGTTTGGTTTTGAATGGTTTTGTCCGGCCATATACCAGGTACCGCTACCACTGCAAATCCATAATTATGAAGCCGATTATTTTGTTACAATAATCTTTTCCTTAATTTTGCAATACGTAGTAGTACTTGATATCAGCACTATTATCAGACTTCTGACGACAAGAAGTTTTTGTTTAAAAAGGGTGAGTAGGCAGCTCATCCTTTTTATTTTATAACTGGTATTACCTGCTCAACTGTAGCAGTAACGCTTCAGATCGGTGAAATGGGCATCTATGGCCTTCTCCGCCTTTTCCGGATCTTTTTCCCTGATGGCATCAAAAATATCCTGGTGTTCCTTGATCAGTTTTCTGGCTTCTACATGGCTACATATTTTATTCTTCATAAAGTAAGTGATGATCTCCGGCACGATGATCAGTACCAGGGAATGCATGACACTGTTATTGCCGGCCTCTACGAGTTTCAGGTGAAACATCATATCTTCCTCAACGGCACTCTCACCGGTGAGAAGCTTGTTCTCAAAGGCTTTCAGGGCCTCTTCGATATGTTGCAGGTCGTCCTCACTCCGGCGCTGCGCCGCGAGCCATACGGCGTTTTTTTCGAGCATTATTCTCGTTTCTACCAGCGACTTGAAATCCGGCCGCTGCAACTTCAGGATATCCCGCATCATCCCGTTCAATGCCGTAACCCCGAGGTTGGAAACCACAGTGCCGCTTTTGGGCAGGGTTTTCAGCAGGCCGTAAAACTCCAGCTTCTGTATGGCCGAACGCACCTGCCCCCGGCTTACATTGAACTTCTCCGACAACTTCCGTTCCGAAGGCAAACGGTCTCCGGACTCCAGCTGCCGGGAGGTGATAAGCTCTTTTATCTTGTTGATAATAAGTTCCTCATCGGTCTGAAACTCTTCCTGAACTTCCGTGAAATTTTCCTTTTTTAGATCCAGCATATCCCATTTGGTAATTTGGTTGACCAAACTGGTTGACCAGATTGGTTAACCAAAAGTAGTGATTATTTTTAAATACACAAGACCGGGGGTAAAAAAAATTGCGTATTTGATAATTTTAACATTAAATACATGGTAAATATGTGATTTTAGCTCGTTCAGAATATGGAATTCACACTATAAAAACGAAAAGCTGCCCCGAATGAAGCAGCTTTTTCCGTTAAAAACGGGTATTATTTACCAGCCCGTAACAGGCCGTACACCAGTCTCCTGTCTCAACATGCCTCTCCCAGTTCCTCGTTGCACTGCTTCCAGAAACGGTACAGGTCTCCCGCCTGTCGCAGGGCCGCTTTCTTCCTGTCCCTGAGGTTCAGTTCCAGGGCCTTGGTGGCAAAGGGCGGCGTTACCCGTACCTGTGCGAACCTGGATGCCAGTTTGTGAATGGTATGGGCCAGGGCCTCGTAATCCTCTTCGTCAAGGGCTTCCCTGTAAATTTCCAACTCCTTGTTGTTCTCGCTTACCAGGAATCCCAGCATGTCCCTCAGGGCTTCCTCGTCATCGCCGGTGTACTCCTTAAGATCGCCCAGGTCGTATTTTCTCTCTTTCTTTTCCGGTCGTTCAGGCAGGGCGGTACTGCGGTGTTCCAGGTCGAGGAGTTCCGAAACAACCTTCAATACATTTGTTTTCCGAAGCGGCTTAAAAAGGGTCCTGTCAAAGCTTCCCATATTCCGCCGGTCTTCATCCGTAAGCATGACGTTGGCGGTAGCAATAATGGTACGGGCGAGCCTTATTCCCCTGTTTTCCAGTTCCTGTTTCAACTCGTATCCCGACATTCCCGGCATTTTCATATCGAAGATCACCAGGTCGAAGGTTTCCGTTTCGAGGCGTTTCAATGCCTGTTCCGGGTTATTCTCTGCCGTAAAACCGGCGCCGTAAGGGACCAGGAGTTTTTCATAGAGACGGGTAATCAACGGGTCGTCGTCTACCGCAAAGACACGTATACCTTTCAGGCTGTCGGGAGCCATTACAAATGTTCCTTCGCCGGCAGTGGTTTTTGCTGCTCCCTTTTTAAAGACAAAGCCTGTCACAAACCTGCTGCCTTCCCCTTCCCGGCTTTCCACGGTAAGGGTACCGCCCATTTCCCGTACCACCCTTCTCACGATCCCCAGCCCCAGCCCTGTGCCCTTGATCTTGTTTTTATGGGTTCCTGCCTGCTGATAGTCCTGGAATACCGTCTTCTGCTCTTCCTCACTCATCCCGATACCGGAATCCTCGATCACTATATCTACCTGAAGTGCCGTCGTATCCTCCGGGTCTTCATGAACTTCCAGGGCCAGCTTGATATATCCTTCTTCGGTGTACTTGATGGCGTTGTGTACCAGGTTATACACGATCTGCTGAATGCGGTATTCATCCGATATAACGTATACCGGGGCCGAAGGAAAGAGGAACAGGGGCTGTATCCCGCGGTTGATGATCAGCGGTTCGAAATTATTCCTCACCCTGCCCAATACTTCCAGCAGGTCGAAATTCTCATTCCTGATCTCTATGATCCCCGCCTTTATCTTGGCCATGTCCAGGATCTCATTGGTCATCTGGTAGAGATAACCGCAGGCCGATTGCAGGGCCTGTACATTTTCATCGTCCTGGTCCAGCATGTCGGCATAGCCTATAATGGAGGTAAGGGGTGTACGGAGCTCATGGCTCATGGTAGACAGGAATTTCTGTTTTTCCTCGGCTTCCCTCAGGGCCCTTTTTTCACTCAGTTCGAGCTTTTTCTGGTAAAAGATGGAGGTATTGATATCCCTGAAAATAATATAGGTGGCAATAAGACCGATGACCAGGAACACCAGGATGATCGCCCCGGTCTCATAAATGTATCTCCTGGACGCTGTCGAAAAGTTATCGATATACAGGTTGAACTCGCGGAGTTCCTCAAAAAGTATTTCATTGAGGGTCCCTTCTATAAAATTATTGATTTCGGCATTTTTCCGGAATATCTGCTTTTCCCGCTGTTTCAGGTTATCCAGGATCCGGATCCGTCTTTTCTGGACTTTCTCGAAGATGGAGATGATCTTCATTTCCGGCGCTTCTCCCGCCTCCTGCCGCATATGCAGGGTATCTACCGCCGTAGAAACCACGGTATCCCTGTCTGCCTCCACCTCCTCCGCAAGGAAAGGTTCAGGCAGGTCCCCGTTTTCCCGTGCCGTGGTATCCTTACCGCCCCGGCCGAACAGGCGCTGAAAAAAGTTTCGCTTGTCTGCCCCGCTCAGCTGGTCCTTGACCAATAATCTTCCGGAATGGTCTACGGGGTTTTCATAGATCTCCGAGGTGATCTGCTTGATGATGGTAATGGAATCCCGGGCACTCAGGTTAAGGGTTGAGAGTTCTTCTTTCAGTACATCTTCAAAATCATTTAAAAACCTTTCCTGGCTTTTCTGCCTGATATCCTCCAGGGTAAGGTATTCCCTTTTAATCTCCCTCAGCAATTGCGGGATGGTATCCAGGCGGCTGTAATCTCCCTGCTCACGGGACTTTCCGGAGACCTCCTTTACGGAATCCAGGTTAACTTCAACGGAAGCGATAATGGAATCGACCTTTTCCCGTGAAAGTTCGACGGAATCGACCAGGTATAGGTTGTTCAGCCTGTTGAGGTCGAGGGCTATCTTCTTCAGATAGTTGGACTTCTTCTGGGGGTTAATACTGTTTTCCACCCGTGTATTAAGCGACTCCAGGCTGGTATAAAAGTAAAACCCCACTGAAGCTATGGCAACCACGCTCAGGGCAAACATCAGCAGGGTCTTACTCTTTACATGAAGCATAGCGATGTATTTTGCAAGTTAACAACATACCGGTTCCGGACAGCTGTCCGTACTATTGTCTCACCCCAGTTTTTCCAGGAGCTCCAGGAATTCCGCCGGTTTAATGGGTTTCTGAATAAAATCGACAACCCCGAGCTCACGTGCCCTGGCCACGACCTCTTCGTCCCTGAAACGGCTCATCAGGAGTTTGGTGGAATTGCTGTTGGGACTGTTTTTGGTGGCTTCCAGGACACTCAGCCCGTCTTCATCGGGCAGTTTGTAATCGGTGATGACCACATCAAATTTTTCCAGGGCAAGCAATTCCCTGGCCCTGGCGGCAGATTGTGCATCCCTGGTCTCTATCCGGTTGTTGTTCAGGAATTTTGTCAGTAAACGACAAAATACCACATCATCCTCTACTACTAATATCTTTAAGCTCATAATCCTATAGTTTATCAAATTTTTCAATCGCGTGCCGGTCTATGGCATAAGTAGCCATGGCGCTTTGAATAAAGCCCTGTATCAGTTCGTCTATTCCGAGCCCCAAGTTACCAAAATTACGGATATCGTATAACATCAGGCGTTCATCGTCGTACGACCAGCCCTCGGTCTGCTTTACGGAGAGGTTTGTTCCGTACAGGTCCCAGGAACTGGCTCCTTCCGGCAAGGGCTTGTTGAGCGGTAAACGCGCTCTCCTGGAATAAATGGCAAGAGGCCGGAGCCCGTTTTCCGTATAGTGCATCATCAGCCGGAGGTCAAAAGCATAGCTCCTGTTCTTCTTGTCCGGGATGGTCCCTACGTGGTACCAGGCTTTCTCCCGGTCGGACCCGTTGATGTGGTTGCTGTATATCAGCTGCTGGATCAGGTATTTTTCGGGCTGGTATTGCTTCAGGGTCTCGTATACCTGTTTCATTTCCTTTTCTGATGTTACCGTATACACCCCCTGCCCGGCATTGCTGTCGGGGACCTTGACCACCATACTTCTCCCGAGTTTTTCGAAATATTCCGGCAGATCCCCGTGTTCTACTTCCAGAAAGGTTTCCGGGGTATGTATCTCCAGCCCGTATTTCCTGAACTGCTCATTAAATTTCCGGTATGCCATATAGGCTTCCGTCTTGTTCCGCCCCCCGGCCAGACAGGCTTCTATAGGGTTGAGCAGTAATGTTTTCGACTTCAGGGGAAGCCTGTTCCAGGGTTCCTGCGTCACATAGCGGAACGCGGCCCGGACAGGTATCCATGATTCATCTTCCGACTTTACATACAGCTTGTTATCTACAAACTTCGCCGGGGGGTTGGGATCGTCTTTCAGGAACCTGGCCAGGTACACATCTTCTCCGAAAACATCGGCCAGCGTAGAAGCATAGCCCACATTCTCCATAGGGTTCTTGTCGTATATGACTGCCAGGGCTCCCGTTTCATCATGGAGATCTATCTGGGGCTTAAACGTCTGTTCTATAAGCTTTCTATACCCTCCCTGTTCCACGTTCAGGTCCAGCAGCGGCATGGATTTCTGTCCGGACGGGCAGGAATTGGTCTCTATGATGGTAAGTTTCCGGTTCCCGGCCCGGTTGGTCACATGCATCATATCGGTACCCGACCACTTGAAATATTCCGGGCGGTACGAAAGGATTTCTTTAAGCATCTCCGGGTCTGTTGTGGGGTTCAGGCGGTTGTACCTCGCAATGAACTGATCCTGGGTAAGGTGGAGAAAATGGCTTACCAACGGGTGTATATTGGAATTCAATACCCGGGGATACCAGTGTTCCGAAGCCTCGAAATCTCCGGGTTCTACCAAATGTACGTTATCTGCAATACTTAATTTCATGGGCTTATTTTCTGTTGTTTTTCAAATGGATATAGTGTATGATTTTCGATAGCCTGTTATGGTGCCGGACCTGCCGGTCAGGTAGCGTGAATGGTTTGCAGTATGAAATCCCAGTGCTTATACAGCATCAGTACCCCGCTCACGACCATGGTGGTAATGACGATCTTCCGGAAGATCAGTTCCGAGATCATTCCCAGTAATTTTTTTCCGAAAAAATTCCCGACAATTGCTGTCACTCCCAGAATGAGGCCGTATTTGAGGACATCTCCCGTGAGATATCCGAAATAGGCATAACTGGCCAGCTTTGAAATATGCAGTACTACGGCATTAGCCGAACGGGTGCCTATGAGCTCTTCCTTGGTCATCCCGTAATTCATATAGGCCGAGTTCATCAGCGGTCCCACCCCTCCTATCAGTCCGGAGAGAAATGAAATGGTGAACCCGATGGGAACAAAATGCCAGGTCTTGATACGCCTTTCCCTGACTTTTTCCTTTTTCTGGAAGAACTGTACCACGGTAAAAACCAGGAAAAGCCCGATAATGATCTGTATCCAGTCTGAAGAAAGGGAAGCGAACAGCCGGGCTCCCAGCACCGAACCCACGATGGTGGAAGGCAACAGCCACTTGAACAGATTCCAGTCGATGTCCTTAAAGAATAAAAACACCCTGGAACTGCTGCTCATGGCTATTCCCGTGGTCATTATGGGCGCCACCGACTTGGCACCCGCTACAAAAATGATCAGTGGCATCAGGAGCAGGCTCGCTCCGCCACCGCTTACCGTACTGAGTACAAAAATCAAAAACCCCAGTACTACCAATAATGTTATTTTAATCATAGCAAAAAAGCAATCTTACAGGCGGGGCCGGTGTCCGTAACACAGCTCCGCATTTTCTGATATTGCTCTCTTTTGCAAATACCGTGAAAAACGGGGGGGTTTAACAGAATATTGACATAATCGTACCGCTCGGCAACGTTTCGGGCCACTCCACAGCGTTACGGGTATCCTTGTTTGTATACAAAATCTACAGGTAGTGTATAAAGGCTGGTCATCAGAATCCGGTCAATGATTTTGGCAGGTAATATCGTATAAGGTATATTCAGTGATTATTTTCCTATTGCGTACATACCTCACTGTCCAGAAGCCTGAACATGTCCTCTTTTTCAAAGAAGATCTCTCCATCATCTGCCTTTGCTGTAATCACAATGCCCACGTATGGGTTCTTCTCGACCTCAATAACAGTGGCTTCCGTCCAATCTGCCCTTCCCGTAACCTGGGGGGCGATTAAAACTCTGTCTCCTGTTTTCATATCCGCTATTTTTATCAAAGATACAAAATTTGAAAGCAATATTATTTCACAAATATTCTCTTTTTAATCCGTAAATTAGGTCTCCGTATTCGACTACCGGGAAAGCTGCATAAAAAGAAAGGTTGCCTATAAAGCAACCTTGTTATTCTTTCTCAGCTGTGGGGCGTAAGCGTTTTTGGCGGAAGAGTTAAGACTTGTAAACCGGTATTCATCACTATTCAGCATTTGGTGATACAGGTTCTCGTTTACCGTAACAGGAATCTTTAAATGGGGAAAACGGATCTTGTACCGGTCTCCCTCCTTACCCACCAGTTGTACCTGAACAGGCTTTTTCTCCATAATCCAAGTTTTTTAAGTTAAACCATAAGAACATACGATATACTTATCCCTCTTTTTGCAAAATACGTTCCAGAAGAAAGACAAGTGCCTTTCTGACAGTATTCCGTTTGTCACGAACTCCGGAGTGCCCTGATCAGTTCCTTTTTATTCATCCTGCTACGCCCTTCAATACCCACTTTCTTTGCCTGCTCATAAAGCTCTTTCCGGGTACGTTCCTCATATTTACTCGCCTTTCCCCCTTTTTCAGAGGCGTCTTTGGTATTGGCAATCCGGGCGGCCTTGGATTTGCTCATCCCTTCCTTTCGAAGTTTTTCATACTTCTCGTCATCCTTGATCTGCGGACCGTGATCTTTTACCATAGTTTCTGTGTTTTAAGATTTGAGTTCCTTAAAGTACTAAAAACACAGACAACATCCTAATTTTCAGCTGATTTAACATACATTTAAAATTCACGGCACAAAAACTCCGGGCGCTCCAGCCCGTCCGTATTTAGTGGCCTCATTCGAAGGACCTGTCGTTTGGTTATTAGGTTATTCAGTTATTAAGTTATTCAGGCGACAACTCATTAACTCATTAACTTATTACCCCATTAACCTAATAACCAACCACTAAACACCTGTCAAAGAGTTCCATCGTTCAGTCCACCGGAATCGAAAGCAGCGGAATACTGCTTCCCGAGGCCATCATTCTCGTTTTGCTCCTGTGGATCAGCGATTGCCAGAACCCGTATTTATAGGGAACCATAATAAGCATATCTGTTTTGGTGGCAGCTATTTCCTCTTTAATGGCTTCCAGTATCTTTTTGGATTCCACATTCTTGTAATAATAGGTTACCTCCTTTAGCTCCTTCTCCATGAGCTCTATCTCCGGACTTTTAGTATCTCTCAGTTCCTCCACCTTTTCCGAAACGTGGAATACTTCGACAATGGCCCCTATATGCGAAGCCAGTTCCTGGACCTTTTCAAATATTTCCTTCTGTACGCCTTTTACGATATCACAGGCAAACAGGAGATGATATATGCCTTTGTACCTTGCCCCCAGGGGAACAGCGAGTATGGGGGTCCGAAGCTGGTGGATGACCACTGTTGTGGTATTGCCCAGCAGGTCCTGTTCTGCCGATTTCTCTGCCATTCCCATCACCAGCATTCCGGCATCATATTGCCGGATACAGCGTTCTACCTCTTCATAAAAATCGCCGGAAGCAAAATGTATTGCCGCCTCTATACCGGAAGATTGCTTTATCCTATCGCTTAATTTCTGTAATTCCTCCGTCTTACGGGCGATGAGCATCTCTATGGAATCGTCAGACAACCTGGCATTCAATGCATGTACCGAGATATTGTACAGGGTAAAGAGTACCAGTCTGAACTGATGTTCTTCCGCCATTTTAACAGCGTATTGAAGCGCGTTTTCCGCTTCTTTGGAAAAGTCTGTGGCTACTACTATTGTTTTCATGTCTAAAGGATTAAGGGGTTACCATATCACCGGGAACACTCCTGTTATTCAGAACCAAAAATATACCCGGGGCTATAAACCTGAAATGATATTTGTCAGACCGGCTCCCCGGAAGGCAGTCATGGCAGGAAGTCGGAAGTCCGAAGTTGTCATCCAGACCGGAGGGAAGGATCTCTACCCGGGCACCAAGGAGCTCCAATAGCATCAAGGAAGCACCCGAGATTTAACTGCGTTGAGCCCTTCGGGGTTCTCCTTTCCCGATGCTCGGGACAGGCTGTCGGAATGACTAACAACTAAGAACTACAAACTAACAGACTAATAAAACCATCCCGTTTTCCCTAAAACTTCCTGTATTCCCCGGCCAGGTATTTATTGGCTTTTTCTTCCCTGAACCTGGCGGTTTCGGCATCCCAGTGGAGGGTTTCTCCTGGAAATCGTCCGGCTATGGTACCCAGCAAAATGGTTTCCGTAAGCCGTGCGGCATAATCAAAAGGCGCCGTACATTCCCCCTTGCCCAGGCAGGCATCTACAAACTGATGATAGTGTTTGGGACCTTCAGACTCGTAATTACGGACGGGCTCTCCCAGGCCGTGCTTCTCCGACATTTTGGCGATTTCCTTCGAAATATCCACATATTTCCCCCTTACGATCTTCCTGGGGAGTTGCATGAAATGGGGTAATAACAGGCGGCCTTTTTCTCCGACAAACATGGCTCCCTGTTCCGGGAGTTCGTTTTCGGCAGCCACTCCTGCATCGAGGGATATCTTGTCCTTAACACCGGCTTCCTTTTTCTTCTTGCCTTTTCCGGTATCCATACCGGGCAGCATGAGATCTTCGTGCATGGCCGGGGCACCTTGTCCGTCATACCATATCCACTTCAGGGATTTTGCAGTATAATCGGTTCCCGGAAATTCATAAGTTACCGTATTGTGCTCCGGGAACCCGAAGCCGTTGGGCTCCCTGCATTCCGTGGTAATGGTCTGCGGAACATCGAGTTCCAAGGCGTTGTACGGGGTATCAAAAATATG
Source organism: Sinomicrobium soli (assembly GCF_003285545.1). GTDB lineage: Bacteria > Bacteroidota > Bacteroidia > Flavobacteriales > Flavobacteriaceae > Sinomicrobium. Next base: position 71,796 of record NZ_QLNV01000008.1, on the reverse strand, counting down.
CACCCCCATATCACCCAGGGTACCACAACCGTAGTCCACCAGTTTTCTCCAGTTCCCGGGATGGTATACTCCTTCCTTATAGGGCCTCATGGGCGAAGTTCCCAGCCAGAGGTTCCAGTCCAGCTTTCCGGGTACGGGATCTTCCCCTTCCGGCAGGGGGCCGTCGTACCCCCAGTTTTTCGGAGACCAAGCGTGTACCGTATGTACCTTTCCTATAATCCCCGAGCGGATTAAAAGTGTAGCCAGTTTGTAATCATAGAAGGAATGTACCTGTATCCCCATCTGGGTAACCAGCCCCTTCCGGGCAGCCAGTTCTTTCATCGCCCGGGATTCGGAAACATAATGCGTAAGCGGCTTCTGGCAGTATACCGGCTTGTCCATCTCCATGGCCAGCATGGAAGCCGGGGCATGGGTGTGGTCGGGAGTAGACACGATTACAGCATCGATCTGGTCTCCCATTGCTTCCAGCATGGCACGGTAATCAAAAAATACCCGGGCATCGGGATGGAGTTTACGGGCCTCAGACAAGTAAACGGCATCGACATCACACAGGGCTACTACGTCGACCTCGGGATGGGAAGAAACGGCCTTCAGGTCTTCCATACCCATATTTCCCACTCCGATATGAGCGGTTCGCAAGCGGTTTCCGGCAGCAGAAGCCTTTAACAGGGAAGGGGCCAGCATCACTCCCAGGGCACCGGCACCACTTGTTTTTAAAAATTCGCGTTTGTTCATTTTATTCTGGAGAATTATAATTTTTTGATCTTTATGTTCCGGAACCAGATCGGGCTGGCGTGGTCCTGCAGGGCGATATACCCGGTCTTGTACTTCCCGTAATCAGGGCTGTTCTTCCATTTGTCGGAGTTTTTCTTTTCATGCCAGGCCTCGTCCCACGGCACGAAAGACAGCAGCAGTTTTCCATTGAGCCAGTGTTCTACTTTTTCCGGGGTAAAGACAATTCTGGAACTGTTCCACTCTCCTACCGGATGCAGTATTTTATCCGGGCTGGGCGGGTGCATGGCATAATCGGCCCCGGTTTGCTGCAAGGGCTTCAGCTCTTCGGGTTTTTCAGTATATCCCAGGCTGGTATTGTATGCCGTAAGGTCGTGGATACTGGCGTAGTTCTCATCGTCTATAAGCTGGTATTCGGGAGCCACCACCGGCGGACCGTCATATCCTTCCTTTACGTGATAGAAAATACCGCTGTTCCCTCCTTCGGGGAGTTTCCATTCCAGGTACAGTTCGAAATTGTCAAACTCCTCGGCTCCGTAGATGATATCTTTTCCGCCCTTGTAATTCTGTTCCAGTCCGAGCTCGGTATCAAAAGTCAGAGTACTGTCTTTTACCGTCCATCCCGGCGGCAGGGAATCCATGTCGTATCCGCGCCAGCCTTCGGTACTCGTCCCGTCAAAGAGGTAGATCCACCCGGAGTCCTTTTGCCGGTCTTCCTGTGTGAGCTCTTCCCCGCTCACTGCTTCCGGAGCAGTTTTTTTCTCAGTGTCGGTTTTGCAGGAAAAAGCAACTGCTGCCAATGATAACAAGGCAATCTTCCTGATCCGGTTTTTTGATCTCATAGTCATTATTTTAAGATTTTAAGTTTAAGAAAGTATTCAGAGCTTGTTTAAACTAATTCCAATTGGCTAAAAAAATGCCCTTTTTGCCCCAGTGCGCCACCTGGCCCCTTCACTAAAAACAGCTACCAGCTGTTTTCTTAACGTTCGGTCCTGTCTTTTTATCACCCCGTAGCTATGCTATGCGGTTCAAAAAAGTCTTCATATGGAACAAAAATCATCATTTTTCGCTGCAATCAAATCAATTTAAACAAGCTCTCAATAATAATACATTTCAGAATGACAAAAGTATTACTGTCAACATTTTTAAATGCTAAAAAAATTTATCTGAAACCATCCTCGTTCTTATCACAACCAAATGTGTTCGAACCACAAAAAACAAAATAATTGCCATTATACCAAAAATTTTGTTTGTCAGATTGCCTTTTTGTGGTAAAAGTTATTCGGTTATTGGGTTAGTAAGTTATTCAGGCAACAGAATTTCCTTCCGGGCTACCAATATTTCCGCGATTCTTTTGTAATTTGCAGAGAACCCGATTTACCTTATATTTTTTTGAAACGTATTGACTCCGGCGTAAGGGAGAATAAGTTTTTCCTTTTGAAAGGACAGTCTACGTCGGGTTAAACCCTAAATTCATACTATTAAGATGCTACAATCCATAAACCCGTATTCCTCGCAGAAAGTTTACGAAGTCAGGGAATATGACGAACAACAGATCAATGAGGCCATTGACAGGGCGGATGAAAGATACCGGTCGTGGAAGAAGGTCTCTTTTCCGGAGCGGAAAAAATTAATGCTGGAAGCTGCCCGTGAATTGCGGAAGAACAAGGAAGAATACGCCACTGCAATTACGGAAGAAATGGGCAAGCCCATCACACAGTCCCTGGCAGAAGTGGAAAAATGCGCCTGGGTCTGTGAGTATTATGCAGCGCATGCGGAAAAACAGCTGTCTGACAAATCCATAGAGACGGAAGCATACCAGAGTTATGTGAGTTATGAACCCATAGGTGTCGTTCTCGCGGTAATGCCCTGGAACTTTCCCTTCTGGCAGGTTTTCCGCTTTGCGGCTCCCGCATTGATGGCGGGAAATACCGGACTCCTGAAACACGCGAGTAACGTCATGAAGTCGGCCGGCCTTATTGAAGAAGTCTTCCGGAGGGCCGGGTTTCCCGACGGCTGTTTTACCAACCTGCCGATAAGCAGTAAAAAGGTAGAGCACATCATTGAGAACGACAAGGTAAAGGCCGTTACTCTTACAGGAAGTGAGATGGCGGGCAGAGCCGTGGCTGCTGCTGCCGGGAGCCGGATCAAGAAAACAGTACTGGAACTAGGGGGCAGTAATGCCCTGGTTGTTTTTGACGACTGTAACCTGGAAGAAACGGTCAGGACCTGTGTGCAGGCGCGTTTTCAGAATGCCGGACAAAGCTGTATTGCCGGTAAACGGTTGTTATTACAGGCTGCCATAGCGGAAAAATTCACGGAAAAGTTTGTGGAAGCCGTCCGCAACCTGGAAACGGGAGACCCCATGGACAAGGATACTTACTTGGGTACCCTGGCCCGTGAGGACCTTGCGGAGGATCTCGAAAAACAATTGCAGGAATCTGTTGAAAAAGGGGCTGAAATACGGACCGGGGGAAAAAGGGACAAGGCTTTTTTCGAGCCTACGGTAGTTGTCAATGTTACCGAGGAAATGCCTGTTTTTAAGGAAGAAACCTTTGGCCCCCTTATGGCCATAACGGTTTTTGATACGGAAGAAGAGGCCATAGCACTGGTGAATAAAAGCAGGTACGGACTGGGGGTCTCTGTCTTCACTGAGAGCCTGGAAAGGGCCCGAAGCCTGGTCCCGGAATTTGACGATGGCGCCGTATTTGTGAATGAACTGGTAAAAAGCGATCCCCGCTTACCGTTCGGGGGAACCAAGAGTTCGGGGTACGGACGGGAATTGTCGGTAGACGGCATCCGGGAATTTGTCAATAAAAAAACAGTGTATATCCATAAGTATTGAGGGCATGGGAAACAATGCCACCCCGGTATCAGGCGGGGTGTATTTCATCGCGTTCGATGATAAAGAAACCGTCTTTTCCCTGCGACTGGTACAATGGCATGAAGATATATGAATCCCAGCGGCTAACGACCTCCCTGCCATTGTGGATGGCCAGCAGTTCTCCCTTTCCGATCTTTTGAAAATTGGCAAACCCCGGTTGCATCACAAAGCGGTCTCCCTCCTGCAGGATGTGCCTGTATATGATCCTGAAGACAGATTGCTCCATATCGTTATTTCCGAAGTCCCGGAGCAAACCCGGCAGCCCGGGAATTTGTCCGGGATGCAGGCCACAGGCCTTTTCAATAGCCAGCCATATCATGCATTCCTGATGTTTTACAACAGAGGGGGCAGTGTGCCGGCCTCCTTCAAAAACAAACCCGGTCATTCCCGAACTGCTCAGGTATTGGTCAATACACCCGTTCACTATATCACTGAACCCGCATACGACCGGTAACGGAAACCGGTAAGCCCATCCGACATTGCCTCCCCTGTCCTGTACGGAAATAAATGGCCGTGTAGCCGACGATGTGGTGTGACAATCGAGAAAGTAATATTCGCGGTATTTCCCGGAAGAAAAAAGGTCAATACTGCGAATGATGTCAAACATCTCCTTTTTTTCGCTGGTGTCTGCTTTACCGGACAGGATATTCTCCCTGGTCCAGACGCGGTTAAGATCCTCATCCAGGTATCTTTTTCCGGCTTTCAAGCCTTCCGTATTGCCCCGTATCCCGATTACGGTTCCGCTGATTTCCGGCTTATGGTCTCCAAGTTCGGAGAATATTTTCTTTAAAGCCGTAACCCCGCTGGCTTCATTGCCGTGAATCCCTGCGGTAACGAATAATACGGCACCACCGCGGCCATTACCCTCATATACTCCTATCAATCTTTCCATAATGCTGTCATAAATATCAATCCATGGTTGCCAGGGTACGGTTGTCGAACCTCCCTTTATACTTCTTTTTGTAGTGCAGTTTACGCTCTATGGCCCGGACCAGGGGTTCTGAAAAATCAGGCATGTCTATATGGCGGAATTTATCGAGGCCGCCGGGGCTCAGTACGTTGATTTCTATAAGCTTATCCTTAACCACATCAAGCCCTACCAGGAAGAGGCCGTCCCGGATAAGCCCGGGAGAAACAAGGTCTATTATCTTTTCTATCTCCGGAGTCAGTTCACATCTTCTGGCCTTTGCCCCTACCTTAAAATTGCTCCTGAACTCTTCCTTACTACTGTTCACTCTGCCTATAAGTGCCTTTTCCCCGTTCTCCTCCAGTATTTTTCCGTTCATCAGCAGCACCCGTATGTCACCGTCTTTCACTTCCGGAAGATATTCCTGCGCAATGACATATCCCCTGGAGAGGATGGTGTCTATGATCTGGTGTACATTTTTTTCCCTCCGGTCTATCAGGTATACATCCTTTCCGCCTGAACCCTGAAGCGGTTTCAGGACCATTCTTTTATCGTGCCTGTCCCAAAACTGCAATATTTCCGATTTATACCGGGTAATCACGGAACGCGGCTTTATACTTTTCGGGAAACTTTCGAAATAGAGCTTATCTATAAAGGCTTCAGACAATCCGTCGGCATCATTCAGTACCAGTACGCCCTGTTGCTGTGCAAGCCTGCCAAAAGCAATCCCGGCCAGTTCGGCCCAGTGCCGTACAGCATTTTCCTCGGTGGGGTTATTCCGGAGAAAAAGGACATCCAGCTCATTTACCTGAATTTTCTCCTTTCTTTCCCCGGCGTTTTTCAACTGGTCAAAACACCCTTTCGGGGCAAGTGCCCGTGCCGGTTCATCGATCCTGCAGACATATACCTGCATCGGGGCATTGTTGTCAAACACAAAGTCTCCCACGTCCATTGCATACACCGCATGTCCCATTTCAGAAGCTTTATTCATAATGGTGACCGAAGTACCGTAGCCTTCCGTATCCAGATCATTTAAGACAAAACCTATTTTCATGGTTTAGTTTTTTAGTTTGTAGTTCTTAGTTCTTAGTTTGTCATTCCGACAGCCTCGAGCATCGGGAAAGGAGAACCCCGAAGGGCTCAACGCAGTTAAATCTCGGGTGCTTCCTTGATGCTATTGAAGCTCCTTGGTGCCCGGGTAGAGATCCTTCCCCCGACAAAAGCCGGGACAAGCACTCCGGTCTGGATGACAACTTCGGACTTCCGACTTCCCGCCATTTCGCCGTTCCCGCTTTGCAGGCCAACGGCCTCTTGTTTTTTAATGCCACAGGTGGTGAGTCTGAAGATCATTCTGGTAATACGGTTTCACGATGAGATCATTTTAAAGAGAGGCAATCCCTCCCTGATAGTATTGAGTTTTTCCTCGAATACCCCGTTTTGCATATATGTAGGCAATATCCTGGGTTTAATAAGGATTCCGCGGGCGGTCAGGTCTTCTATCACTTCCAGGTGCCGTATCGCAAACTTTCCGGCCAGCAGGGGTTCCAGGTTCCCTCCTTTTTTCAGGTAACGGATGGCCTGTATCAGCCCGCGCAAATAAATAATATCCTTGAGAAAGCCTCCGCCCTGAAATACCCTGGAAGTAATATTGAAAGCGCGTTCCCTGGAAAAGTCGAATTCGGTATAGAGCTTGAAAAATATTTCATGGAAGTTGGCGTCCTTGAGCAATTCATTTCCTGCAACCACCCTCCCTGCCAGGATTCTCAGCCTGTTTCCGCTAAGTCCCCCGCTGAAAAATTCCGAAAGCACGGAAATTCCCTCCTGTAAGGTCTCGTAGTCTGCCAGCCCTATGGCCAGTTGCTGCAATGGCTGCTCCTTTCCGTTGTAATACGTGAGCGCATGCGTCCCTACCTCATGCTGTATCAGGGCCCTGGCCTCTTCAGGGGCTACCCGGAAGGTCGTCGGAATATAAAGTTCCCCCCTCGATACCATCAATATGTTGAGGTCCTTTCTCAGGTGTATCCTGCTTTTAAAGGAGGAGGCCTGCATCCGGTACGTCTCGAACTCCTCCTCGGCCAATGCGGCAAACTCTTCCGCACCGATAAGTTCCTCTCCCTTACCGTCCTGCTCCGGCAGATTATTCAAAATTGCAGTGGCTTCCGACAACAGTTCCTTGTTCACCCCCTTGTATATGCGGATGCTGTTGTAAAAGAAGTTCCTCGTACCCCGTTCGCCCAGCATCGATATCTGCTGGTCCAGTTCTTCCCTCTTTTCTTTAAAGATATAGAACAGGGCCGGATCATCGATTTTTTCGATCTGAAGGTTGAACAATTTCCTTTTGAGCAGGTCGGGATCTGCGGTGAGCAGGCGGTACTGATACTTGGAGAGCTTTTTGAAATTGCTGCTGAAAAAATCATCCTTGATCTGTTCCAGGTTTACAGGAGCAACCTGCAGCAGGAACTGATAGGTATTCTGGATCTCCGACAGTTCGCGGTCTGTTTTCAGTACTTCTTCCTGTATCTGGCTCTTCCCGAGGGCGTGGTAACTGGCAATTCCGGAAGTAGTCTGTACACGCAGGTATTCAAAGAGTGTTTTCCGGATAGCCCGGGCAAAATCATCCCGGAAAGCCTGAAAGAAAACGGGATAGATATGGCCGTTCCCGTCCCGGTACACCGGGGGGACTTCAAGTGCAATGAGCAGCCCCCCGCTGTTTTTTGCCTTTTCGATATCGATAATGGACTCCTGCCCCCTCGCATGTCTTTCCTTGGTCTGTTCTATAACTACATCCACCGGTTTCACCAGTCGGTTAAAAGGGATTCCGGACAGTTTCTCCTTTAAAGCCTGAAGTGTTGTGGGCAATTTATGGGCAGGACCCTTTATAACAAAAGTCGTATCATGAGGCCCCCCGCTGTAAATTTCAAAAAGCAGGTAGGAATTGTATTTCCTGGTAAAAAAACGTATCAGTATTTCCAGCAATACGGAATACTTCGAAGTGTCTCCCTTACCGATCAGCAAATACGAACCTATGGTTTTTACCAGCCTTTCCGTACCGCTGTCATTGTCTTTCTTACGGTATATCAAAATGAACGACAGCTTTTCCTCAATATGGAGAAAGCCCCCGTTGGGGAGGGTCAGCTCCACAATGGATTTCTTTTCCAGTTGTCTCTCAAATGCCTTATAGTCTATGTGGTCCCACTGTACTGACATGGTCAATGATCTTTAAAAGCAGCAGCAAGCTGCACATGATAAAGCAAATTACCCATTATTGCCTGTCCCGCTTCTAAATAGAAAGTTAATTGTTTGACCATTTACGCGAATGCATTAAAAATAAAACGGATAGAGCACACCGTCCCCTGGAGATTGTGGCAACTTGCCCTTGTATTGCTTTAAAAACAGCGCATATGAAATACCAGGTTATACCAATCGCATACGGATGCGGGATAACAGTGATACTGATCGTATACTTTTTATCGCTTTCCCTGGCCGGGCTCCATATACAGCCCGCATTCAGTTTTGTCAATGTCCTCTTTATGGGGGCAGGTATGTATTTGTGTATCAAACATTACAAAAAGCACAGGGCCGAAGAATTCAAATACCAGGACGGGTTCGGGGCGGGCCTGTTATGTGGCTTTACCGCAACAGTAATCTACACCGCCTTCTTTACCCTGTATGTTACAGAACTGAATCCGCGTTTTACGGACAGGTTCATGCCGATGTGGAAGTTCGACTGGTCGGCCAATGTGGGAATGTTGCTGTTTACCGTACTTCTTATGGGGTTTGCCACAACGATGGTGCTCTCACTGACTTTTATGCAGTTCTTCAAGAACAGCTGGAACACCAGGGAAGGAAAAAAGCACACCCTTTCCGGAAACGGCACGCCTCCCGAAAAACATTAGGATATAGATCCCGGTTAAACCCTCCCTTATCTTCACCGGAAACCGACAGAAAAAGGTCTTTGTAACGTACCGAACTAATTTTTGATCGATATGCGTCAATTTATCTTGGTAATGCTGGTTAGATTTGAGTTACAGAAATATATAACCCATAAAAGCATAATATCATGAAAATTTTAAGAGTAACCGTAATCGTTGTCGGGATCATGGCACTGTTAGCGTGCAGGGACCGGAAAAACAGGGACCGGGAAAACGGAACACTTCCCGATACTACTTCTGCCAACAGCAGTAGTGAGAATAACATGGGAGCCGGTGACGACCGGAGGTTGAGATCAAATTCCGAAAACACGGACAACAATCGTGAAGGGGTAGATATCAATGCCCTGTATTCCCATCTCGAAATGGATGAAGGGCAGATCAGGACCTTTGAAAAAAACTACCAGACCCATATCGAGGAAATGTCTGAGGAGATGTCTGACAATACACGAACTACAAATCTGGAAACGGAACGCGACCGGATATTAAAAGATATTCTCTCTGCCGAGCAATACCGGAAATATCAGGACTGGACAAAGCAACAAAACCAGTGACATCATCGGAACAGCGACCTGCTGCCGTACCGCCGTGGCTATTGTTTTTCCGTGGCCGGTAAAGAAAAATTCAAACGAACTCATAAAACCGCTCTGTAATAAAAGATAAGCAGGGAGCCGGTTTTAAGCGAGACCAAATACATCCCGAAGATGAATTCACAAGAGAACAACGACAAATCACATCACCGCGGAATAGGCCGCATGGACAGGCAGGAACAGGAGCAGGAACAGGACGAGTTCCTGGATAGCCACCTGCATCAGGACAAGGTAAAAGATAACGCCCTGGAAAAGAAGTGGATAAAAATAAAAGAAGATTTCCTGCACAAATACGATCGTCTCAGCCGTTCGGATATCGTATACGCCCCGGGAGAATTCGGGCATATGCTGAAACACCTGCAATATAAAACAGGTAAAAGCCTCCGGCAGCTTCGCGAAGAAATAGCATCCTGGGAAAACTGACACCTGTTTTGATTTGACACATCCTGCCCGGACCTGACCGGGAAATCACGGATAGAGATGTGATCACTCAAAAAGATCAGTATATCACCGGGAAAAGTGCACATTGGCATAAGCCCCCTCCGTCCCATATCCGTGAGAAAATAGACTCCTTTTTTGAGAAGGGAGTTTTTTTTATGCCCTTACATAACTTCCAAAGCATATTTTTATCATTTATAACTCATTTAAAAGATCGTGATTAACAAGTTATTTCTTAAATTTATCTCACAAAATGAAAGAATTATAAAACCTGTTAAAAGTTCATATCAACAAACCCGGGATCCACATGATTAGTATGCACTTAACCTACGACGCACAAAAGGTCTATATGAAAGTACTGGAAGAATGCCTGAAAGCGTCTTCAATAGAATATGAGTTAAACGGATGGAGCGAAGTAAAACTGAAAGGACAACCTGCCCTCTCCGAGATCAGGACTTTTAAAAATAAATTGCGGGAAGCCGGGATATATGTTATTGAAAACTCGCGTCATGAGCTTATTCAGCGTACCAAGGACACCATTTCAGAAATGATATTACACCAGGAGGACCTGAAATCCCCTAAGCTCTCGACCTATCTCACCGAAAAGCTGAACTATTCCTATACCTATCTTTCCAAGATATTTTCAGAACACACCCACTATTCTATTGAACACTTTGTAATTCTTAAAAAAATAGATTATGCGAAAAAGCTGCTTCTCGAAAGCAGGCTTTCGCTTACCCAGATCTCCTATAAGCTGGGATACAGCAGCGTAGGTCATCTGTCCAAACAATTCAAGAAGACCACCGGGATGACCCCGACGGCTTTTTACAATATTATCCAAAAAAGAAACCGCACCCTGTAACTGATACACACATTGTTAATTTGCGAGGCAGGAAACGGCAAAATAGTCGGAAGCCCGGAGCCGGAAGTAAATGTACTCAGGACTCCGGACTTCCGGACTCAAAAAACGGACCATATGATACGAGGTTTTCTAAAATTGGCTGTAGTTGAGGATGACAAATCTTCAAAAAAACTTTTTCAAAAGGCCATCAATGAGAGTACCCTCGTTGCCGGCATGATTTTTTTTCAACAAAGCAATGAACTTTTAGAATATATTGACGGCCCCCAAAACCATGTCCCCGATATTATATTCCTGAAATTAGACCCGATGGTAAAAAATTTCCTGAAAGACCTGAGACAGGTAAGAAAACAGCACCAACTCCGCAATACCCTCATCGTCATTTATTCCTCCGGGGCCTCGGAACAGCTTATCGAAGATACCTTTGTCTACGGAGCAAATGTCTATATGGACAAGCCGCATACTTATGAGAAATTCAGGGAAGTAGTGGAAAAAATACTGAAAATCAATTTCCAGTACCTGGAATCCAACCTTAATATTGAAAACTTCATATACCGCACCTGAATGTGCTTCTACAGGAAAACCCCGGCAACACCCTGCCACCGGGTACGGCAGATGTTGACACAGGTGTCGTAACGTATTAAGCACCACTTAATAAGCGCATTAACATTTATTTATAACGGGATTATGTAATATAAAGAGATAATTATATAACGCTTAATCCGGAAACTTACCTTTACTTTACAATACGATCGAAAAGGAAGACAGAAGTACTTTATCACATAAGCTGTCTTACCCTTATGAATTCCGGACCCGATCTTTTCTCACCATTGAAAAATTCCGGCTTTCCGGAGGTCAATTCCCCAGGTTCCCCACCCATACCAAAAGCCGGGTTTTATAACGATGGCCTGATACGGCCTTAAAGTTTAAAATAATTTTTTAACCCTGTCGCACTGCTGACGATCCGGGAAATTCCACATTCGGGGACCCGGGATAAGATCTGAGGTAAGCGATCGTAAAACTGCCCGTTAGTCATGAATACCCTACTGTCAATTGCATCGGAACAAACCACAATCTTACAGGAATTAGCCCGTTACGGGAACAAGGAAATCTCGGTAACCAAAAATGAAAGGGCGCTTTCCTTTAACAATAGGACCGGAAAAATAAAGATCCGGGAATCCAGGATAAAAAAAGGACTGGTCTTTACCCATTTCAAAATACGCTTTAATCAGAATACAGTATACAAGGTATACACCGAAACACGAAGATCCTTTATGTTTGCCTACAGTACCGGGGGACAATTATCTCATAGAATAGAGAGCCTGGGCAACAAGGAGAAATTACTGGATGAATTTCAACCGGAAATCCTTCACGTCAATCCGCAGGACAGGCTGGAATTCTTTTTCAGGGAAAAACATTCCTACGATTTCTTTATCATATGCCTATACGATATTAACCTGCTCCGCAGCAGGATACCCAAAGAGATCAGCCTGAATGCCATAAAGGCTTTCTGTTCTTTTTTAAACAGGAAACGAACCGGCATCTATCTCGGGTCCTATAACCTGATGATCGCCGATTATGCCCGGCGTCTGAAGAAAATATCCATTACCGATCTTTCCCGGCATTTATTATTTGAAGGACTGGTCAACATTATTATCAGCTTGCAGATCCAGCAGTTCATAGAAGATGAAGGGCGAAGAAGAAATGCCATAGGTACCCTGAACCAGAGGGAATGCAGGGAAATTCATAAACTTTCGGAGTTTATACAGGAAAATCCGGAAAAACAGTATACTGTGGAGTACCTGTGCAGCATGAGCGGGCTTCCTCCCTGTAAATTGCAGGAAGGTTTCAAGAAAATGCACCATCGTACGGTAGCCGATTTTATCAGGAATGTCAGGGTGGAAAAAGCAGAACGGCTGATCTCAAATACAGACCTGAATATTTCGGAAATAGTATACAGCATCGGTTTTGCCAGCCGTAGTTATTTTTCAAAAATATTCAAAAAGAAATACAATTGCTCTCCGAAATGTTACCAGCAAAACAGGATCAGGGCAACGGCAGCAATTAAAAGTCCCAACTAATCACTACCCCCCCCTACCCATGATTCTGAAGGGAATATATGTAGAGGGCTGGAAACATACGGCACATCCTCCCTTGAATTATACCACCCTGGAAGATATGAAATCGTGTGTGAAATCGCTGCAAAACCAATACGGCGAACGACAGTTTCCGTGGAAAAAACCCACGGAACAGATTATTGCAGATACCCTGAACTCACTGAAAAGGTATATTCCCGAAGCACAGATAGAACATATCAGAACCCAAATGCCCCGGGAGGTAAAAACATACCTGGAACACAAGGTAAATTAATCGTTCAGGTCATAGAAGATACGATTTTCTCCCGGTGCATGGTTCCCCATTCCACCAAGGCCTTTAACACGTCACCCAGGGTTTCGCTATAATCCGTCAATTGATATTCAACGATTACCGACGCTCCTATATGGACCTTTCTTTCTACAAAATCATTTTCTTCCAGGTTTTTTAATTCATTGGAAAGTACTTTGGCAGAGATCCCCCCGATTTTGCGTTGCAATTCATTAAACCGCATTGACTTTTCATCTCTTAATGCAATGATAATGCGCAGTTTCCATTTTCCTCCTATCACATAAAGAGCATCTTCTAACGCATTTAAACTTGTTTTACACTGTGTTGAATTGTATTTCATATCACTAACCTGAATGTAACCACTTACCTTTTATTCACTACTTACTTTTCGAAAGTAAAAATATATAACTTTGACCGATAATAAAAATCAAAAATATCGTTCGTTTGTGAACGACGAAATGGTTGGAAGCCCGGAGTCGGAAGCTTGAAGCTGTCATCCAATAAGAATTAAGAACTGTAAACTAAATAAACTAAACTATGAAAACCAATAAAATTATTTTCTGGATTACTACAGCTATCATCAGCCTGATGATGCTTTTCAGTGCTTTTCAGTATTTAACCAATCCGGATATGATTCAGGCTTTTACTCATTTGGGTTATCCTTCTTACTTCAGGGTAGAACTGGCTATTGCCAAAATGATAGGAGCAGTACTTTTATTAATCCCCGCCCTTCCCCGGAATATCAAAGAATGGGTATATGCAGGCTTCGGGATTGTTTTTATCACTGCTGCCATCTCTCACGGTAGCAGCGGGGACCCCGTGAATATTGTTGTGATGCCTCTTATCTTTTTGCTTATTCTTATAGTGTCATACGTTTATTTCCATAAACTGCATGTTAAAAAAGACAGGTCTTCATAAGGTCCTGTGGTTATTGCATTGATTTAAATCGTTTGGATATCAGATCGCCTATGCGTTGGCAACCTGATATCCAAACGATCTGTTTTTACCTGGCATTCAGGGAGATTCTAACTCCCGCTTACACAGATTCGAGGCATACTAAGCCAGGTACTGCTCGCATGCCCTGACACATTCCATACAGGCCTGCGCACATTCCTGGCAATGATCGTGACCGTGGCGCGCACATTCCTCTCCACACAGCTCACACCATTCCATACAATATTGAACCAGTGCTTCCGCCGGATATGTCGTTGCCAGAATTTCGGCCGTAGCCGTACATATCGAAGCACATATCCTGTCGGTCCTGATACAATTGATCATCTTCTTTACATTTTCCTCCTCCAGACAGGCGTCTGCACAGTAATTACAGTGATTTATGCAGTTTGAAAGGGAGGACAATAATTCCTTGTTTCTCATCTTACCTGATTTTTAATGATTTAATAGATTTTCTGTTTCGCATTGGCTGCCGTGATCGTTATGGAGCTGTTGCCCGAATAACATCTCACCAATAAAAATTACAACCATTGCGAAACAAGCCGGTTATCAAGATATATTTCTTTTCCCGGTATCTGTTTCTTTTTATTTATAAGAGCTATTTTTTTCAGGGATCGTATCCATTATTTCCACAAGTTCCCCTTTTGCGTTTCATTCCGTACACCCCTCCCGTGTTCCTGTATTTCCAGAAGGAGAGATAATGTTTTCCGCAAAATATGTTTGAGTCAATTTTTTGTTCGAAAGCATTCATCTACATCTGCAACTTCCAATAGTTTAGCAGAAGGTTTTTATCCGGATTCCGGGCGTCAGATGAAATCAGATGACCTGTTAACTACAAAAACCCCTGCCGGAAACCGCAAAAGCCTGCCGTGACCTGGTCAGCAGGCCCGAAGGTTTTGTCAAGGTCTTAATCCTTAATATACTGATATGCCCCCCACAACATCATTAACAGCACCGGCACAAAAAACACTGAAAATATTAATGACCACCGATACCCTGGGCGGGGTGTGGCCCCATTTTCGGCTCCAGCATCCTGTCTGCCTATTGGAACGGAGCCGCAACATATTATCGCAGGATCGGCTTTTTCAGAAGATAAAAATAATTGTTTAACCCAGATAAGTCAGATATTATGAAGATCGTAAAAGTTATTGAAGTCATCGCCAGTTCCGAAACAAGTTTTGACGATGCCACCCAGAATGCCTTAAAGGAAGCTGCCAAAAGCGTGCAGAATATCGAATCTGTTTACATCAAGGAAATGAAAGCTAAAGTAGAGAATAACAAGATCACCTCCTATGGTGTAAATGCCAAAATCTCTTTCAGCGTGGAAAACAGGTCATAATCCCCTGAAGGTATAATAAAAGCAGGAGGAGAGTCTTTCATTTCTTCCTGCTTTTTCCCGTATTACAGCCTCCCTCCCGTTTCTTTCAATTCAATCCTTAATCTCTCCTTGAGTAACTTCTGCATTTTTTTCACACCGCTGAAAACAGCTATCCCAGGTAGTCCCCGAGGTAAATAAGTCCCATGGATACAGCAAATAAAAGATGGGCCAGCAAAAGATGAACAAAAAACTCCCCATACCGTATCCGGGGAGGATTATTACTTAAAGCGAACATCAGTAACCAGGCAAACACACCGATGACACCGATACTTATTCCGTACACCACAGAAATTGCCATCGAAAAGGTGATCAGGCCTGCCTGCAGGAGGAGGTCGAATATCCATACGAAGATCATCCCTATGGTATAGTGAAGCACCCAGCCCAATGCACTGTTTCTCCCAGGTGTGAAAGGTATCTTCGAGGAGTTTCTTATCAGAATATTCAGAAGCTCCGGTTCCTTGAATACGGAAAAACGCAATCTGGCATAAACATAGCTGAATAAGGTCATCACACTGGTGCTGACGATACCCGTTAAAATCAGTTCTGCTGTTTCCATACCCTCCTAATATTTTAAAATGTGTATTATACTTTTCCCGGACTGCCGGCTTCTATGCACTTCCTGCAGAGCCCGACTTTTTCATGAGCATAGTATCGCCCCGCTTTTTCAAGCGCTTTCCCGGCGTTTTCGTGCCATCCCAGTTTTATGGGAAAAAGTTTTTCCTTCAGCTTGCAGCTGAAAACATGTACGTGATGTTTTCCGTCAGACCCGGTTTCGCTGTCCAGGTAATAAAAGGCTTCCCTTTCCATAATGTCTGTTTTTGTGTACTGCTAAAGTAGCCTGGTAAAAAATATCTTTTTAGCGCTATCCGAATAACTTCTGATACGATCACCGTTTTTTACAGCCAATTCTCTTCCCGGTCAATTTTATAATCAATCGAGGTACATTTTCCCGTTTATAAAACCGACCTTTCATTGCTGTTTTACCCGGGCGTGTATAACAGTAGAAAACCCAAAAAAACAGTCTTATGAACAAGCCACATAAACTTCCGCCCCAGCGCCAGTCGCAACCCGGAAGGGAGCACAAAATGCATCCCCGGCCTGAGGTGATAAGGGAAGGATACAGGGGAAGCGGAAAACTGGAACACAAAGTAGCCCTGATTACCGGCGGAGATAGCGGAATAGGCAGAAGTATTGCCGTTCACTACGCCAGGGAAGGCGCCAGCGTCTGTATTGTATATCTCGAAGAAGACAAGGATGCGGAAGACACCAGGGAAATGGTGGAAAAGGAAGGACAGGAATGCCTGATCATTCCCGGAAACCTGGCAGAAGAGCATTTCTGCCGGGAAGTGGTAGACCAATGTATATCAAAGTTTGACAGGCTTGATATTGTGATCAACAACGCTGCCGTACAACACGCCAGGGATGAGGTTGCGGAGATAAGTTTCGAACAATTGAAGGAAACATTCGAAACCAATATCTATCCCTGTTTCTCCATAGTCAGGGAAGCCCTTCCCCATCTGAAAGAAGGAGCTTCCATTATCAACACCACTTCTGTAACGGCATACCGGGGCAGCGATCACCTGCTGGACTACGCCAGTACCAAGGGAGCGATAGTGAGTTTTACCCGTGCCCTTTCCAAAATGCTGGCGAAAAAAAAGATCCGGGTCAACGGAGTGGCACCGGGCCCCATCTGGACCCCCCTGATCCCCGCTACCCTGGACCATGTCGAAACATTCGGGAAAAACACTCCCCTGGGCAGGCCGGGGCAACCCGGTGAAGTGGCCCCTGCCTATGTGTTTCTGGGATGCGGGGACAGCAGCTATATTACGGGCCAGATCATTCATATAAACGGAGGGGAAATCATCGGTAGCTGACCGGATAAAAATGCAATCTCTTGAACTATATCGTCATTCTGGGGTTACTGGCAGGGTTTTGCACGACAATTGCGGTAATCCCGCAAATAAGAAAATCCTGGAAGCAAAAAAAAGTGGATAATGTATCCCCCCTGATGTTCATTATCCTGATAACCGGATTATCGCTTTGGGTGTTGTACGGCATCATTCAAAATGATTTTCCGGTTATTTTAACCAATGGGGTTTCCCTGGTATTGAATAGTTTTATGATGTACCTGATGATAAAATACGGCAAGAAATAAAAAACGGTACGGGAACTTTACATAACAATATTTACGCCTCAAGGTTTTACGTATTCTTCCGGTTTGAATTTCTCCCTGCGGATTCCCTGTACCCTGAATAGTACCACTGCCATCACGGCAAAGGCCGTTATAATACCTGAAGTAACCGACAGGTCTACCGGGAGGGAAAAGCCTTCCGGGGCCAGTAAAATATAGGCTGTTACCACCGCAGTCATGAACACCGAAGGAACAAGGGCTATCCAGTAGTTCTTCCCCTGGCGTATAAGATATACGGTAACCGTCCACAGCACTATAGTGGCCAGCATCTGGTTGGTCCATGCAAAATACCTCCATATCACCCCGAAATTAACGAGCGTAAGCAGGTAACCGGCCAGGAAAAGGGGAATACTGATCAGCAATCGGTTCTTAACGGATTTCTGATCTGTTTTCAACACATCCGCAATAATGATCCTGGCGCTTCTGAATGACGTATCTCCCGAAGTAATCGGAGCAGCCACCACTCCCAGGACAGCCAGTAGCCCTCCGAGAACGCCCAGGGCACCGTTGGAGATCTGGTTCACGACCAATGCGGTATTGTCTCCGTTCTGAAGCATTTCCATATTCAGTTCCTTTACTCCCCCGAAAAAACTCATACTGATGGCTGCCCATATCAGGGCCACCACTCCCTCGGTCAGCATGGCCCCGAAAAAGACCTTCTTCCCCTGTTTTTCATTGGTTATACACCTTGCCATCATGGGCGATTGCGTGGCGTGAAACCCGGAAACGGCCCCACAGGCAATAGTGACAAAAAGCATGGGGAACACGGGGAAATCGTCCGGTTTATAATGAGAGTTCGTAAAACTGGACAGGCCCAGTTCGGGAACATCCATCCCTTTCAGTATCATAGCGGCAAAAAGCCCCAAAGACATAAATACCAGGGCAAACCCGAACACAGGATAAAACCTGCCGATAATCTTGTCGATAGGTAAGATCGTAGAAAGGATATAGTATACCAGGATAATCATGGTCCATCCGAAAAGGCCTATAGTCCCTTCGGTCATCCCGGCCAGTATCTTTGCGGGCCCGAGCAGGAAAACCGCACCTACTATAACCATCAACAATACGGTAAAGCCACGCATAAACTGTTTGATCCAGTTTCCGAGGTAATACCCGGAAACTTCCGACACGCTTTCCCCGTTATGGCGCACCGACATCATGCCACAGAAATAATCGTGCACCCCTCCGGCAAAAAGGCTGCCCAGTACGATCCATAAAAAGGCGACCGGCCCCCAGAGGGCGCCGGCTACTGCCCCGAAAATGGGGCCGAGCCCCGCAATATTGAGAAATTGTATCAGGAAGATCTTCCACAAGGGCATTTCTACAAAGTCTACCCCGTCTGCTTTATATACTGCAGGTGTAGGCCGTTCCGGGTCTGCCCCGAAAACCTTTTCCAGGACCTTGCCGTAAATCCAGTAACCTGCCGTCAGAATACCTATTGAAATACAAAGGGTTACCATATCATCAAGTCTTTTGATTCAAAAAAACCGGAGGTGATCACCGGAAAAAATAAAAGAAGTTTTATACTCATGGTGCAATGTCTTTTTGAGGTACCAGTAAAACGGCATCGGCCCGTACCTTTCCCTTTACATTCCCGTAAATGGTAACCTCAAAAGGTTGTTCCTTTTCCAGGCTAAAAGTTCCTGCCGATATCCATTCGCCCGAGGTCTGACCGGTGATCTCTACGTCATCTGCCACAATGGTATACTGCTGCGGGGTACTGCCGGCATGAATTTCCACCGTGGTCCCGGGGGCTATACCTTTTATTTTACTAAAATACACAAATACTTCATAAGTGCCCGTATACCGGAGCAGCGGACTGAATGTCACTTTACCTTTACCTCCGATCTCCAGGGCATTCTGTCCATAGCAGTTTCCGGAGACTGTTTTCCAGTCGCCCTCGACAGTTACATTTTCGTCTGTGTTATCGACCAGGATCTCGGGTTGCGAACCATCGGAAAGCGGGTCTGCCTGCAACTCCTTCCGGATATTCCTATAATCTACCGACTGTACTGTTGTTTTCCCGTTCACAACCTCTGCGGCGGCCAGGGCCGCAACCTGTCCGAGAGCCATAAACACGGGTTCCATACGGATAGAACCATAAGCAATATGACTTGCCGATAAACACACGGGGACCAATAGGTTATCACATTCCTCTTCTTTAGGTACAATAGCGCCATATCCGATCGGGTAAGGTCCGAATCCCCCGATCTCCACATTGCCTTCATTCTTTACCATGGGCACACCTTCTTTCTCGACCACTATCCGCTGACAGTTATGCGAATCCATCGTATAGGCGGCCAGCGCTACCGGATCGTTTACCACCTGCTCCCCCACGCAATGATGCTGTGTCATTACGGTCTGCCCGACCATCCGCCTTACTTCGCGTACATAAAGCTGGGGAGACCAGTTGCCATTATCCGTATATTCATCTTTCGGATATCCCCACTCCTGCATCTCCATACGCAGTTCTTCCGGAACGCGGGGATCGGTCTTATAGAAATACAATAGCCCTTTGGTATAATTTTCATGGGCCCTGACAATGTCCTCCCGCTCTTCATACGAGGCTTCGGGATAATCGTAATTCATCCCGATCATATCGGTGGAAAATCCTCCCCGGTTATTGATATCGGTCTTACCGCCCGGCATTTTACTCCAGATAAAATAATCGTTGAGTTTGCGCTTATCGGGCTGGGCTTCGAATAGCCGGAGTAATAATTCGTAACGCGAGGCATCATAATCTTCGGGTTCCGTAACCGGCACCTGGTTTCCCTTATCGTTTGTAAGGCATATCCTGAAGTTATAGGCCTGCAGTTTCTGATCGCCCGTACCATCTGATGCTACTTTTTCCGGGCTGATGCCCCAGAGCAGGCCGCTGGAAGGGTCTCCTTTAATCTTGTACGGGTCTATAAGATCAGGGAACTGGTGCCGTTTTCTCAACTGTACCCCATTATAGGTTTCTCCGTAGGTTTCATTACTTTCCCGCCCTATCGTATAGGAAACCCCGGCCCCGGCCATCAGGTCGCCTTCATAGGTAGCATCGATAAAAACACCGGCCCCGACAGACTTTTCACTGTTTCCCTTTCTGAGCAGTACGGCGCTTATGGAAGCCCCTTCCTTTTCTACCTTTTCCAGTTGATATCCGTACAGCACGGGAACATCCGCTTTTTCCAGGTAATCATTAAAGACCCCGGATGCGGTATGCGGCTCGAATATCCACCGCTCGAAAACACCGTACTCGGCACCGATACGCCTGTAAAAATCACGGGCAAGCCCGGTAATCGCGTATTTATTCCCGATATCCGTATAACCGAGTCCCCCCGTGGTAAGTCCGCCCAGGTGATTATCGGGAGAAACCAGCAGCACTTCCAGCCCTTTCATCTTAGCCGTATACGCGGCGATAATCCCGGCGGAGGTACTTCCGTATACGACCAGGTCATAAGATGGTTCCGCCTGCTTTTCACGGGTACAGCCTGTCGCGATACTGATAACAAAGAGGAGTATATAGAATTTTGTTTTCATTACGAGTAAATTTAATATAATTGGTTTGATGCAGGGGGTTTGGGTTGCAGGTTACAGGTTTCCAAAATTAAAAAACTCCCTGTCTCCCCGTCTTTGAGCTTCGCGCTTCCAACCACCTCATTCCACCACAAGTTCGGCTGTTTTCAGGTCTTCGTTTGCCGAGGAACTTCCGGTCATGATAAAGAATGCGCCCGGTTCCACGATACGCTCCATATCCATATTGTAAAAGGAAAAAGCCTCCTCGTCCAGTTCGAAAACGACCTCTTTACGCTCCCCCGGTTCAAGCCTGATCCGTTTAAATCCTTTTAACTCTTTTAAAGGCCGTGTCACCGAACTGTAAAGATCACGTACATAAAGCTGTACGACCTCCTCCCCGGTACGCTCCCCGGTGTTTGATACGCTTACCCTTACCGTGACCTTTTCCCCGGCTTTTATTTTCTCTGCGGAGAGCACCGGGTCGGAGTATTCAAACCCGGTATAGCTCAGGCCGAAACCAAACGGGTAGAGCGGCCCTGTTTCCGACCACTTGTACTTCTTCACATAATGCGCGTTTTTATGATTGTAATACGAAGGCACCTGCCCTACATTACGGGGGATGGTTATGGGGAGTTTTCCGCTGGGGTTGACCTCTCCGAAGATAATTTCGGCTATGGCCTGTCCGCCCGCACTCCCGGGTTCCCAGGCTTCTATAACCGCCGGGATATGGTTTGCGATCCACTCCACCCCGAGGGGCCTGCCGTTCACCAGCACCACCACTACAGGTTTCCCGGTATGGTAAAGTGCTTCTATGAGTTGCTGCTGCATCCCTACAAGGTCCAGGTTGTCCCGGGCCACATTTTCGCCGTTGGTCTTGAACCTGCTTTCATACCTCAGGGAATTACTGCCTACCACTGCTACTACCACATCGGCCTCCCTGCTGCGGCGCACCGCTTCTTCGATATGGGCCCCGGTAACTTCGGTGACCTGCTTGCCCATATCGTAATAATCCAGTTTTACACCCGGCGGGGCTATGGCCTTAAAGCCTTCTGCCACCGTGGTAATATTCCCGGAAGGTTGCTCAAAAGTCCAGTCCCCGAGAATGGTATGGTTACCGGCATTAGGGCCGGTAACCAGGATGTTTTTAACGTTATCGGGGTTAAGGGGAAGTACTCCTTCGTTTTTCAGCAGGACGATGGATTTCCGTGCGGCTTCCAGCGCTGTAGCCTGGTGCCCGGCCGTACGGATAAGGTGAGGGACCTCCGCTTCATCAACAAAGGGGTTTTCGAAAAGGCCGAGCCTGAATTTGGCTTCCAGTATCTTGCGGACTGCTGCATCTATTCTTTCCTCTGCCAGACGGTTTTCCTGTACGAGTTCCACCACCGGTTCCAGGAAATCAGGACCGTGCATATGCATGTCCATTCCGGCATCAACAGCGCGGAAACAGGCTTCCTTCTGATTTTCCACCACCCTGTGCACGGTCTTCAGTCTTTCTATATCCATCCAGTCGCTGACTACAAAACCGTCAAAACCAAACTCCTTGCGCAGGATATCGGTCAGAAGGTATCTGCTACCGTGGCAGGGATCTCCGTTGATCTCGTTATGGGCGGCCATGGCCGTAAACGCCCCGGCTTCGATTGCCTTCCGATACGGGGGAAAGTACACCTCCCTCAATGTCCTTTCACTTACGTCCATCGGGGAGGCATTCAAACCGTTTACGGGTTCGCTTCCTGCCACAAAATGCTTGATACAGGCCAGTACATTACCCGGCTGCCCGAAATCATCTCCCTGCAAACCTTCTACCATGGCTACCCCGAGGGCACTTACCAGGTAAGGGTCTTCCCCGAAGGTTTCCCCGACCCTGCCCCACCTGGGGTCCCTGGCAACATCTATATTCGGGGAGAAGGCCCAATGCGTTCCCGTGGCCCGCATTTCGCGGGCGGTCTGCCGGGCTATTTCACGTACGAGGCCGGTATCCCAGGCAGAGGCCATAGACAAAGGCGTCGGGTATACCGTGGCACCTTCGTAAAGGGCATTGCCATGAATGGCATCTATACCGATAAGCAACGGTATCCGGAGCCTGGTCTGCCGCGCTGCTTTCTGCAACTGGTTGGCTTCTTTTGCAGATAGTACATGCAAAAATGACCCGATCTTTCCTTTCCCGATCAGGTCGTAAAGCCCCTTGCCGCTCAACCCGGGATAAAAGGCATTGGCATCATCCGCCATCAGGTCGATCGGGGTATCGAGATCTGCCGATTTTTCAAGGTGAAAAAGCCCTACATACTGGCTCATCTGCCCTACTTTTTCTTCCAGTGTCATCCGCTCCAGAAGATCTTCGACCCTTTCCGCTACCGGAAGTCCCGGATCCAGGTATCCCGGTTCTCCCTGCCCGTATACGGAGAAGTAACCGGTAAAGTTCATGATTACAGCGACCATGAGAATTCCGGGGCGCCCTGTTCTAAAAGTATTCTTCATAAACAGAATATTATTTTTCCACTTTAAAGGGGATGACTGCACTGGCTACGTTGCCCTCGGAGTCATATACAAAAGCATACAGCCTGTACGTGCCTTCACCTTGCATTACAAACCGGGCATTTCTCTTACTGTTATCCTCAAACAGTCCCTCCAGTCCCGGCAGGGAACCCTCAAACTCCTGGTCATCACTGACCACAAACCCTTCACGTACGATCTGCCATTCATAGGTCAGTTCGTCCCCCTCGAGGTCTACGGCCCTCACATGGGTAAAGTTGTCTTCCCCTGCCTTTACCACAATACTTTCATCTGCTGTCCGACCGTTCAATAGGATATCTCCCGAATTCTCAATTCTCGGGGCCCTGTTCGACGGATAGGACCCGCTCCATGAGTAGTACAGGGCATGAGCAGTTTCAAGCGGCTTCTTTTTAGGGGTAAAAACACCATACCAGGTAGCAACCGCCCCGTGGAGCTGGTATCCCCATAAAAAGGCATAGGAACCTACACATCCCCTGTTGAAATTTGCTGCAATATGGCTGGTATAAGTATTCTTGTATACTTCTCCCTTTTCGGTACTGCTGAGTTCCTGTATGCCTCCCCACGAGGTCTTTGAAACATTTTCCCAGGTTCCCTTCGGGCCCCATTCGGTAATCATATAGGGTTTGGTCCAGCCTGCGGAAGCCGTATTTTTCTGTACATTACCGATGGCACTGTAGGAATTGACCCCCAGGATATCCAGCGACGGCGCCCTCTCCATGATCTCCTCAATATCTTTCGGGTCCGCCCCCGCAAGTACGGTAGTGGTCAGATGGTTGGTATCCAGTTCATGGATCATATCGGAAATATCCCCGATGGCATTCCATACCTTATAATCGGTATACTGTGCATCTACTTCATTCCCGATACCCCACATCAGCACTGCCGGATGGTCCTTAAACCGCAGGACCTCCTCCCGTACGCGTTCTTTCTGTTCCGCTACCTCCTGTGCGTTATCGTAATCAAACCCGTCCGTTTCCCGGTTTACCCAGATCCCGAGGCATACGGTGAGTTTATTGGCCAGTGCACTGTCCAGCACAGCCTGGGTATTTTCATCCACACTATAGGTCCTGATAGAGTTTCCCCCGTATTCCGGGACCAGGTCCATAAAATTATTATAAGCTGCTCCCTTTACATAATACGGTTTTCCGTTCCTGTACAGTCTGGGCACCTCTCCTTCATAGATTATTTCGGCCTTGACCGGCCCTTCAGTGGGATATTCCTCTTCCGGCAATTCATATGTTACCTGCGGATCGTCATTCTCACACGCAAGGAAAGCCGGGATTACCGAAAGACATGCGATGACCAGCACCGGATTTA
The DNA here is from genome assembly GCF_003285545.1 of Sinomicrobium soli. GTDB lineage: Bacteria > Bacteroidota > Bacteroidia > Flavobacteriales > Flavobacteriaceae > Sinomicrobium. The sequence goes on along the minus strand of NZ_QLNV01000008.1, from coordinate 47,226 downwards.
TAATTTTCTTTATCATATTTTCCATTTGATCGGTCTTAAAATCAGAGTTATGTTGTTCCACATTTATAATTCAACTTTCAAAATTTCTCCCCCGTCCTGCCTTATCGCTTCAATATCTGGCCGTCACTGACCAGCCTGGACTTCAAAACCTCGTAAGGAACATCCTGCACACTGCATTCCCTGTCTATACTCAGGGCGGCTGCCGTAGCTGCGGATTGCCCGAGCACCATATAAACGGGTTCCATCCTTATCGATCCGAAGGCGACATGAGAGGCGGAAAGACAGACAGGTACCAACAGGTTATCACATTCCTTTTCCTTGGGGCGGATAGACTTATAGCTCACCGGGTAATTGGGAGTGTTCATCCAGTACGTCCCTTCTTTCCTGAGGTTTCCTTCCTGGTCCACTACCATAGACACATAATGGCAATCCAGCCAGTACGTTGCCAGCCCTACGGATTCCGGGGCTATTTCCTCCCCGGTACAATGGTGTTCGGTCATCACGTAATCACTGAGCATTCTCCTGGCCTCCCGGACATAGAGCTGGTGCGGAAAATTCCCGTTATCCACAAATTCATCCCGGGCCAGTCCCCATTCACTCATCTCCTCACGTATGTGTTCCGGTACCCTGGGATCATTGGCCAGGAACCAGAGTTTCCCCAGGGCGTAATCCTTGTGCAGGGCTGCAATCTTTTCCCTTTCTTCGTAACTTCCTTCCGTATAGCTGTAATTCGCACCGACGAAATCAAGATGGTTGGTGTCCGTCTTCCTGTTGGGCATGGGAGTGAGTGTAATCAGCTTTTTTCTAAGGGGAATGGCAGGGTCGAGTTCCAGCTGGCGGGCAAGTACTTCAAACCACAGCGGGTCGTAGTTTTCCGGTTTACGGATGGGTACCCTGTTGGCAGGGTCGTCGGTAAGCGTAAGCCTGTAGCAGTACGACTGCATACGTTTGTCTGCACTGCCCGGCACAGTCCCCGCATCAGCTTCTATAAAAGGCAGCAGCCCGGATGCAGGATCTCCCTTAACCCTGTAGGGGTCTACCGAAATCCCCTTCTCCTCCAGGCCGACTATCTCATTGGGGCGATACCCGTTATACGTTTCGTTATAGTCGCTGTTGGCATCTCTCCCATAGGTATAGGAAACTCCTGCTTTTGCCATCAGGTCGCCCTCGTAGGTGGCATCTATAAACACTTTTGCTGTAATTTCCTCTCCGCTTTCCATCGTAATCTTATGGATGGTGTTTTCCTTTTTGACCACCCCGTTTTCCAGGTCCAGCCGCTCGTTAAAAAGCACCCTGACTCCCGCTTCCAGCAGCATGGTTCTCATGATCTGCTCCGCAACGTGTGATTCATATACCCATTGCATTTTCAGCGGATCGCTTTTCCCTTTAAATACCCTTTTTACGATGGACTGAAAATATGCGTCCCTCTCCTGGTTTTTCCAGGTGGCAGCATCGAGGTAATACCGGTAAATTCTCTGGTAGAACTCCCTGGAAAGCCCGCCGATGGACAAATGCGAGTTAATATCGGTAGCGGTAAGCCCCGAGGTCGTGGTACCTCCCACATGGGCGGAGTTTGATATCAGGACCACACTTTTTCCCATTCTGCCGGCCTGTACGGCGGCCGTAACCCCGGCAGAGGTTTCGCCGTAGACACAAATATCATATTCCCGGGCATTCATATCATTTAAGACCCCGATGGTCATTCCCAGTATTAAAATAATCTTTTTCAATGTTATCCTGTTTTATGGTTACACTTTACTCACCAAATGAGTTCTCTTACGTTTCGAAATGTTCTTAAATCCCTTTTGCTCATATCCCGAAATCCCCGGGCAGGCCAAAGTCAGCCATAGGTCTTACTGTTCATTGATCTGAAAAGGGATGACGGCACTGGCTACTTTATTATGGTCATCCTTCACATAGGCATACAACCTGTAATTGCCGGTATCCCATGCCCTGAACCAGGCTTCGTTACCGGATATGGTAAGCACCCATCCCGGCAGCCCCGGATGAGGCCCTCCGTCGGGCCCCGCCACTCCTTCCGGAACAAGGACCCAATCATAGGTAAGCGGATCTCCGTCAGGATCGGTAGCCACCACCTTGGCCCGGTACAGATTTCCCTTGGTCAGGGAAACGGCATCTTCCGCATGTTCTCCTTCCAGGGTCATGTTATTCCTCGAGGTGATCTCGGGAGCACGGTTTGCCGGATACCAGTCAGACCATACCCTTTTCATAATATCCGCCGCCCCGAAGGACCTGCCCTCGGTATTGTGAAACCCGAACCAGGTAGGGACATCCCCGTGGGTCTGGTGCCCCCAGACAAATGCAAATGACCCGAGACAGCCATTATTAAAATTGGCCTTGATATGCTGGTTATAACTGCTCCGGTAATCTTCTGCCTTTTCGGTACTGGTTTGCTCCACCAGGGCTCCCCAAGGCAGGATACGGGCCGGTTCGGGGCCCATCTGCCAGGTCCCTCTCGGCCCGAACTCGGTAATCATATAAGGCTTGGTCCACCCGGCTGTCTGCAGGTTACCCAGTACTGCAGGGAGATTGGGGGCATAGGAATTAACAGACAGAAAGTCAAGGTCGGATGCCCTGTTCATGATCTCTGTAACTTTAGAAGGCAACGAGTTGACCAGCATGGTCGTCGTGGGATGATTGCCGTCCTCGGTATGGATCATCATGGAGATATCGTTCACGGCATCCCATAATTTGGGATTGGTATACGAAGCGTCTGCCTCATTCCCTATACCCCACATCAGCAAGGCAGGATGATCTTTATATTGCAGCACCTGCTGTCTTAAATTATCGAGTTGCTGCTGTACCGCGGTAGTATCGTTATAATCAAAACCATCCGTTTCTCTCCCTATCCAGAGCCCGAGGCACACATTGATCCCGTTGGCATAGGCGGCATCCAGTACATCCTGCGTATATTCATTTACGCTGTAGGTCCTCGCCGTATTCCCGCTGAATGATTCCAGCATCTCCAGGTAATAATCCGCATCGGGATATGTAGATTTTCCGGCAGCTACCCCTTTTACAATATAAGGCTGTCCGTTACGCTTCAGTGTCCACGCCCCGTTTTCCTGTACGACCTCCACTACGGCAGGAACAGCTGTAGTGAGTGTCGCGTTTTCAGTATCTCCCAAAGGGGTGTTATCCGGTGCTGTCATATCTCCGTCACAGGAGATCAGTCCTCCCATGAACAGGCAGAAAAGTATTTTTTTCGGCTTCATACTATTCGGGTTACGAGTTAATAAATGGTCTTTCCATGTCATCATACCATTATTGCTGTATCTTATAATCGAAGGTCATGGACCCTGACGGTTGTGCCACGAGATCTTTTACCAGGATCAGCCCGTATTTTCCTTCCGATGTCCTGAATCCTAAAATATCACCGGAAGACACCCCGGTAACCGCTTCTGCCGAAGGACCGCTCGCCTCGAATACGCTAATCATCAGTTCGTCATCCGCCATACTTTCAAATGCTTCTTCCGTAAGCAATCCAGGGGCTATTTTCCTTATTTCGGTAGCATTGCGTACGGTCCAGGAAGCGAGGTTGTCCCCTCCCCAGTTGGTGGTGTTGTAGATAAAAGTGGCGGCATTTTCATAGGAAGGTGAAAAAATGTTTATCCCCGATGAACTACTCCTGAATACCCCGAGATCTATGGAAGCGCTATTCACTTTCGCATCCGGGACCGCGTATATTTCATTGTCAGGTAAATTGGCAAAAGGACCGTAGGCCGTACTGGACTGCATTCCCAGGTGAACATCCTCATACGATATCACCGGTTTGGGTACCCGCAACCCGGTTACGGATACGGTAAACAGGGCTTCACGGACTTTCTGCTCCACATCGGTGACCCTGATGGTAAAGGTCATGTCTTCGCCGGCATCTTCTTCCAGGAATTCGTAACTGAAGGGATAGGCGATATGGAAAGGGTTTTCAAAATCTTCTACGCTAAGGTCTTCCAGCACCATATCTCCGGTGAAAGTTTCTACTTTTGCCAGTTCGTCTCCGGAATTAATAACGGCATCAAATTCAAGCATTTCCCCTACTTCCAGGGAGTCGGGAAGGTTTTCGGGAAGGTTGATAGCGATGATGACCGGTTCGGCCACCACAGAAACGGAATAGGGAGCAGCATAGGTATGCCCGGCCTTGTTATAGGCAACGATCACAAACTCCAGCTGCTTGCCGAGGTCTTCCCTTCCCGGAACAAAGGTAAAATTGTAAATGCCTTCATATTCATTGTCAAAGGCAAGCTGTTCACTGTTTTCCACAGCCTGAAAATCCATCCGGGTCTCCACTTTGGACAAGCCGGTTTCGGAAAACACTTCCGCACTGATCTCCAGCGGGTTGTCCGGATAGGCCGTAGACGGTAGCGAATCCGGCAACCGCACATAAAATTCCGGGTCCCCTATCTGGCTCAGCGACTCCTTGTCGTCGCACGCAAGCTGCATCAACACCGTAAGTAACAGCAGCAGCGGATAAGCAGATCTTATTGTTTTGATATTCATCATTTGAATTCGTTTTAGTCGGTTTGTGAATATTAGTACCCTTCGTTCTGGTCGAGCAGGTCGTTGAGCAGAAGTTCATCTGTCGGGATAGGAAATAATACATACCTGTCCTGTATATCTATGGTAGGGTCCTGGGCATTCATGGCTTCCAGCAGTTTTCCCCACCTGAGCAGGTCAAAACGCCTTTGTCCTTCAAAGGCAAATTCATGTCTCCGTTCCAGCATGATGCTATCCCTGAACTGTTCCTGGCTCAGCCCTGTCGTCAGATCGGCCGGAGACGGTGCCTGTACCGGGTAACCGAAGGCCCGCCGCCTTACCTGGTTAAATGCTTCATAGGCCTGCGGACTTCCCGCACTCAGTTCATTCTCTGCTTCGGCATACATCAGGAGGATATCGGCATATCGCAGGATGTAGTAGTTATTCCCGCCATCTTCCACCGTGATGGCATTGGGGTCGTGGTATTTATTCACGTAGTAGGGATACTGAATTGAGGAAGGTGCCGTGGGGATGTACAATACGTTAACTTCCCTTCTTTTATCTCCCGGAGCATAAGACAGGTAATGGTTTTCGGTAACGGGATTATCCCCGTACCCGGCAAAGCCTTCCGGACCGGGAGGCAAGACACTGGAAGGAGGTTTGAAAAACCCCTGGTAGGATGAACTCACGGTAGAACTCGTTCCCTGGGTATTGGTAAACTGTATCTCAAAAATAGACTCCCCGGTATTCTCATTGGCAATGTCGAACACCTCTTCATACTCAGGCCACAGGCTGTATATTTTAAGGTCCATAACGCTCCGGGCCTCCGCCGCTGCTTTCTGATAATCTTTCCGGGTCAGGTATACTTTTGCGAGCAGGGACATTGCTGCTCCCCGGGTAGGCCTCCCGTAGTCGGAAGGGCTGTACTGGGAAGGCAGGTGTTCTTTTCCGAACTGCAGATCGGCTTCTATCTGGTCGTAGACCTCTTCGACTTCCGACCTTGCCACATCCAGGTTTTCAAGCACCTCGGTAGGCGAAGTGAGCAGGGGAACTTTTCCGAACAGCCTTACCATGTTGAAATACATCAGGGCACGGAGAAAACGGGCTTCCCCCAGAAAGCGGTTTTTAACCTCCTCATCGAGCTCCATTCCGGGAATGTTCTTAATGACTATATTGGCCCGGTTGATATTCTTGTAATGGTTTTCCCAGAATCGGTAGACCAGGCCGGAGGAAGCGTCGAACTGGAATTTATCCATCTGCAGTTTATCCCCGTTGCTGGTATTGCGCCCGTATCCCCATTCGGCATCATCGGTTCCCTGCGACTGGACTACTTCCATGAACTGGTTGTACACATCGTGGGTCTGCAGGGCCGCATATATGGCATTTACCGTGGCCTGGGCATCTTTGGCCGATTTAAACAGGTTGTCGGAAGTATTTACCCCATCCGGTTCTATATCCAGTTTGGAACAACCGTACAAGACTATGACAAGAACGGTAAACAGTATTTTTTTCATAATTCTCTTGGTATTAGAAATTGATATTAACCCCGGTAGTGATAGTCATCGTATTAGGGTATGCACCGGAGTCGAAGCCCTGGTTGATATTGTCGGAACCATACCTGCTGACTTCCGGGTCGAGGCCGGTGTAGTTGGTCCAGGTCACCAGGTTTTGTGCATTGATGAAGATCCGTGCATTGCTGAGCCCGAGCCGGTCGATAATACCGGAAGGGATATTGTAGCCCAGCTGTAAAGTCTTAAGCCTTAAATAGGACCCATCTTCCACATAACGGTCATAAGATACATCCATGGGTTTGGTAGCCGTGGCCCTGGGAACATACGTATTCCTGTTGTCTGCAGTCCACCGGTCCATTACCGTGGTGCGCTGGTTCTGTAGTCCGGTAAGGTTTTCGAGAGTTCTCAGGTTGAGGTTATAGAGATCGTTCCCGTAGGAATACTGCAGCAGGCAGGTCAGCTCCCATCCTTTATAACTCAGGGTATTGGAAAAACCCCCGAAAAATTTCGGCTGGGCATTACCTATAATCTGCCGGTCGTTATCGTTGATCACCCCGTCCCCATTGTAATCTACATATCGCACATCTCCGGGCCGGGCCGTAGGCTGAGCCGAAGAAACCACTTCTTCCAGGCTCTGAAAAAGCCCTTCCGACTTATACCCGTAGAAGGTACCGAGGCTTTCACCCAAGCGGAGTATGGTAGGTGAAGACGAAGGAAGTATCTCTTCTTCCCCGCCCAGGTTGAGGATCTCATTCCTGTTGAAGGTAATGTTAAAACTACTGTTCCAGTTCAGTTTTTCGCCGTGAAAAGGAGTCGCATTGACCGTCAGTTCCACCCCCCGGTTCTCTATCGACCCGATATTCCTGGTCCCTTCGGTAAAACCCGAAGTGGCCGGCACCTGGACATTGAGCAGCAGATCGTTGGTCTTTTTGTAGTAAAGGTCGGTGACCAGCGTGAGATCGTTGTTGAAAAACCCGAGTTCCAGGCCTACGTCCAGCTGTTGCGTACGTTCCCATTTAAGGTTCCTGTTTCCCATCTGGTACGGGGTAATCCCGGATACGATCTGGTCGCCGATCACATACTGGGTCCCTCCCCACAGGTCGATCGCCGGGTAATTCCCGATCCCTTCCTGGTTTCCGGTGATCCCGTAGCTGGTTCTCACTTTCATGTCGCTGAACACATTGAGGTTTTCTATAAACGCTTCATCAATCGCTCTCCAGGAGAAGGCCGCAGAAGGAAAGAAACCGTACCTGTTATTCGAACCGAACCTCGACGACCCGTCGACCCTGCCGGTCAATGTCAGGAGGTAGCGGTCCCTGAAATTGTAATTCACCCTTCCGATATAACTGTGGATCACCCAGTTCGACGAAGAAGACGAGGGAAGTACTGCCGCCTCGGGATCGCCCAGTCCCAAAGAGTTGGTATTGGTGATGTCGTTTAAAAAACCGGTAGCCGAAGCTCCCAGGGATTCATACCGTGAACTCTGCTGGGTAAAACCTACAAGGACATCTATTTTGTGATCCTGAAAAGACCGTACGAAATTTGCGGTATTCTCATTCAGCCAGGTAATGGACCTCCCCGTAAAAACGGAGCCGTCCCCTCCTATCAATGCCCCGGTATATACCGTTTGCGGAAGGTACGTATCGTTCCTGTTATTGATATAATCCAGCCCCCAGCTGCTCTTGACCGTCAACCCTTCCATAAGCTCCACACTGACAAACAGGTTGCCTATGGCCCTGAAAGTCTTGGTCAGGTTTTTATAATCATTGAGCAGGGCTATGGGGTTATTGAAGCCAATACCGAGATTGTTGAACTGTGTATAGCTGCCATCCGGCTGTTTTACCGGCAGATTGGGAGGCAGGGTAAGCATGGAGAACAGGGAACCGTTATTGGCCCTGTTGGTCTGCACATAGCTGGCCGACAGGTTATTCCCTATTTTCACCTTATCGGATATGACCTGGTCCATATTCAGGCGGAACGAATAGCGTTCGAGATCTGAAGTTTTTATAATCCCTTCCTGCTTGAAATACCCGAACGATGCCATATAGGTGCTCCCTTCCTTTCCGCCGTTTGCAGACACATTCACATCGTGTACCGGGGCAAAATTGCGCAACATGGCGTCCTGCCAGTCGGTAGTTGCCGGGTGGAGTGCCGGGTCGTACAGTATGGGGCCGCCATCTGCAATACTGGCTTCATTGGCCAAAGTTTCAAACTGCTTTGCATTCAGCAGGTTATACCTTTTTGTTTCTTTCTGGATACCTGAATAATAATTTACATTCACTCTTCCTTTTCCCGATTTCCCTCTTTTGGTGGTAATCAATACTACCCCGTTCCCGCCCCGGGAACCGTAAATAGAGGTGGCAGATGCATCTTTCAGTATCTCAATAGATTCCACATCGCTCGGGTTAATGCTGTTAAGCGGGTTTAATGAAGCGGCATCACCGATATTTACCGTAATGGGCACACCATCGATCACATAAAGGGGTTCGTTACTACCGTTGATGGAGTTTCCTCCCCGTATCCTTATGGAAGCACCGGCACCGGGCATTCCCGAACTCTGTACAAAAGAAACTCCCGCAGCCCTGCCCTGCAGCACCTGGTCCACGCTCCGTACGGGAACGCCTTCCACATCTTTTGTACTGATGGAAGAAATTGCCCCGGTAACATCTCTCCTCCTCTGGGTACCGTAGCCCACCACTATAACCTCATCCAGTGCGGAGAGGTCTTCTTCCATACCGACATCCACCACTGTTTTGTTCCCTGCGGCAACACTCTGGCTTTTAAAACCCACGTAGCTGAACACCAATACAGGATTTTCCGTATGGACAGTGAGGCTGTATTTACCGTCGAAATCGGTCACGGTCCCTTCCGAGGTTCCCTGTATTACAATATTGACACCGGGCAAAGGTTCCCCGTCCTGTGAAGAAAATACGCTTCCACTGATCACGGTCTGCCCCGATAAGCCCGTACAGACCATAAAAGCCAGTAAAACTGGAAAATGAAATAAACAATTCCGGATTCTCATAAATGTTAAAGTTTAGTTCGTTAGCTAATCACCAGACAAAGAAACTTATTTGATGCGCAAAAAACCTTTAAAATAGACCCCAAAATCTTTAAAAAAACATCTATATCTACAATTTTTTAAGTTAATTTGACAATCAATCTCTATATTCGCGCTACTCGTCAATCACAATATAAAATCCGCTATGTTTGCATTACACTTTATTTATTATGAAAAATAAAAAGCGTTATAAATAATAAATCCCCAAAATAAACAGCGTTTACCCCGGGTCTTTGTAATAAAAAAATGTTAAATATCCTATAGTAGCTGAATCATGTCAAACGACAGGATGAATGATGTTTTTATGAAACGAATTTTTCTCATAGGCTCTCTTTTTCTCTTTTACGGCCTTCTGCCGCTCAGGGGTCAATCCGTAAAAAATTCATTCTCCCTGTCGGAACTGGATGGGTTGCCCCAAAACAAGGTCAAGGCCATTGCAAAGGACCAATACGGTTACCTGTGGATAGGGACCCAAAACAGCATTACCCGGTATGACGGAATAAATTTCAGGAACTACAACGATCTTGACGGCAAGGATATCAACAAGATACTGGTAGATGATAAAAACCGGGTATGGATCGGCTCGGGTGAAGGCATCTATGTACTGGACCGGGTAAAGGGTACCTTCCGGAACATTTTCGGGGGCAATGTCAAGGATATCATCGGGATTGACGGCGGAGCCATTTACTTCATTACCCCCAGCCACCTGTACAAGGTGAACCCCGACTATACGACCACCGCTTTTCAAACTGATTTCAGGGGAAACCTCAGAAAGATGGCCTATTACGGGGAACACTTTTTCCTCGGACTGGGAAACCAGCTGGGTCTGAGAATCTTCAAACCGGAACCGGGAAAGCTTGTCGAGACCAGAAGGGTCCTGCAGGGACAGGTGATAAACTGCCTGGAAGTTATCCGCAACGAGGTCCTCGCGGCCACCCCCGGTGGCAGGATATTCCGCTACGGGCCGGACGGACTGTCTGAAATAGACCTTCCCAATACCTATCCCATCAAGGATATCAAAGAGAACGGAACATCCGTACTGGTCGCTACCGACGGAAACGGGATTTTCGAACTCAACCGGGATTTTGTCCTGGGTAACCACCTGTTCAGTCATACGAACAATGAAGAGTTTATCGAGAGTAATAATATATATAATCTGCTTGTGCTAAACAACGGGGATTTCTGGGCCGGCACCTACGATTCCGGACTGGCTTACCTGAGCAGCCGGGAAACGTTTTTTAAGAATATTACCCGCGACAAGGGACTCGACCGGAAGCTCCCCCTGTCTACCCATGCTACGGCCTGCTATGAAGATTCGGAGCAGAACCTCTGGCTGGGTACCAATATGGGATTCCTGAAAATGAAGGGACAGGACCGGGTAGAATTTGCAATAGGCTATAACGATTGCATGACGTTGATGCACGGATCGAAAATACTGGCTATCGGTGAAGCCGGCTCGGGCGATATCTGGATAGGCACCTACGACGGGGGGCTGGGGCAGTTCTCCGGGGAAGGAAACCACATTTCCACCCTCTACCCCTTTACCAAAGGCATCATGAACGGGCAGAACATCAATTTCATAGACCAGGTTTCCCCTGATACTCTTGTCATAAATTCGATGTACAAGGGATTGGGGGTACTGGACCTGAAAACGCATGATTTTTCAAAAATTCCCATAGTCAGGGCTTCCGGAGATACGCTCTTCAATTACCAGTCGCAGGTAATAAGACAATACGAAAACCGTATTTATTCCTATGAATACAACGGCGATATTTACTACCTCGACAGCAAGGACAGGGTATTGCGCAGTTTCTACCGGCCGGAAAGCAAACTGAACGATTTTAGCTTTGACCCTGACGGTTCCCTGTGGCTGGCCACCAGGGGGCATGGCCTTGTGCATATCAACCGGGAGGGAAAACCGATACGGACCTATACCAATGAAAACGGGCTCAGTTCCAATTTTCTGCTCAGGATAGAAAAAGACGGAGAACAAAATCTCTGGATATCGAGTATTTCTGGTTTGTCCAGACTGAACAGGGACAATGGTATCGATACCTACGACCGCAACTTCGGGTTACCGGCCAATGAGTTTTCCCCCTTTGCTTCCGCTTTGCTCCAAAACGGAAAGCTACTGTTCGGAACCGTAAAGGGGTTTATCGAATTCGACCCGCTGAAGAAGCCGGAGATCACCGATCATTCCCGGGTGTTTATCTCCGATATAACCTTTCGCAACACCAGTATAAAAAAAGCCGGCGATTCCCTTTTAACACAGCCCCTCGAAACTACAGACCGTTTAAAACTCCCTTTTAAAAGGAATTCATTCACCATTCATTTTTTCAACGACAGTGAAACGCCGACAAAACACCATACCTTTCAATACCGGATGCTCGGCCTGCAGGAAAGCTGGACCACACTCGACAAGATCCCGCAGATAGCATATACCAACATGGCCCCCGGGGAATATACTTTCCAGGTGAAATCGGTAGATAAATTCAACAAGAGCAGTTCTCCTCCTACCAATCTCTCCATCATTATCACGCCTCCGTGGTATCAAAGTACATGGGCCTACATCACTTATTTCGTCCTGGCCGTATCGGGAATTTATGTGCTTAACCGTTTTTTGATGTACAGGGCAAGGGTTAAAAAGGAACTGGAGATATCGGAAATAAAGATCCAGGCCATGAAGGACCTGAACGAAAAAAAGCTGGAGTTCTTCACCAACATCTCCCACGATTTCAAAACTCCGCTGACCATGATCGCCGCCCCCCTGGAAAGACTGATGGAACAGGAGACAAATTCCGGAAATACCCGGGAAAACCTGAACCTTATAAAGCGAAATACGGACCGCCTGTACCACCTGATCATCGACCTCCTGGACTTCCGGAAGATCAACAGTGATCACAACCTTAAACTCGTCATCTCCAAAACCGACCTTACGCGGTTCAACGAGGATATTTACAGCTCCTTTCTCGAAAAGTGCAAACAGAAGTGTATTGATCTCTCCGTAGTGTCGCACAGCGAAAAGCCCGTGTACATCGATACGGAAAAGCTCAAACGTATACTTTGGAACCTCCTTTCAAATGCCGTAAAGTTTACCCCCGAAGGAGGGCAGGTCACACTTACTGTCGATGTTGACAGCTCGTTAAAAATTACGGTCTTTAACAGTGGTGAAGGGCTTTCGGAAGAAGAACTGGAACACCTGTTCGACCGGTACCAGTCCAGGTCAGATGCAGAGAACAGGCACGGCACCGGACTGGGGCTGTCTATCGTAAAAGGGCTGGTAGATGCGCACCGCGGAAGCCTGTCGGTTTCGTCAGAGCCGGGAAAGGGAACAGCATTTCACCTGGATATCCCCTGTAAAAAAAGTGACTTCAATCCGGAAGAGATCGTTTCCCGGAGTTACGGCAATTACAACTACCTCACCGAAGGCTCTGTGTCATATACCGACAGTAATACCCCGGTGACCAATACCAGAAACAACCTGCCTGCCATACTGGTTATCGAGGATGATACCGACATGAATACCTTCCTGGTACGGGAACTGTCTGCCCATTTTAAGGTACTGTCGGCCTTTAACGGCAAGGAAGGGTTTGAACTGGCCTACAGGAAAAACCCTGATCTTGTGATCAGCGATATCAAGATGCCGGTAATGGACGGCTATACCGTATGTGACAAGATCAAGGATACCCGGGCCACATCACACATCCCGGTCATTCTGCTTACTTCAAAGAATTCGCTTGACGAACAGGTAAAAGGAATGAAACACGGAGCGGATGCGTATGTTACCAAACCCTTTAAGTTCGAGTTTCTTACCGCTACGGTCAATTCCATCATCAGTAATAGGAAAAAACTGCGCAAAAAATTCCAGGGCCTCGATACGCTCGACGACGAACAAAACACGATCAGCCCGTATGACAAGGAATTCATAGAAACCCTTAACGGGTTTATAGAAAACAACCTGAGCATGCAGGAAATCTCGGTTAAAGTTCTGGCGGAAGAGCTGAATTGCAGTAAAACGACCTTAACCCGGAAAACCAAGGCCCTAACCGGCCTCACTCCCATGTCTTATATCAGGAGATATAAACTGAACATCGCATACGAACTGATCGTCAGGGAAAACCTTCCCGTTAACGACGTCTCCTATAAAATCGGATTTTCCGACCCTAACTACTTTTCTACCTGTTTTAAAAAACAGTTCGGAACGAGTCCGTCGACAGTTAATAAGGAGGTGAAAGAAGGGTTTTGAACCCTGCTTTGCAGATCACTTTAATCTTTACGTTTTTCATCGCCGTTTGCTTTAAGTTTTTCCAGCATTTCTCTTCCTCCTTCATTATCAGGATTTAAAGCTATTGATTTCTCATAATTTTCTATGGCCAGTTGTCTTTTGCCTTTTTTCATATACGCTTCGCCCATGCTATCATAAGCATTCCATGAACCGGGATAGTTTTTTACATTCTGCTCGAATATTTTAATAGCGTCATCTATATTATTCGATCTAAGTTGTTTATAACCATAGTTATTCATAAGATCTTCTCCAGGTACAATAGTATAGCCAAACTCTTCGGACAATTTATCAAAATGTGACCGGATTTCATCATAGGTCATATTTGCTGTGCTGTAATTATCTATGAACCAATCTCTATAGATAAATTTAAGGGCATCAAACATGCTTTTATAAGTCACCGAAAAATGATTTTCGTCTTCATATTTTTTAAATTCCCAATCCATACTTTTAGATGTAAACTTTGTCAATTGCCCGACAACGGCATCAACCGCCTGAGTATTTTCATTTCCAATGGAGATAAAAAATTTATCCTGAAAATTCTGATGACCTTTTAAAAACGATTTAAAATCATCAAGGATTTTTGTATTTCCGCCATCAATATCAATGGCCGGGCTCATGAGTATTGTTGCATTAAACAAATCAGGGCTTGTTGTCTTTGTATATAAACTAAAAAGCCCGGCCAAGGAATGCCCCGCTAAAACTCGATAAGGAGCAGTCCTGTAATTAGTATCGACATAGGGAACAAGTTCATTCTGTATAAATTGCAGGAAGTTATATCCGCCGTCAGTATCTGATGTTCTCGATTGGCCTGTTTTTCCAGTGAATAACTGAACAGGTGTAAAGTCTCTTCCCCGGTTAACATTGGGAATGGCAACCACTATCATCTCAGAAATCCTATTCCTATCGTAAGCTGAAAGATAGTCCACAAGGTCGGAAACATATTTAAAATGCCCCTCACCATCCAATAAATAGAGTACAGGATAGGTTTTTTTGGTTGAATCGTAATCAGCGGGTAGATGCATCCATATACTTCTCGGTTCGTTAAGCTCTTTTGAGCGTATCAGGAAGGCTTTATCATTATTTACCGGAATACTGTCTAATTGAGAGTAGGTCATAAAAGGTAAAAGCATGGCAAGAAGAAAGTAATAAATTTTTATTGGCATAATCAGATGATTTTCATATTCTTTAACAGGTTTTTTAATTCGTTAAGGTCACCCCGAAACCTACTTAATTCAGTCTGAAACAGCAATTCCCATAATATATCCTATATGATTACTAATTTAACCAAAAAAGGGAAAATCTCTTGCTGTTTTCCCCGATGGTGATATTCTTTTTCCGCGTCATGGTTTTGTTTTTGCCATACCGCAGATTCCAGCACCACAGATTCACTCCCCGCAAATGGGGAAGTTGTTTATTTTTATTACACCTTTTTGGTCGTGAGGTCCGGGGTCCGCAACCAAAGTTACCCAACGACGTCGGCTGGGGTGCCCTGTTGCTTTTTCGTCTGTTTCTGGGCCCTGTCTGATAAAGAAACGTAAAAATGTAAATTGGTCATTAATATTGGCAGGGTCAATAAAACCAAAAGCGTGATTTCCATAGACATGTTTTACTTCTTCTTCTATCTTATAAAATCCTTTATATCCGATAATACCGAGGCAAAACAGGTCTATATCGATGGACTCGCGGTGATTAATTGGTACCTCCTGCCAAGGCAAAATCCTCCAGGCTTTTAAGGGATTGTAATGCTCAGATTGTTTTTAATAATGCAAAAGAAACCGCTTTTTTCATAAAGCATATCTAAAAAAGCTCCGTATGGTAACGTCGGGCAACCAGTAATGGAGAAAAGATATTGCAACCGGAAGCTGATATCAGTTCTTACCCGAAAATTCGTAACTTTAAGACCATAACAGCCATTTAACTGTTTATAAACAGCACCATTGAGCTACCATCCGGATACTGTACAGATATTGATGAATCTATGAATTTAAAGGAACACTACAGGAAATTATATAATGAATCAATCCACAAAATTTTATCTGACGGATACAAAACTGACGATTTGATAGACTCAAAATCTGACCGAAGATTTGGAATAACCCTTCTTATCAGGCCACCGGATAAAACAAAAGACAATATTCAAAAATTATTGAACGAACTAAAAATAGCTGAACCCGATCAGTATTATTATCCAAATTCCGACATTCATATTACAGTTATGTCTATAATATCCTGTTACGATGGTTTTGATATTAAAAAAATAGAATTACCAAGATACATCGAACTAATAAAAAAGTGCTTACCGGATAATAAAAACCTTAAGATTCAATTTAAGGGCTTGACTGCATCCGATTCTTGCATTATGCTACAAGGATTCACTAATAATGACTCACTGAACGAAATCAGAAACAATTTAAGGGCCGAATTCAAAAACACTACTCTCGAACAGAGTTTAGATAAAAGATACCCTATCCAAACTGCACATTCAACAATTGTACGATTTAGAAAACATTTTCAAAAAAAAGACCTTTTTTTAAAAATAATAGACAGATATGTTGACCGTGATTTTGGCTCTTTTGAAGTAAAAAAATTAGAACTCGTTTATAATGATTGGTATCAAAGAAAAGAATCTGTAAAAAAACTATACGAATTTGAAATATAGACCCAAACGGATTTTCCTTCCGAACCAAAAGAATCAACAAAGTAGTGGAATTTATCTACTACATTAACAAGGAAATAGACCCAAACAAAAACGGAACAAAAAAGATTTTTTCTTCTTTGTTCCGTCAAGTCGGGGTGACTGGACTCGAACCAGCGACCACACGCACCCCATGCGTGTACGCTACCAACTGCGCCACACCCCGATTGCCCTGTGGCTGAACAATTCTGAAAAGCCTTGTGCTTTCCGGAATTCTGCGCGAATATACAGAAAAATTATAAAGTGAAAGCACAAACGGGAAACAAAAATTCGAGCTTTTATTTACCTTACTGATTGTGTGAGTTTTCAAAAAACAGGGCAGCCGTAAATTACCGCCTGCCCTGCTCTGTTTCTTTTACTATTACTGTTTCTCCCCGAAACAGCCAGACTTCTACCTGGCTTCCCTCCGGGGCCAGTAATTATTGGTAAGATCCGTGTCTGCAGTTTCCTGTTTCGGGTCTATTGCAATACCGGTCAGTTCCTTTTCGGAAGCGATGATCCGGGTTACCTCCTTATCATTCCTGCGCCACAGTTCTACCGGGTATTTTACGGTTTCCCTGCTTCCGTCCGCATAGGAATATTCCACGATAAGGGGCATCGGCATCCCTCCGGGCTTTTCAAAAGTAAGTTCGTAGAAATACCGGGGCATACCGGTAATATTATCCGCTTTCATGGTTTCCCTAACCTTTTCGGGGACTTCGGAGGAAATATTGAACTTTTTCACGTCCTTTATCCCCATATCCACCCAATCGGTGGTATAAAACCAGCCCCTCCAGAACCAGTCGAGTTCCACTCCGGAGGCGTCTTCCATGGTGCGGAAAAAATCTTCCGGTGTGGGGTGTTTGAACATCCATCGCCGGGCATAGGTACTGAAGGCATAATCGAACAATTCATGTCCCATCACCGTTTCACGGAGCATATTGAGCCCGGTGGCCACCTTTCCATAAGCGTTATTTCCCAGCTGGTACACGTTTTCGGGATTGCTCATAATGGGGGCTATAAAATCCTGGTCGCCCTTCATATAATCTACTATCCCGGAAGGGTTTCCCCTCCTGGAGGGGTAATTATCCTCAAAGGCCTGTTCGGTAAGGAACTGAAGGAAGGAATTCAACCCTTCATCCATCCAGCCCCATTGCCGTTCGTCCGAATTGACGATCATCGGGAAAAAGTTATGCCCTACCTCGTGAATGATCACACTGATCATTCCGTATTTAACCCGGTCGGAATAGGTACCGTCTGCCTCCGGGCGTCCGTGGTTCCAGCAGATCATCGGGTATTCCATTCCCTGATCCTTTGCGTGAACGGATACGGCCTTCGGGTAGGGGTATTCAAAAGTATAGCCGGAATACGACTTCAGGGTATGCGCCACGACCCGGGTGGAATACGCTTCCCAGAGCGGATTTCCCTCCCTGGGGTATAAAGACTGGGCCATGACGGTCTTCCCCCCTATCGCTACGGCCATGGCATCCAGTATAAACTTCCTGGAGGTGGCGAAGGCAAAATCGCGCACATTTTCCGCCTTGAATTTCCAGGTGCTTTTCTTGTCGGAAAATCCTTTTTCCCTGACTTCTGCTTCCTCCTGGGTAGCGATGACAACAGGCCGGTCGAAAGACTTTGCTGCTTTTTCATACCGCTGTATCATGGCTTTGGAGTATACATCCTTACGGTTTTGCAGTGTTCCCGTGGCATCCATAACATGATCGGACGGTACGGTGATGTTTACTTCGTAGTTCCCGAAAGGAAGCGCGTATTCCCCGTCGCCCCAGAACTGGTAGTTCTGCCAGCCTTCCACATCGTCATATACAGCCATTCTCGGGAAAAACTGGGCTATGACATACGCCCTGTTACCGTCCTTTTCAAAATATTCATATCCGCTGCGGGCGCCATCAATGGTATGGTCATTGATATTATACCACCATTTTATGGAGAAAGACATCTTTTCCCCGGGCAGCAAGGGTTCCGGGATATCTATGCGCATCATGGTAAAATTGATGGTATAGGGAAGGGCCTTTCCCCCTGTATCCTTCACGTGTTCAATACGGAATCCGCCGTCAAAAGGTGCCTTCATGTGGTTGGCCACAAATTCTTCTTCCTTCTGAACGGGGGGTATATGCTCCGGGTCCCGGAGCAGGGCAGGTGAATCTTCTGAACGGATATTCTGATCGAGTTGTACCCAGAGATATTCCAGGGCATCCGGAGAGTTATTGGTATACGTAATGGTCTCTTCGCCATAGAGTCTCTTATCCCGGTCGTCCAGCTCTATGTCCATTTTATAGTCGGCCCTTTGCTGATAATAGGCGGAACCGGGCGCCCCGGCAGCGGTACGGTACCTGTTGGGGGTGGCGAATTCCCGGTACATCTGCCGGAATTTATTGGTGTTTTCATGCCCCTTTTCCGGTTTTTCCTGGGCGAAAACGCCGCTAACCAGCAGGGAGACAAAGCAGTACATAAACAATCTGTAAACGGTCATCGGTATAAATGGTGTTAGTGAATGAAACAATTTGCAAGTTAACCAAATATAACCTAATCAGCATCCGCTTCCTGATCTTCCAGGTATTTTTCCGCATATATCCGCAGGGAATCGGTAACTGCCATGATATCGGGGTTATCCTTCAGGTAACCGAATACGGGGCGTGCCTGGCAATAAAAGAGAAAATCGCTGATATGCACTTCGGGAATTCCCATTTCGTCAAAAAAGTGATCTCCTACCCGTTGCCGTATTTCCTCCATTGCCTTGTTTTCCCTTTCCAGCCGCACATACTTTTTCAGCCGCTTCGTACGGCCGGTAATGGCATTTATAACCGGGTTCAAAGGGATAAACCCGCCCCCGGTGGTCGCTTCCAGCAGCTTGCGTTCCGTTTTGGGGAGGGGTACCTTATGGGCATTGGGCAATCCGAGGGAGAAAGAGGTTACGCTATCCGTTTTTATACGCCTCATGTCGGTAGTGAGGTTTCCGGTCAGGTTCCTGAGCACCACTTCATCCAGTTCCGTAACCTTTTCGCGCAGGTACACGGTAAAATCCGGGTTGGTCAGCATATCTGCAGTAACGACAATGGTTTCCCTGTAAAACTGTACCCCGGAAAACACTACGGAATCTCCCTCCGAGGCAGGAATTTCAAACCGTCCGTTGGCATCGGTGATCGTAGCTTTATGCCGTGAGGTGTTCAACACATGTATGGCAGAAGTCTCAGACGACAAGGAGCTCACCGCTCCCCTCAGCCTGTCTTGCGCCTGCGACCGTACACCGTACAGGCACAGGGAACACAGCATCAACAAATACCTATTTTTACGGTTATATCGCAACGGCCATCGAAATTTTGATACCTTCCGGGATTACTCTTTAAGCGTTTCCCGGTAAGATTCACTTTCCTGTACCAGGAGGTCGATAAGTTCAAATTCGTTTTCTTTCCGGAGCAGGGACTGCCTCGGTATCCTGTCGTCGAGGTAGAAGAGGAAATCATCTATTTTATCCTCGGGTATTTTCAGGTCGAGCACAAAAAACTCATCGTCATAAACTTGCCGGAGTACCTCGCTGACCCTAAGCTGTAGTTGTTGGTCTTCTTCTTTATCCTTGACGAAAAGGGCTTTGAAGATATTGACAAAATTAATCCCGTTCTGCAACCGTTTTTCAGGAGTCGCCATGTTCTGTGCTTCCGTGGAATAGTCGTCGGCATAATCAAACTGTTTGAATTCCTCTCCTTTAAGCTCGAGAAATTTCTCTTCATTATCAGGAGTTACCACCACTTCATCCAGGGCATTTACCCGTTCGTTTACCTCGACGACCAGGCGGTTATTGTCCAGTATCCCCTCAGTAATCTCTACCGTTTTCAGCCTGTAATTCACCGCAGAGAACGCCAGGTGGTCGCCTTGCTGTACATAGATCTCGAATTCACCGTCCTTATTTGTTATCGTGGCTTTTTCCGTATCTATGTTAATGACATTCTGATTGGGTACACCGGAATTCCTGTAGATCACTTTTCCGCGGAGTATGGTTCTGCCGTCCTGGGCACCGGCAATCAGGACACACAGGAACAGAAGGGTACATAGTATTTTTTGCATGGAGCTTTTTTTGTTTTTACTTTAGCTTTTAATATACGGTAGTGAATGCCATATAACGAAACACAAGATTACCGTAAAAAAAACACTGTGGCAATTAAATTTTTGTTAAATGCCCCGGTGTCCATTTAAAGTTACAAAAAATACCCGTCAGTAGATGAACCGACCACAGACAAATCGCAGAAAATTAATTATCGCCAGTACCTCAACAGTTCACGGAAGCCCTTATTTATCTTACATCTTACCGCGATTGCAAACTTTTTTCGCCGGTACGGACGAGATTATTTTCATTCCCTATGCCCGTCCGGGAGGGATGACGCACGATGCCTATACCGAAACCGCTGCCGGGGGACTGGGAGAGATAGGCAAAAAAGTCATCGGGTTACATACTTTTTCCGATCCCGTCCGGGCTATCCGGAATGCCAGGGCGGTGTTTACCGGGGGAGGGAACACCTTTTTACTCGTAAAGCAGCTGTATGAAAACGGGATTGTACAGCCACTCAGGGAGGCTGTATTCGGCGGGCTGCCCTATTTCGGTACCAGTGCCGGGGCCAATATCACCGGGCTGACCATGCAGACCACCAACGACATGCCCATTGTTTATCCCCCTTCCTTCGATACGCTCGGGGCGGTTTCCTTCAATATCAACCCGCATTACCTCGACCCCGATACCCGAAGTACGCATATGGGGGAAACACGGGAAACGCGCATCAGGGAATTTCACAAGATCAATCCACAGGCTGTAGTAGGATTGCGGGAAGGCAGCTGGCTCCATGTATCGGGAGAGCATATTACCCTCGAGGGCGAATTACCGGCCAGGGTATTTGAACAGGGAAAGGAGGCTTATGAACTGCCGGAAGGATCGCAGCTATCCTTTCTTGAACATGAGATAATGGGGTAATGTGATAATTTGATAATGTGACAATGTGCCAATTTGATAATATGTGATAATGTGGCAATGCAATGGGATAATGGGTTATGCGGGAATAATAAAGGACGGTAATAATGCACGTTGGCCAAAACATGCCGTAAATACCGTTTATTTTCCTTTCGGGACGATTTTCACTTCGAAGATCTTGTCCCAGTTCTTTCCCGTGACGAAAAAAGTATCGCGTTCCGGAAAATGGGCGATACCGTTCAGCACATCGAGATCGGGTTTCTGGGTCACCTTGTCCTTCAGTCCGCGAAGGTCGACAACCCCCTCTATAATCCCGTTTTCGGGATTGATGATCATTACGCCGTCTTTCTGCCAGGTGTTGGCATATATCCTGTCATGGGCATATTCCAGCTCGTTGGCCATCGAGAATACCGAAGTATTGGTTACCGTTTCTATATGCCCCTTTTCCTCCAGGGTCTCCGGGTCCAGGATCCAGATCTTCGAGGTACCATCACTTTTAAAAATACGGGTACCGTCATTACACAATCCCCAGCCTTCCTTGCTGTTCCCATAGTCAAATTCGCTGAGCAGGTTAAAATCCATGTCGTAAACCAGTCCCTTGCCGGCCTGCCAGGTAAGCTGGTAGATCCTGTCGTTCATGATCGTAAGCCCCTCTCCGAACAACGTTTGTTCCAAGGGCTTCTTTTTCCATACCTTACCCGTGGCATAATCTGTTTTGCGAAGGGAAGAATGCCCGCGCCTTCCCGTACTTTCATAAAGGGTGTCCCGGTAGAACTCCAGCCCCTGCGTAAAGGCCTCTCCGTCGTGAGGGTATTCCTTTATAATTTCATAGGTATACAATTCCGGTTCCCTGTCGGCCAGAATGGTTATGGGTACCGATATCTTATCGGAAGAATCCCCGTAATATACCGTTGCTTCGAGCTCCTGGTGCCCCAGCGGGGCGTTCTTCAGGGTAAGCCCGCCGTTTTCCTGTTTCAGGGAAACACCGTTTATGACATAAGCCACCGAATCGATGGCAATATCTTTTTTAGATGATACTTTTACCTGTACAGGCTTGTTGTACGACACTTTTTCCCCGCCTTCCAGTGTCACGGAAAAACGCCTTGACGAAGCGTGTTCGCCGTTACAGGCTACAAAAAAACAGAGCAGGATATTGATGTTAAACCACTTAAGCATTACTCGTGATATTTGAGAAACTGTCCAATTGAAAGTGCCAATTTATTCAATAAAATTAAAACGGGAAAACCTTTTGGAAAATATAAAAAAGTAATAACTTTGCACCCGGCAAGTCCTACACGACCAGCTCCTGCAGAATCCCCCAGGGTGGGAACGCAGCAAGGGTATGCGGTCGTAGCGGTGCGATGTAGGTAGCTTGCCTTTTTTTGTACCCTGAAGTCACCCTTCTTTACCCGTTGCTTTTTCCTGGCAAAACAGCTATCTTGCATCGATCGTCAGGTAGCAAAAACCATCAATATAAATCTCCCGATGTCATGAAGATCCTCCATACTGCCGACTGGCATATCGGCCAGCTTTTTCACGAGTACGACCGGACCTGCGAACACCGGGAATTCCTGGAATGGCTGGAAAACACGCTACAGGAAGAACAGGTAGACGTATTGCTGGTAAGCGGGGATGTTTTTGACCTGGCCAATCCTTCCGCCGCTTCGGTAAGGCTGTTCTATAACTTTCTCCGCCGTGCCACTACAGCTTGCCCCGATCTTCAGGTGATCATCACGGCGGGCAATCACGATTCTGCTTCCCGGCTGGAATCCCCGAAACCACTGCTGGAATCTTCCAATATCCATATTACGGGAATCGTAGAAAAAAAGGATGACGGCACTATCGATTACGACAAGCTGCTCATCCCCATACAGGGAAAAACCGGGAAAACGGAAGCCTGGTGCATGGCTGTTCCCTTTTTGCGTATGGGAGATTATCCCCAGGTACCGGACAGCGACAATCCCTACACCGACGGGGTCGCAGCACTGTATGCGGCACTTTACGAGCACCTGTTGCGGTTTAAGCAGCCGGAACAGCCCGTTATCGCCATGGGGCATCTTCACGCACGCCAGGCCGAGATCAGTGATATGGACAAAGCCGAACGGCTTATCATGGGCGGGGTGGAATGTGTATCGGCTTCAGCCTTTCACAAGGATATCTGTTATGTGGCCCTCGGGCATATCCACAAAGCCCAGCGGATCGGGGGCAAAGATCATATCAGGTATAGCGGAAGCCCGCTTCCCATGTCGTTTTCCGAGATAACATACAGGCACCAGGTCGTTCTTTTCGACCTGGAAAACCATACTGCCGTAAATATCCGCAGCCTGGAAGTTCCCGTATCGGTACCGCTTAAAAGGATTCCTCCTGCCCCGGAAAAACTGGAAGAGGTATTAAAAGCCATCTCAAAACTGCCGGATATCTCCGGGAGCGATGCCCCTCCCCCCTATCTGGAAGTAAGGGTGTTGCTCGAAGGGCCGGAACCCTCCCTCCGCCACCGCATCGAAACCGCCCTCAGGGACAAGGACGTACGCCTTACCAGGATCGATGTACGTTATACGGTGACGAACACCGCCGGTAACGATACGGTAACCAACCCGGACCAGTTAAAGGAACTACAACCTCTCGAAGTCCTGGAAAAGGTATATCACTCCAGGTACGGCAATGCCCTCCCCGAAGAACTCCGGGAACTGTTTCACCGGGTAAACGGGGAACTGCCGGAACAAGATGGCCATTAGCCCTGATAAATCATTGTTTAATCACTGGTTATCTGATTATTGATCTCGTGTATGTTGCCTGAATAACTTAATAACCGAATATCTATTTAACCCAATCCAGTCACATGAAAATACTCAGTGTCCGCATCAAGAACCTGGCTTCCCTCGAAGGGATAACGGAAATAGATTTTACCGGGGAGCCCTTGAAATCGGCAGGGATCTTTGCCATTACGGGACCTACCGGGGCCGGAAAATCTACCATTCTCGATGCGCTGTGCCTGGCATTGTATGCGAAAACGCCCAGGTACAGAACCGCAGAAGGCGGAATAGACATCAACGACGTAGGGGACAATACCATAAAACAGGGCGATGTACGGGGAATTCTCAGGGACGGTACCTCCGACGGCTTTGCCGAAGTTGACTTCGAAGGTGTCGACAAGCAGAACTACCGGGCCACATGGAGTGTAAGAAGAGCTTACAACCGGACAGACGGAAGCCTGCAACCGTTTCATATACACCTGAAAAATATCAGTACCCATACCGATATCCCGGGGCGAAAGACTGAAGTGCTGGAGGAGATAGAGCGGTGTGTAGGGCTTAATTTCGAACAGTTTACACGGTCTGTACTGCTGGCCCAGGGCGATTTTACAGCCTTTCTGAAAGCCGGAAAGGACGAGAAGTCGTCTTTGCTCGAAAAACTGACGGGGACCCATGTATATTCGAGGATCTCAAAACAGGTTTTTGAACACTACAGGGAGCAGGAACAGCTGTTGCGCGATCTCCGCATCAGGCAGGAGAACATCGCCATACTCCCATCCGAAGAGATCGCGAAGCTGCTGGAGCTCAAAAAGGAAAGCGAGGCCATGATCGGGGTACAGCAAAAGGAAGAAGCACTACTGGCCCGGGAGATCAACTGGCACGAGAGAAAGAAAGTACTGCTCGAGGAACGGGAAAAAGCCGGACAGGTCTACGAACAGGCCCTCCTGGCCCGGAAAGAAGCTGAACCAAGAGAACGGCAACTGGACAGGATCACCCAGTTTCAGGTCATAAAACCCACCGTGGACAACCTGAAATATACCAGGGAGCAATTACAATCGAAACATCAACAGCAGAAACTGATATCCGAAACCCTGTCAGCACTGGAACAACAGAAAAACAGGCTCGACAAACAATCGGACCAGGCGGTATCACAATTAAAATCCGCCCTTAGTACACAGGAAGAGACCCGACCGTTGATCGGTAAGGCCCGGGATGCCGATATCAGGATCGGCACCTGCCGCCAACAACTGGAAAAAGCAAAAAAGGAAAGCGAGGAGGCCGCCGGGAATCACAACAGGCAAAAAGAGAAACTGGCAACGCATACCCGTAATACCGAAGCCATACAACTCCGGGTAAATACACTTGATGCATGGAAAAAGGAACACCAGTCCAGGAAAACGGTGGCCGAAGAACAGCAGTTCATCATCTCCAAACTAAGGGATGCGGGCACACTGCTCCGGGACATGCACACTTTGCAATCGCAGCTGCAAAAACTGGAACAGCACCTGGAACAGGTCCGGGAAGATCACAGCCGCCTCTCCGACAAACAGAAGGCGTACCGGGACGGTTTGCAAGCCCTGGACAACCGTTGTAAAAAACTGCAGGATACCCTGTCACAAACCGATATTACAGCTCTTGAGGACCAACGGGACCGCCTCAATGCCACGGTAACAGACCTTGCATCTGCAGAACTGCAATGGAGTATATGGCATGGCCATTTACAGGACAGAGAAAGGATTGCCAAAAAACTGGATACGGCACGCAGCGAATACTCCGGTAGCCGGAAGAAGCTCTCGGCCACCACCCGGGAGCTGGAAAAAACGGGCATCGAATTCGAAACCTCCCGGAAGATCCTCGAAAAAGCAAGGCTGACCGTTGCGGAAAACGTAGACCGGTTACGGCAGAACCTGGCCCCCAGCGAACCCTGCCCGGTATGCGGAAGTACGGAACACCCCTATGCCACACATGCTCCCCTGCCCGACCAGTTGCTGGGCGAAATGGAAGCAGCCCACAAGACGGTAGAGAACCGCCACAGCGACCTGCTCGGTACATTTCACAAACTGGAACAGGCCGTGGCGCTCCACAAAAAAAATATCCCGGGCCTGGAAACAGAACTATCGTCTACGGACGAAAAGATACGCCGGGCAGAGGAAAAATGCCGGGATTTCAATTCCTATGCCGGACTGGTCGCCCTCCCGGAAGACCGGAGATCGGGATGGATAAAAGAAGAACAGGCCGCACAAAAAGGGAAACTGCAACACCTGGAGCGGCAGGTCAGGGACTATCACGCGGCCAGAAAGCAACTGGATACCGAAAAGGAGAAACTGGAGCAAAAGCGACCGGAGATCGCTGCTGTGGAAAATGCCCTGAAAGACAAGGAAAAAGAACGCTCTCTCTGTGAAGAACAACAGGCAACCCGGCAGCGGGAAAAGCAAAAACTGTCGGCAACACTTCAACAGACCAGGGAACTCCTCGACCCGTACTTTCCTTCGGAAGAATGGTACGGACATTGGCAGAACGACCCGGAGACCTTTATCCGCCGTATTACCGATTTTGCCGGGGAATGGAAGCAGCGTACAGAGGAACTGAATACCCGGCAGCGGGAACTGGAAGTAGCCAGAACCAGCCTGAAAAACCTGGAAGAGCAGTTAACCCTAACAGGAGAAACGGAAAAACGGAAGACAGAGCAACTGGCCGGGCTGCAATCGGAATACGACCAGATGCTCCGGGAACGCCGGTTGCTTCTCCAAGGCAGGTCGCCGGATGAAGTAGAAACTGAACTTGAAAAACGGGTAGCCTCGGCCCGGGAGGAGCAGGAACGGGTCAAGACGGCAGAAGACAAACTCAGAAACGACCTGACACGTGAGAACGCCCGGAGTGAAGAGGTAAAAAAA
Organism: Sinomicrobium soli; assembly: GCF_003285545.1. Lineage (GTDB taxonomy): Bacteria > Bacteroidota > Bacteroidia > Flavobacteriales > Flavobacteriaceae > Sinomicrobium. Next base: position 20,579 of record NZ_QLNV01000008.1, on the reverse strand, counting down.
GAAACCGAAAGGCTCCGGGAACAGGAAGGCAGGTATATGAATGAAATAAGCTCATGGCTCGAAGCCCAGCAAGGGGAATACTCCGGGAAACCGGCGATGAGTGAACTGGAACCACTGCTCGGTTATTCGCCGGAATGGATCGAGGAAGAGCACAAGGCCCTGCGCCGGCTTTCGGATGCCGTGAACCAGGCTTCCTCGGTCGTTACCGAAAGACAGGAGGTACTGGACAGACACCACGCCCAACGCCCTTCGGAACGATCTCGGGAAGAAGTTACCGGACTGTGGAATACGGCCAGGAAGGTACAGGAGGAAAACAGGGTCCGTATCGCCGAGGTCGATTACAAGCTCCGGGACAACGAAACCCGTAAACAGGGACTCTCCCGGATTGTCAATGACATTGAAAAACAGCAGACCGTTACCGATAACTGGGCAAGGCTCAATGAGGTGATCGGGTCGGCAGACGGCAAGAAGTTCCGGCAGATCGCCCAGGAGTATACGCTTGACGTATTGTTGGGATACGCCAATGTACACCTGGAGATCCTGAGCAAGCGCTATGTATTGCAGCGCATCCCCGATTCGCTGGGGCTACAGGTACTCGACAGGGACATGGGAGATGAGGTCCGTACCGTATACTCGCTTTCGGGAGGGGAATCTTTCCTCGTTTCCCTCGCCCTTGCTCTCGGACTGGCCTCACTCTCCTCCACCCGGATGAAAGTGGAATCGCTGTTTATAGACGAGGGCTTCGGTTCGCTGGACCCGGCCACCCTGAACATTGCCATGGATGCCCTGGAACGTCTGCACAACCAGGGACGAAAGGTAGGAGTAATCTCACACGTCCAGGAAATGACGGAACGCATCCCCGTACGGATCAATGTGAGAAAGCAGCGAAACGGAAAAAGCAGGGTGGAAGTTACCGGATGGTAATGATACAGAACCTGACCGTGTTCCGCCGTGTTTCACAGACTACGCTATGAATTTTCACTGTAATAGAGCAGCTTGACAATACCGTCGGAAAGCCCGATCTTGGGCACGTGTATTTTCTTGGCCCCGCTCCACTTGGTGGCGGAGAGAAAAATACGCGTGGCCGGAATGATCACATCGGCCCTGTCCGGGTTGAGCCCGAGTTCCGAGATACGGTCTTCATAGCTTATACTCTGCAGGAACTGGTACTGTGCATTCAGCCAGATATAGGACAAGGGCACTCCCGGTTTCCTGCCGGACATCTTGTACAGCTTGTTGATATTGCCCCCCGAACCGATCAGGGAAAGGTTCTTGAGCTTGCGGGTATTGCTTCTTATCCATTTTTCGATCTCCTTCCATACATTCTCCTCCACCATCTCGTTCAACAGCCTTACGGTGCCTATCTTAAAAGATTTGGACACGGCGATCTTGCCGTGGGTAAAAATGGTAAATTCCGTGCTTCCTCCACCCACATCGACGTAGAGATACGATTTTTCACTGTCGATAAGCTGGTGGAGGTCGGTAGAAGCGATGATCGCCGCTTCTTTTCTCCCGTCGATAATTTCGATATGTATCCCCGATTTCTTCCCGATCTCTTCCGCCAGTTCATTACCGTTATTGGCCTCCCTCATGGCCGAAGTGGCACACGCCCGGTATTTCTCCACGCCGTGTACCTTCATCAGGAGCTTAAAGGCTTTCATGGCTTCAATCATCCTGATGGCATTTCCATCGGAGATCTCCCCTACCGTAAACGAATCCTGCCCGAGCCGGATAGGGACCCTCACCAGGGAGCTCTTCTTGAACTGCGGTTCTTTTCCTTCTTCTTCGATAACGTTATTTATCAGCAATCTTATGGCATTGGAACCAATATCTATCGCCGCAAATTTTCTGATCCTGATCATATATTTCCTGTTCCCGGCACTGTTGCCCCGCAACGCGGATCCGGACTGCCAGACCCGTGCCTGTTGTTATATAATACTCGTAATAATTCCTATTTCAGCTTGTGTAAATAATATTCATAGGTCGCTACCTGGGACCGTACTTCGGGATGTCCCTTCTTCCTGTAGGCATTGTCCTGCGCAACAGATATTACCCTGGCCTTTACATTATCGCTCCACCCGATCTCAAAGGTTTCGATCAGCTCCTTCCTGATATCCTCATCGTATACCGGGCAACTCACTTCCACCCTGAAATCGATATTCCGCGTCATCCAGTCGGCCGACGAGATATATACCATCGGGTCTCCCCCGTTCCCGAATATAAACAACCGGGGGTGTTCCAGGAATTTGTCCACGATGCTTATCACCTCGATATTCTCGCTCATACCCGGCACTCCGGGAATAAGGCAACAGGCTCCGCGGACAATCATCTGTATTTTCACTCCCGCCCTGCTCGCCTCGTACAGCTTGTCTACCATCTTATAATTGGTGATACTGTTCATCTTCAGCTTGATATACGCATCCTTCCCCGCCTTCTTATTGGCTATTTCCCGGTCTATCAGTTTGGAAAAAGTCTTCCCGGTATAATGCGGAGAGACCACCAGGTGCTTGTATTTTCGTATTTTGTAGGTGGTATCGAAAAAGTCGAATACCATATTCACCTCTTTCAGGATGGCCTGGTTAGACGTAAAAAGGGTGTAATCGGTATATACTTTTGCAGTCGATTCGTTAAAGTTCCCGGTACTGATAAAACCGTAGCGGCGGACCTTGTCTTTTTCTTCACGCTCAATAACACATATCTTACTGTGCACCTTAAGCCCCGGTACCCCGAAGATCAGTTTTACGCCCTCGCTCTGAAGCTGTTCGGCATATTCTATATTCGCCTCTTCGTCAAAACGTGCCTGTAACTCGATCTGTACCGTAACCTGTTTGCCGTTCTTCACTGCATTGATAAGGCTGCTGGTTACCTGGGAGTGCCTGGCCAGCCGGTAAACCGTGATCTTGATACTCTTTACCCGGGGATCGAGGGCGGCTTCACGCAGAAAACGTATCACATAGGCAAAGGTGTGGTACGGCGCGAACTGCAGGTAATCCTTTTGGGCTATTTTATCGAGCAGGCTTCCCTGCAGACTCAACTCGTTTACCGGCAGTGGCGGCGATTTCCTGTAGAGCAGGTCTTCCCTGCCCAGGCTGGGAAAATCCATATAATCCCGGCGATTGTGGTAACGCCCGCCCGGAATGACACTATCCGTATTGGTAATGCGCATTTTTTCCTTTAAAAATCCCAGGGTATCCTTACCGATCTTTTCGTCGTACACAAAACGGACAGGCTCCCCGATCTCCCTTCCCTTGACACTGCTCGATATCTTGTCGATAAAACTCTTGCTCAGGTCATTGTCTATATCCAGTTCGGCATCCCGCGTTATCTTGATCATGTGTGCCGAAAGGGACTCGTAACTGAAAATATTGAAAATCAGCGGCAGGCAGTACCTCACCAGATCGTCCAGCATGATGATATACTGCTTGTCCCCTTCCTTGGGCAGCACTACAAACCTGTTGGCATCCCTGGGGATCTCGATAAGTGCATAACGGGTTTCCCCGGTTCCGGGAGCAAGTATCCTTCGTATACCATGTTCCGCTCCTTCCCTCTTCATCACCATTTTAACCGCCAGGTAGGCCGCGCTGTCCTTCAGCAGGGGAAACTCGGCCAGCTCATTGAGGATAATGGTAACCAGTGCAGGACTTACCTTTTGCACAAAATAATCGGTAATAAACGCTTTCTGGGATTCGGAAACCTCCGTTTCATCAATAATCAAAATATTCTCCTTCTTGAGCTGCGACTCGATATACCGCAGTATTTCCTGGCTTTCGGCCTGCTGACGGATCACGATACGGGTAATATCGTCGAGCAGGTCTTTTGCCACTTCCCCTCCCAGGGCACTCTTCCCCTTTCTTCCGGCAAGGGCTATGCGTTTTACGGTAGCGTAACGGACCTTGAAAAACTCATCGAGGTTATTGGAAAATATCCCCAGGAAACGGAGCCTCTCGATCAGCGGAACACTTTCGTCCACCGCTTCCTGTAATACCCGGGCATTAAACTGTAACCAGCTCAGTTCCCTGTTTATATATTGATTCCTGATCTCTGTTTTGTTCATATTAACGCAAATGCTTTGGAAAGACCATCAGGTCTGTTTTACCATCCCGGATATCCGACCATCGCTCTACCCCGAAAGTGATCCGTACCAGCCCGCTGGTGGGAACATTATCGGTAAAGAGGTCTCCGAAATTATTGGAAACCGTGGTCAGGGCGTGATTGTGCCCGAAGATCATGATCTTGTCGTAGTTGTCGTCCACCGCCTTGACAAACCTGCCTACCGAGGCCCCGGAAAAGTCGTAAAGCTCGTCAGACAACCGGAGTTTGTCCCACGGAATACCCAGTGTCCTCATAAAAATGGTACAGGTGTGCAACGCCCTGTTTGCGGGACTGGAAAATACCATATCCGGCATTTCCATCCGGTCGCGTACATGCGATGACACTAAAAGGGCGTCGTTTATCCCCCTGTCCTTGAGCGGGCGGTCCTTATCCTGTACTTCGTGCTCCCAGGACGATTTGGCATGTCTGACGATGGTAAGTTGTTTCATAAGACCTGTGGTTTACGGCTTAGCCGATATAAGTATACACTTTTATTTGTAAAATATCAAGGCGCAAGGCGTTCCTTTTTCCAGTCGACCCCGTTTTCGAGTGTATATCTTATCCTGTCGTGCAGCCGGTTGGGGCGCCCCTGCCAGAACTCTACCGACACCGGGGAGACCAGGTACCCGCCCCAGTGCTCCGGACGGGGAATTTCCTTCCCCTTGTATTCCGCTTCAAGGTCTTTAAGAGCTTTCTCCAATACCTCCCGGCTTGCTACCACCTGGCTCTGGGGCGAGGCCAGGGCCCCGAGCTTACTTCCTTCCGGGCGCGATTCGAAATATCCGTCAGACAGATTCTCCGCCAGTTTCCCGGCAGTGCCCTTCACGATAACCTGGCGTTCCGTATTGGGCCAGAAAAAAGACAGGCAGACCTTCGGGTTGGCTGCAATGGCCTTTCCCTTTTCGCTGTGGTAATTGGTGTAAAACACAAAACCTTCATGTGTAAACCGCTTCAGCAGCACAACCCGGCTTTTAGGGTAACCGTCAGGCCCGATGGTCGATACTGTCATCGCGTTGGCTTCCTCCACTCCCCCGGCTTTCTCCACCTCGTAAAACCAGGTCCGGAACAACTCCATGGGACCGGCCGGGGTACTGTCTTCGGAAAGCTCCCGTTTTTCGTATGATTTCCGGTAATGACTCAAATCCTTTTGCATGGTATCTCTGTTTAGGAAAGATTTTATACAAAGATACCGTTTAGCCCGTAATACCCGGTTTTTGAGGGGGTAATTTATCGGAAAGATTTGAAATTCGGGGATGTGGAGACGGGGAGATTTCTTAACTCAGAATTCCATTTGAACCTGAGAGCCTGCAACTGGTGATTTTTCAGTTTTTCAGAATGTGAACACCTTTCCGTCGTCGGCGAGTTCCACGTTTTCGAAAACGGCCGCGGCCTCCTGGCGGAATCCTTCCAGGCCGGGGTACCGTATCGAATAATGCCCCAGGATAAGTTTTCCCACCCCGGCCATCCTGGCGATCTCTGCAGCCTGCCGGGCCGTAGAATGCCGTGTTGTCACGGCCAGGTCGCTGTGATCCTCGAGAAAGGTCGATTCGTGGTACAGCACATCCACATCTTCGATAAGCGGTACGATATCGGGCTTGTACATGGTATCGCTGCAAAAGGCATAACTTTTCGGGGCTGCGGGATCGAAGGTCAGCAGGGCATTGGCCACCACCTCGCCGCTATCGAGCCGTACGTCTTTTCCGTTCTTGATATTCCGGTAATAGCACCGGTCTATCCCGTACTCCTGCACCGCATCGATGTTGAGTTTCCGCTCCCCAGGTTTTTCCCGGAACACAAAACCGTTGGTGTACACCCTATGCCGGAGCGGAACCGTGTGTACTTCCACTTTTTCATCTTCAAAAATACATTCGGAATCCGCTGAGGACAATTCGTGAAAGATCAGCGGAAAATTGGTCCACGAATTCCCCAGTTTCAGCATCAGGGTTATGGCCTCCTTAATCCCCTTCGGGCCGTATATGTCCAGGGCTGCTTCTCTTCCCAGCAGTACAAAGGTGGATATAAGCCCGGGCAACCCGTAGAAATGGTCCCCGTGCAGGTGTGAAATAAAGATCTTCCTGATCCGGGCAAACTTCACACTGTGTTTTCTGAGCTGTACCTGGGTTCCTTCTCCGCAATCGATCAGGAACAGGTGGTTTTTTATTTCCAATACCTGCGAGGTCGGGTTGGTAAAAGCCCTCGGCGTCGCAGAATAACATCCCAGAATAGTAAGTTTCATTCGAAAATATATTAAAAGATGACCAGGACATTTCCTTCCCGGAAACAACCCGGTATCAGGCTACTCGCCGGCTCCTGCCCTTTTTTTGGGCTTTTCTTCGGTTCGCGGCCGTTCCGCAACAGGGATTCCTATAACCCCAGGTCGCGTTCTATTTCGTCCATTTCTATAATGTCACGGGCTTCCTGTAAGGTAGGTACCACTACCAGTTCGCCCGGGACTTCGTCGGGACTTATCTTATTGGTGACAATTACAAAGGACTTGTTGTTGCCGCGGTGTCTTGCCGAAATCCCGGTCAGTGCTCCGAGATCTGCTGCCTCCAGGCGGTCGAGAGAAAACAGGTTGACCACCAGGTGGTCGCTTGCCAGCTTGTCGTAAACCTCTTCCAGCCGCAGGCAAAAATCGTTCACTCCTCCCTTTTCGTGGGTTACGATCGTCGTATTATTGTTCTGTTTGTCAAAAATCATAGGCTAATTTTTAATCTTTGAAGCCAGCAGGTAAATAACGGCCATGCGTATGGCTACCCCGTTCTCTACCTGGTTCAGTATAATGGCCTGTTTGGAATCGGCCACATCACTTGTTATCTCGACCCCCCTGTTTATGGGGCCGGGGTGCATGATCACTATCTCCTTGTCGAGGGAATCCAGCAGGGCCCGGTCTACCCCGAACTGCTGGGTATATTCCCTGGTTGAAGGAAAATAGCTGATGTCCATACGTTCGTTCTGAACCCTGAGCATATTCGCCACATCGCACCATTGCAAGGCCTTGCGCAGGTCGGGTTCGACCTCTATCCCGAGGGTCCCGATATATTTGGGGATCAGGGTAAGCGGTCCGCACACCTTGACATTGGCTCCCTGCAACTTAAGTGCAAAGATATTGGACAGGGCTACGCGGGAGTGCAGTATATCGCCTACAATAACCACATTCTTCCCGGCGACGTCCCCCAGCCGCTCCCTGATGGAATAGGAATCGAGCAGGGCCTGGGTAGGATGCTCATGAGCTCCGTCCCCGGCATTGACGATACTGGCCTGAATATTTTGAGACAGAAATACCCCGGCCCCCGGATTGGGATGCCGCATGACCACCATATCCACCTTCATAGAGAGGATGTTGTTGACCGTATCGATAAGCGTCTCTCCCTTTTTTACGGAAGACTGGGCCGCCGAGAAATTGATCACATCGGCAGAAAGCCTCTTTTCCGCCAGCTCAAAAGACAGACGGGTACGTGTACTGTTTTCGAAGAACAGGTTGGCTATCGTGATGTCCCTCAGCGAGGGGACTTTTTTAATGGGCCTGTTGATCACCTCTTTAAAATGATCGGCTGTTTCGAAAATAAGCTGAATATCCGCCTCCTTGATATACTTGATCCCCAATAAGTGATTGACACTTAATTCGCTCATATTTTAGAGTTGTATTTTGTAATTTCGGGTACGGAGCCGTACAAGATGTTCCCGGCATGATGCCCGGTCTTTGCCCTTCCTGTCACGTCACCGCCTAATTATCGACCAGGTATATGACATCTTCGCCTTCATTCTCTTCCCACATCACCTTTACCTTCTCCCGGTTAATCGCATCCACCTGCCTGCCCCGGTAGTCCGGCTGAATGGGCAAATGCCTGCTGAACCGCCTGTCGATAAGCGTAAGCAATTCTATTTCCGCCGGTCTTCCGAACGACTGTATGGCCGTCAGCGCGGCCCTTATGCTTCTGCCGGTATACAGCACATCGTCTATAAAGACCACCTTGCTGTTCTCCACCAGAAAATCGATCTGGGTCTTATTGGCCTCCAGGGGCTTTTCCCCCCTTCGAAAATCATCCCTGTAGAAGGTAATGTCCAGGTATCCCAGCTGTATGTCCCTCACTCCGTATTCGTCCCGGAGCAGGCGCGCCAGCCTGTCGGCCAGGTATTTTCCCCTGGGCTGGATACCGATAAGCACGGTGTTCTTAAAATCGAGATGGTTTTCAATAAGCTGACAAGCCAGTCGATGCAGTATAATGTGAATTTCCCTGGAAGAAAGCAGAACTTTTTGACTCATGTTTCCCATCGTATTTCGCCTGTAAAAATACGGATTTATATGAAACTTACGGAGGCGGCATCCATTTATTTTACCTCGTAAACGGCAACCCGGACCCATCGGCCACAAATCTGAAACCTGTAAAACCACGGTCCACCGGACAGCTATTTTGCCGGGCATATCCATACTTTCCGTATCCTGATTATCTTTGCAATTCACTAAACCCGAACAATGACTACAGACACCATGCATAAGATCCACGGCAAAACCTTGCAGGACCTCGAATTCTCTACGGTATTATCCCATATCGAAGAGCGGTGTACCACCTCCGCGGGAAAAGCAAAAGCACCCGACATACTCCCGTTTGCCAAAAAGGAACTTTTGCTGGATGCCCTGCAACAGACTTTTGAATACGTCGCTTCCTTTGAAAACGACAACAGTATCCCCGGGCATTATTTCGACTCCATCGACCAGGAAATAAAACTGCTCGACATCGAGAACACCGTCATAGAAACGGGAAGTTTCAGGAAAATAGCAGGTATCTCCCAAACTGTTAACACCCATATCCTCTTTTTCAGGAAATTCAGGGAATACTACCCTACACTTCACAAAAAGGCAGAAAACATTTATCTCACCCGGGATATTATCGAAAAGACAGATGCCGTTATAGACCGTTTCGGAGAGATCAGGGACGACGCTTCCCCGGCACTGACCAATATCCGCAGGGCCATCAACGAGGTAAGGGGAAAGATCAACCAGAGCTTTCTAAGTGCCCTGCAAAACTGTAATGCCTCGGGCTATCTCGACGACATCCGGGAAACAGTGGTGGAAAACAGGCGGGTACTGGCCGTAAAAGCCATGTACCGCAAAAGGGTCAAGGGTGCCATTATGGGAAATTCCAAGACCGGGAGTATCGTATATATCGAACCCGAAACCACGCTGAAATATTCCCGGGAACTGGGCAACCTGGAATACGACGAAAAAGAAGAAATAAAGAAAATACTGCGGGAGCTGACCGATTTTTTAAGGCCCTATGCCCCGCTGCTGACGGCATACCGGGAATTTCTCTCGGATATGGATATTATCGCCGCCAAGGCAAAATACGCCGGCGACATGCATGCGGTATTGCCGGAAATTACGGAAGAGAAGGAAATTCGCCTTATCGATGCCTATCATCCGTTGCTCTTTCTCACGAATGCGCAGAAAGGAGAAAAAACCCATCCGCAAACCATTGCCCTGCACCGGGAAAACCGCATTATTGTGATCTCCGGGCCGAATGCCGGGGGGAAGAGCATCACCCTGAAAACCGTGGGGCTGTTACAGGTCATGCTACAGAGCGGTATGCTGGTACCGGTACACCCGAGAAGCACCATGTGCCTGTTCGACCGTATCCTGACCGATATAGGGGATAACCAGTCTATAGAAAACCACCTGAGCACCTATAGTTACCGCCTGAAAAACATGAACTATTTTCTGCGAAAATGCAATGCGCAGACCCTTTTCCTGATCGATGAGTTCGGGACGGGAAGTGACCCGGAACTCGGGGGGGCGCTGGCAGAAACTTTCCTCGAAGAATTCTATCACCGGGAAGCTTTCGGCATTATCACCACGCATTATGCCAACCTGAAAATGCTGGCCAACGAACTGCCGTATGCGTCTAATGCCAATATGCTCTTCGACAGCAAAAGCCTGGAACCGGTGTATCGCCTTATCATCGGGGAAGCCGGGAGTTCCTTTACTTTTGAGGTCGCACAGAAAAACGGCATCCCCTACAGCCTGATCAACAGGGCCAAGAAAAAGATAGAAAGGGGAAAAGTGCGTTTTGACGCTACCATAGCCAAGCTGCAGAAAGAAAGGAACAAAATGGAAAAAACCTCCCGGCAGCTGAAAGACGAGGAAGTACGTGCCCGGGAAGAGGCCAGCCGCCTGGAGGGGCTCAACCAGAGGATACAGCACAAACTCGAAAGCTACCAGCAGCTGTTCGATCACAACCAGCGCATGATATACCTCGGGAACAAGGTCAACGATATTGCCGAAAAATATTTTAACGACAAGAAAAAAAGGCCCCTGATCTCGGAATTCCTGCGGATCGTGGAAACCGAAAACAGCAAACGCAATCCCAGCCCTCCAAAGGCAAAAAAGAAAGAGAAACTACAGCAGGAAAAGCTGGTCAGGGAGGTGGAAAAAAAGGTAGAGGTGATCAGGGAAAAGAAAAAGAAGGAGAAGAAGGAAAATATCCTGAAGGAAAAAAACATCCCGAAACCGGTACTCAAGGTAGGCGATCGCGTCCGCATGCCCGAGGGAAAGGCAGTAGGCACTATCGACAGCATTGAAAAGAAAAAGGCCGTGGTCAATTACGGCATTTTTACCACCAATGTAAACCTGGACCAGCTCGAACTGGTACAGGCTGCTAAAAAGTAGACGGGAGGGGTAGTTGCAGATTGTCATCCTATGTTTGTAGTGGCTTGTCATTCACCTTCCCCTATGCTCGGGACAAGTTAGTCGGGGAGAAATCTCTTTTGAGCCGTTATGCTGTTGAAGTTCCTTTGGGCCGGGGCAGATATTCTTCACTACGTTACCCATGACGTATCTATCGTAAGTTACTCCGTCTCAAAGACTCCCCTCTTCAGATGAACCTGCCTGCCGGACAGGCTGGGAGGGGTGGGCAGCTACGCTGGCCGGGGAGTTTTGACAGGCCCGAACTTTGGCGTATATCCCCAAAGGTTTGGGATTATCCTTATGATCCGGGCTTTCAGAACCCTCCGTCTCATCGAAGATGAGCCACCTCCCTTCGTCTGAAGGGAGGAGTTATGTGTAGGTTTATCACATTTGATATATGATGACAAAAACGTCATCTCCATTGATGCGGTTGCTCAAATGTTAGTTCTCTGGATGACAATTTTCTACCGTTTTGTCATTTCCAAACTTTCAAACTACGAACTAACAACTAAGAACTAAACTAAGAAACCCGCTCTATATGCGCCCCTATGGCCTGTAAGCGGCGGTCTATGTGCTCGTAACCCCGGTCTATCTGTTCGATATTGTGTATGGTTGAGGTTCCTTTTGCCGAAAGGGCGGCTATAAGCAGCGCTACCCCTGCCCTGATATCGGGCGAGCTCATGGTGGTCGCTTTCAGCCTGGACTTAAAGTCATGGCCTATCACCGTAGCCCGGTGCGGATCGCACAAAATGATCTTGGCCCCCATGTCGATCAGTTTGTCGACAAAGAAAAGGCGGCTTTCAAACATTTTCTGGTGAATGAGCACACTTCCCCTTGCCTGGGTGGCCATGACGAGTACGATACTCAGCAGGTCCGGCGTAAACCCCGGCCAGGGTGCATCGGAGACCGTCAGGATGGAACCGTCTATATAGCTCTGTATCTCGTAACCATCGGTATGGGCCGGAATATAAATATCATCGTCCCTTTTCTCCAGGGTAATTCCCAGTTTCCCGAACACCCCCGGGATCTGGCCGAGGCTGCCCCAGCCCACATTTTTTATGGTCAGTTCGCTCTGTGTCATGGCAGCCAGGCCTATCCAGCTCCCGATCTCTATCATGTCGGGCAGCATGGTATGGGTGGTTCCGGACAGTCTCTCTACACCCTCAATAATCAGCAGGTTGGACCCCACACCGCTGATCTTCGCCCCCATCCGGTTCAGCATGCTACACAACTGCTGCAGGTAGGGCTCGCAGGCGGCATTGTAAATGGTTGTGGTTCCTTCTGCCAGTACGGCGGCCATCACGATATTGGCAGTACCGGTTACCGATGCTTCATCCAGCAGCATATATGTTCCCTGCAGGCGATCGGCTTCCACGCCATAGAAGTATTCTTCCCGGTTATACCTGAAACGGGCTCCCAGCCTGATCAGTCCTTCAAAGTGGGTATCCAGCCTTCTCCGGCCTATCTTGTCTCCCCCGGGTTTAGGGATATACCCTTTTCCGAACCTGGCCAGCAACGGCCCTACGATCATGATCGAACCGCGTAGCCCCCTGCCGTCTTCCTTAAACTGTTCCGATTGCAGATAGTCCATGTTTACATGGTCTGCAGTAAAGCGATAGGCTCCCTTTCCAAGTTTTTCGGTTTTGACCCCCAGGCTCTGCAACAGGCCGATAAGCTTGTTCACATCCAGGATATCAGGAATATTGTGTATGGCAACCGGCTCATCGGTCAGCAATACGGCACACAAAATCTGCAGGGCCTCGTTCTTTGCCCCCTGGGGAGTGATCTCCCCCCGAAGCGTATGCCCTCCTTCAATACGAAATATACCCATTAAAGATCAGGATTTTTGAAGTCCGTTATCAATATCGTATACGCCGAAATGATACCGGGACCACCATTAAACTGTTTCTAATAACGTTTCTTGTTCCTGTTATTATTGTTTTTGTTGTTGCGGTTGCTTTTCTGACCGGTTTTTCCGCTGTATTTGGATTTTCCCCGCATCAGGTCGTCGCTGTCCGACAGGTCTTCATCCCATTTGGCCAGGTTGATCTTGCCGTCACTGAGCTCGTAAAGATGTTCGAAGATCACTTCATCTTCCACGGTGTCCTTGTTCCAGTTCAGGAAGCTCTTTTTCATGTGGTTGGCAATGGTGAATTTCAGCCCTTCCTTGAGATCGCTCTCTTCCCAGCTATTGCACACGTCGATCATGCGTTTGATATTATTGCCGTAAAACCGGTATTTGGGGTGGTTCTGCGGATATCCCAGCGGATCGGGTTTCTGTTCCAGCAATTCCCTTTCCGGCCTGGGAAACGGGGAATCCACATCGAGTTGAAAATCCGAAATGATAAAAAGCTGATCCCACAGCTTGTGCTGAAAGTCGGGCACGTCCCTCAAATGGGGGTTCAGGTTGCCCATTACTCCTATAATGGCCCTGGCCACCTTGTTGCGCTCATCGCGGTCTTCAATGGCTACCGCATAATCTATCATCTTCTGAATATGCCTCCCATATTCGGGAATAATAAGCCTTTGGCGCTCTGTATTGTATTCTAAAGTGTCTGTCAAAATGTATATGATATTTAATTAATCCTAAAATGAAGTTTCAGACTGAACATCGGGAAGTCAATGATAACGGCCCGCAAAATAGTGATTTTTTACCACATAAGGAGCAGATGTCTAAAGAGATATCACTCCTTCCACCTTTCCGACCTCCTGGTATTTATCAATAACCGCATCGGCGCTCTCCATAACCACTTCTACCGAAACGGAAGTATACTTGCCATTGGACGATTTTCTCGTGTTGATCACCGCACCGGTATTGTCAAAAATCTGCTCTATTTCGGAGGTTTTCTCTTTGTCGGAAGGTACGATAAACTTGTAGAGGTACCTGGACGGCCAGGTGGTATAGTTCTCCAGCTCTTCCTTCAATCTCTTGTAAAACTGTTCTTCTTTCTCTGAAGCCATATATAATCTGTTATAATTTGGAATATCCTCTTTACGGGTTTGAGGCGATACCAATCAGGGGTTTCATTGGTATGATAAAACAAAGATACACTATCCGGGTAAATATGCCAGACCACATCGGTCAAAAACAAATTTCCATGTTACACCGGCTTTTGTTTATTTTGCATTTTCTGAAAACAATATGGCACAGACACATAAAATAGTTCTTACCGGGGGCCCCGGAACAGGAAAAACCACGGTAATGCACGAACTGGAACATCGGGGATACAATTGTTTTTCCGAAATTTCGAGGCAGGTTATCCTGGAAGCGAGAACACTGGGCATAGACCAGCTCTTTCTGAACGATCCGTTACTGTTCAGTCAGAAACTGATCCAGAGCCGCCAGCGACAATATAACGAAGCGGGCAAACAGGCTGCGGAAAAGGTCTTTCTCGACCGGGGAGTACACGATGTCATCGCCTATATGCACTATGCCGAAGCCGATTACCCTCCGTCCTTTGCCGAAACCTGCAGGCAATGCAGGTACGACACGGTATTCCTGTTCCCTCCCTGGGAAGCCATTTACGTATCGGATAACGAGCGTTATGAAGATTTCGGGCAGGCCAGGGCTATTCACAATTTCATAAAATCTGCCTATATTGCATACGGGCATCACCCTGTGGAAGTACCGACAGGTACGGTTAAGGACCGGGCGGATTTTATCCTGCACACCTGCGGCAACCACAGTCCGGGCATGATGTAAGTACGCTATTGGTCCGGGTGGCGTATATACAGGTCCCGAAGTGCCGTAACAACATCTATAACAATGTATAATTAATCCCTGAGCACCACGACAGAACCACTGCACATATTACAGAAGTATTGGGGGCACGAATCTTTCCGGCACCCCCAGCGACAGGTCATCAATGCCCTTGCAGACGGCCGGGATGCCCTCGTATTACTGCCCACCGGCGGGGGAAAATCGGTCTGTTTCCAGGTTCCGGCCCTGGCCGGAAAAGGCATCTGTATCGTAATATCTCCGCTCATAGCCCTGATACGCGACCAGGTAGAAAACCTGAAAAGCAGGGGCATAAAAGCCGCCGCACTGACCGGCGGAATGCCATACGGGGAAGTAGACACTACCCTGGACAACTGTATATACGGAAATTACAAATTCCTGTACCTCTCCCCCGAAAGATTACAGCAGGAACTGGTTATAGAACGCCTGAAACAGATGCCGGTAAGCCTGATAGCCATCGATGAGGCACACTGTATATCGCAATGGGGAAACGATTTCCGGCCCGCCTACCGCAATTGCGGCATTCTTAAAGAAATGTTTCCCGATGTACCTCTGGTGGCGCTTACGGCTTCCGCAACCGGAAAGGTTGTCGACGATATCCTGGAAAATCTTCATATTCAGGATGCAGCGGTATTCAGGAAATCTTTTGCCAGGCCCAATATAGCTTATATGGTATTTGAGGAAGAAGACAAGTTATACCGTCTTCTCCGGATATTGCACAAAAACCCGGAGTCTTCCATTGTATACGTACGAAACAGGAAGGCCACCGTTGAAATATCGGAACACCTGAAAGCCAACGGCATTACGGCCGGTTTTTTTCACGGGGGCATCCCCGCTGCCGATAAGGAGGAAAAACTGCGCCTCTGGCTGGGCGGGAACATACAGGTCATGGTAGCGACCAATGCTTTCGGCATGGGGATAGACAAACCGGATGTCAGGACCGTAATCCATATGAACCTTCCGGAAAACATGGAGAGCTATTACCAGGAAGCAGGAAGGGCGGGAAGAAACGGCGAAAAGGCATTTGCCGTAATACTGAAACATCGCGGGGATGAGTCAGTACTGAAAAAGCAGTTCCTGGAACAGCTGCCGGACACTGCATTTGTAAAGCTGATATACCACAAGCTGAACAATTATTTCCAGATCCCCTACGGAGAAGGGGAAAACACCGAATTTTCCTTTAATTTCAACAGTTTCTGCACAACCTACCGGTTGAGCCCGCCACGTACGTACAACAGCCTGAAACTGCTCGACAGGAATTCCGTGATCTCGCTTTCGGAGCAGTTTGGCAGAAAAACAACCCTCCGGTTTACGGTATCTTCGGGAAGGCTTTTTCACTACCTGGAGAAGAATCCCGGAGCGGCTCGGGCCACCCAGGCCATCCTGCGAACCTATGGTGGCGTATTTGAAGGCGAGACCCGTATCGTACCGCAACTGATCGCAAAAAAACTGAACACCCCGGAGAAGGAAATACTGACTGTCCTGGAACAGCTGGAAAAAGACGGGATAATCGCCTACCAGGCCGAAAACACCGATGCGAGGATCACCTTTCTCGTACCGAGGGAAGACGATATAACCATCAATATGATCGCCAGGGAGATCAAAAAGCAGAACCGCCAGAAGCAGGAAGAAATAGCTTCCGTAATACGGTATATCAGTGACAACAAGACCTGTAAAAGCCGGCAGATACTGTCTTACTTCGGGGAGACAGATACTCCGGATTGCGGTATATGCTCGGTATGCGTAAGCCATAAGAACGACCGTATTCCGGCCGGAATATGGAATATCATCGCGGAAGAAATTCTCAAGATGCTGAAAACAGCGCCCCTGAGCTCCAGGGATCTGACCGAAACACTTACCTTCAGGGAACAATATATCCTCCGGGTACTGAAGGGATTGCTCGAAGAAGGCAGAATAAGTATTAACGACAAAAACCAATACCAGGTAAAACCTGATTGAAACCGATAAAAAACAAGACGTATGCGAAACCTCAATATTGTTTTTATGGGAACCCCCGATTTTGCGGTGGAGAGCCTGAAAATACTTGTAGAGAACAATTATCGTATTGCCGGCGTGGTTACCGCCCCCGACAAACCCGCGGGGAGAGGGCGAAAACTGCAACAGCCGGCGGTCAAGAAATATGCCGTCTCACAGCACCTCAGGGTCCTTCAGCCTTCGAACCTCAAGGATCCCGGCTTCCTGGACGAATTGAGTGCCCTGAATGCCAACCTGCAGGTAGTGGTCGCCTTCAGGATGTTGCCCCGGGAAGTCTGGCAGATGCCCGAATTCGGCACCTTTAACCTTCATGCATCACTGCTGCCCGATTACCGCGGGGCAGCCCCCATCAACCGCGCCATCATGAACGGGGAAACAGTGACCGGGGTCACCACCTTTTTTATAGATGACAAGATCGATACCGGCGAGATCATCATGTACGACAAGACCGATATCGCTCCTGATGATAATGCAGGAGCCCTGCACGACAAACTCATGACCATAGGGGCCCGGTTGGTACTCAATACCGTACAGGCCATTGCTGAAAACAGGGTACGTCCGCAGAAACAGCGCGAACCCGAAGTATTAAAGAAGGCCGAAAAGATCCACAAGGAGACCTGCAGGATAGACTGGGATCGCCCCATCGGGGAAATATACAATCATATACGCGGTTTGAGTCCCTATCCGGGGGCGTGGACCGTATTTGATGATCGCGGGGAAGAGATCCCAGTGAAGATACTGGATGCGGTGATGGAGGTTACCTCCCATAATGAACCGGAAAAAAAGCTTATCAGTTCCAGGAACAGCCTTAAGATCCCTGTAAAGGGGGGGTATATTCACCTGCGGGAAGTACAGCTTCCGGGAAAGCGGAAAATGGCGGTTTCAGACCTGCTCAACGGCTATACTTTCAGCACGGAATGTACTGTAAACTAAACTCATGCGGTTGTACAAGCTTATTTACCGCAGAAAAAACTTACACGTTATCAACAATTTTTCGAAGTTATTAACAAAAAGGGGGATTTACCCCGGTTTTACTTGCGTTATAACGAAATCCGTATAAATTTGTGTAACCTTTTAAACGATGTTTAACCAACAATTAATTTTTAAATTCTTAATATTATGAACAAAACGGAATTAATCGATGCCATGGCTGCTGATGCCGGTATCACCAAGGCTGCAGCAAAGAAGGCTCTGGAATCTTTCCTGGGAAGCGTTGAAAAAACGTTGAAAAAAGGAGACAAAATATCCCTGGTAGGATTCGGTTCATGGTCTGTTTCCAAAAGAGCAGCCCGTGAAGGACGTAATCCCCAAACCGGAAAAACCATTAAAATCGCAGCCAAAAAAGTGGTTAAATTTAAAGCAGGGGCAGAATTGAGTAAGGCCGTAAATTAGTCAGTCCCTTTAAAATACATGTTCGGAACACCTGCCATGCGGGTGTTTTTTTTATCATTTACTCCCACTTTCCCTGTCGGAAAATTTGTTTTTATTGATTTTTTCTTTAGATTTAGGGGAAAGAAGTGCCTATGATTGCCTTAAAACCCAAGAAAGGACATCTGCTGATAGCCGAACCCTCCATTATAGGTGATGTGTCGTTTAACAGATCTGTAGTACTGCTGGCCGAACACAACGAACAGGGTTCCATAGGGTTTATTCTCAACAAACCCCTCGCCTTTCGCCTCAATGACATTGTTCCCGGTATAGACCGGCCTCTCAAGGTATATAACGGGGGCCCCGTAGAGCAGGATAACCTGTATTTCATTCACAGGGTCCCGGAGCTTATATCCAACAGTATCGAAATATCGCACGGCATATACTGGGGCGGCGATTTCGAAGTGATCACGGGGCTGATAAACAACGGGGACATCAAGAGTGGCGATATCAAGTTCTTCCTGGGCTATGCAGGATGGGAAATCATGCAACTCGAGAAAGAGTTGCAGTCCAATTCGTGGATAGTTGCCGAGAACACCTATAAAACCAACGTCATCAGGAAAGCGGCCTCTTCCTTCTGGAAAGAGAAAATGATCGAATTCGGAGGAGATTACCTCCTCTGGTCCAATGCGCCTGAAAACCCCAATCTGAATTAAAAGTTACTAAGTTATTGAGTTATTAGGTTATTGAGTTGCCTGAATAACACATTAACCCAATGACTCCAAGGGCATTTACCGGTTGTCTCCTCCGAGGCGGACGTGAAGGTTGAGTTTTGCCAGAAGGTTACGGCTCACACCGGTGGCAAACCGTTTCTTCCTATAAGCCGATACCGGACAGATACCCCTGATGACATTCGTGGTAAAGAGCTCATCGGATTTCTGCAGTTCGAAAGGCGATACCGAAGCTTCTTCCAGGGTGTAATCTTCCATTTTTGATATGATCCCGATCAGCTGTTTCCTCAGGACACCATTAATACAACCATCGCTCAACGGCGGTGTTTTGATCGTGTTTCCTTTTACCAGGAAGATATTCCCGTTAATAGCCTCCACCACATTTTTCTTTTCGTTGAGCAGCAAACAGTTGTCATACCCGTTTTCATCGGCGTAAACGGAAGCCAGCACATTGATAATCCGGTTGTTGCTCTTGAGCGTGGAAAGCAATCCCGAACTCACCCAGTGATCCTTAAAAAGTTCAACGGTTTCCCCTTTCTCTTCCAGGGTATAAAAAGGATTTTTTAAAGGTGCCGTCTCTATCACGTATTCCACTCCTCTCGACTGCGGAAGATAGAGCCCTCCCGGTTTCCTGTATACCCCGAGGCGAACCCTAACCGCTGCGGTATTCAGGCTGTTCTCCGAAATGGTCCGCCCTATTTCGCCTTCCAGGTATTCCATCGTAAAATTCATGGGGATCTCCATACGCAGTATCCGCATGGAGGCCATCAGCCTCAGGTAGTGCTCCTCCCAGAAGAATATTTTGGAATTGACCACCCTTATCGTCTCAAAAAGTCCGTCGCCATAACGCCAAGCCCTGTTCTGCTGGTTCAGGAAAAGGGAGGTGTCAGGCAGTAGTTCACCGTTAAAATTGATCATAAAAAAACCCCGAATTAAATTCAGGGCAAATATACTGGTTAATGCACAAATATCATTACGCAGAACCGAGAACATGCTTGAGATCCGCGATCTGGTTTTCCCAGAGCATCCTGGCCTCGTCCAGTTCGTCTTCTTCGGTAAAATCCGTGATCATCAGGGATACGTCCTTGGTAATCTCGTCTACTACGATCTTAAATTCGAAAAACGAGTCATCCTCGACCGCAACCCATTTGAACTTTACGGATTCACCGCTTTTCTTGCGGACAAGTTTGGCCTTTTCTTCACTGTCGTCCCATATAAACGTATACATTTCTCCCCTTGAATTCACATTGTCGGCAAACCATTCCGACAATCCCGACGGGGTCGATATATATTGATATAAAAGCTGGGGAGAAGACTGTATCTGAAACTCGAGTTCGTATTTTATTTTGTCCTGCATATCTGTTCGTATTTTGAGTTGGACAATATAACCATTTCTCCCATAAAACCTAAATTTATAGTATAAAATATTTTTTCCCAAAGGTGTTTGTCATACCCGATTTTGTTTCTATATTTGCAGCCGCTAATCGGAGTTTATCCCCGATGAAGATGGCGAGGTAGCTCAGGTGGTTAGAGCGCAGGATTCATAACCCTGAGGTCACGGGTTCAAATCCCGTCTTCGCTACTCGGTAATGACAAGGCTTCCGGGAAATCGGGAGCCTTTTTTCATGTTGGGTACTGGGGGAATTCTCAAAACCCATATACCTGCCTCATATTAATAACCTTCGCGGTGGTGATTTTTATTTGAGACCTTTGAAGATATCTGCAATTTCCGGGTTATCAGAGACTATCCCAAGGTTTCCATCCCGATCCAATGCTTCCACACCACTTTCGTCATGGTTATAAACATTTGTGACACCGGGATCTTGAGCTACCATTGGACTTCCGTCAAAAACCTTATAACCATTCTTACCGAAATCTACCGCGCGTACATAGTATCCGTCCGTCTAAGTACATCTTTCCCGGTATAGTATAGTGTTCTAATTTTGACCACAAAACGAACGATGTCTAA
>NZ_QLNV01000007.1 GCF_003285545.1 Sinomicrobium soli | reverse complement strand
CAAAGAACGATTTGGACCAAATGGGCCAAGTTTATTTAATTTTTAACAACGTCCCAATTTTAATGGGACACTAGTGAAAAAACATTTAAAAATTCAGACATTATGAACAAAACACCGAAAAGCGGACTTGAAGGACTTCTTCGACCGGAAGATAGCATCCTGGTATTAATCGATCATCAACCGTATCAGTTTACCAACCTGAACAGCCATGAACCGACCATGGTCATCAATAATGTGGTCGGTTTTGCCAAAGCTGCAAAAGTATTTAACGTACCCACTATTCTTACTACAGTGATCGAAGAACGCGGAGGGTATATCATGAAAGGACTACAGGATGTATTCCCTGAACAAAAGCCCATCAACAGGACCTTTATCAATACCTGGGAGGATCCCAAGGTCACGGATATCGTAAAAGAAAGTGGACGCAAGCAGTTGATCATAGCAGGGCTATGGACGGAAATATGTGTGGCCATGCCCGCCATTCAGGCAGTGGGTGAGGGTTATGACGTCTTTGTGGTCACCGATGCCAGTGGATCCACATCCGTCGAAGCACATGATATGGCCGTACGTCGAATGACTCAAGTGGGCATTGTGCCCATCAATTGGATTGCCGTGGTCTCTGAATGGCAACGTGACTGGGCCCGTACGGAAACAGCAAGCCAACTCTCTGATGTCCTCTTTGATCATGGAGGGGCGAGCGGTATTGCCCTGGCATGGGAGTTACAACTTTTGGCTACACCTGTACAGGAGGAAAACTAACAAGAGATATTACCGGTCCCGATCTATCCCGGGGCCGGTTGTTCTTTCACCAGAATAATTGCTATGGGAGATACAGTACTTGCTTCCGTTATGGAGGAAAATCTGAAAAGAGTTTGGAACGAAAGAGACAGTGCCATTCGGCTGAAAGCCATTGAAAAACTATATGCCAGTGATAGTGGTCTCTTTCATGTGGGGCATCAGACCTATGGACATGAAGCTACTAATAATAGTGTCACCGGGGTTTTAAAGCAAATGCCGGAAGATTTTGTCTTTCATCTGTTAAAACCCGTGGTTATCAATAATGATATCGGACGGTTGATCTGGGGCATAGGCCCTGCAGGAAAGCCTCCGGTGCAAACGGGAATGGATATTGCTGTTTTCCGAAACCAAAAAATACAGGCACTTTATGTGTTCCTGGATTAAACAAAAATAAACTATGAAAAAGAGAACCAGTTTTTCAACACCGGGACACCGGGCCGATATAGGAGATTTGACGATCAACAGGATATTGCCCAACAGGTATGCGGATGCCGTCGGGCCCTTTGTCTTTCTGGACCATATCGTGCCCCGGCATCAGCCTGCGGTTATGGACAGCGGTACAGGAGCACATCCGCATCGGGGAATCGCCACACTGAGTTATATTATAGCAGGTGAAGACGAACATTTTGACAGTGCCGGGAATTATGCCAGGGTCTATTCCGGAGGTATCCAATGGATGAAAGCCGGTAATGGAATTATCCATGACGAGACGTTGAATGTCGATTCTCAGGCCGGAACCCATCATACTCATGCTTTTCAGTTCTGGATTAACCTTCCTGCGAAGAACAAGGCCGAAAAGCCGGAATATCTGGCAATCCAGGCCAGTGAGGTCCCTCGAAAAGTATTACCTGATGATGGAGGCTGGATCAAGGTGATCGTGGGCGGATATGAAGATCTGCATTCGGCCATACCGGATTATTCTACCCAATTCATATATCATATCCACCTGGAGGCCCGAAAGGGTTTTACGATATCCATCGAGGAAAACACAGAGGTAGCCGCCTTTTTGCCCACAAAAAACGCCGTGGTTAACGGTACGGAATTCGAAGCCGGGGAATTCGTGGAATTTGACAGGGATAAAGGTGAAATTACTATGGAGAACAAACTTGATGGCGCCATAGATGTGATTGTATTCGGGGGAGCGCCCTACAACGAGCCCATTGTGGCCGAAGGCCCGTTTGTGATGAACAGCCGGACTGAGATAGCGGATGCTTACCGGGATTTTTATGCCGGAAAGTATGGCAAAATAAATTATCAAAAAACAAGCTTGACGTAACATTGACATCTTATGAAAAAACTAATCGTCCTTGTGATTGTGATGATCTGCGGTTTTAACAGCAGGGCGCAATCCAATAAACAATTTACCGGAGCCGATATGATTGTATTTAATGCAAAAATCAGTACCGGAAGCCTGACCAGGCCCGGGGCTTCCGCACTGGCTGTAAAAAGAGGGAGAATCTATGCTGTAGGTACCGATGAAGAGATATTAGAGCTCAAAGATAACAACACCAGGCTTATCGATGCCGGTGCAAGACGGCTGATACCGGGAATCAACGATGCCCATACGCATATACTGAACGAAAGGAGCTTCAACTACAATGTGAGATGGGAAGGTGTGCCCACACTAAAGCAGGCATTGGACATGTTGAGGGTGCAGGCAAAACGAACTCCTGAAGGGCAATGGGTGAAAGTGATCGGAGGCTGGTCGCCATACCAGTTTGAAGAAAACCGCTTGCCAACCATCGAGGAGATCAGGAAAGCAGTTCCGGACAGACCTGTCATTGTTCAGTATGCATACAACCGTGCTTATTTAAATGATCTGGCCATGGAAGCTTTCGGAGTAGGAACGGATAAATTCCCAGATTCTCCGGGAACCATTTTTGAAAAGGACAAAAACGGAAAGTACACAGGTATTGTACATTCCTATACATTTACTTTTGCGGCTCTGGAATTAATGGTTCCACAACCTTCAGAAGAAGAGCAAATAAGCTCCATTGCCAATGCTATACACCATATGAACCGTTTCGGAGTTACTACAGCCGTAGACGCAGCAAGCATTTATGGTTATCCGCATGGTCATACCCCTATACAACAGCTGGCAAAAGAAAATCGGTTAAACATAAGAATGCCATTCATTGATCTTCAATTTGGTGACACAAGTAGTCCCAGTTTGGTAGACGCACAGATTAATACCGTAACAAGAAAATCTCCTATAAGCCCGGGAGAAAATATGCATCCAACCCTGGCACATGGTCATGAATATGAAGGAACAGGTGAGATACTCAGATTGGAAATACACGATCATGAGAATTTTGACAGGCCTGCGGTTATTATAGATGAAGAATTAATGCAGCAATATATAAAAGAAGACATCACAAAACTTGTAGGGAAAGGGATCCCCTTTCGTTTGCACATTAGTTATAACGAAAATATCACACCATTCCTGAACGCCTTAGAAGCTATAAATGAAGAAACACCTTTGGATGGCTTGCGCTGGAGTATAGAACACGCCGAAACGATTTCCGCTGATAATATCGCCAGGGTAAAAAAACTGGGCGGTGGGATAGCTCTGGATATGAAGATGGCCATGCATGGGGATGGATTTATAAAAACATACAGTGTAGAGAAAGCACAACAAACCCCGAGATTACGACAATTGGTAGACAGCGGAATTCCACTTGCGATCACTACGGATGCCTTTAGGGCTTCATCCTATAACCCGTGGATCGGTATGAGCTGGATGACGACCGGGAAATCGGTTTCGGGGTCCGAAATACTGGCGAAAGATAACCGGCTCACCAGGGAGGAAGCCTTGAAGCTGGTTACGGTCGGCCCCACCTGGTTTGAAGATCAGGAGGGCGAAACAGGTAAAATCGTTCCGGGGTATTTCGCCGATTTTACGTTGCTGGACAAAGATTATTTCACTATTCCTGATGAAGAAATAAAAACGATCTCCTCCGTATTAACAGTAGTTGACGGAAGAGTGGTTTTCGGAGCAGAGGACTACAGCGAACTGTCTCCGGAATTGCCTGGAACACTTCCGGAATGGTCGCCTGTAAAATATTTCGGGGGGTATTATAATGCAAAGAACTAAAACCAGTCTGAAAATCATACTTTATAATGCTGTATACACCAGATATGCAGTGCCAGTTTAATTATCAAATAAAATTATAACCATCGTTAGTTTGTAAACGACGGGATGGCAGAAAGTCGGGAGTCCGAAGTCGCAAACTACCAACTAAGAACTAAAAACTAATAAACTAATGAAAAAACAAGCAACAGCCGTATGGAACGGCACAATCAAAGAAGGTAAAGGACACCTTAGCTCACAGAGCGGAGTTTTAAAACAAACGCCTTATACTTTTGTTTCCCGTTTTGAAAACGGAACAGGAACCAATCCGGAAGAGCTTATGGCAGCAGCACATGCGGGCTGTTTTACTATGAAATTAAGTGCAGATCTCACCACGGCAGGCTATCAGCCGGAGGAACTGACCACGACCTCAACGATCACATTAGATAATGGTGTTATCACAAAATCTGACTTGGTTCTGACTGCAAAAATTACCGGAATTACGGAAGAAGAATTTCAAAAAATGGCAAAATCTGCGGAAGAAACCTGTCCTGTAAGTAACGCTCTTAAATTGGAGATTACTTTAAATGCAACTTTAGTGTAAACGGAAAAACAAGGAAAAATGACAAATAAAGAACTCGTTCTAAAAGCAATGAATGAATTGTTCCACGAAAAGGACAACACAGCCATTGAGCGGTACTGGCATGAATCCTATCAGCAACACAACCCGTCGATGATAAGCGGTCATGAAGGACTTAGAAACCTGCTAACTGTTTTAGATGCAGACTTCAAATGGCAACCGGGTATTATCGTGGAAGAAAACGATATCGTCATTACCCATAGTCTGACAAATGGCTGGGGACCTAAACCGGTTATTGTTGTTGATATCTTTAGAATAGAAGACGGAAAAATAGCAGAACACTGGGATGTGGTACAGGAAGAAGTCCCGGTCTCAAAATCCGCTAATGGAAATGCCATGACTTCTTTTTTGTAATAACCCATTAATAAACAGCACAGGCTTAGGGAAATGAAAAAAAACGGTATAATATTAGTCCTTCTATTAACTCTTGGTATTCATTCTTATGCGCAGCAAAAACCTTTTATGGATTACGTGCTCGGCTGGGATGGAGATTCAGCTATATTGGCGGTTGAACTCACGTATGCTGCATCTCAAAAAGACAGTACCGTATTTATATTCGGAGACCCGGGTTTTGGAGGGCAGAATGATATATTTAAAGTTATCCGGAATATTCGTGTTACCCGGCCTGAAGTGGTCAGGATAGACGAAGCGGACAGGCGGATAACCATTTACCACAATGGGGCAAAGAACCATAGGATCACGTATGAGATAGAGGGTTCACTTCCCGTAGATAAACCAACTACCATATCTCTAACCGAACTGTTCAGGCCGGTAATTAGCAAAGGAATATTGACCTTGGTAAACATGCAATTTGACTTGGCTATAACCGACCAAAGTAATCCTTTGGTGTCGTTCAGCTGGCGCAGATATCCGGAAAATTTAACCTATTTCAATTCGGTCGAGCCATCTCAAACTGATCCGTCAAAAAAGCTTATAGACTATTACGACAACCTCTCACAAAAAGTGTACTTCGTGATGGGTGATAATATTGGCGTGCAGGAATACGACGTTCTGGGAATCCCTTACTATGCTGTAACCACTAAGGAAGACAACTATGGAAATGACTTGCAGGAGCGTCTCAGCCCTTTTTTTGAAAGCTATTTCCAAAGCATCCACAGGTTCTGGAACGACACCGAATTCCCGTTCTATTATTTGGCTGTTACGGCGCTGCAAAACAACCAGAAAGAAATAGGCGGGGGTGGGTTTGGGATGAGAAACGGCTTCGTCATGAAGCTGGGAAGAAAATTTGGTACAAGGGACAAGTACGTTACAGCACACGAAACATCGCACACCTGGATTGGAATCAAAATCATTATAGGAGAAAATAGTTTTGACCATCAATGGTTTGGTGAAGGGTTTAACGATTATGCTACAATCATTAATCTGGCAAACAGTAAAATATACGGGGAGGAGGACTTTCTGCATTACTTTAATGAAGAGAACTTCAAAAAGCATTACGAGAGTGCGATCAAAGATGTGCATAACGATTCCATTGCCACAAATTACTGGACAGATTATGCCAACTACGGTGTCCTTCCTTACAGGCGGGGATGCATCTACGCTTTTTACCTCGATAACCAGATCAGGCTGGCTTCGGATGGGAAATTCACCCTTAGGAACATGTTGCTTGACCTGTATGAGCTTAGAAAGGCAAAAAAGAAGGATGAGGTGTTAACCGTAGATGATTTTATTAACGCAGGTGCTGCCTATCTGGACAAAAAGGAGCTGGAAGAACAGATAGCACGTTATATGATAGCAGGACAACCCATTGATTTCGAGGGTGTAAAAACCATTCCCGAATTTAATGTTGAAGTCCATAATAATATACCGAAGCTAAGCTTGGCAGCGCATGCCGATCTGTCAAAAATATATAGGTGGTAATGACAATGCTACGGCACTTTCGCCACTTAAAACTAATAAAACTATTGTTCTAAACAGATTTAAAAATGAAAAACAACCTAACGGGTAACAGGTATATCATGGATGTAGGCGTTTTGAAAACCGAACTCTTTTTTGAAACGGATGAAACTATGGTTTTTACAGTTATAGAAGGAGGCGGTTTAACCAAGAACGGGTATTCGGAAAGTGTGAAAACTACCATAGCAGAAATTCGGCCACAGGTATACATGGTGGCATGGAAAGAAAAATCCGGGGCAACGGTAACCCATGTGGAAGACCATGAGAACGGGATTATTTACAGCAATGCAACCTTGCCCGACGGAAGTTTTTATACAATGAAAGGAACCGTAAACCCTTTAGAAGATTAAGGGAAACCGGGCACCATAATTCCAGGATTACCAGTATAGCGTATGTATATGATTTCTCATTGTCGATAATTTATTGCTTATGTTAGATATTGTTATAGAAGCCAGGCAGGCCGAACTTTCAGCAGGTTTCACCGTTAAGCGGATCCTGCCTTACAGGCTTAGGAGGATGATAGGCCCTTTTATTTTTATGGATCATGGAGGCCCTGTGAATATACCGGTAGCCTCGGACAGTAGTCTTGATGTATTACCACATCCGCATATCGGTCTGTCTACCGTCAGTTATTTGTTTAGTGGGAATGTGACCCACAGGGATAGTCTGGGTGTAGAACAGGTTATAAAACCCGGGGAGGTCAACTGGATGACTGCCGGCAAAGGGATTACGCATAGTGAACGTTTTGAAGACCCGGCCATGCTGGCTGGTGGCGAGCTGGAAATGATACAGACATGGGTGGCGCTTCCTGAAAAGGATGAAGAAAGCGATCCTTCCTTTGAGAACTACAAATCGGAACAATTGCCCATTTTTACCGATACAGGTGTTTGGATGCGCCTGATTGCAGGAGATGCCTATGGTTTGAAAAGTAACGTAAAAACACATTCTCCCTTATTTTATGTGCATGTTGTGCTACGGCCAGGCATTCGTTTTGGGTTGCCTAAAGGACATAGTGAACGCGGGGCATACCTTGTTCGGGGGCGTGTTGAAGTAAATGGAGTTACGTACAAACCGGGACAGTTATTGGTGTTTACCAAAGGCGTTGATCCGTTGATCATAGCCAAAGAACCGACTACTTTGATGATGCTTGGTGGCGAACACCTGGGGGACCGGTATATCTGGTGGAACTTTGTTTCCAGCAGAAAAGACAGGATTGAACAGGCAAAGGAAGATTGGAAACAAGGGCGCATTGATTTACCTCCAATGGATAGTGAGGAATATGTACCCTTACCTGAAGATAAAAGCAAACCTGCAGGGGGACCTCCGCCGAATGCGCTTTCCTGAGCAATATGTGTTTAACTAAAATCAGAAAAAAATGGAAATAGGAATCGATAGTTTTGCATCGGCCATGTATGGCAGCAATCTCGGCAGTGCAGATGCCATGGAACAGTTACTGGACCGGATAGTCATTGCCGATGAGGCAGGCCTTGATGTTTTTGGTATCGGGGAGCATCATAAAAAAGAATTTCTGGATTCGGCGCCGGCGGTAATTCTTTCTGCTGCGGCTGCCAGGACCGAAAATATCATCCTGGGGAGCGCCGTTAAGGTTTTAAGTACGGATGATCCCGTACGGGTATATCAGAATTTTGCAACGCTTGATCTCATTTCAAAAGGAAGGGCAGAACTGGTTGTAGGCCGTGGTTCGGCCATCGAAGCGTACCCTCTCTTCGGGTATGACCTTAAGGATTATGATGCGCTTTTTGTGGAAAAACTGGAATTATTTCTCCAGATACGAGAGCAGGAATATGTAACATGGTCAGGAAAATTCAGACCGGCTTTAAATAACCAGCCTGTTTACCCGAGAGCCTTTCAGGAAAAGCTCCCGGTATGGCTGGGTGTAGGTGGCACACCGGCTTCCTTTATACGGGCAGGTTCTTTGGGACTTCCCTTAATGGTAGCTGTCATCGGCGGGGAAACGGAACGCTTTCGCCCCCTGATAGACCTGTACCGCGAAGCAGGGGCCCAGGCAGGGTTTTCGCCCGGGCAGTTAAAAGTGGGGTTACACTCACCGGGCTATGTGGCACAGACCAGTGAGCAGGCCGTTGCAGACTACTATCCGGGTTATGCCGAACTATGGACCAAAGCAGGTAAGGAGCGTGGCTGGCCCCCGGTAACGAAAGCCGGCTTCGAAGCCTTAATTGCGCCTAAAGGGGTGTTGGTGGTTGGCGGCCCGGAAGAAGTTGCCGAAAAATTATTACGGCACAGTGAAGCGCTGGGCGGAATTGACCGGTTTACTTTTCAGATGGATAATGCCGGATTAACTCATAGACAATTGATGCAATCCATTGAACTGATTGGCACAAAGGTTATTCCGCTTATTAAAAAATCAAAATAATAAAAATGTAAAACCTCCGGGGAAGCACGGAGGTTTTACATGCTTTCATAAAGCAAAAAAAAATCAATAATGCGCTTTTTGCTCATAGCACTTTTATGTAACTCCTTCCTCGTAACCGCCCAGCAAATTCCCGAATTTCAACAAATGCGGTATAACGAAGATTACTCCGGACTCGAAAAAGATACCGTAAGGAATTGGTATCATCGATTGAAATATAAAAAGATCGGTAAAAATGCGTATGTCAGTTTTGGCGGTGATTTCAAGACACAATACCTGATTATGGATAATGAGAACTGGAATCCGGATACACAGGATAACGATGGTTTTATGCTGACCCGATGGTTGTTTCACGCAGACCTGCACCTTTCTGAAAAGATTCGTGTTTACGGCGAATTGCAGAGCGCCCTGGCAAATAGCAGGGAAGTGCTTGTCCCTGTAGAAGAAAACCCGTTAAAACTTCATCAACTTTTTATGGATTATAAGCCATTCCAGGAAACTCCTATCACATTCCGCCTGGGGAGGCAGGAAGTAAGCTATGGCTCTACACGCTTAATTTCTTTAAGAGATGCTCCCAACACCCGCCGTTCATTTGACGGGATTAAAGTACTTTTTAGTGAGGGTAATATAAAAACCGATATTTTCTATTTGCATGCCGTAGTGGATAAAACCGGTATTTTTGATGATGCTTCTTCTCCCGATTTACGGCTTTTTGGAGCATTTTCAGATATTGCCACAGCAAAAGAAGAAATGCATTTCAATTTCTATTTCCTGGGCTTTTATAACAAGAATGCGCTGTTCTATGACGGTGCCGGTACGGAGAAAAGATATACCATCGCGTCCCGGGTCTTTAAAAACCGTGGTACATGGTGGTATGACCTGGAAGGAGGCTATCAGTTCGGATCGATAGGCAGCAGGAGAATATCGGCCTGGAGTATTGCTTTGGCTACTTCGTATCGTTTTACTTCAATAAAATATACTCCGGAAATCGGGCTCAAAGCCGATCTTATCAGTGGCGACAAAGACAATACGGATAAAACACAACAAACCCTGAACACCATGTTTGGCCCCGGGGCCTACTTTGGCATGGCCGCACCATTGGCGCCGAGCAACTTAATGGATATACACCCCGATTTGAAACTCCGTTTTAGTGAAAAAATAACACTTTCCTGTGATTATGCTTTTTTATGGAGATATAGCAGGGGTGAGGGGATTTATCGCCCCAATATGGTGCCGTTTTTTGAGCATAATGACGCTTCTTCCCGTTATATAGGGAGTCAGATCTCCGGTGTTTTTTTCTATAAAGCCAACAAGCATCTCTCTCTGCTTACGGGGTTAAGCTGGTTCAATACCGGGGAATACCTCAGGGAAGTCTCCCCCGGTAAAAATATAACATTCGGATTTGCCAGTGCACAACTAAAATTCTGACGCCTTTTCAGGAAGATAGATAAGACACCTAAATAATAACCCCATTTTAATGGTCTACAGAACGTAATTCCTTTATTTTTTCAATACCTGTTTCATCCATCCACTGTTCAAAGCCTGTCAGCTTTGGCATCCAGGCAGCTATAAATTCGTAATCGATGGGATCATAGCCTTCCTTGTCGATCATTTCAACCAATTTTGCAAAAGTTTCGCTTTGTTGATAAAGCGCTTCTAACGGTACCTGTACAAAATCGATGGGTTGCTTCAACTTCTCTTCCAATAGTTTTAAGACTTGTTTCGGGGTATAAAGTTCCCCTCCGAAATCAACGGTTTTACCGTTGAACGCCTTATAATTCTGAAATATTATTCGTGCAAATGTACCAATGTCATTTGTAGTTATCCAGGGGATTGCCCTGTCTCCGGGTAAGGGGTTGATAAACTTGCCTTCTCCCAGTCCGAAACTTGGTAAAAACAGATTTTCCATAAAAGTGGCGGGTCGTAGTACGGCGCCTTGTAAATTACTTTCTAACAAATATTTTTCGATGGTAAACTTAAATTTTGGCCTGAATAGAGCCTGCTTATCCGAACCGAGAACCGATGAATAAAGAACAAATTTGATGCCTTGTTCTTCTGCTAATTTGATAGTCTGTATTCCGAGTTCCGCTTCTTTCTCATCCGTTTCTTTGCTGGAAACCCATACGGGGGGGAGGACCAGGTAAAGCCCGTTTACTTTTTTAAACAGGTCGCTTAAAGCTTCGATATTTTCTAAATCGCCCTTTACCAAAATGGCGCCTGCCTTTTCTAAATTATGGGCTTCCGAAGATTGCGGATTTCTGGTCAGCGCAAAAACCTCGAAATTATTTTTTAGTAATTCATATACTGCGGCACTACCTTGTTTTCCGGTTGCACCTGTAACTAAGATTCGCTCCATTTTAAAATTATTTTAAGCAAAATTACTTTTAGTATTCAGTAAATTTGTGTTTAGTAACCTCCAGGAAAGTAAGATGGAAAAAAAAATAAAACCCTGTACGGAAAATGAGGAAATCTTAAAACAAAGATTTTTGGCCTTGAGAGATACCCTGGATTTATTAAACGGTAAATGGCGTTTCTGTATTCTTTTAAATTTACATTATTATGAGAAATTGAGGTTTAAGGATTTTTTTGAAGTATCTGAAGGTATCTCGCCTAAAGTGCTAAGTTCAGAACTTACGACCCTGGAAGCTCATCAACTGATCAAGAAAAAACTGGAACATACACCCACACAGGATATAACGTACTATATGCTGACGGAGCATGCCGGGGAAATCTGGACTGTCCTGAATACATTAATTGAATTCGGACTGTCCAATCGTAAAGAGGTGATCAAATCACTATCAGATTAAGATAGAAATTAACCCGGGCCAAAAAATCCATTTTCTAAACGTCACACGCCACGAAATAGATTTCTGAAACAAGCCCCTCATTATAAAATATAACCTCTCTGAAATATTATGGAAAGACTTCGGCAACATATCGAACACATCACTTCTTTAACCAATGAGGAATTTGAATATATCCAAACCCACTTTACCAAAAAGCGCGTATTAAAAAATCAATATTTATTACACGAAGGGGATGACGTGAAGAACGAATTTGTTGTTTTATCCGGGCTTTATAAAGTTTTCTTTTTAGATGAACAGGGCAGGGAATACATCATTCAATTTGCAAAAGAAAACTGGTGGATGAGTGATTATCAGGCATTTTTCCAGGAAAAGAAAGCTACGGTTTTTATTGAATGTATAGAAGCGGGAGAAGTATTGGTTTCCACGTTGGAGACGAGAGAAAAACTTTCTGCTGAATTGCATAAAATGGAACATTTTTACCGGGTAAAACTCACAAACGGATATGTAGCATTGCAGGAACGAATCAAACTATTACTTTCCAGTACACCTCAGGAACGCTATGAGGCTTTCGTAAAGCTCTATCCGGACCTACTCCAGGGTATACCCAAAAAGCTCATTGCCGAATACCT
This sequence comes from Sinomicrobium soli, assembly GCF_003285545.1. GTDB lineage: Bacteria > Bacteroidota > Bacteroidia > Flavobacteriales > Flavobacteriaceae > Sinomicrobium. The sequence goes on along the minus strand of NZ_QLNV01000007.1, from coordinate 260,903 downwards.
TGGTGTAAGCCGCGAAACCTTGAGCAGACTGTATTCCAGGTAATTATTTCAAGTTTTTAATATTACAAGTGTGACTTCGGTCACACTTTTTTTGTGCGTTGCCTCCTTCCTAAAGGGGAGTGCCTCATCGTACCTTTGATCTATCAAAAGCAATAAAGAAAATAACAATTAAAAATTTGGAAAACATGAGCAAAAAAGTTTTAATTATTGCGTCCAACGCCAATGCAATTGGACCCAACAACAGGAGAACAGGTGTTTTTTTACCGGAAGTAGCGCACCCTTATGCCGAGTTTGATAAAGCTGGTTTTCACATAGACTTCGCTTCTTTAACCGGAGATACACCTTACTTAGATGCATTAGGATTAGCCGGTGATCCCGACAACCTTAAATTTTTAACAGGTGATGGATGGGATTTAATGCAAAAAGCTGCCAGGTTGGAAGATATGGATACCAGTGTATATGATGCTGTTTTTGTTCCGGGAGGATTAGCACCTATGGTAGACATGCCCGAAAACGAATTGTTGAAAAAGGTGATTGTTGACGCCTACGAACGTGGTGCCGTAATCAGTGCTGTGTGTCATGGCCCTGTAGCCTTCCTTAACGCTAAATTGAGCGATGGCTCTTATCTTGTTGCGGGTAAAAACATTTCATCATTTACCACAAAAGAAGAAGACAACTATGCCAGAGCCGATGTTCCTTTCGATTTGCAGGCAGCATTGGTAGCACAGGGTGCCATATTTCATGAGGCAGAACCTTGGCAGGATCAAAGCATTCAGGACGGACGAATTGTTACCGGCCAAAATCCCGCTTCGGCAAAAAGTGTAGGCGAAAAAGTAGTCGCTTTATTAACTGAATAATAATACATTAGAGACAGTTCCTCTCGAACAATCAAGAGAGGAATTGTTTCCATTAAAATTTAAAAGTCATGAACAATAAAACAATCACAACCTTTGCCAAATGGCAGGTAAAGCAAGGCAATTTAGAAGCCGTTATATCACTTTTAAAAGAAGCTGTTGCAAAAAGTTCTGCCGAAGAAGGCAACCTGAAATATGAAGTATATCAAGGCAATGATAACGAAAATATCCTGATGCTTTTTGAAGAGTACACGAATCAGGAAGCATTGGAATTTCATAGAAATTCCGCGCATTTTCAAGATGTAGTCGTTGGAAAAATAATACCGCTATTGGAAAACAGAGAAGTGGTAATCAGTTCACTATTGGACTTTTAAAATAATATTCGAAATAAAGTTATTGTAATAAAAAACAACAAAATGAAAATAGTAGTCATAGGTGCAACAGGACGAGTAGGTCAACGGCTGGTAAATGCATTACTTAACCAAAATCATACGGTGATAGGAACTTCCAGGAAAGCGGAACTTTTGGTAGATTCCCCCAATTTTTCACAGATCAATTTAGATGTATTAAGCAGTGTAAAAGAAATAGAAGAAATGATTCCTGATGATACGGAAGCTATTTATTTTGTGTCGGGTTCAAGAGGGAAAAATTTATTACAGGTTGATTTACACGGAGCCGTCAAAACGATGCAAGCCGCCGAGAAATTGAAGGTTAAGCGATATATCATGCTAAGCTCCGTTTTTGCCTTGCAGCCCAACAGATGGAACGAAAGCTTTTTGCAGCCCTTAACCGATTACAACATTGCCAAACATTATGCAGATCAATGGTTGCTTAGTACAGCCTTAAACTATACGATTTTGCAGCCAGGCACCCTGGAAGAAAAAAAGGGTTCGGGAATGATAAAAGTCAACGTAGAAAATCCGGGAGGAAACGCCATTGAAAATGTAGTAACGACATTGGTTGAAGTATTGGAAAATCAAGCTGCATTCAAAAAAGTCATCACGATGCACGATGGTGAAACTCCTATCAAAGAAGCTATTTCTAAGTTAGAATTTGAGCAACAAAAATAAAAACAGGTATTATGCAGAACACCGTAAAAATAGTGTCGCCTTACGACTTGAGCGTCATTAAAGAATTGAATTTAATGGACAGGAACGAGCTTGAAAAATCCATTCAAACGGCTCAGCATCTTTTTGAAAACCAGTCGCTTTGGATTCCTGCTTATAAACGAATGGAGATATTGGAAAAAACTGCTTCACTCATGAGTGACAGAGTAGGAGAACTGATACATTTGGCGCTAAGTGAAGGAGGAAAACCTTACCAAGATTCGAAAGCAGAAGTTTTAAGAGCCATTAAAGGTGTGAAATTAGCGGCTGAGCATATTTCGCAAATCAAGGGTGAACAAATTCCAATGGCGTTGACCGAATCTGCTCAAAGCCGATTGGCTTTTACCACCAAAGAACCGATTGGTATTGTAGCCGCAATCAGTGCCTTTAATCATCCGTTGAACTTAGCCGTACACCAGATTGCTACCGCATTTGCGGCTGGTTGCCCGGTTATGTTCAAACCGGCTTTAACAACCCCCATGTCCGGTATAGCCCTGGCAGAAATTTTTAAAGATGCCGGTGCTCCGGAAGGTTGGATACAAGTGGTGCTTTGTGAAAGAGATCTGGCCGAAGCATTGGTAACCGATTCCCGGATTCATTTTTTCTCCTTTATAGGCTCGGCTAAGGTAGGTTGGTATTTGCATAGCAAATTGTCGCCCGGTACAAGAAGTGCTTTGGAACACGGCGGTGCAGCACCTGTCATTGTAGAACAGGACGCTGATTTTGGAGAAATGATTCCCGATTTGGTAAAAGGCGGGTTTTATCATGCCGGGCAAGTTTGTGTTTCGGTACAAAGGGTTTATGTGCATGAAGGGATTATCGAAAACTTTATTAAAAAATTTGTAACGGAGGCTAATCAATTAACCGTTGGAGACCCTGCGGATGCAGCGACAGATGTTGGTCCTTTGATTTTACCCAAAGAAGTAGACCGTGTAGCGGAATGGGTCAATGAAGCGATTGTCGAAGGAGCTCAATTGCTTACAGGTGGAAAACGGATTTCCGAAACCCTTTATCAACCTACTGTTTTGCTCAATCCATCAGAAAAATCAAAAGTTTCGACCAATGAAATTTTCGGACCGGTGGTTTGTATTTATACTTATACGGACAGAGATGAAGCTATCAATAGGGCCAATGCGTTGGATGTTCATTTCCAGGCTGCGGTATTTACAAAAAATATAGACATCGCTATGGATACCGTTAAAAAACTTAATGCTACTGCGGTAATGGTCAACGACCATACGGCGTTCAGAGTCGATTGGATGCCTTTTGGCGGCAGAGATACGTCCGGAATTGGTATGGGGGGAATTTCCTATACAATCAACGAAATGATGAGAGAAAAAATGACCGTGATTAAAAGTAAGTATTTGTGATTAAAAAATTATAATAACTCAAGACGAGTTCTTTATCTGTTTGGAATATGCAAAAGGACGTCTATAAAGTTTTTCAACCTTTTGATGATGCGCTTGATGTTTTTATCAGGCAATTACCCGGACAAAAAAGGGACTGTCTTCACTTGCAGAAGACAGCCTCTTGTCCGTATGTTTAACCAATCTTTGTTACCATCTCATCTATAGGTATTCTCACTTTAGGCAAATGGGCTAAGTAATCATTGGCGTTATCGCGATACCCCAGGGAAAGTATTACAATGCTATGTAAATCTTTTTCATTCAGGCCTAATAATTCATCAAACAACTGTGCATCGAAACCTTCCATTGGTGTGGCATCTACTTTGGCATTTGCCGCTGCTATTAGTGCTGTTCCCAAGGCAATATAGGTCTGTCTTTCTGCCCAAAGCTTATTATCTTCGTCGCTTCTGCTTGTGAAATAGGTGTTTGCAGCAGTGAATAACCCGTCCAATGATTCTTCTGTGACACCTTGTTTTTCCGCGGTTAATTCTACCAGGTCACGAACATGTTGGGTTGTAACTTTGTTATATGCTGCAAATACCAGAAGGTGCGATGATTGCGCTATTTGTTTGTTAAAGGAATTAGCTCCCAATGTTGATTTCAGTTCCGCATTATCAATGGCGAATATACGGTATGGTTGCAATCCTACGGAGGAAGCCGATAGATTAATGGCTTCCAGGATAAAATCTAATTTTTCGTTGCTTATTCTTTGGTTACTATAACTTTTTGTAGCGTACCTCCAGTTTAAATCCTGTATTAAATCCATATCTTATAAATTTTATATGGCAAAATTATATCGCATTAGTGACAATAAGTACCTTTGTGACAAAAAGTAATAGTGACATTTGGGTAACCACTACTAAATTTTGGCACATGGAAAAGCAAAGCAAAACGACAAAAGGAATTAATAAAGTGTGTAAGCACAATATCAGGGCCATACATGATACCTTAGATGTCATTGGTGGCAAATGGAAAATATCCATTATTTCGTGCTTAAGCTTTTACCCTATGCGCTACTCCGAATTGCTGAGGGAGGTGGAAGGTATTTCCGGAAAAATGCTCAGCCGGGAACTCAAGGAACTTGAAATGAATCAACTCATTACCCGGGAGGTTTTAAGTACGCAACCCATTACGGTGCAATATCAACTTACCGAGTACGGCGAAACTTTAAAACCACTCACCCTTACCATAGCCGATTGGGGATTAAACCATCGAAAGCAGATTATCGGGTAATGAAGATACTGCTAAAACAAAACCTTGAGAAATCAGATATTTTTCACCTTCTGACAGTTCCTGTGTTATGTGGTTATGACCAGTTTTCCAACGGTTCTGCCGGTCTCCTGCTGTAAATGGGCTTCTTTTATCTGATCAAAACCGTATATTTTGTAAATATGTGGTTTTAGGATTCCTTTTTCCAAAAGAGCCGCTATTTTTTCCATATCCCCACCATCGGATTGCACCAGGATAAAATAGCCTTTTACCCCTTTGGAAGCAGCCTTTGAGGTGACTTCCTCATTCAGGCTGGTAGGAATACTGATGATACTTCCGCCTTCCCTGGTCACTTCAAGAGAGTGATCGATGTTGTCGCCCCCGATAGTATCGAGGACAAAATCAAATTCCCTGGGGTGAGCGGTCCAGTCATAGTCGTGGTAATCAATGTGTGCATCAGCTCCGAGGCCCAATACAAAATCCCTGTTTTTCGAAGAGGATGTTCCGACCACGGTAGCCCCTGAATATTTGGCAATCTGGACCGCCATGTGGCCAACGCCACCTGAGGCCGCATGGATCAGGACTTTCTGACCTTTCCGGACGTTGGCGTTTGTGACCAGGGCCTGCCAGGCGGTCAGGGCAACCAGAGTTGCTGCGGCTGCCTCTTCATGGGTAATGTTCTGAGGTTTAAGGGCCAGTTGCGATGCCGGGGCTGCTACGTATTCCGCATACGCTCTTCCATGACCGGGAAAGTTAACCATCCCGAATACCTCGTCGCCAATTTGAAATTTAGTATCGTGGCTTTCAACAACCGCACCCGAGATATCCCATCCCAAAACAAGAGGATTTTCATCCTTTATCCGTCCATATATTCCTTTTCCATTACGGGTTTTTATATCGACAGGATTGATGCTTATCGCTTTGACCTGTATTAATACTTCCCCGGACTTAATGGCCGGTTTGTCCATATCCTGAATGACTAAGTTTTCTACACCTCCCGGTGCCTGTAATACAATTGCTTTCATGTGTATATTTTTATTTGTTTTTCAACGGTCACATGGAACACCCATATTCATGCTTGTTTGTGTTAAAGAAAACTTTGTCATGGGTGTTTCATTGTTATATTTTTTTATTTGAGATATCAAGGTAAACATCTGACCTCCTGTTTTTTTAAGTACCTATCATGGCTCGAGGAGGTCATTGTTATGTCTTGAAAAACTTGTTATGCTTCTTTTTCAACTTCTATACCTATTTTGCCATAGAAGTTTTTATCACCTGTTCTGTATTCCAATAAGCTATGGGCCTTACCAATCTCCGACAACGGAAATACCTTATTTAAAACCGGTTTTAGCTTGTTGCTTTCTACCAGTTTGGTTAATTCATCCAGTTTATTTCTATTCTGCCGGGTAAAGACAAAGTGATAGGTCGCATTTTTCCCCCAGGCCTCAATAAGGTTCTGAGGTTTCTCTATGTCCACCAATGTCACTACCTGCCCCAGCTGGCTGAGGATCTTTCCGCTATCGGAAAGGGTGTTACCACCGATAGTATCAATGATAACATCTACGCCTTTATGGTTTGTCAATTGATCGATCACCTGAAGGTAGTCTTCATTTTCATAATCGATGACATGGTCAGCACCCAGTTCCAGGAGAAATTCATGATGGGCTTTTCTCGCTGTGGTATACACAATAGCTCCCATAGCCTTGGCGATTTGAATGGTCGGTATCCCTACACCACCGGCGCCGCCATGAACCAGGATGGATTGGTTGATTTTGAGTTGTGCCCTGGAAACTAACATCTCCCAGGCTGTTCCTGCGGCCAAGGGAAGTGTTGCTGCTTCCAGGTGGCTCAGGTTTTTTGGTTTTAAACCCATGATGGACTCGTGGGCAACGTGGTATTGAACGTAACTCCCGGGGCCATTAAAGATCTCCGGGGTATAATACACTTCATCACCGACCTTAAAGTTTTTTACCCCGGGTCCGAGCGCTACGATCTCACCGGAGATATCGTGACCTGTAATAACGGGGAGTTCCAGTTCATTTTTATAATCCCCCCGGCGTACCTGGTAATCCAAAGGGTTTACAGAAGTAGCATAGACCTTGACCAAAACTTCCTGGAATCCGGGTTTGGGCGTAGGGATATCTGCGATTTCAAAATTTTCAATAGAGCCGAACTCTTTTAACACTGCTGCTTTCATATTTATATATTTGTATAATTAGGCAAAAGCCTAAAAGTTAAACGAAAAAAATTTATAGTTTATCTTTAATATGCGTTGCCAGATCCTGAATGGATTTTTCGTTTCTTTTATAATAAGTCCACTGCCCCTTTCGTGTAGCGATCAGAATATTCGCCGATGACATGGTCTTTAAATAATCGGAAACAGTAGGAACGGACATTCCGGCCTTTTTGGCAATATCGGACACACATACACCCAACTCCGGGGTGTCCTGGCTCAGTTCCTCTTCCGGAAAATGGGCAAAGGGGTCCTTTAACCATTCCAGGATGTTTAAACGCGTTTCGTTTGATAATGACTTTATGATCTCTAATAATTCCATGGCACAAATTTAGGGAATTACCTAAATACCTATGCTGTGTTTAACGAAATTTTATGAAATGAATACCTTTTACACTATTTTCTTTTCATATGTAATTTAGCTCCAAAACATCTCTTTTACCTCTCCTTACATGTTTCGAAAATTACGTGTATGGAGTGTTATCGCTCATTATTGATCAGAGTAGAATTAAGAGTTTGTCTAAATACAGTTTAGGTTATTGAACACAATTTGATATGTTCTCTGAGGTTCATTTATTTAAAATTTCATCTGTTATACAATAGACTCCGATCACTATGTTTTGAAACATTTCAGGTGTTTTTATTAGGAAATCAAAAATATTAAACCTCTACAGGCTCCTTATTTTCAGGAATGCAGATATTGGGGCACGTGTAGAACTTTTCATAGTTTCATAATTGTAATTTTTAGTTTGCTTTAATAAACGTACTCAAGGCCCCATTTATAGATTTCATTGATAACGGGCTCCAGTTTTTTACCTTTCGTGGTCAGGTTATATTCTACCGTAGGAGGCACCGTGGCATAGACCTTTCTTATCACAATTTCGTGATCTGCCAGGTTCTTTAATTCTTTGGCCAACATTCTGGTGTTGATATTGGGAATGCTTCGTTCTATTTCGCTAAAGCGCTTTGTCCCGGAAATCAAAACGTAAATAATGGATATGGACCATTTTCCGCCGATAACTTTTAAAATTTCGATGAGGGAACAAGGTCCCTCATTTTTCTTTATTTTTTTTTCGTCCATAATGATTTGATGTTCAACAAAGCTTTACTATTGATCATTACTTTACAAAAGTGTAACTTCTTTCAAAAGTAAAGTAATGTCCCTAATATTGCAACTCAGATTAAAATTATAAGCTTATGAATCAATCATTAAAAGGAAAAGTTGCTTTGGTAACAGGCGGAACGAAAGGTATAGGAAAAGCCATTGCAGATAAATTGGGCAATTGTGGGGTAGAAGTAATTGTGGTCGCACGCACAAAACCAAAGGATAACATTAATAAACATTATTTTATTCCGGCAGATTTGGCACAGGCAGAAAGTGCGGGAATTATAGCAAAGGAAATCATCGATACTTATGGTAAGATTGATATCATAGTCAATAATGCCGGGGCCAACCTGACCCCAAAAGGGGGATATAGTGTCCTTTCCGATAAGGATTGGGACAATGAATTACAGTTGAATCTGATGGCAGCAGTTCGCATCAATAGGGCATTGCTGCCGTTTATGATCGAACAGGAGAATGGCGTGATTATTAATATTTCCATGAACCCGGCAAAACAACCCATTTGGGATACGACTATGGCTTACTCTGCAGCGAAAGCAGCACTGAATGCCTATGGCAAAGCCCTGGCAACGGAAGTGGGTAGTAAGGGGATCCGGGTCAACACCGTTTCTCCGGGTCTGGTTAAAACCCCACAAATGGAAAAATATATTCATAAAATGGTGGAATCTTCTCCTGTCACAGAGGAAGAAGCCATGAAATCTTTGATGGATAAAGTAGGATATATTCCTTTGGGAAGAGCTGCCGAACCCGAAGAAATAGCCGATATGGTTAAATTCCTTGTTTCACCGGAAGCAAAGTACATTACCGGGGCCGTATACCAGGTTGACGGGGGGGCTTTGGCTGTGGTTTAATACCATTTTCATTTGAATGATCCTTGCTGCAGGTAAATGTTTTGGAAACTCTGGTATCGGACAGCGTTTAATTTACACGCTCATAATGGTATTCAGAGATTTTATGATTAATGGGAATGATCTGATTTTTTTAGAAAAGCCACAATCGTCTTACGACTTTAAACCTACCCGTTTCTCAATGCCCAAACGCTTTATTTTGGCAAAAAGTGTTTTTTCTTTCATCCCCAAAATTTTTGCGGCGCCTTTAGGGCCGCTTACGCGCCAGTTGGTATGATCGAGAACTTCTACAATATATTCTTTCTGTTTGGTTTCGAATGTTTTAAAGTCGTTATTAGAGGTAATTAATTCATTTTCAGGAATCCAGTTACCAGGAGTCAATGTTTTACCGTTTTCTACGATCACCGCCCGTTCCATTAAATTCTCCAGTTCCCGGATATTTCCCGGAAAATCGTATCGCAAAAGTGCTTCCAGAGTTTTTTCAGATAAACCTTCAAAGAATTTCCCTGTCAGGCTCATATATTTATCTAAAAAATATTGGGCAAGAAGAGGTATATCCTCCTTACGCTCTCGTAACGGGGGAGCGTAAACAGGAAAAACATGTAACCTGTAATACAGGTCCAATCGGAAATTACCCGTTTCAACCTCGTGTTCGAGGTTTTTATTTGTTGCTGCAATGACCCTTACATCCAGGGGTATGGTCTTGGTATCCCCGATGCGTTCTATTTCATTCTCCTGTAGTACCCTCAAGAGCCGTACCTGCATTTCAAGGGGCATTTCACCTATTTCATCTAAAAATATGGTTCCCCCGTTGGCCTGTTCAAATTTTCCTGTACTATGGGTTGAAGCCCCGGTAAAAGCTCCCTTTACATGTCCGAATAAGGTCGATTCTATAAGGTTTTCAGGGATGGCACCACAATTGATAACCACAAACGGAGCTTCGGAACGTGGTGAAAGCCGGTGAATGCATTTGGCAAATAATTCCTTTCCCGTACCACTCTCTCCCATAATCAAAACCGAAGTTTTCATAGGGGCTACACGCTCAATGTCGTGTAAAACATTTAAAAGTTTCGGACTTTTCCCTATAATCTCTTTAAACGTTCCCGTGTTTTTATGACTTGTAGCATGTCCTTTTACCGAAGTGCCACCAGATTTTTTCAGACCGACCTTATTTTCTAATATATCAGAAAAAACAATACCCAGGCTTTGTATAAGATCTGCTCTCGTCCTGTTAAATACTCCCTTATGCTTGGCATAAAATGAAAAACTAAGCCTTTTTTCATGTCCCTGATCTATGCTAAGGGCCATACAGGATTGTAGTTTGAACGGGGTGCTCACCATTTTTTCGAACCGGGAAAGGTCCTTCAACCGGTCAAATTCCGTATCCTCGTATATGCCCTGCACTTTTAGCAGGCTTCTTTCCGCAATAATCCCTTCTACCTCACTGATGGACAATCCCAGGATATTGGAAAACTCGTTGACTCCTATGATCTGGTATTTCCTGATTCCGACCCTGTGGATTCCCAATCTCAACGTATATGTATCACGGACCAAATTACAGAACAGGAAATCAAAAGGAATACCCGGCTGTAAGACCTTTGCTATTTCTTCAAAACATTCTTCTCCTTTATCACCCGTCGGAATACTGCTTAATTTTTCAAAAAGCTGTTGTTCCGACTGGGTGTTGGTATCCGCATGATGCTCTATATGGTATGTGGCAATTTCCAAAGCAATGTATAAGTCTTTCTCCCTGAAAGGTTTTACCAGGAAACCATAAGGATTTGTCTTTTTCGCCTGCTCCAGGATCAGTTTGTTGGAGTAAGCAGAAAGATAAATAAAAGGGATGTTCAACTGTTGAAGCCTTTTAGCCAGATCAATACCGGACAATTTTCCCTTTAAATGAATATCCAGCAATACGATATAGGGGGGCTGTTTATCTATAAACAGAAGTGCTTCCTCAACAGTAGAAGCGATACCTGAAACAACAAAGTTCTGCTCTTCAAGATAGCAAGACAAATCATTGGCTACGATAAATTCATCTTCTACAATAAGAATGTGTTTCTTCATCTTCTTGATATTAAGTGTGTTGAGCGTATATATCCGAAATGGTGATGTGCCTGAACATAACCCGGATTAAAGTACCATTATTATTTTCAATCTTCAAAGATCCGTTTAATTGTTTGCTTAGCCCTTTTATTAAGGTCATTCCCATAGAAGGAAGAACATCCTTCGAATGATCCTTCTGTATTCCTGTCCCATTATCCTGTATGCTTAATACATAATAATCTTTTTCACTCTTCATAGTGACTTTAATTACCCCTTTGTCCTGTTCCGGAAAAGCATATTTGATTGCATTGGTGATGGCTTCATTTAAAATTAAACCTACGGGAATGGCCTGGTCTTCCTGAAGCATGATCCGGTCTACATCCAGTTCATATTTAATGTGTGAACCTTCATCCAGACTTTCCCTTAAATACCGAAGCAGATTTTCTATGTACGAATTTATATCTATTAAATTGGAATTGTCCGACTTATATAGTTTTTGATGGATCAGGGAAATTGCAAATAAACGGGACTGGCTCTTTTTTATAGCAGCATATATTTCAGGGTTTTTAATATACCTGGATTGGGTATTAAGTAAACTCATTACTATTTGCAGATTGTTCTTCACCCGATGATGGATTTCCTTAATCAACCATTCTTTTTCAGACAAAAGTTCCTGTAGCGTATTATTCTGCTGTGCAATTTCCTCCTTTTGGCTTAATAACACCCTATTAATCCGCTTTTTATCCACATGCCCTTTATACAGAAAAAGGCTGGCGGTAAAAAGGAGAACAAGCCCTCCCAAGATTAATTTTTTTATCAGGTTAGCCCGGTCCAGTTCCATGCTTTTAACTACGTTTTCATTTTGCAGATCGCTGATCTTATTTTCTTTCTTAACCGTTTCATACCGGATTTTTATTTCTTGTATCTGTCTGCTTTTCTCCGTATTAAAGATAGAATCGTTAAGTTTTTTATAAGTCTGGTAGTATGATATGGCATCTCTGTAATTGCCTGTAGCCGAGTCTGCTTTAAATAACATCAGGTTTGCCTTGGCCATATTGGATACACTGGAAAACGGGAAAGAATGCAACAAATAACCTTTAGCTTTGCTATACTGTTCCCGGTCTACATAGTAACTACCCAGCTTAAGATACGCCAACGATTTTTTTCGAATTAATTCATGGCTTCTGGATTCGTTGTCATATAACCTCAACATCTCGGCAAAATGCCTGTTTGCCATATCCTGTTTACCCAATGCACTATACGCATACCCCTTGGCTTCTTCCAGCTCCGCTATACCTGAAGATTTCTCAAATGGAGCTACCTCCAGGATTAAATCCAGGGCCTCCTGGTTTTTATTCAGAAGAAGTAATTCTTTACTGGTCACATTCACAATGTGATACAATAATTTTGTATCCAGGCTGTTTTTTATGTTTAACGCTTTATCATACCATTCCAGGCTTTTTTGACGATCGCCCAAAGCACTGTAGTTTTCTCCTACAAAATGATAATACAGCCCGGCGTGAACAGTGTCTTTGGTCTGTACCATGCTTTTAACATTCTCAAGAGAATAATGCAGGCTTTTTTCCAGGTTACCCCGGATGTTATGTACCAGTTGTAATAGGTGGTAGGTCTCGTGTATATGTTCATGCCCCGTAGATTTGAATAATAGTAATGCCTTCTGCAAATGGTTATCTGCCGTTATCAATTTATCTTCATTAAGATAGCATTCCGACAAATAGTTTAGCACATCAGCCTGCCTGTTCTTATCACCCAATTCTGTATAAATGTGTAAAGATCTGTTTAAAAGGCTTATGATTTCAGCGTAATTTTTTTCTGCCTTATTCTCCTGCAACAAACGTTTTCCTGATTGCAGTAACCTGTTTGCTTCTGCTTCCATTTGACTAACCTTTTCCACGGTAGAAATCCTAAGACTATCCGCCGGTAGTGTAGTATCATGATTCCAGGGGCTAATCGAAGTATCACCCGCAACATTTTCAGCAGTGTGGTACTGTTCTTTATTGCAGGCAGCAAATATGAATAAGATGAATAGTATAACTCTCATGAACTTTAAAAATGGCATTTCTGGCGAAATTAAATAAATCACCGTAAATATATATCAGGTTTTTCTTAAGTCCGAAGCCTGATAATTGTCATCGTTCAAGAGTTGGGGAAAACAAAATAATTCTGATACTTTATATTTCAATCTATCCGGGACCGCTGTAGTGCAAAAGCATCTGTTGTACGCCAACCCATACCGGAAATCCGGATATACACATACAGGAACCAAAGGATAAAGTTTAGACGAACCCTTAAGTTAAAGATAATATTTCAAAAACACAAATTGTTGAATTCCAATCCTATAAAACATTGGAGATTGCAGGGCATGCCGTTAAAGCCGCTCCTTTTGGTATGTTTTAAAAAAGTTTTTAAGGGCAAAATAGATGTTTCTGATGTACCATAAAGATGCATAAAGAACCCAACGCAATGTTCCGGGGTTATCGAACGGATAAAGGGTAATCAGTCTCTTCACCGCTGAATAAATCCTGTAATAAACTGAAAACCCCTTAAAATTCTAATATAAGAGAATAGTACTAAAAAAAGGAAATAAAAAACACGCAGCTTGTTTTCAATATATTGTTATTCAGGTTGTTATAATTATGGCATAAAATTAGTCTATTAAGAATCCAATCCGTCATACAAATTCCGGATCGCAAATATTTCAGAAAAAACAATGGAGGTACCAACAGTTCACGACTAAAAAGGAAAATGACACATAAAGCGTTTTTGGCGCAAACCATTACAAATAGCGCAATTCCCGCGGGGAGTAAATAAATCCCGGTAAAACATAGATCGGGATAGAGCGAAAGAAACAGCTATAATCATATATCAAATAACGAATTTAAAACTATGCACACTGTACTTCACAAAGCAGAAACAAGAGGAGACGCCAATCACGGCTGGTTACACTCCCGGCACACCTTTAGTTTTGCCAGTTACCACGACCCGGAGCGTATGCACTTCGGGGTGCTCCGCGTATTAAATGATGACAGGGTTTCTGCCGGGATGGGTTTCGGTACCCATCCGCATCAAAATATGGAAATCATTTCCATTCCCCTCGAAGGTGATCTGGAACATAAGGATAGCATGGGGAATGTAGCCGTTATAAAATCCGGGGACATCCAGGTGTTAAGTGCCGGAACCGGGATAACACATTCCGAGTATAACAAAAACAAGGACAAAGAGGTGAAGTTCCTTCAGATCTGGGTCTTTCCGAACAAGCAGAATGTCACCCCCCGTTACGATCAGATAACGTTAAAGGCAGAAGACCGCAACAACCGTTTTCAGCAGGTATTATCACCCAACCCGGATGACGCAGGGGTTTGGATACACCAGGATGCCTGGTTTAATATGACCCGCCTCGAAAAGGGAAGAGAGCTCTCCTATAGCCTGAAGAACCCGGAAAACAACGGGGTCTATGTATTTGTCCTTAGCGGTAATGTTACCGTAAACAACCAATCCATGAACCACAGGGACGGACTTGGGGTCTGGGATGTACGGGAATTGGCGATAAAAGCTGATTCCGACACCGAGCTACTCCTAATGGAAGTTCCTATGCGGATGTAAATAAGAATCAAAGTATGTATAACCGTCAACAATGACACAAATTAAATCAACAATGAAAAAGACAATTTTATTTATTGCATTCGGAATCTCCGGTTTGTTAGGATTTGCACAAGAACCCAGTCCGGAATTATTAAATCCGACAAACCATTCTTTACTATTGATAGATCATGAAGGGCAAATGGCATTTGCCACACATAGTATTTCTACGACGGAATTAAGGAACAACACAGGGCTCGTGGCAGGAGCTTCTAAAATCTTTAAAATTCCGACGGTTGTTACTACGGTTGCAGAAAAATCATTCAGCGGTCCTGTCTTTCCTGAAATCCAGGAATTTTATCCCGAATCAACTTCCGGTTACGTAGATAGAACTACGATGAATACCTGGGAGGATAAAAATGCGCATAAAGCGATTACCGGTAAAGGGAAAAAGAAAATCGTTATGGCCGGTTTGTGGACCAGTGTCTGCATTGTAGGACCTGTTTTATCTGCCATTAGTGAAGGTTATGATGTGTATGTGATAACCGATGCCTCCGGAGACGTTTCCAAAGAAGCGCATGACCAGGCGGTAACGCGTATGGTTCAGGCCGGTGCAAAACCCATTACCTCCCTGCAATACCTGTTGGAATTACAACGCGATTGGGCCAGGCAGGAAACCTATAAGCCGGTAAATGACCTCGTTGTTAAATACGGGGGCGCTTATGGCATAGGGGTGCAGTACGCAAGAGAAATGCTTAAACATTAATCCATACAAAACGCTCTGCTTCCATGGAGCAGAGCGTTCTTATTCACAGTAATGATGAAACGATTTATATTAGTTTTAACTATTGTCCTGGCATTTGTCTCCTGTAAAGAAAAGGAGAGCAAAAACATCGCGTTTGCCGACCTGATTGTTCATAATGCAAAAGTTGCTGTTATGGATACGGACAGAACAATTACAGAAGCTATTGCTATAAAGGATGGAAAAGTATTGGAGACGGGAGCTAATGAAGAGATCTTAAAGCTGAAAAACGAAGGGACCAAAATCATTGATGCCCATGGCAAAACCATAATCCCCGGTCTCAACGATTCGCATCTGCACCTGACAAGAGGCGGGCGTTTTTTTAATGCCGAACTCCGTTGGGATGGTGTGAAGTCCCTGAAGAAAGCCTTACGGATGTTAAAAGAACAGGCAGAGAGAACCCCTAAAGGACAATGGGTCCGGGTAATAGGCGGGTGGAGCCCTTTTCAATTCGAAGAAAAGCGTTTTCCGACCCCACAGGAGATCAACGAGGCTACCGGAGATGTACCTGCTTATGTGCTTTTTTTGTACAGCAGGGCTTGGCTCAATCAGGCGGGACTCGATGCTTTGGCGATTGACGAAAATACGAAGGCCCCGGAAGGCAGTAGTTTTGAAAAAGGCGCCGACGGTAAATTGACCGGTGTGCTTTTGGCAGAACCCAATCCGGGGATCTTATATGCCCGCATCGGGGCATTACCTTCTTTATCAGAGGAAGAAATGGTAAACTCTACCAGACAATTCTACCGGGAACTAAACAGCTTTGGGATTACCAGCGGTATCGATGCCGGTGGGGGAGGCCATAAATTTCCAAAGGACTATGCGGGTACAAAACTTCTGGCTGAAGCGGGTGAAATGCCCATTCGTCTTTCCTATTATCTGTTCCCGCAAAACAAGGGTGAGGAATACGCAGAATTTCAGGAATGGATAGCCAACAATGAGGTTGGACATAATGGGGAGATACATCTGGACCACGGATATGAGCTGGAAGGCGGCGGAGAATTTCTGGCCTGGAGCGCCGGTGATTTTGAAAATTTTCTGGCCCCTCAGCCTATGCTGGAAGACAGACCTACCTGGCGGGAAGATCTCAAAAGAATCATACGGCTTCATGTAGATAACGGCTGGCCATTCAGGATACACGCTACTTACGGAGAAACCATAGCTAACATGTTGGATGTGATCGAAGAGGTGAACGAGGAAACCAATGGAAAATTGGCGTCCAAAAGGTGGTTGTTTGACCATGCAGAAACAGTAAAGGAAGAAGATCTGCAACGAATAAAGACTTTAAACGGAGGGATTGCCATTCAGGCGCGTATGGCCTATGCCGGGGAGTACTTCGTTGAACGTTATGGAGCCGATAAGGCAAAACAGGCACCACCCGTTCGCAAAATGATGGATATGGGGCTTCCTGTAGGAGCCGGAACCGATGGTACACGGGTGGCAAGCTACAATCCATGGCCCGCATTATATTGGTTGATTACAGGTAAAACCGTAGGAGATCTTCAACTATCCGAACCGGCTAACCAATTGTCAAGAGAAGAAGCTTTGCATTTATACACCAAAGGCAGTGCCTGGATTTCCGATGAAGAAACCGTTAAAGGGACTTTAGAAAACGGTATGTATGCAGACTTAGCACTATTATCCGGTGATTACTTCACCGTTCCGGAAAAAGAAATCAATAATTTAAAATCAGTTTTAACCATAGTGGGAGGCAACGTAGTATTTGCTTCAGGTGAATATCAAAATATGAACCCAAAACTACCGGAAGTAATCCCCGACTGGTCCCCGGTAAAATATTACGGAGGTTATCAAAGCAAATAAATGAGTACTGATTTTTAGATCGTAAAAAGCATGAGTACAACAGAAAAAACAAGATGGATAATTGACACTGTACATTCTGAAATCTGCTAAAAGTGAAGCACATGATGATTTCTACAGTAGCCGGTCACTTTGAAGATTTTAATACAACAACCGAGACCGGTAATAAGGACTTCATTGATGCGGATTTTCACTTCACGGCAAAAACCGGTTCTATCAACACAAAAAATGGTGATAGGGATAAACACTTGAAATCAGATGATTTTTTCGATGCAGACCCCAATCCTGAGATCATATTTAAGTCCAAATCATTTGACGGAAGCACTTTGGTAGGAGATTTAACAATTAGGGATACCACCAAGGAAATTGACTTGGATGTTGATTTCAATAGAATGGCCGTGGGCCCTTATGGGCAAACCTAAGCTGGTTTTGAAATGTCCGGTGCCATTAACAGAAAGGATTTCAACCTGTCTTGGAGTGTCATAACGGAAACAGGTAGTATTGCGGTAAGTGATACTGTAAAATTGAGTATTGACCTGCAATTTACAAAAGAATAATCAGGGGGGTAATTGTCTTAAAATCAATATGTAAAAAATCGGCTAAAGATTATTGCAATCTTTCCTTCAATTCGTGAGTAGTATTGCCAACCTGGGTTTAGTTATGAGACTTAAAAATTGTATGATATTGTTGATTGCTTTTCATTGTTCCATGTATGGTCAGGAGTTTGCCCTTTTACGCCAGCAAGATAATTTGAGATCAATAGATTCTATAGAGGATAAAACCCTGTATCAAAATTTAAAAATTGTTGACATATCACACCATACTACACTTTCCTTCGGGGGGAGTTGGCGATTTCAAACAGAATCATTTATTAATGGTGAATTTGACCGCTATGCAAGCCAGGATAATAGCTGGTATTTAAATAGATTTTTAGCGCATGCCCATTTAAAAGCAGGCAGGAATTTTGAACTATTTACAGAACTGGGCAGTAGTTTGCCAACAAATAAAGATGATATTAGTCCGGTAGACAAAGACGAGCTTTATATAAACCAGTTGTTTGTCAAATACCAATTCACATCAAGCTGGGATATTGCCGCGGGTAGGCACAACATGCGCCTGGGCTCGGGAAGGCTGGTCGATATCCGGGAAGGTCCTAATGTTAGGAGATCATTTGATTTTACAGAGCTAAACTATCAAAACCGGAATTTTAAGGTAAAGGGATTTTTCTCGGTTCCCGTACAACCTTTTTCCGGTGTATTCGACAATGATTATTTAAAGTTTGACGAAACCTTTTCCGGTATATACACGACAACACAACTTTCTGGAACGACCGGTGTGGATGTATATATCTTCTATCAGAAAGATGATAATGCCCTATATAACAGCGGGACAGAAAATGAGCGAAGAACATCTGTCGGAATCAGGCACTTTGGCAACTATAAAAAGCTGACCTATAACAATGAAGCGGTGTACCAGTTCGGGACATTCGGGGACCAGCATATTTCCGCATGGACGCTTTCCCTGCATATAGAAAGACAAACTACTATAATGGGAAGAGATTTCGGATTAGGCATAAAGACGGAAGCGATAAGCGGTGACAGGGATGCTACAGACAACAAAATGAACACCTTTGATGCTTTGTACCCCAGAGGAGCATATTTCGGGCGGGTTGCCCGGTTTGGCCCTTCCAACCTCATCGATGTTCATCCCTATATAAACACAACCTTCAACAAATGGCAGGCAGAAATAGATTATGACGTCTTTTGGCGCTATTCGACAGAAGACGGTGTATATGGCGCACCCATGACCCTGGATTATCCGAGTACAAACAACAAAAGGTTTATAGCCCATCAAATGGGAGCCAATATCTCGTTTGAACCCAGCAGTTTTATAAACATACAACTGGAGTCCAATATTGTATTCCCGGGTGCTTTTTTAAAAGAGAGTAGCCTGCCGGATACACTTTATCATTTTGTATTGACAACAGAATTCAGGTTTTAAAAAGATCAAAAAGACAGCACTTGTTTTGAGGTTTTATACCCTGTTCTAACCCCATTGATAAAAAAAGAATAACAATTCTTGAAATAGAATTAAACCGTGCCAAAGGATATGCAATGAGGAAAGGGTAGGACTAATAGTCTATTCCTTTTGCCGATCCCGAATTGATCGTGATAGATCATATCGATGTAGAGCCTGCACATGACGGCAAGGAGACTTTTAACCATTCACGAATGTTTAACGTGTTTCATTTGATAATTACTTTATGATCTCTAAAAATTTCACAGATAAAATACGGTCTGATGAGCGAGATATCCATCTTATAAATATTCTTGAAATTCTGATATTTTCGAAATGTATCAATAGTTAGAATGATAATTTTTGTTTTTTACCTTTTATTTTATTGCTAATCAGTTGAATAGGTTTGTGGCATGGAATTAGTTCATAGTTAACCATATTGCGGATACAATCGATGACAGCTTCCTGATCATAATAAATAGTAATTATTAATAATGGTATAATGAGTATAGTGCAAAAAACAAAATGGAATATTGATACTGCTCACTCCGAAATCAGCTTTAAAGTAAAACACATGATGATTTCTACGGTGAGCGGTCACTTTGGGGATTTCACTGCTACGGCTGAGACGGATCGTGAGGATTTCATAGGAGCAGCTTTTCAATTCACGGCGAAAGCAGCTTCCGTCAATACCAATAACAGGGACAGGGACAAGCATCTGCGATCGGACGATTTTTTCAGTGCGGCATTATTTCCCGAAATATTGTTTATCTCCGGATCTTTTGACGGAAATACAATGGCGGGCAAGCTGACGATCAGGGATGTTACCCGGGAAATCCGCCTGAATGTCGATTTCAATGGCATTGCCGTGGATCTTTACGGGCAAACCAAAGCCGGTTTTGAAATATCGGGAAGTATCAACAGGAAGGATTTTAACCTGGCATGGAGTGCCATTACCGAAGCCGGAAGCATTGTGGTGAGTGACACGGTAAAACTGACGGCATTCCTGCAATTCATCAAAGAAAAATAAAAAGCGGAACAGAACCGGCAAACAAATTCCGTGGCTTTCCATCAGGCGGGAAACAGCTGGGTTTGTACGGATCTCTGAATACAATCTTAAAACCATAGACTGTGGAAATACAACTAAAACAAAGCGACGCCAAAGGATATGCCATGGCGCGGGATAATGAAAAGCGGGCAGGGATGATGACCTATTCCATTGCCGGGCCCGAATTGATCATCATAGATCATACCGATGTAGAACCGGCATATAACGGCAAAGGGGTAGGCAAACAGATGCTGTACAAAATTGTAGAAATGGCAAGAAGTAAAAATATAAAAATCATTCCCCTGTGTCCTTTTGCGGCTGCCGTATTTGGTAAAACAGAAGAGATCAGGGATGTATTAAAATCATAAAACAACACACTTATGGAAACTGTCAAAGAATATCAGAAAGAGGATTTAACGGTGCTGTGGAATCCCAAAAAATGCATTCACGCCGGTGTCTGTGTCAAAACCCTGCCCAAGGTTTATGACCCAAAAGCAAAGCCCTGGATAACTCCGGAGCACGCCTCGAAGGAAGCTATAAAGCATCAGATAGATCATTGCCCCTCCGGAGCGCTGAGCTATCGGGAATCATAGGCATAAAGTATCTGTTTTCAGATTTCTAAAAACCCGTAACATTAAATAGTCTATTTCCCGGGTGTTCAAGGCACCAATAACCGATTGATACCCATAATTATTCAATCCATAAAAAAACAGCATATAACAACCATGGCTCATTTACCCGAATTAATACAAGATATAGCACTAATTCTCCTGGTGGGTGCATTAGTTACGATTCTATTCAAGCGAATCAGGCAACCCCTGGTTTTGGGATATATCATAGCCGGGTTTTTGGTAGGACCGCATTTTCACTACCTGCCAACTATTGCAGATCATGACAACATTGAGACTTTTGCCGAGATCGGTGTTATCATGTTATTGTTCAGTCTGGGATTGGAGTTCAGTTTTAAAAAGCTGATAAAGGTAGGCGGCCCGGCATCCATCACGGCAGTTACAGAAATTATCTTTGTCGGTCTGGGGGGGTATCTTACGGGATACATGTTGGGCTGGAACCCGATGGACAGCTTGTTTCTTGCAGGGATGCTTGCAAGTTCTTCAACGACCATTATTTTACGCGCTTTTGATGAACTGGGGCTCAAGACCAGGCAATTTGCCAAGGTGGTTTTTGGGGTATTGGTCGTAGAAGATATTATCGTAATCCTTCTTATGGTACTACTCTCTACGGTTGCCGTAGCTCAAAATTTCCAGGGGCTTGAAATTCTTTTTGTCGTTCTTAAACTCGGCTTCTTTCTGGCACTCTGGTTTCTGGTAGGGATCTATTTGCTTCCTCTGTTTATACACAAGACCCAAAAGTGGATGGACGAAGAAACGGTACTTATTCTTTCCATAGGGCTTTGTTTCGGGATGGTATTGTTTGCTACGCAGGTTGGGTTTTCTGCAGAGTTGGGAGCGTTTGTCATGGGATCTTTAATAGCAGAAACCGTATTGGCAGAAAAGATCGAACATCTTACACAACCCATAAAACAGCTTTTTGGAACCATCTTTTTTGTTTCCGTAGGGATGATGATCGACCCTCAGGCCATGTACACTTATGCCGTTCCCATCTTTTTTGTTACCGTACTTACCGTGACCGGGAAATTTTTCTTTAGCGCATTGGGGGCTCTGGCTTCCGGACAGCCTCTTAAACAGGCGGTACAAATTGGTGCCAGTATGGCCCAGATCGGGGAGTTTGCTTTTATAGTGGCCGCTTTGGGACTGTCATTGGGAGTAATTTCCGAATTTCTATTTCCTGTTGCCGTGGGCGTATCGGCGATAACGACCTTCACCACACCGTACTTTATAAAATTTTCTGAACCCATTTATAATGGTCTGATCAAAATTTTTCCGGAAAAGTGGATTGCACGTTTGGAGGAGTACACCACAGAAACACAGAAAATCAAGGACAATCCCCTGTGGCGAAAAATGTTGCGCCAATACGGCAGGATACTTCTTGTAAACAGTATATTGCTTATGGCCATATCCCTGATATTCAAGTATGCGGTAATACCATTTTTAAATACGCAGATAGACAGTGTACTCTGGCGCAATATAATCCTTATCAGTACTGCGGCATTACTTGCTTCCCCTTTTTTATGGGCTATTCTAATCAAAAAAATTCACCTGGACGGAGAAGGCAATAACGTTAATGCCTATCAAGTCAATTATTCGATAGCGGGGCTTTCACTCCACGCCATGCGCTATCTCCTCGGAGTATTTCTGATAGGGTTTTTTATCGATCAGATCACAACAACAAGATATGCACTTATCATTGCTATTCCCGTAATCGTGGCTTTGCTCTGGTTTTTCTCGGGTAGGGTCCAGAAAGTTTACCAGCGCATCGAGCAGCGGTTCATTTCCAATCTTAATGAAAGGGAACGGCTTGAATATATCAGGAATAAAGCGGGTATAGAGCTTCATCATAAAAACGAGGTAGCTAAAAAGCAATTACAAGAGTGGAATGCCTATGTAACAGAACTGGAAGCAGCAGATACCATTTCATTTGCCGGGATGACCTTGTATGAACTCAACTGGAAAGAGAAATTTGGCATAAACATCGTCTATATACGCAGAAGCGACAAAACTATTCATTTGCCGGACGGGAAAGAACGGATATTACCCTTTGATAAAGTAGGCATACTGGGTACGGACGAACAGATAATACGGTTAAAACAGCTATTCGACCAGGTAAATCTGCAGGAGGACAGTGAAGAAGATATTAATATCGATGATATCCAACTTGTTAAACTACAAATTACCGGAGCCAATGCTCATTCCGGAAAAACGATAAAAAATTCGCGAATAAGGAAAGATTTACGTAGCCATGTTGTCGGTATTGAGAGGAGCGGTGAACGGATATTTAATCCTGTTTCTTCCGAAATCTTGTTAGCAGATGATATTTTATGGCTTGTGGGAGATACGCAGCGTATTAAAACGCTTTTAAAAAATGACCGGGAAAGTTTTCTGGAGGTCTGAGTGTATATTCTAATCCCCACTCTCCGCAATACATATTTAAAAACATACCATGAAGATCAGAGTTCTGCGATACGAAACTATGATTCCAAATTAAATAAGATTATAAAAATGACTGATCCGAGATTTCCAGTACTAACCCAGAAACAGATCTATACGCTCCAAGAATTCGGGGATATTATCACCTTTGAGGAGGAGACCACAATTTTTAAAGTCGGCGACAGCGATTACGATTTTTACGTTGTCCTGGACGGGGAAATACGTGTGAAAGATGAGCATAACAAAGACCAGGTTGTAACCCATGGTATTCATGAATTTACCGGAGATAACAGTATGTTGTCCGGCAGGGGGATTCCTTTTAACGGTTATGCTTCTCAGGGGGCTACGGTATTACGTATAAAACCGGAAATATTAAAAGGAATAATTGCCAGGTATAGCGATATTAGCGACGTTCTCCTAAAGGCCTTTGTCCAAAGACAGGAAACCATGCTCAGAGAATTCGTAGGGGGCATAAAAGTTCTCGGTTCCGAAAATTCCAAAGAAACCTATGGCCTGCGCGATTTTATGGAGAAAAATCATATCTGGCATACCTTTCTGAACACGGATATATCTGAAGAAGCTCAGCAACTGCTGGAAAACTTCTGCCTGACCCAGGAGGATCTGCCTATTCTGATAAATATTACCGGAGAACTATTCAGGAAACCGACGGTGGCCGAACTCGCCAGGCAAACAGGTGTACTCACAGAATTCGGAGACGAAATATACGATGTGCTCGTCGTCGGGGCAGGTCCGTCAGGGCTGGCCGCAAGTGTTTATGCGGCATCAGAAGGGTTACATGTAGTAACTATAGATGGTAATTCTCCCGGAGGGCAGGCAGGAAAAAGTTCGAAAATAGAAAATTATCTGGGTTTTCCAGCCGGAATTTCCGGAACAGACCTCGCCAATAAGGCCTATATACAGGCACAGAAATTCGGTTGCCACATATCCATTCCGCACCAGGCGGAGAAGATAGCATACAACGGGTCTTACTTTACCTTATGCGCTTCCAACGACAGGAATATCAAAGCAAAATCTGTTATCGCCGCCACAGGGGCGGAATACAGAAGCCTGCCTGTCCCAGGTCTTGATAAATTTGAAGGCAGCGGGGTTTTCTATTCGGCTACCGGAATGAATGCCTCAGCCTGTAAAGACGAGCTGGTCGGTGTGGTAGGCGGCGGAAACTCGGCAGGGCAGGCCGCTTTGTTTCTGGCAGATCATGCCCGGGAAGTACACGTAATTATTCGGGGCAATGATCTCGGATCCAAGATGAGTGACTATCTCGTACAGCGAATCTACGCCACTCCTAATATTATCGTGCAAAAGAACAGTAACGTAGTCCAACTCCATGGAACGCATCACTTAGAGTCCCTGGTACTGGATACGGAAGGCAGTGAACAAATCATAGGTATATCCAATCTGTTCACCTTTATAGGGGCAAAACCATGTACCGGGTGGTTGAATAACATTGTTGCCATGGACGATAAGGGCTTTATTCATACAGGCCAGGATGTAATCGAAGCCGCGCTTACCAAATGTTCCATCTTCGAGCAGCGAAAACCACAATCTCTGGAGTCGAGCATACCGGGCTTTTTTGCTGTCGGTGACGTCAGAAAAGGTTCTGTAAAAAGGGTGGCCTCGGCAGTGGGTGAAGGCTCTATGGCTATTAGCCAGGTCCATCAGTTTTTGGCGGACCTTAAAAATCAACAATCAGAACAGCTATAGGTATGGAAGATAAGAATACATACTGTGAGCATTTGGCCGGGGATCAATTCAAGACCACCCGGACAAAAGTGTGTGAAGAATGTGTAAAGACAGGGAGTACATGGAACCACCTGCGACTCTGCCAGACATGCGGAACTGTTTTGTGCTGCAACGCTTCCCCAAACCGGCATGCACAAAAACATTTTGAAGCGACAGGCCATCCTGTGGTCACTTCTATCTTACCCAAACCCTGGTCGAAATTTGCCTGGTGTTATGTAGATAAGGTCAAGAGGTTATTAAAACAATCGAATAACAGCAATATAAATAAACCAAAAAAAGAAAACCTATGAAACAGATGAGATTGACAGTAATATCGATTTTTTTCATTTTAACCCATTTAAATTCAGATCTTATGGCACAGACTATTCCCGGGGAGAAAGACCCGAACATTTCAAAAGATACCCGTGCATTCCTGGCGGTTCTGAACAGTAGTGACGGACCGCCACTGGAAGAATTATCTCCTGAGGATGCCCGTCAGGTGCTTGTGGATGCTCAGAATTCGGTATCCTATGACTATAGCGATATCGAAGAGTCGGAAAGAGAAATAACCCAGGATGGGCAGACCATCACTATTCATATCGTAAAACCCAAAGGTGCCAAGGACAACCTGCCCGTATTTATGTTCTTTCATGGTGGAGGATGGGTGCTGGGCGATTACCCGACCCATAAACGCTTGGTCAGAGACCTGGTGGTCAAAAGCGGCGCTGTGGCTGTCTTTCCGGATTACACCCCGACACCTGATGCACAATTTCCCGTGGCTGTTAATCAAGCTTATGCTGCAACTCAATGGGTTGCCGAACACGGCAAAGAAATAGGAGTAGATGGTTCCCGGTTGGCCGTTGCCGGAAACAGTGTGGGTGGAAACATGTCTACGGTGGTCGCCTTAACGGCGAAGGAAAACAAGGGCCCAAAACTGGCGTTCCAACTATTGTTATGGCCACTGGTGGATTCCGATACCAGCCGTCCATCCTACAAGAAGTATGCGCAGGGACGGTTCCTGACCACTCCAATTATGGAATGGATGTGGGACATGTATCTCCCCAATCCCGAGGAACGTATGCAAAAATATGTTTCCCCGGTCAATGCCACTCTTGAAGACTTGCAAGGTTTGCCCCCCGCCTTGATCCAGGTGGCCGAAAACGACATCCTTTATGATGAAGGAGTGGCCTACGGCCGCAAATTGGATGAGGCCGGTGTTCCTACTACGATTACCGTGTACAAGGGAATGATACACGATTTCGGAATGTTGAACCCCCTGTCAGATATTCCAGGGGTACAGGAAGCACTGACCCAGGCTTCGGCCGTATTGCGAGAAGCCTTGTTTACCGAATAAAATATTTAAAGAAATCGAAGAATAAAATTTGGACATTTTTTCATTATCCAGCTTTCCGATATCGGAAACCAAAGCTGGCGATGATAATTTCTATGGTAAAATTGCAATAGAAGTGGAATATTAAATGCTTGATCTCTAACGTAAGGTAATGTACATTATTCGAAAACTGACTCTATTATTAACTTTAAAATTAAAGGAACAGGAAAAGCTCACTTTTGGTAAGAACAATTTTTTACACA
The DNA here is from genome assembly GCF_003285545.1 of Sinomicrobium soli. Classification (GTDB taxonomy): domain Bacteria; phylum Bacteroidota; class Bacteroidia; order Flavobacteriales; family Flavobacteriaceae; genus Sinomicrobium. The sequence goes on along the minus strand of NZ_QLNV01000007.1, from coordinate 234,399 downwards.
TCCGCTACATCAACCATCAATTAATCATTGAAACACTATGAAGGCATCAGACTTATTTATTAAAGCTTTGGAAAATGAAGGCGTTGAATATATATTTGGGCTTCCGGGAGAGGAAAATTTAGACTTCTTGGAATCTGTCAGGAAATCAGAAAAAATTGAATTCGTTCTTACCAGGCACGAGCAGAGTGCCGGTTTTATGGCCGCAACTTATGGAAGGTTAACTGGTAAACCCGGGGTTTGTTTTTCTACTTTGGGCCCCGGTGCTACTAATTTAGTGACCCCTGCAGCTTTTGCCCAATTGGGAGCAATGCCCCTGGTAATGATTACCGGGCAAAAGCCGATAAAAAAAAGTAAGCAGGGAAAGTTCCAGATTCTGGATGTCACTAAAATGATGAAACCAATTATCAAATATACCAAACAGGTTACACAAAGTGCACATATTCCTTCTATGGTTAGGGAAGCATTTCGATTAGCCCAGGAAGAAAGACCCGGAGCGGTTCATATTGAGCTTCCAGAGGACATTGCAGTAGAGGAAGTGGAAAATCACAGGATGTTTGAAGTGGTGGATTACAACATTCCCTATGCCAGGGAAAAGACTATTCAAAAGGCTGCAGATATGATTGCGAAAGCCGGGAAACCAATGCTGCTTATAGGTGCCGGAGCCAATAGAAAGAGGGCGTGTATCGCTCTTACAAGTTTTGTCGATTCCATAGGTATTCCTTTTTTTAATACCCAAATGGGAAAAGGAATTATCGACGAACGTCATCCTTTATATCTGGGTACCGCCGCTTTATCTGATCACGACTTTTTACACGAGGCAATTAAGGAAGCAGACCTTATTATTAACGTTGGGCACGACACCATTGAAAAACCTCCTTTTTTCATGCATGCTGAAGACAAACGCAAAGTAATTCACCTCAACTTTTTTCCCGCAGAGATAGATGAAGTCTACTTCCCTCAGTTAAATGTAATCGGAGATATAGCCCATAGTGTTTCTCAATTGACTGTTAAGCTAAAACCCTTGGCCAATAGCTGGAACATTGATTTCTTTCTCAATATAAAAAAGAATGTTACCAGCCGTCTGACAAAATATGAAAAGGACAATCGCTTTCCCATTTTACCACAGCGTTTGGTAAAGATTGTAAGGGATATTCTTCCAGATGATGGTATAGTTGCCCTGGACAATGGAATGTATAAAATATGGTTTTCCAGAAATTTCCCGGCTTATTTACAAAATAGCTTAATTCTCGATAATGCATTGGCAACAATGGGAGCAGGTTTACCATCGGCTATGATTGCAAAAAAACTAAATCCGGATAAAAAGGTAATATCCATAAACGGGGACGGAGGATTTATGATGAATTCCCAAGAATTGGAGACCGCCATACGCCTGAAGTTAGATTTGGTAGTGATTATTTTAAATGATAATGCATATGGCATGATTCAATGGAAGCAGGAGGATTTAGGATTTGAGAAATATGGTTTGGAATACGGTAACCCTGACTTTGTTAGATATGCTGAAAGTTTTGGAGCGAAAGGCTACCGCCCGGCTTCGATAGACGAATTTAATCAAACCTTAGAAAAAGTAATGAATTCCAAAGGAGTTCATCTTATAGATTTAGCTATTGACTATTCTCTTAGCCATAAGATTTTGAACTTATTGATAAAAAAATATTCCAGTCAACTTAAAAATTAGATTATGAGTAAAGCCATAACGATTAACCCTGCTAACGGGGAAACTGAAAACGTATACGAAAGGATAGATATTTTAGAAGCTAAAGAAAAAACAGCTTTGGCTGGCGAAGTGTATACTTCCTGGAAGCAAACAAGCTTTGCCGAACGTTCGAAATTAATGTATGCCCTTGCCGACCTGTTCGATGCCGATAAAGAAGAATACGCTCGGCTGGCTACGATAGAAATGGGAAAAACCATTGTACAGGCGAGAAAGGAAATTGAAAAATGTGCCTGGATATGTCGCTTCTATGCTGATAACTCAGAAAGTTTTTTGGCAAAAGAGATAGTAAACACCGAGGCAACCAGGAGTTATGTTACTTTTCAGCCGATGGGAGTCATTTTAGCCGTGATGCCCTGGAATTTTCCGTTTTATCAGGTGATCCGTTTTGCAGCCCCGGCAATAATGGCAGGGAATACCAGTGTGCTGAAACATGCATCCAATGTACAGGGAAGCGCTTTTGCCCTGGAAGATGCTTTTGTGAAAGCAGGATTTCCGGAAGGGGTATTTACCAATCTGAATATAAGTGCCGGCAAGGTTAAAGATCTTATAGAAGATAAAAATATCGTGGCGGTGACCCTTACAGGGAGCGACCCCGCAGGAAGATCAGTAGCAGCTATAGCAGGAGCCAATTTAAAAAAAACTGTATTGGAACTCGGGGGCAGTGATGCTTATATTATACTGGATGATGCAGACCTCGATACTGCTGCAGAGCTTGCTATGTTGGGAAGATTACAGAACAATGGACAGACCTGTATAGCAGCCAAACGTTTTATTGTTCCCGAACCGGTTTACGATAAGTTTTTGGAAATTTTCACAAATAAGATGCGAAATGCCAAAATGGGAGACCCCATGGATGAGATCACCTTTTATGGTCCTATGGCAAGATTTGATCTACGTGATGAACTACATCAACAAGTTCTCACAACCGTTTCGCAAGGGGCGCGGTTAGTCATAGGGGGAGAAATGCCCGAAGGGAATGGAGCCTATTATCCTGCGACAATACTTGCAGATGTAAAACCAGGGATGGAAGCTTTTGACAATGAACTTTTTGGTCCGGTAGCTTCGGTTATCCGGGCCAGGGACGAAAGTGAAGCCATTGCACTGGCGAATAATTCCCGATTTGGCTTGGGATCGGGAGTTATCACATCAGATAAAGAACGCGGAGAAAAAGTGGCGTTACAACTTGAAGCCGGGAGTAGCTTTGTGAATAAATTAGTAGCTTCAGATCCCAGGTTGCCTTTCGGGGGTATTAAAAATAGCGGGTACGGGAGGGAACTTTCTGGTTACGGTATACGGGAATTTGTTAATATTAAATCTATATGGGTAGATTGAACAGTCGTAAAAGAAGCATTGAAATTGAAAAAAGCTCGCCCTGTATAAGGCAAGCTTTTTTTGTCTGGTCCTGGAACCTTGTAAGTGACGTGTCCATCGGATTACTTACAGGCTTGCTGGGGATCCGGTATTATGTGGTAATGATCAGTTTCCCAACTGTTCTGCCGGTCTCCTGCTGTAAATGGGCTTCTTGTATCTGATCGAAACCATAAGTTTCAAAAATATGTGGTTTTAGGATCTCTTTTTCCAAAAGTGATGCCACCTGTTCCATATCCGCACCATTGGACTGTACCAGAATAAAATAGCCTTTTACCCCTTTGGAAGCGGCCTTGGAGGTGACTTCCTCGTTCAATCCAGTAGGAATACTGATGATACTTCCGCCTTCCCTGGTCACTTCGAGAGAGAGGTCTATGTTGTCGCCTCCGATGGTATCGAGGACAAAATCAAATTCCCTTGGGTGGGCAGCCCAGTCGTAGCCCTGGTAATCGATGTGTGCATCAGCCCCAAGCCCCAATACAAAATCCCTGTTTTTTGCAGAAGATGTTCCGACCACCGTGGCCCCTAAATACTTGGCAATTTGGACCGCGATGTGACCCACTCCTCCTGAAGCGGCATGGATAAGGACTTTTTGACCTTTCCGGACGTTGGCGTTTGTGACCAGGGCCTGCCAGGCGGTCAAGGCAACCAGAGTTGCTGCGGCTGCCTCTTCATGGGTAATGTTCTGAGGTTTAAGGGCTAGTTGCGATGCCGGGGCTGCTACGTATTCTGCATACGCCCTTCCATGACCGGGAAAGTTTACCATTCCGAATACCTCGTCGCCAATTTGAAATTTAGTATCGTGGCTTTCAACAACCGTACCCGAGATATCCCATCCCAAAACAAGAGGATTTTCATCCTTTATCCGTCCATATACTCCTTTACCAGATCTCGATTTTACATCCACTGGATTGATACTTATCGCTTTGACCCGGACCAATACTTCGCCCGTCGTGACGGCCGGTTTGTCCAAATCTTGAATGGATAGGTTTTCTGCACCTCCCGGGGCCTTCAATACAATTGCTTTCATTGTTATATTTTTTTAATTGTTTTAAAATAGAATCTGTTTTTCGATTTGAGCTATCACGGTAAACAACTGACCTCCTGCCATTTTAGGCACCGATCATAGCTCGGGGAGGTCATTGTTGTGTATTGAAAAACCTGTTAAGCTTCTTTTTCCACTTCTATTCCTATTTTGCCATAGAAGTTTTTATCACCTGTTCTGTATTCCAATAAGCTATGGGCTTTACCAATCTCCGACAAGGGAAAGACCTTATTTAAAACCGGTTTTAGCTTTTTGCTTTCTACCAATTTAGTTAATTCGTCCAGTTTATTTCTATTCTGCCGGGTAAAGACAAAGTGATAAGTGGCATTTTTCCCCCATGCTTCAATAAGGTTCTGGGGTTTCTCTATGTCGACCAATGTAACTACCTGCCCCAGCTGACTGAGTATCTTTCCGCTATCGGAAAGTGTATCGCCTCCTATGGTATCGATGATGACATCAACGCCTTTATGGTTTGTCAATTGATTGACCACCTGAAGGTAGTCTTCATTTTCGTAGTCAATAACATAGTCTGCACCCAATTCCAGAAGAAATTGATGATGGGCCTTTCTGGCAGTGGTATACACAATGGCTCCCATAGCCTTGGCAATTTGAATGGTTGGTATGCCTACACCACCGGCACCACCGTGAACCAGAATGGATTGGTTGATTTTGAGCTGCGCCCTGGTAACCAGCATCTCCCAGGCTGTTCCTGCGGCCAGGGGAAGGGTTGCGGCCTCCAGGTGGCTCAGGCTTTTTGGTTTTAAACCCATGATAGACTCATGTGCAACGTGGTATTGAACGTAGCTCCCGGGGCCATTAAAGATCTCCGGAGTATAATACACTTCGTCACCGACTTTAAAATTTTCCACCCCGGGTCCGAGCGCTACGATCTCACCGGAAATGTCGTGACCTGTAATAACCGGTAGCTCCAGTTCATTTTTATAATCCCCACGCCGAACCTGGTAGTCCAAAGGGTTTACGGAAGTTGCAAATACCTTGACCAAAACTTCCTTGAATCCGGGTTCAGGTTTTGGTATATCTACAATTTCAAAATTTTCAATAGGGCCGAACTCTTTTAACATTGCTGCTTTCATATTTGTAAATTTATGTAATTAGGTAAAAACCTAAAAGTTAAACAAAAAAAATTATAGTTTATTTTTAATATGCGTTGCCAGATCCTGAATTGATTTTTCGTTTCTTTTATAATACGTCCACTGTCCCTTTCGGGTAGCAATCAGAATATTTGCAGCAGACATGGTCTTTAAATAATCTGAGACAGTAGGGACGGACATCCCGGCTTTTTTAGCAATATCGGACACACATACCCCTAATTCCGGTGTGTCCCGGCTCAACTCTTCTTCCGGAAAATGGGCAAAGGGATCCTTTAACCATTCAAGAATGTTTAAACGTGTTTCGTTTGATAATGACTTTATAACCTCTAATAATTCCATGGGACAAATTTAGGTAATTACCTAAATACCTACATCATGTTTAACAAATTTTTATGAATGAAAGTGATCGGATTGTACCCGGATGAAGGTTTTTCGAACCATATGGCCATAGCTATGAGGAGAGAAAAAGACAGGACCGGGCCAGCAGGGAGCTGTTTTTAGTGAAGGGGGGCAGGTGGTGAGCTGGTGCAAAAGAGGGTTTTCCAGCAAATTATAATAACTCAGGATGAGTCCATTATAGATATAGTTAATTCAGTTTATGCTTTTTTTTCCAATAGTACCTAAATGAGTATGCTGAAAGTTGTCATTATATTTTAAACCATACCCTAAAGTTCTGTCAAAAGAAATATGGGCAAAAAGTATGACAGCAGTTAGTTTCCAGGAATCGTTACCATAAGTAATGGCATATAATGCTACCATTGTCGCTATCAGGCGATGATGTGTCAGGTTATAGGTAAATGCCCCGACTTTACGATTTACAACATAGCCAATCATACCAATATCCGGCAATAACAATAGTGCAGGAAACCACCACCAGGCAAAATTTAATTTGCTAAATAAGAAAATGCAAAATAGCAATATTGCAGCTTCTTCTAATTTTAAGAGAGTTTTCATTTGATGTACTTTTTAAACCGACTACAATATTATTAATTTAACCCCAGCCTGGCTAATTGAATCATGGTTTCATGTATTTGTTGAAGTATAAAAAGTCTGCCGGGGCCGTAGGTGAGTGCAACGGAAAGTTTGCCTGCTTCTAAAAAATAGTCATCTTTATTAAGTTCTATTTCTTTGGCCTTCCTGTTAATAAGGTTTATTTACTGCACGTTCAGATTACCGAACTGCAGGATGTATTCTATAAATTCTTTCATCAGTGCAAAGTTAACAATAGTTATTTAGGGAGCATTTAATATCTGGTAAAGGAGTCACTGTTTTCCGGTCGTTTTTTTTAGAAGAAGACAGCCTCTTTTTTGGGTTGTAGATAACTTCATAAGGATCCATCGGCAATTTCAAAATAGTAATGCTACTTTGTTGCGTTTAATGAAATTAATTCTATTTTTGCAACAAAATCGCATTAATGAAGTTTCTCCTGCCGGCCTTGTTTTACTTTGTGGTTATTGGGTACATAAGTGCCCAGGACAACATTATTACCGGTATTGTTCATAATGAAGAAAATGAACCCTTAACAGGCGCCTTGATTCGCCAAAACACTTCCGGCCATTCTACCATTACGAATCTGGAAGGCAGGTTTTCCATAAAGATAAATCCCGGTGAAAACGAACATCACTTAAACATTACTCATTTGGGGTATGTAAGCCTGGATACTCTTATTTTACATAGCCACAGATTAAATGTTCAAATACAGCTTCGAAGCAGGAACCTTCAAATTGACGAGGTTATCGTAACGGCCAGGGAAAACAGCAATGGATTGGGCACCCGGTCGCTCATTGAAAAAGCTGCCATAGAGCACGTCCAGCCGTCCAGTCTGCGCGATGTATTACAACTGTTACCCGGCCAGTTGGCGATAAACCCCGATTTAAGTTCACCACAGCAAATCCTCCTGCGGCAAACGCCCACCAATTCGGCAGGCAATGCCGTGGCCCAGTTGGGGACCGCCCTGATAATGGACGGTAGTCCGGTGTCTAATGATGCCAACCTCCAATATAACGTAAATATCCTGAATTCCGATCCGGGGGCTTCCCCACCTTTCCAGTCGGTGGTAAACCGCGGATTCGATTTACGGCAGATTCCGGCAGACCAGATTGAATCTGTAGAGGTTATCCGGGGAGTACCTTCGGCAAGACATGGCAATTTTACGGCCGGTGCCGTTTTGGTAAATACGAGAATCGGTGGATTTTCACCTAATATAAGGCTAAGAGCAAACCCAAATCTATTCCAGGTTGCTGCCGGCGCAGGAATTGATCTTGATGAATCCGGTCAGGCCTTAAGCCTGGACCTCGATCTTACCAATTCAAAACCGGACCCCAGGGATGTGCTGAATGAGTTTACACGAATTTCAGTATCGGCAGGACATCAGATAAGGGTACTTCCGGATAACCAGATGCTTATAAAAAATAAATTGTATATAAGCAGTAATGTGGCTACCCGTGGCCGGGATGCCGAAAACGAACCCTCCCAAAGAAGCTGGAGTTCCGAGGATTACCGGTTCAGATGGAATACCGATATTTCATATTCCCCTGTAGATAATCCCGTATTCGATCATTTAAAAATAAATGCTTCAGCTTCTTACAGTATACAAAATTCTTTCTTTGAAGAGTTTATCACCACCAACGTAGGGCCCCGGCCTACATTTGTAACCGATACCACGGGAGCGGTGCCTTACGGGACCGCAAGATATAGAAACGAGACTACCGTAGCGGGCAGGCCGTTTAATTATTACCACCGCCTGGAATTGAGCAAATTCTTACGCATTTTCAATACTTCGCATAGAGTCGTTGCCGGAACCGAATTTCGTTTGGACCGGAATAAAGGGCCGGGCCGGCAGTTTGATTTGCTAACTCCGCCACGGCAAAATTATAATGCCGGCGATCGTCCCAGGAGTTTTGATGATGTTCCCACGCTGAACCAGTTAAGTTTTTATCTTGAAGATCAATTCTCATTGGTAATAGCCGATAGGGAATGGGCCTGGCAGGTAGGGCTGCGGGGAGATCGCTATTTTCTGTCGGGAGCTGAAAACCGCTTGATAAGTCAGGATTTACAACCCAGGATTAATAGTTCTTTTGAGGTGCTGCCTCATCTGAAGATCAGGGCGGCTTACGGAATAAATTCAAAGACACCCGGTCTTGGTTACCTGTCGCCCGGCCCCAGGTTTTTCGACCTGATAAATTTTAACCACTATGCCAACAACCCCAATGAAAGGCTATTGATTGTAACCACAAGAAAGCTGGATCCGGACGCCGGTAATATAACAAGCTACACTACGGAAAAGTTTGAGGCCGGACTTGACGGGAACCTGGGAAATATTGATTTTCTAATTACCTATTTTAAGGAAAACACTAAAAACGGGCCAGGCTTTATCCGCCACCCTTATATTGCCGGTTACCCTGTTTACAGTATCCGGGAAAGTCCTGAAAATGCTCCTCCCATCCTGTCCGATACTCCCGCCCGGTACGAGAAAAGGTTCCTGGGGTATGATGCCCCGGCCAACAACAGGGACATTCATAACACCGGAATAGAATATACCATCAACTTTCCGGAGTGGGAAGTTTTAAAAACATCTTTAAACGTAAACGGTGCTTATATAAGATCTGAAAGCTACACCAACGGGCAGCAGGCGCAGCCTGATTTTGTGTACCGGGATCCTGATTCGGAATATATCCCTTATTTTCAGGCGGGACAGGGAAATGTCTCCAGTCAGTTTAATACGTCCCTGCGCTTCATACACCGTATTCCCAAGGCGGGAATGGTTATATCTTCGCTGGCACAGATCACCTGGCTCAAAACAGAGCAAATGACGGGATTTAGCCCGTATCCCACGGCACTACTGGATAAAAACGGCATCATAACCCCCTTAAGCCCGGAAGAGCGCAAAAATTTTGAATACCGGCAGTACTGGAACCAGATCAACAGGGATATGCTGCTGCAGGAAAAAATGCCGCCGCTGCTCCTGTTTAACCTCAGGTTAAACAAAGAGTTTCAGCCCGGGCGCGGCTTTGCCTTTTATGTGAACAACATCAATAACCACAGGCCGCTTTATCAAAGTGTAAGAAGTGGAAATTATACCGAAAGAAACCTCGAACTCTTTTTCGGAGCCGAAATTTATTATCAATTCTAACTTAATTCTTAATCACGATGAAACACAAAACAAACAAGTCTTTAATCCTTTTATTATCGTTCTTCTGGCTTTTCATGGCCTGTAGTTCAGATGATGACAATCAGCGCCTGGAACAGCTGGAGTTGAGTGTACATGTGCTTTACCCTGAAGATTTCGAAATACAAACCGCTGTAGGTGTAAGGGTAACAATGGTTGATAATGCCTCCGGACAGGAATTTGAGCAAACCACCGATGCCGACGGGATGGCTACCTTTTCCGGACTGGTACCGGGTACCTACAATGTGCAGGCCGGTAAATTACTGCAGGGGGAAGAAGCCCTGGCAGTCACCGGTAATGAAGTAGAGATCAACCTGAACTATCTCGATAATGATTTTAACCTTAATCATACAACTGCCAGTAGCGTTCTGGATATCAGGCTGGCAGGTTCGATAGTGGGAAACCTGGTCATTAGCCAGGTTTATTATTCAGGTTCAAAAACTCCCGAGGGTTCCAACTATTTCTTTGATCAGTTTTTCGAGATTTATAATAATTCCAGTGAACCTATTGCTTTGGACGGACTTATTATTTCTGATGTGTATGGAGTTTCCGGCTTAATAAATCCCGGCAGCATTCCTTCGCCGTTCACCGATGACGATTCGCATGTATACATCAGCACAGCCTGGAGAATTCCCGGGTCTGGTGAAGAACATATCCTCGAACCTTTTTCAAGTATAACCATAGCTCAACAGGGAATTAACCACCAAAGCGAAGAAGCCAATCCCGGAAGCCCCGTAGATTTAAGTGGTGCCGACTGGGAATTTTTTGTAGAAGGGTCTACCCGCGATATCGATGCGCCTGATGTGCCTAACCTGGAAATGCTGTACCATCCGTTTAATACTACATTTTCACTGGTTAGTGTTTTCGGGCCCGGTACAATTATCTGGAGAGGCGAAGATATTGAAAACCTGGAACGCGCGGCTATTCCCGATGCAGGCCCTGATTACCCCCAGGTGTTAAAAGTTCCTGCAACCCATGTCATAGATGCGGTGGAGGCCTTAAGAAGTGAAGAGGATGGCAATTTTAAAAGGATACCATCGAGTCTGGATGTCGGGTTTACACATGTTTCCGATACTTATACCGGAGAGTCCATCATCAGAAAATCGACAAGCATCGACGGAAATATCTTATTTATCGATACGAACAACAGTAGTGAAGATTTTGAGTCGAGCAGTAACCCGCAACCCGGTGCGTACTAAATAAGGATGGGGATGAGAATCATAAGTTGTATTTCAATTTTCCTTTTTTGTGTTACCGGAAGGCTGATAGCTCAGGATAACCAAAAAGACTGGTCGTTTTACAGCAGGGAAAAAAGGCTGGAATGGAACAATTCTCATCCTTATTTATTAGCGTCCGGCCTCAGGGAATTTTACCAGGCCCACCTCAGTTATAACTATGGTGAAGGTGATCTGCATAAAGTATTCGAAACTTCACAATTCAGTACGGTAAAATTTAGTTCCCAATCGCAAAAAGCAATTGGTAACTGGGCTTTTAACGGTTCATTTGATTATGAAAAAAACCTGAAGAGCGTAAGGGATTATTTATTACAGAGCGATAACGAAGACCAAAATCCTTACCGGCTGGCAGATACCCATAGTGGTCCCTGGTCCGGTGGCAGGGTTGATTTTTCGCTGGCTGTGCTTAGCCCGTCTTATTTTAGGGCTGCCAGATCTTTTGTACGGATTGAATATACGGTAGGAAGTTCCAATAGAAACAATGAGCCGCGGCCGTTATACCGGCATAACCGGATCTATGTACAATTAGGACAATTAATCGCGCTCAAGGATTGGCTGGATGTGGGTATGGCAGGGTTCTACAGACAAACCAAGGAAGAGAATTTGATAGGAAGTTATGCCACGCAGGACCTGGTATTGTATCAGTTGCGCGGGCTCGGCACTTTTAGTAAAAATACGTTCAGGTCGTTTCAGCGAAATCAAGAATACGATACTTACGGTTTACACCTGTTTTCCAGGATAAAACGAAAAAATTATAAAGGTTTTATCGATATCTCAGTAGCGCAAGGGGATTTTACAGCCAGAAATGCCATCGTTAACCCGGTAAATTCAGGAGAGCTCAACCTGGTAAAAAGCAATATCACTATCGGAAGCCGGATCATGTTTAACGAAAAAGCGGAATGGCAATCCGACCTGAAGATCGATTACGGGAAAACAGAAGGAATTGACCCCGTTTTTAAAGCTATAAATTACGAATCGGAAACACACAGCATCGCTTTCTCTAATCTCTTGTTGATGAAGGACAGAAACCATCAACTGGGAGCTGATTTATATTACAGCAATGAGGAGCGATCAGACCTGGCCGGCAATGACCGGGTAAAATATCAATTCCTGGAAACTGAGGCTACTTATCTTTTTTACATAGGTAAAATTTTTACTCAGGGCCTTTATTTAAAACCCATGCTTGGATACCGGAAATCTATTGAAGCTTCTCTTTCTACCTCTGCCTTTGACCTTGCCCGCGAAATACTCATCAGGGAGCAGGATTTTTTTAAAACCGATTATTTTAAAGGTGCTTTGGAAATGGAATGGAAGAAACCTTTTGGAAAACAGACGCTTTTAATAAATGCCCGGTTAACAAGACACCAAAACCCGGACACGGCTTATTCTTACTTCAATCTGAGAACGGGTCTTGTTTTTTAAATTTCTGTATACATGAAACGGACATGAATAAATTTTAATCACTCCGGGAAATGACGAAATAGTCGGAAGCCGGAAGCCCGGAGTCTGAAGTAAATGTACTTCCGGCTTCGGATTCCGGACTTCAGACGTCAAAAACAAACAGATGAAAAATATTATAAAAACAGCATTAAGCTTTTTTCTGCTTGCTACAATTAGTGTCTCTGCACAACAGGCCAGCCGCAATACCGTACTGTCTTATGCAGATTCTTTAGCAAAACGCGTATTGGAATACGAGGGGCTGCATACGGTGTACAGCGGACTAAAGCCTATTAGTACCGTGAAACATGTAGAATTTGCAATTGATTCTGTAACTGCGGAATTTACAGCTCCCGAAAAAGTGAAAGAGGAACTGGAATTTATCCGTAAAAGCCTGGAGTTACTGGAAAATGATAATATCGGTTATATTCTCTTACCCTTTAAATCCGTTTATGGAAACACCAGAACTTATGAAATACTGGTCTACAACAGAAAATCTGTGGCCGAATTGATTAAGGGTAAATCCGGTTTTTTCCTGAAACGGGGAATTACTCCATCGGTTTCCCCGGAGATATTGCTTACCCTGTACGAATTTGAAGATAAGACGGACCGGTTCAGGGCTTATGGATATTTATTCGGGTATCCGGACCACGCGGTCGATTTTTTTGTGGAAGCTTCAAAAACTAACGTGGAAAAAGGCGAGTTTGTCGAAAGGGACTTTTATCAACTACCTGTAGCAAGTGGTGAGGACGGCAGGTTTGTATACGCTGTTCCGAAAGGGCATATCCCAAATGATATTGACCTGGAGATCAAAGAAAAAGCAGCTGAAAATGTTGAAGAATATCTCGAATTGAAAGAAAGGGTCAATATTGAAGAATCTCAGTACCCTTATTTGGATCTTTTGTTGTCGTTCATACCTTAAAGTTTAGTGTTCAGGCTGATGGCTTTACGATCTTCATGGCTCGGCGATAAAAACGAAACATTGGTGGAATGAGTTTCCCGCAGATTACGCGGATGGACGCAGAAAAAATCAGTTAAGGAAAGTAAATAGAGATATCAGTGGTAGAAAACACCTATATTAGTAGGAAAAAATGACCGAAAATGAAATATCATATAAAATCAGGGGATCAATATTCAAAATTTATAACCATTTTGGGCCGGGTTTGTTGGAATCGGCTTATGAAGCAGCCTTGCAATATAAATTGAGGAAAGAAGGGCTGAATGTTCAATCGCAAGTGGGCCTCCCTCTTATCTATGATGATATTAAATTAGAAGTAGGTTACCGAATAGATTTGTTGGTAGAAAACAAAGTCATTATTGAAATCAAGTCCGTTGAAAATCTTTCGGAAGTTCATCATAAACAGGTAATCACTTATTTGAAATTGTCCAATAAAAAGTTAGGCATACTTGTTAATTTTAATTGTACGGAAATTGATAAATCTATCTTTAGAAAAGTAAATGGACTATAAATTTCCCGCAGATCACACCAATCTGCGCAAAAAAATCAGCGAATATCAGCGATATCAGCGGGAGAAAAATCGGAGGAACAGGTATCCCGCAGATTGCGCAGATTTTAAAAATTATAATGTACACCGGAACCGATACCTGCTAAAAACCATGTTTTAATGTAACAAACCCGACAACGCAATATGGTCGAGAATTTTATACTTTATATAGGGCTGGTGCTCGTCATCATCACAGCGATCATGCTGGCCAACAAATTAAAGATCGCCTACCCGATACTGTTGGTCATCGCAGGTCTGCTTATCAGTTTTATTCCGGGAATGCCAGCGGTAAAGATCGACCCGGAACTGATTTTTATTATTTTTCTGCCTCCCTTGTTGTATGAGGCTGCCTTTGCCGTTTCCTGGAAGGAGATGTGGAAACTGAGGCGGGTCATTACCAATTTTGCCTTTACGGTTGTATTTCTCACTGCATTGGTAGTAGCCTTTGTGGCAAATTCCTTTATTCCCGGATTTTCACTGGCCCTGGGTTTTGTATTGGGAGGGATCGTTTCCCCGCCTGATGCGGTAAGTGCAGGAGCTATCCTGAAATTTGTCAAGGTCCCCAAGAGTATTTCCACCATATTGGAAGGGGAAAGTTTGTTCAACGACGCTTCTTCGCTTATTATTTTCCGCTTTGCCATGGTAGCTGTAGCCACCGGGCAGTTTGTCTGGCAGGATGCCGTATTGAGTTTTGGATGGATGGTTACCGGCGGTGTGGGTATCGGTTTAATGATCGCCCTTGTCTTTTTAAAGGTCCATAAGATATTTCCGACCGATGTCAACATGGATACCGTTTTGAGCCTGGTGGCACCCTATATCATGTACATTACAGCGGAGGAACTGCACGCTTCCGGTGTGCTTTCGGTCGTAAGCGGCGGATTGTTCCTTTCCATAAGGAGGTATGAGTTCCTTCGTACTTCTGAATCCCGCCTGAGGGGCTCCAATGTATGGGAGAGTTTCACCTTTCTTATTAACGGGATCGTGTTTCTGCTTATCGGCCTGGAACTGCCTGAGATCCTGTACGGACTGGACAACGAAGGGATAGCCCTTCCGGAAGCCATTGGGTACGGACTCTTGGTTACCGCTGTACTTATTATCGTACGGTTTATTGCTTCCTTTGGGGCTGTGGCCGTTACGGTCATAATGCGAAACTTTATCAGGATAGCCTATCCGGACCCCGGAACAAAAGCCCCGGTATTAATGGGGTGGACGGGAATGCGCGGCGTGGTTTCCCTGGCTGCGGCTTTGTCCATTCCCGTGACTATGGACAACGGAGCGTTGTTCCCGCACCGCGACCTTATCCTTTTCATCACGTTTATCGTAATTTTTGTTACATTAACCCTGCAAGGGCTCACTTTGCCGGCACTGATCAAAAAACTGGGATTTCCGGAGACCAGTATAGGTTATATGCCGGAAGAAGAAACCAAGGCCCTACTCAGAAATGGGATGCGCCATGCCGCTTTTTCTTATCTGAATGAAAACCATCGTGATAAAAAGGGCGAAAGCGAGTTCTTCGGCAAACTTATGGACAGGTGGGAACGGGAAGATCGGGCAGGTTCTGTTTTTAAACTCTCGGATACCGCTAAGAAAATCTATTTTGAAACACTGGAAGAACAACGCAGATGGCTTCTGGATGAAAATAGGAACAATCCCGAAATAGATGAGGAAATCATCAGGGATTATCTGCATAAGCTGGACCTGGAGGAAGAGCGATTACGTATAAATTAAAATTTTTTAAATATCCTTTCCTGTCATGACTTTTATTTTTGATGACCGTTTGATGACAAAATGATGACAGCCTAAACCCTTATGGAGAAAGAGTTTCACCAAATCTGTCATCAAATCATCAAAATTTAGGAAGGCTCAAAAATTTATAGCGAATAAATCTATAATCAACTACATTTAAAGAAGGCTTAAAAAAAGGGAAACCCGAAAAATTTGGTTGTATATGCTATATGCATTTAGTGAGTGTTATTGACCTCACCTTACGGGTGTACAAGCACCCTCAATAAACCTCTTAACCTACAATAAGTTCAATACCTGCTTTTTCTGCTTTATACCTTATTTTCGTCATGAGCTCATAATAACTCCAGTTCCGCAATACGAATTCTTCCTCTTTGGCTATTCCGATCTTGTCTTCCTGGTTTAATAAAATAAGTGTTCCTGCCTGGTGTTTGATACAGAAATCAATGAGTTTTCTGCTGTATACATGGATACGCTGGGATATATAATTAGTTTCTGTATTACGGAATTTGTCCACCGCTTTGAGTTTTCGCTTACGTCCTTTTCCCGCTTTGCAATAGGTAGCAGCGGTCTGGGCCCTCTTTCGGGCGGCCTGTATGGCCAGCCTTCTGTACAGAAACTCCTCCCGGGTACCAATGGTAAGCCTGGTTTTATCTGTTTTTACTACAATGGGATATTCAAGAGAGAGCGATGCTTCGGCTATTTTTTCCGGCATTAAGCGATGCTTTTCCTTTTCAATTTCAAATACCGCCAGCCAGAATATTTTTCCGTCTTTGAGTTGAATATGCGAAGTACACAACTTGATGTTCCCTTTTTCCAGACGCTCCAATAGTTTTCGTTTGTCGGTAAAATCTTTTCCTAAATACGTCTTAAACGGTATTGAAAATAGACGGAAGCAAAAGGCCTTTTTATTGGTAGTATAGGATAACCGGCTCATACAACGCGAACCAAATGGAAACGCCATGTCTCGTTTAAAATTTTCCAGTGAACGCAGGCCTTTCCAATATTCCGTTTTGTTTTTATTAAAAGTAGCAATTAAGGATGTATTTAAACAGGACAGTATATCCATAGGGATTTCCCCTTTAAAGCGGTCCGACATCATACGATAGGTCGTATTGATCCGGGAACATTGCAGGATGCCGTCTTCGTCTTTTTTTTCATCGGCCAGTTTATACCTGATCCCTTCGGAGAGATAAAAGAAATCCTTGATCATTTCCTGTACGTACAAATGGGAAACAATAAGGTTAGCTGCCTTAAAGCATCTGTTCTGCCATTGATATAGCTTACCTATGGCCTCTTTTTTTTCTTCCTTGGTAGGCAGGTCTATCAATACCTGGATCTTTTTTGTGAGCTTGAGTGTTGATTTTTCCATACTGGGCGGATTCTAAAGGATATTGTTACCTTGCTTTTACTGCTTTGTATATGCTGTTCGCATTTAATGAGTGTCGTTGACCTCACCATACAGGTGTACAAGCACCCTCAAATTAAATTTTCAGGCTGTAATCCGTTCAACACCGGCATGCTCAGCCCTTTGTAGATTATGCTTCTCCTGCATGAGCTTATACGCGGTTACGAATTCTTTGTGAACTTCCTTTTGGGACAGGTTCAGCGTTTCGGCAATTGAAGCAAAGGAGTACTTCTTGTCGCATCTGAGTTCCAATACCCTTTCCTGTTCTTCGGTCATCACAGCCGGGGCCTGCCTTTCAACGGCAGACTTTTGTTCCGTTTTAAGCTTGCCCCCTTGATGGACGATGGTTCTAATGTCCCGGATAGCCCGCTTGACCTCATTACTGGTTTCGGTGATCCCCTTTCCCATCACTTCGGCAATGGCTTTATACTGAAAGCCGTATTTTAAGCAGAGCTCAATCAGGTGTCTTCTCTCCGCATGGAGCAGGGGCAGAATGCTTTTGACCCGGTCGAAGGCCTTTTGCTCCGACTCTTGGTCTTTCAGGTTTTCAGACACGCTTGCCGGGTCGTACCCCGCCATATAGTCCTGGTAGTTGTCGTAGTTCTCCAACGAATTGATTTTCCTGAAAAACCTGTTCCTGGGTTTGGTGTAATATGAAATACATTCCCTTTTCATTACAAACTTTAAGAAATGGAGCATATGCTCAGGCCTTTCTATCCTGTCCCTGAGCACCCATAACTTTAAAAAAGTATCCTGGACCAGGGATTCTACTGCAAAATGATCGTTTAGCATTCGATTACCAATCCAAAAGATAATTCTGTTGTATTGCGCATAAATTTGTTCCAAAGCGGCAGGGTCGCCTCTTTTTAATAGTTCATAATTGTTACATGACATAACAGACCTCGTTTAAATAGCTGATGCGAGTTCTTACGTTTTATAAGGAGAAGATAGCTTTGAAAACGGTTGAGAAGAATACCCTTTTTACAAACAAAAAGGCGTGGCACTCAAATTACCGAACTGAGGTACTGGTATACCCTGGAAACGGTAACAGAGCCCACGCCCGGGTCGTGAGCAAAGTTACTTATCATCCCGTTTCCATAAAAATTACCAGTTTTCAGTTCGAGATTCAAAGCAATTGCTTCTAATATTTTCCTTCAGAAGAATCGCAAAAATATGTAATCTGAACCAAATATAACAAAAATCACTTAATTGGAAATATATTTCCAAAGAATATTATTGAATAAATGCAAACTTGTCGAAAACAAGTACATGAATTCAGGGAAGATAGATATCACTTTAAAGGAAATATTGTTATCCATCGGTCGAAAAATAAAAGAGGAAAGAGAGAAGCAGGGGTATATACTGGAAGATATGGATGCCCTGTGTGATATAGACCCGAGTGCGTTCAGCAAGATTGAAAGAGGGGTTTACGACAATATTACGCTGAAAACACTGGTCAGGATATCTATCGGATTACAATTGAAAACCTTTGATGTATTCGGTATTACATTTTCTCTGGATGATTTTATTGAGGATTAAGATATTTTCCTTTATCCAATGGGCAATTGTTATTGGCCTCCAGAAAACGAGACGTTTTGCATGGCAAACATGCCTGTTGACGGATATGAATATCGTACAGGCGGTGATCATAACTGTATAGAGTGGTTTCATCTTAACGTTTTAAGACCAAAAAACCTTTTAATTTCTTGAAATGGTGGTTTTCCGGAACATTTTCGATTTGGAAGAAATACGTTCCGGAGGGCAGTTCGCCGGCTCCGAGGGTGGTGAGCCGGTTTGCCCTTCCCTTAAACACATTCGTCCGGTTGTCGTATCCCCGGACCCGGAATACCATATCGCCCCAACGATTGTAGACAGAAACGATATTTCCGGGATAACTTTCGATTCCGTGAATGATCCACACATCATTGATGCCATCGCCATTAGGTGAAAAGCCGTATTTGGTTTCATCGGCTATTACGGAATTACCGGTTTCTGTGGTAAAACTGATTCCGGGACATCCGGTAGCTTCGCCTGCCGAATTATAGGGAATCACGGAAACATAAATGACCGTATCCTCCGGGAAATCCGCTGTGAGGTTATAGGTTGTTCCGCTTACATCTTCATTATCGACAATATCTGTTCCTCCTGAAGTAGTACCGATGCTGATATAATATCCGTCTGCATCGGCAATAGCGTTCCAGGTAATATTGGTGTTTATGCTAACATCCGTAGCCCCGTCGGTTGGGGAAGTAATGACTGTACAATCCGGAACTGTTGCCAGGGTTTCCGTAGTAAAACTGATCTCCGTACAACCCGTGGCATTTCCAACTGAATTATAGGGAATCACGGAAACATAAATGACCGTATCCTCCGGGAAATCCGCTGTGAGGTTATAGGTTGTTCCATTTACATCTTCATTATCGACAATATCTGTTCCTCCTGAAGTAGTACCGATGCTGATATAATATCCGTCTGCATCGGCAATAGCGTTCCAGGTAATATTGGTGTTTATGCTAACATCCGTAGCCCCGTCGGTTGGGGAAGTAATGACTGTACAATCCGGAACTGTTGCCAGGGTTTCCGTAGTAAAACTGATTCCGGAACAGCCCGTGGCATTTCCCGCTGAATTATAGGAAATTACGGAAACGTAAATCACCGTATCCTCAGGGAAATCTGCTGTAGGATTATAGGAAGTACTGCTTACATCTTCATTATCGACAATGTCTGTTCCTCCTGCAGTGGTTCCTATACTGATATAGTATCCGTCCGCATCGGCAATAGCGTTCCAGGTAATGTTGGTGTTTATACCAACATCCGTCGCTCCGTCGGTTGGGGAAGTAATGACGGTACAGTCTGGCGCTGTTGCCAGGGTTTCCGTGGTAAAGCTGATTTCGGAACAGCCCGTAGCATTGCCGACTGAATTGTATGGAACGACCGAAACATAGACCACCGTATCCTCAGGGAAATCTGCTGTGGGGTTATAGGAGGTACCGCTTACATCCGCATTATCGACAATATCTGTTCCTCCTGCAGTGGTGCCTATACTGACATAGTATCCGTTCGCATCGGCAACGGCATTCCAGGTAATATTGGTGTTTATGCCAACATTCGTCGCTCCGTCGGCCGGGGAAGTAATGACGGTACAGTCTGGCGCTGTTGCCAGGGTTTCCGTAGTAAAACTGATTCCGGAACAGCCCGTGGCATTGCCCACTGAATTATAGGGAATTACGGAAACGTAAATCACCGTATCCTCAGGGAAATCTGCTGTAGGATTATAGGAAGTACCGCTTACATCTTCATTATCGACAATATCTGTTCCTCCTGAAGTGGTACCGATGCTGATATAATATCCGTCCGCATCGGCAATGGCGTTCCAGGTAATATTGGTGTTTATGCCAACATTCGTCGCTCCGTCGGCCGGGGAGGTAATAGCGGTACAGTCTGGCGCTGTTGTCAGGGTTTCCGTAGTAAAACTGATCTCCGTACAGCCCGTGGCATTTCCCTCTGAATTATAGGAAATTACGGAAACATAAATGACCGTATCCTCAGGGAAATCTGCTGTAGGATTATAGGAAGTACCGCTTACATCTTCATTATCGACAATATCTGTTCCTCCTGAAGTGGTACCGATGCTGATATAATATCCGTCCGCATCGGCAATGGCGTTCCAGGTAATATTGGTGTTTATACCAACATTCGTCGCTCCGTCGGCCGGGGAGGTAATAGCGGTACAGTCTGGCGCTGTTGCCAGGGTTTCGGTGGTAAAACTTTCTTCCGGACATCCCGTAGCATCGCCGGCGGTATTGTACGGAACGATCGTCACGAAAATGATCGTGTTCTCGGGGAAATCCGCTGTTGGTGTATAAGTGGTTGTATTCCCGACATCCAGGTTGTTTTCAATATCGGTTGCCCCGGGAGAAGTTCCGATGGAAATATAATATCCGTCCGCATCGGCGACGGCATTCCATTGAATGGTCGATGTCACCTCCACATCGGTATCACCGTTTAACGGACCGGAAAGTGTGGTGCAATCGGGTGGGGGCAATGTAGAGGCCGACTGTAATTCATAAGCCCCGGCATCCACATACGTGCCGAACAATCTGTCGTTCCCGGCCAAATCCTCGTCCGCTGCCGGTCCGTTCCCTTTCACCGTGGTATAAAGGTTATTTCTTCCATAGTCAACGGCCGGACTACCGCTCTGCAAGCTAAAATCACCCCCGGTAAAATCCTGGAACAAGGGGTCTGTTCCTGTTAAATTGTTGGAACCATTCGTGTTTTCCTGAAATATATTCCTCCTGAAATCTTTTTCACTCTGATCCGGATTGTTACTGTCCCTGTCTACATCAGGCCATAAACCGGTACCATTTATGGTTCCGGCAGTATTATCGAAGAAAACGGAATTAAAAATATGAGTCTGATAGGTGTAGTATTCCGAACTTTCCCGGGAAGGGTGGACAATCGCCGTTTTTTCGTTGGACACAAAGGTTGAATTGGTTACATACAATTCCTCTCCACTGTATATCGCACCGCCTATGGTTGCTGTTGTATTTTTATCGAACAGCGAATTGGATACGGAGAGTTTTTGCCTGTTAAATATGGCTCCGCCATGATCTGATGAAATATTCTGACTGAATGACGAGTTGAATATGGAGAGTTCGGTACTATTGGAGATGGCTCCCCCGTTCACAGCATGGTTTTGGGTGAAAGTGGAGTTTGTAACGGTTGATGGGTCCCCTTTAAAAAAAATGGCCCCTCCGTCTTCTTCTGAAATATTGCTCCTGAAAACAGAGCCATAAATATTGGTACTGTCAAAATTGACATAGATGGCCCCCCCGTTATCGTTACTCTGGTTGTTTTCAAAATGGCAATCTATGATTTGGGCATTCTCTCCCCAAGCAAAAATAGCCCCGCCGGGATAGTAGGAGGAATTGTTTATAAACCGACAGTTTTCAACCCGGTTATTGGTTCCAAACCGTATATGAATGGCCCCGCCACCAATGTTGCCTGCTTCCCACATGTCGTTTTGAAGGACACGGTTGTTTTCAAACAGTGAATTTTCAATCACAATATTATCTACACTCCATAAGTAAATGGCTCCGGAACCTATTCTGTTTTCCGAGGTATTATTCCTGAAAATGCAATTGTTGATCCTTGTGCCGTTCCCCTGGATATATAGCGCTCCTCCCTTTACATCATTAACATCGGTACCTATGTCGGCATAACCGTTAATAAAGGAAATTCCATCAAAAAGCGTATTGTTGGTGCTATTACCCGTCCTTATCATATACACTATATTTTGACCATCGATGATACTGGGATAAGCAGCAGGATCTCTTTGGTTCCCGGAGCCCGAAAACCCTCCCAGAATTTCCATTGTCCGGTTGATAACGATTGTCGATGCTACCGTATAAGTTCCCTCTCTAAGCCATAGGGTCGCTCCCGACGGCGCGTCCGAAACAGCATCGGGCAAACTACTCGCTTGTTCCCACGAACTTCCGTCGCCGGTACCGGTAGGGGAAACATAAATCTGGGCACTTGAAAATGTACTGAACAACAGCAGGATAAATAACGGGACCAGGTTTTTTATTGAGATGTTCACCTTCAGAAGTTTTTAAATTTTATTGCTCTATGCTTTCCCTTCACTACGCTCCTTTACCACCATTCCGCCCGGGGCAGGGCATAATGGGCCGTATCCTGTTCTTCCTGCCAGGGGGCCCTGTGGAACAGCCAGGATTTCTCTATCTTGTCAAAATCTATATTGAGGTCTGTTTTTCCCCATTGATACCCTACTTTATACGCTTTTTCCCCATCGTTTATGGTACCGAATAACATCGGTTCAGAAGATCCCGAAACACCACCGGTATATTGGACGGCTTTTTCCAGCTTCAGTTTTGTTCCCGCCGGAAATGAGGTTATCCTGACCGCATCGCCCGTTTCTTCCATATTGTGTATGTATTGCCAATCCGGATGCAGGCTGTCTGTCAGGGTATAGGGATATTTATTGGTGGTCACCATCCTTATCTTTTCCTCGAACACCACGGTTTCCTTGTCGAGTGTCACTGTTTTCCCTACCCATTCCTTAAAGGGCTCATATTGATCTATATTAGTAGATTTAGTTTTAATGGTGGCGTAAAGCATAAAGAGGAACAGCCCGGCACCCCCGACAATAACCAGTGCGATGATACCCATAATTTTCTTTGTCGTCATAGCGGTTTACAGGATTAGAAAGGTGGTTAAGCTTCCGAGGGTCGAAATTGCCGTCAGAAAGAGGTTGATATACAGTTTGGTCTTCCGGTTTTTATGATATAGCACCACGCTTTCTATCCCGAAACACAAAAAACATAAACAGCTGGTGAGTATAAAAGCATAAATCACCCCAAGTCCCATCGGGTCTTCCCTGCCATCCAGGATGATCTGGTAAACTATCAGAAATAGCAGGAAAACCGAGATCAAACGGATGACCAGGTGCAGTATCCAGCCTGTGTGTTTTTCGCGTGTCATTGGTTTATTAGTTCTTAGTTCTTGGTTCGTAGTGTGTCATTCGGACGATAGCGCCTGTCCCGGCCTTTTCGGTCGGGGAAGAATCTCCGGTGCTTCAGCTATACTTTTGAAACTCCTTTGTGCCCGGGACAGGCTGTTCTGAATGACAACTCCCGACTTCCTGTTGTTATTTATTTCTTGTCCGTAATATAGATTTCCGTCAGCCCGTCCTCCGATTTAAACCGGATATCATAGCCGCTTTGCTCTGATATTTTCACCGGAGTCATACTCCCGGTTTCGAAATCAGTGCTGTTGAGCTGTGATCCCGGCTTGTGCTGTTTGCTCATCTCTACGGATTTTGCGATGTGATATACATCCCCTTCGACCTCCAGGATCTTGAACCAGCCGAAATTGCCTTCCATCCCCAGGGGGTTTCCTTTCTCCCTGTATATCTCGTACCGGCCAAAATAGATATCGCCCACCGCCGGGGCCTGTTCCATAGCCACTACTTTTTCAGGCTTGGGCAAAGGCGGCTTTACGCTATCATAAATCAGGTACCCGAAGACCCCTGTGAAGAAAAGAGCAAACAGCCACCCGACGACGGTCATTTTAAACACGAAAGGAGGCTTTGGGGCTTCCGCAATTTTTTGCCTTGCAAATGCTTTCATTTCGGGCGTCCAATGGCGGCGGGCAATTTTCTTGCCCGTGGTATTGTCGCGAAATTCCCCGGCGGCTTTTTTGGTGTATAAGGTATAAATGATGGTCCGCACCTTATTTCTGTAAACGCTCAATACCATCGGGCTGTTGGGGCTTTTGGGATTTCTCAGCCTTTCAGTCGAATGGGATGCCTGTTCTATTTTGTTTATTATAAAAAACATACGTATTGAGTTTTATCGGCTTTAACGTGTTTTCAATACCGTGTATTCAGTGGGAATATCATTCTTTATCCAGAAAAGGAAATTTGTTCTCAAACATTCTGCCTGCAAGGGGCAGGGGTTTTTTTACTTCGTTAGCGGCATTGATAATACCTATGACCATTATGAGAAGAAATAAAATACCGGCATAACCGATGATACCTCCCAATGACGGGGAAACCATTGAAATAATGACCACGGCCACGTTAAACAATATGGTGAGCAGCAAAAGTCCGAGCCCTTGTTTTAAATGATAGGTACTGAAATCGTTTCTTTCGTTTTTCCCCCCGAAATAGGCAATCAGCCAGAATATCCCGAGATAGCTGATTATGGACTGTGTTTTTGGATTCATCTGTGTCAGAAATTTGTTCTGAGCAAAAATGGTGACAAATGAATTAAAAACACCTGCAAACACTTTAACAAAGCATCTACAGCGACTGAATATTGTATATACAAAGCATCTACACGAGTTTTATTGTGCGCTGTTTCAGTGGTCTGAAGTGGTTGTTGGTTTTTTGGTTTGTTAGTTGTTAGTTTGTAGTTGCTGTCATGGACAATCCTGTCATTCAGAACGCAGCGCAGCGGAGTGAAGAATCTCCCCCCACGATCAAAGGAGCTTCGACAGCATAACGGAAGCCCCACAGATTCCTCCCCGACCGAAAAGGCCGGGACAGGCTCTATCGTCGGAATGACAACTCCCGACTCCCGACTTCTGACCATTTCGCTGTTTGCAAACTAACGATAAGTTATTCAGGGAGCCACCCAATAACCCAATAACTCAGTAACCCAATAACCACTTCATTGCTTGTCGAAAACCTGTGGACATCGGGTTCAGGGTTTAGTTGACCATAGCTGTGTGTTTTGTTGTTTACAACAGCCTGTCGTGCGAATATCCCCGATTTTTTCCTTAATTTGTCGTAATTGTAGATACGAAAATATGACGCTAAAGCATTTTTTACTATTGCCGGTCCTCCTTTTTACCGGCTTTTCGGCAGGGGCACAGCAGGTTTTGCCGGCGACCAAAGCGGTATTGGACCAGGTAGAAGAATTACAATTGCGCAATAAGCCGGAAGAAGCCCTTAAGGTGCTGGATACGAGTATAAAAACGACTTCGTCTCCTGCCGATCTGGCCTATTTGTATGCCTATAAAAGCAGTTTTTATACTTTTTCCGACAGCCTTTTACAGGCAAAGCAACTGGTAGATCTCAGCATGGAAAATGCCCGAAAATCAGAAAACAATTTATCTCTTGCTGTTGCATACAGGGCCGGGGCCTATCTCAACAGTATAATGAATATGCCTGATGCCGTGGTGAAAAATGCTCTCGCCGGGCTGAAATATGCGGAACACAGTGACGAAGACCCGGCTACCAAATACCATCTTAATTATCTTTTATACGGTGCATACAGCAGATGGGACGAGGGTGATAAAATGGAAAAATACATCCGGAAAGCACGGGATTATGCCATAAAGGCAAAAAGCATCAACCTTCAGGTCAATGTTAACAACGGTATTTCAAGCATGTATCTGGCGCATTACAAAAGGGATCGTGAAAAAAGCCTGTTAGACAGTAGTTATCACTACCTGAACCAGTCTTTTGCCCTTCTTGAAAAACACCCCGGAAAAGTAAGCGGCAACACCTTCGTCATCACTTGTATCAACCTGGCCAATTACTATCTGGACCATGCTTCCGGAGATTTGGAAGCCCGGGAGGAAAAAGCATTTGATTATTTGAAGCTCACCGAAGAAAAACTCAAAAACAAGGAAGCTTCTTCCGAAAAATGGATCAACGTGTTCGGTATCAAAAGCGGGTTTGCGAAACAGAAAGGCGACCTGGCACTTGCCGAGCAGTACCTTTTACAGGGATTGGCCCTTTTGGTCAACGATGATACAAACCATTACAGGCTGGAATATGCCGTAAATAAAGACCTTACGGATATTGCCCTGAAAGAGGGCAATCCCGGATTGGCGGTAAATTATCAGCAAAATGCGGAAAATGCGTTGAAGAAATCGTTTAACGAGCAACAGCTTTTCAATGCCCAGAAACTGGAAGTACAGTATGAAACCCGGAAGAAGGACCAGGAACTGAAACTGCTGAAAGAAAGGGAAGATTTCAGTAGGAAGCAGAACTACCTGTATGGTGGCATTGCCCTTGCCTCACTGTTCGGGCTGGTATTTATGTTTGTGTCGTACCATTTCAGGTTGCGATATTCCATAGAGCGCGAGAAAAAACTGGCCCGGGAAAAAGAAGATGCCCGGCAGCAGGCACAAATACAGCTGAAACTGGAAAAGGAGGAACAGGCCCGGCTTAAGGCCGAACAGGAGCTGCTTGACCTGCGACGGCAGCAGCTGGAAAAGGAAGCCCTGGCCAATTCGCTGATTATCGAGCGGAAAAATGATACACTCCGGCAGATTCAGGACAAAATTCAGAGCGGGGAAGCCGGGCATATCCAGAAACTGATCAAGGAAGAAATGTTGATGCAGGCCGATTTTGAAGACATCAGGATGCAGATACAGGAACTGCACCCCGATTTTTTTAACCGCTTAAGCGAAAAGGCCATCCAGAAACTGACTCCCCTGGATCTGAAATACTGTACGTACCTGTACCTGAAAATGGACACCAGGCAAATCGCCCAGGTGCTCCACGTAGAACCGCAAAGCGTACGGATGTTCAAATACCGTTTAAAGCAGAAGTTCGGTTTGGGAAAGGATGTGGGACTGGAGGAATTTCTGAGGACGTATTGACCTTTAGAGAAAAGATTTTGAAAAGATGGTATCTTTACAGAGCTTAAAAGTGATTAAAACAGGAGAGTATGAAAGCTCATAAATCCGAAACAGGTTTGGGGCCGGCCAGCCAGGCATAAAACCAAACCAATGACTTACGAATTTTTGTATAGATGAAAAATATATTGAGAAGTGAAGATATATGGGCTTTGCTGATCGGAGGAGCCCTTATCCTTTTCGGATTACTGATATTTTTTGTATTGCCCTATAACGATATCAGGGAAAAAAATGAAAGACTGACCGCTGACCTGGAGAAAGAGGAACAACATCCTTATAAAACGGTAGACTGGTACCATTGGTCTGATGCGGCAGCCCGTCTTTCCTCCGGGCAGACCACCGCAGGAAAACGGGTCAGGGAAATCCTGGCCACTCCGGAAAAATGGCAGTTTAATCCCCTGATTTCGTTGTATAAAGAAGCACAACCGGAGGCAGATATAGACAAACAGCAGCTCTCCGGCCTGGAACGAAAGGCCCGGGATCTGCATGGGGAGGTTATAAGCCGGGGAGATAAGGCAGGGACTGATGTGGTTAGGAAGGCGGAAAATGCTTCAAGCCAATGGTATACGGCACATGAAGCCGCAGAAAAAGCAAAAAAGTCCGGGGCCTCTTATAACCTTTTCCGGAGTTTGCCGGTCCTTGCACTGTTGCTGGGTATACTGTTTGCTGTAGGGGCGTATTTTATGAAGACCGGGTTTCTTTCCTTTTTAAAGGGGTTTGCCGGGGTCTTTTCCCTTTCCGTACTGGCCTTTATTCTCGGGGGGCAGCGTGATATCAGTTCTATGGGGTTCGGGTACCCGTTATGGGGTATTGTACTGGGCATGCTGATATCCAATACGACCGGAACGCCTTCGTGGCTGCAACCGGCAGTAAAGACCGAATATTATATAAAAACGGGATTGGTGCTCCTCGGGGCGGAGATCTTGTTCGGAAAAATACTGTCTATCGGTCTGCCCGGTTTGTTCGTGGCCTGGATCGTAACCCCCATAGTGCTGGTGGTCACCTATTGGTTCGGGCAGAAGGTACTTAAAATAACCAGCAGGTCGCTGAATATTACGATCAGCGCCGATATGTCGGTCTGCGGGGTCTCCGCAGCCATAGCAACCGCAGCCGCTTCGGGAGCCAGCCGGGAAGAACTGACCCTGGCCGTAGGCCTCTCCATGATATTTACCTCCGTGATGATGGTGGTGCTCCCGGGGTTTATCAACCTCGTGGGTATGCCTGAGGTCCTCGGAGGTGCATGGATAGGGGGGACCATCGATGCTACGGGTGCGGTAGTTGCCGCAGGGGCATTTCTCGGCGAAACGGCCCTGCAGGTTGCAGCCACCATTAAAATGATCCAGAATATGCTTATCGGGGTAATAGCCTTTTTCGTGGCGTATTATTTTACGAGGAATTCCGGGGAAAATTCCGCCACGGGAAGCAGGTTGCGGCTTAATGAACTATGGCTGCGCTTCCCGAAGTTTATTATCGGTTTTGTCGGGGCATCGGTACTGGTATCCCTGCTGTATCACATGGCGGGAGACCATATGGGAGAGGCGCTTGTAGACCGCGGGCTGATACGCAGTTTTACCAAAGACCTGAGAGGGTGGCTTTTTTGCCTGGCCTTTGTAAGTATCGGCCTGTCTGTTAACATCAGGGAACTTCGTTCCCGGTTCAGCGGGGGCAAACCACTTGTACTCTATGCATGCGGGCAGGCCCTTAATTTACTGCTTACACTCGGCATAGCCTACCTGATGTTTTATATCGTGTTTCCCGAAATAACCGAACAGTTATGATAAAGCGTAAAATTATTAAACTCGGTATCGCTATTGTCGCCGTAGCCCTGGTCCAGGCAGTACTGCTTTTTATACATCGTCATCTTCCGGGCAATGAAAGATTCCGGGAATACGCCCGGAAGGAGAATGTAAACATGAACGCCCTGTTTTATTCCGAAGAGGGACATACCAGCCATGCCGCCCGGGATCTCCGGAGTAAGGTCGAAGCCTGTAAGGCTGGAGAGTGATATTCCTCTGTTCTTCCTCAGCACCTCCCGGAGGTGGGGCTCATGGCGTGTGGCTATCAAATGCCCATAAAGGTGCTTAAATACCTGTAATGTTTTTTGGGATAATGCCGGTTTCCTACATCTCCGTAATGGATCTTTGCAGGACAGGAAGCATGGACTCCCTGAGTTTGAGGAAAATACCCCGTACCCTGCATGTTTTTTCGTCAATGCATTCCTCGCAGGTCTCGTAGAAGTTTTCCGAGGTACAGGTAGTCAGTGCAATGGGCCCGTCAATAATGCGCATAATCGAAGCGACCGTAATATCTTTCGGGTTCCCGACAAAACTGTACCCGCCCCTGGGACCGCGCCTGCTGGTAACAACCCTGTTTTGCTTCAGGGTATTCATAATCGCCTCCAGAAACTTATAGGGTATTTTTTCAGCTTCTGAAATTTCTTTGGTAGACACCGGAACCAGTTCCGGATGTTCATAAATATAAATCAAAGCCTTAATGGCGTATTTCGCCTTTCTCGATAGCATATTCCCTGAAATATATGCAATAATAAGAAGATAAGTTAAGCTACTCAAAAAAAATTGGACCCGTTAATTGACATGAGGGTCCTTTTTTGAAGTTTCCCCGGTGGAAATATCACTTTGAATATTTAATTCCTATTTCATCTATAGGTTTTGTAGTTTAATTATTGATTTATATATTTGCGTGTTGTTGGCACACAGGAGAAGTGAAGGAGCCTGTGGTGCTGATATTCGGGTATAACGGTAGTATAATTGATTGGAGAGATGATATTCAGGGAAGTAATTGCCCCGTGTCCGAGTGGCGAGGTGAAGCTCTGCAAAAGCTTTTACAGCGGTTCGATTCCGCTCGGGGCACCAACCGATGCCGTCCACCCGGTATGATATGAAGGGTCCCGGTACCTGTTGTTCCGGTAATTTTAAACATAAAAACATATTATTCATATAGGAATAGTTATATAAACAAAGTAATAATGAGAAAGATTTTTACACTTATTTACGCAATCCTGTTTGCCGGGTTGTCTGTTTCATTCGGGCAGCAGTATATAGAAGGAAAGGTGGTCGATGCCGGCGACGGGCAGCCTTTGCCCGGCGCCACCATAAAGGTAAGGGGGAGCACCGAAGGGACCACGACAGATTTTAACGGCGTTTTTTCCCTGAAATTTACAGGAAACTATCCGCTTCGCCTGCAGTTTTCCTATCTCGGGTATCAATCCAGGGAATTAACGGTAAGCAGGGAAGAATTCCTGTCGGTAGGCCTGTCTCCGTCCTCTGCTTTTCTGGCTGAAGTGGTCGTATCGGCAAGGCGGAGAGATGAGACGGCCCTGGAGGTTCCCATTCCGGTGTCTGTAGTGGGAGGTGGAAAAATAGAGGAAACCGGGGCCTTTAACGTCAACCGGGTCAAGGAACTGGTGCCCACGGTACAGCTTTATTCCTCCAATCCCCGGAATACCACCTTAAATATCCGCGGACTGGGATCTACTTTCGGGCTTACCAATGACGGTATCGATCCCGGGGTGGGCTTTTATGTCGACGGGGTGTATTATGCCCGCCCGGCGGTGACCACGCTCGATTTTATCGATATAGACCGGATCGAGGTACTCCGCGGCCCGCAGGGAACGCTTTTCGGGAAAAATACTACCGCCGGAGCGTTTAACATCACCACCCGGAAAGCGTCTTTCGATCCGTCTTCCAGCTTTGAGACCAGCTTTGGTAAATACGGTTTTGTACAGGCGAAAAGCTCGGTAACCGGTGGGTTGATCGCGGACAAGCTGGCCGGAAGGATATCGTTTTCCGGTACGCATCGAAACGGTACCATTTACAATGTGGCGCGGGATGAACACGTCAATACGCTTAACAACATAGGTTTTCGCGGGCAGCTGCTGTTTACCCCCAATGAAGATATAGACATTACCCTTATCGGGGACATATCGAGCCAGAAGCCCAATGGTTATGCCCAGGTCTTTGCCGGGGTGGTCAGAACACAGCGTCCGGAATTCCGGCAGTTCGACCAGATCATTGCCGACCTGGATTACGAATTGCCGGGCCGGAACCCGTTCGATCGCGTTATAGATCACGACACGCCCTGGCGTTCGCTGAACCAGCTTGGCGGCCTGTCTGTCAATGCCGATTTCCATTTTGCCGGGGGAACACTCACCTCTACCACGGCCTGGCGTTACTGGAACTGGGGCCCCTCCAACGACCGCGATTTTACCGGGCTTCCGGTACTGAACCTCTCCCAGGCCCCTTCAAGGCACGATCAGTGGTCGCAGGAGATCCGTTATGCCGGTGAAATTTCGTCCCGCTTGAGTGCCGTACTCGGTGTTTTTGTACTGTGGCAGGACCTGAAATCCGATCCCGTGCATACCCAGGAATCCGGTGCGGCACAGTGGCGGTTTGCACAGAATACACAGGATCCCCTATGGCAGACACCCGGACTTCTGGAGGGCTACGGCATTAAGACCACCAACAGGCTGAAAAGCTTCAGCGGCGCTGTATTTGCCAATATCGACTGGGAGGTCAGTGAGGTATTTCACGTACTGCCCGGGATAAGGTTTAATTACGATACCAAGGATGTAGATTACAAAAGGGAGACCTATGGCGGACTGGAGACCGATGACCCTGATCTTCTCGCACTGAAGGACCGGGTATACTCCGACCAGCAGTTTACTACCGATGTGAACAACACCAATTTTTCCGGTCAGCTGACCTTGAAATATCAACCTGTCAGCTCTTTTAATGCTTACGGTACTTTCTCCACGGCCTATAAACCGATAGGGGTAAACCTTGGTGGGTTACCCACCGAAAACGGGGAACCCCTTCTCGATCTTGCCGAGGTGGAACCGGAATACGTCACACATTTCGAAGTGGGGTTCAAATCCAAACCCGCACCCAATGCGTCTTTGAATTTTACGGCGTATAACACTTCAATAAAAGATTTCCAGACCGTGGTCCAGACTCCTGAACTGGGGGTAAACCGGGGTTACCTTTCCAATGCCGATAAGGTAAGGGTAAGGGGAGCAGAACTGGAAGGCAATGTTTATTTCGGCGAACATTTTTCTTTTTTCGGCGCTGCAGCCTATACTGAAGGGAAATACGTGAAGTTCGAAAATGCCCCGGTTCCCCTGGAAGAGGTGGGTGGAGAACAAGCCTTTAAAGATGTTTCCGGCGGACGGCTTCCCGGGATTTCCAGGTGGGCCGGTTCCCTCGGCGGGGAACTTACCTCTGCTTCCGTGGACTTCTGGAGACAAAACGGTACCTTTTTCTTTGGTTTCGATTCCTTTTTCCGTTCCGGGTTTTCTTCCAGTCCGTCACCTTCAAGGTATCTCAACGTCCCGGGTTACGGCATTTTCAATGCCAGGGCCGGTTTTCGGGCGGTTGAAGGGCTTTCTGTGTTTGTATGGGGCAGGAATATACTGGACAAGGACTATTACGAACAGTTGCTGCCTGCCGGCGGAAGCGCCGGGCATTATGCTGCGGTACTGGGAGACCCGGTGACTTATGGGGTAACCCTTAAATATGAATTCAGGTAATATGAATATGATCCGGTCTCTTGTTTTCCTTACACCTTCAGGTGGCGTATCATCCTTTTTTTTGCTCCCGGAAGTAACAGGAATAGCGTGTGAAAACAGTTTTTGAGTTCTTTCCTTAAGATCCGGAAAGCCTTACTGATCTGGTTTTCCACGGTATTGGATGAGATGTTGAGATATTCGGCGATTTCCACATTGGTCAGTCCGTTCTTTTTGCTCAGCAGGAATATTTCCCTGCATTTGGGAGGAAGGTCCTGTACTGCTTCAAATACCCGTTTTACCAGTTTTTGGCTGTCTTCGGTATCTTCGGTATCTATGATCTCATGGAGGTGTTTTATATAGCGTTTTTCCGTGTTTAACAAGGCCGTATTTTTTCTGTGCTGATCTATGTATTCGTTGTAGACCGACTTGTACAAAAAACTTTTCAGGGAGGTCTGTATCGTAAGAAGATGCCTCCTTCGCCATAACCGTACAAAAACATTCTGGATGATATCTTCGGCAGCCAGGCGGTCATTCGTCAGGCTGTTGGCATAAATACACAACCTGCGATAGTATTTCTCCATGAGATATACATATGCTTTCTCATCCCCTTGTTTCAGGGCTGAGATCAATTGATGATTATCATTAAAGTCGGCTTTCAAAAAATGCTTTTTAACAGATTATATTCAATGAAATACAGGGATTTGAAGGCTTCAGGGAAAAGTTTTTACCAAAATTAAGAAAAAAACACAAATAACGTAGTGGTGTTGGAAACGGAATTCGTCATAGCAGTAAAGAAAAGAGGAAACAGAGGATCCCATGTCATCAGAGCACTTGATCATCAAATACATCACCCGGTCCATTACGGTGGAAGAGCTGGAGCAACTGGAGGAATACCTGAAAGACCCTGTCAATGACAAAGTGTTCAGGTCGTATATAGAATTGAATTATACCCTGGACGATCTTATGGACGACTATGACCATCTCGAAGCCGGAAAAAAACTGCGCGCTGTGATAAAAAAGGAAAAGGAACAGGCGATAGCCAGACGGCGGGTAGGATATACCAGGTATGCTGCCGTAGCTGCCGCGGTCCTGTTGTTAGTATTGCTTCCGTTCCTTTTCCGGAACGATGTTTCCGGGAATAGCGAAAGTGATAAAGTAAATACGGTCGCCACGGTTCCCCCGGGAATGGATAAGGCCGTATTGACCCTGCAGGACGGACGCAATGTTGTGCTGGAACAGGGGAGCGGGTTTACTACGGATAAGGTGAGGAGTGACGGGAAAAGCCTGGTCTATTCGGGAAATACACCGGCAGGTACCGGTGCCCCGTCATTTAATTATCTCACGGTACCCAGGGGCGGACAGTTTTATGTGCAGCTTCCGGACAGTACCGGGGTGTGGCTGAATTCCGAATCCAGGTTAAAATACCCGGTACATTTTATCGGTGACCGGCCACGGGAAGTGGAACTGGAGTATGGAGAAGCCTATTTCGATGTTTCGAAAAGTATCTATCACGGGAACAGGTCCTTCCGGGTAAAGACGGGCAGTCAGACCGTGGAAGTGCTGGGGACGGAATTTAATATAAAGGCCTACCGGAATGAGAACCGGATATTGACCACATTGGTAGAAGGAAAGGTAGCAGTGCGCAAGGGTACCCTGAAGGAAACGATGCTTGCGGGGCAACAGTCGGTAACCGAAACGGGAAAGGATATCCTGGAGATCACCGAGGTGAATACCACCACGGAAGTAGCCTGGAAAAACGGTCTTTTTGTATTTCACGAAATGTCCCTCGAAGAGATGATGAAGATCTTATCCAGGTGGTATGACCTGGACGTGAAATTCGAAACGGAAGATAAAAAGGGAATAGTGTTTTCGGGAATTCTGAACCGTTTTGAAAATATCAATGGCCTGCTGAAAAATATAGAGCGTACCGGGGAAGTCAGTTTCCGGATGGAACACAAAACCCTGATCGTAAAATAAACCTGTCAGAACCAGAGGCAATGTCAATGTCCTGAGCTTGCCGAAAAGAATAATATTTAAACCGTTTGTAAAACAAAAGAAAATAAAAAAAGGAACAAAGCCAACATCTTTCCACGGGCGTGGCTTCATTCCTTAGATACGTCAATTAAAACCAAAGTTTAACTAACAAACCACAAATTTATGAAAATAAAACGGAAGAGGGTACCTCTCCCCGGCGGGGGAAAAGTTCTGCTATTTGCGATGAAAACTTTAATTTTTCTTTACTGTACCGTGGCATTCAGTCTGGGATCGTATCACGGATTTTCACAGAATGCAAGAATAAAGATAGATGCGGATATGACCTTATCTGTCGAACAGATATTTAATCTGATAGAGTATCAAACCGATTATAAGTTTATTTACCGGCATGATGCCATAAAGGATGCTCCTCTGGTCAAAGTCAGTAAAGGGGTGATGATTGCCGGAGACCTGCTGCGTATGGGGCTGGAACCGATTCACTATTATTACGATTTTGTAGACAATACAATTATAGTAAAGCGAAAAGAGGCTATTCCGGAAGAATATAACATACCGCAGTCACTCCAGATTGCGGGAACCATTACCGGTGAAGACGGGATGCCTATAGGGGGAATTACGGTATATGTAACCAATGTGGAACCCAGTAGTAAACGCATTGACAGGGAGTTTGTCATAAGGGGGACCTCCACCGATCTCGAAGGTAGTTTTTCCCTGGAGGCAGAACCGGGTTACTTCCTCGTGGTAACGGGACTTGGTTATGAGTTTACCTATCTTGAGATCACTGCGGAGCAGACCGTTTACAATATTGTTTTAAAGGAAGAAGTAAGTGCCCTTGAAGAAGTTATGGTGGTGGGGTATGGAACTACAAAAAAGAAGGATCTCACCGGTTCGGTAGGATCTATAGACTCGAAGGATATAGAGCAGATCAAGGCGCAAACTGTGGAAAGGGCCCTTGTGGGAAAGATCCCCGGGGTATATGTCTCTTCACAATCGGGAGGCCCCGGTAGTGGAGCGATAGTACATATCAGGGGGCTGAGCCAGCTTACAGGTGATAACCAGCCTTTGTATGTGATTGACGGAGTACCCGTTGTGATGAACCCGCAATTTGAAAAAGTGGGAAGTATCGGGGTTTTTGGCAACCGGGAAAATCCGTTGCTCTCTATCAATCCGGCAGATGTAGAGCGGGTAGACGTATTAAAAGATGCTTCGGCTGCTGCCATCTACGGTTCCCGTGCTGCCAACGGGGTGGTGCTGATTACAACAAAACGCGGCAGACGCAACCAGAAGGCTAAACTTGATTTCTCGTATAGTACAACTATTCAGAATCCTGCCAATACTTATGATGTATTGAACGGAGACCAGTTCCGTGAGTTTATTACTGCGCAGGGACTGGACGGGGAAATAGATCTTAGTGACGCCGATACCGACTGGCAGGACAAGATCGTTAACCACAATGCTATCTGGAATCAATACGACCTGAGCATTTCCGGTGGAACGTCTAAGGTGAATTACCTGGTATCCGGGAGAGTTGCAGATCAGGAAGGTGTTATGCTGGGCAATAAATTTACGAGGTACAGTTTTACAACGAGCCTTGATGTCGATATTACGGAAAGGTTGAAAGCAGGAACCCATTTCAGTTATAACCATGCCATTAACAAGCGTTCAGGACTTATCAGTCTTTCGTCGGGCGCATTTTTCCGACCGGATCTGCCGGTGTTCAATGAAGACGGGACCTATTCTACCTCACCGGCGAGCAGGGGGTTTATACTCAGAAATCCGGTAGGTGATGCCGGAAAAGTAAGAAACAAGGCTGTTTCCCGCAATGTACTGGGAAATATCTATGGAGAATACAAGATCCTGGACCACCTGAAATTCAGATCACAATTGAGTATAAACCTGACGAATGACAGAACTTCTGAATTTAGTCCGTCGTTCACCCGCGAAGCCTTGTGGGGAATTTATGATGGTACCGAAGGGGCTCTACTCAATGTGCAACACAATTCAGGGATAAGTACTTCCTGGTCCAACACGCTGAACTTTAACAAAACCTTTGCTGAGGCGCATACCATAGATGCCGTGGCAGGGGTTTCCTGGGACCACTATAGGCTTGATCTCGAATCACAGAAGTATGCAGGTTTCCCGGATGATGAAGTGTTGACTGACATCAATTCGGCCAATGATTTTGTAAATGCAAACAGTGATGTTAGTGAAACTGCATTGAATTCCGTATTCGGAAGAGTGAATTACAATTATAAAGATAAATACCTGGCTACCTTTACGGCACGTTATGACGGCTCTGTAAAATTTGGCCCGGATAACCAGTGGGGATTTTTCCCTTCCGGGGCACTGGCGTGGAACATACATCATGAAGATTTTTTAAAGGGCAGCAGTAGCTGGCTGGATCAGTTGAAATTAAGGGCCAGCCTGGGACGTACCGGTTTAGATAACCTGCCTGCCTTTACCTATCTGTCATATTACCGTGCCATGGGCAATAGCGACTCTTTTTATGATGGCATTAACGGGATTGTGGTGGAAGGAGTCCCGAATTCCGGGATCAGGTGGGAACAGACCGACCAGTTAGACCTGGGACTTGAATTTGGCATGTTCAATAACAGGCTCAGCGGCGAGATTGTGTATTTCGATAAGAAGACCAGCGGTATAATTTTAATGGTTCCCATTCCGGCCCAGACGGGTTCTTCGTACTGGAATGCCAATATTGCCGACGTTTCGAACAAGGGATGGGAATTTGCACTGGGCGGTGATATCATCAGGTCGTCGCAATGGAGGTGGAACTCATCGTTCAACATATCTTTTGTAAATAACAATGTAGATGCGTTACATGGTGGTGCCACTTCTGCCTATGGCAGTGCAGGGATTGTAGAGGGAGAGTCTGTGGGGGTAACCCTTGGATACGACGTGGTATCTATTGCACAGACTCCGGAAGAGATCGATGCCCTCAACGCCGGGGCTCCGGACGGCAATTACTATAGCGGCCTGGTGCAGCCCGGTGATTATATTTACAGGGATATGGACGGAGATGGAGAGATTACCAACGCCGACCGGACCCCGTTGGGGGATATCAATCCCGATTTTTTCGGGGGATGGAACAATAGTATATCCTATAAGAACTTTGATTTCGGATTCAACTTTAATTTTGTAAAAGGTAATGACAAGGTATGGAGGAGGGGAGCTGACCAGTTTGCCTTTGTCGAGGCTTTCAACAATGTAACCACCGATGTATTTGATACCTGGACCCCTGAAAATACCGGTGCCGAATATGCCCGGGTAGGATCGCAGACGCATTTGGTGACCAGCAGGAATGTGAGAGACGCTTCATATATCCGGCTGAGGTCGGCATCGATAGCCTATAACTTTCCCAAAAGCTGGCTGGCCAATACCGGAATCAGCAATATACAGCTTTCGGTTAGCGGTAACAATCTGATTACGATTACCAGATATCCGGGCATAGACCCGGAAAGTGTATCTCCCCAGAGAGGAGGAGCTACCATGGACCTGATGAGCGATGAAGGTATCTTCTATCCGCAGATGAGAACCTTTACCATAGGAGCAAGACTAAGCCTGTAACCCGTTAAAAAACAGATAAATGAAAATATTAAAATATATATATGCCACTGTGACAGGGACGCTTATCATGAGCCTGTCATCGTGTGAACTGGCAAAGGACCTGGACGATTATGAACCCAATTATGCCCTGGATGCAGATAAGGCCATTGTGGATGAAGCCAGTGCAGAGCTGGCCCTGGCAGGAGTCTATTCCGGCTTTCGCCAGCGGAGTTCTTCCGGAGGTATCCCTGAAATATACCTGGTCCCTTCCCTGATGAGTGGGAGTATGATCAATAATTCGTTGTTTAATAACACTGCTGAGGTTCTGGGATATGTAAATAACAACCCCATAGCCATAGGGGCCACATCCGGGCTGGGAGTTTATACGTGTATGTACGATATTGTTAATCGTTGTAATTGGCTCATTGAAAAAGTCGAGGTACTTTCGGAAAATGCGTTTACGACCCCGAACCGGAAAACGGAAATACTGGCCGAAACCAGAGCCGTGAGGGCCACTGCAAATTTTTACCTCCTGCGTCTTTTCGGACAGTTTTACGATACCACATCGGAGTATGGCATTACCTTGAGAACAGAACCGGCAAGGTCGGATGAAGCATTTCCGCGAAATACCGTAACCGAGGTTTATGACGCTATTATTGCCGATCTGGATGAAGCCATTGCAGGGGCTCCAGATTTAAGGGCAAAATATTATGTGAATAAAACCTATGCCAGGGGGTTAAAAGCCAAAGTATTGCTCTACAAGGGTGATTATGCTGCTGCGGCTTCACTGGCCGGAGCAGTTATTGAAAGTTCCGGACCAGATTTTGCCCTGGCTGCAGATTATGCCGGTATCTTCACAGACCACTCTACCCCGGCCTTGTTCGATAGTCCTGAAATTCTCTTTGCCTCGAAGGGAGAGCCACAGGCCGGAGTTGGTATGGGAAACTTTACAGGATTCTGGGCATCGATTGCCCCCGGCTATATTACTTTCGGGGAACAATCGATGACGGTAGGAGGTCAGGACATTACTCATGATGGCGAAAGAATAACGTCAACAACATTCGATGCCGACATTATGGGTATTGATACTTACAAGGGAAATGCGGAGAATGGCGACCAGTATGAAATGGTCTATCACCTCAGAATGGCTGAGGTTTACCTTATTTATGCCGAAGCGGCTGTACGGGGTAATAACAGTGTGACGACAGAAGCCCTGGAAGCACTGAATGCGGTACGTATACGTGTCGGGGCTACTTCTACCGGGGGAGATGGGTTTGAAATATACCCTGCCACTATTACACCGGAGCAGTTCCTGACAGCCGTGCGGATAGAAAAATACGTGGAATTCGGAACCGAGATGGGAGAAGAATGGTTCGACCTGGTACGGTATCACTTTGTCGACGGTCTGGATATCACTGCGATAAAACCTTCGGCAACAGATCCTGATAAGTATATTCTGCCCATAGACGGAAATACTATCGAGGCCGGGGGAAATGTCGTAAAACAAAATCCGGGGTATTGATATACTACGATTCAAAAAACACTTAAAAAAGTCACATCATGAATGGTATACGTATTTTAAGTATGGTAATTCCCGTATTTCTTCTGGGATGTAATTCCGGCACAAAGCTATTACCGGAAGATACATTTCGTATAGAGGGGAATATCAGGGGCGTTGAACAGGGGGAGGTGCGTATAGTGTCCAGGGATATGCGTGCCGGGAATGAAACCGTAATCGATTCGGGTATGGTACACGGAGGAAAATTCGAACTACAGGGAAGCTTGCTTTCTCCCAGACAATTATCGGTTGTGATCCGCACAGGACAAAAAACATTATACAGTAATTTCTTTGCAGAAAACTCCGGTATACAGGTACAACTGGATACTGCCAGGTATGATTTCAGGAATGAGAACTACAGCACGCTCATAGCACAGGTACGGGGATCGGAATTACAGGATGAATATCAGGAATATTTGGATCTCGGGAAAAAGATCAGGGAAAAACTAAAACCTCATAATGCTTCTTTTGATACGTTGAATACCCGCTATATTGCAGCAAAAAAGGGAAAGAATGAAACTGAAGCGGCCATTCTTGATGCCAGACTCGACAGTATCAGGGAATTGATGTCCGGGATAAGGGAAGGTCTTGATGCTGTAGATGAAAACTATATAAAAGTTTACCCCGATTCCTATATATCTTCCTATCTGCTATCCGCAAAGATCGCTGATTACGGCCTGGAGAAATCCACCGGCTATTACAATGCTTTTAGCCCTGAAGTGAAAGAAGGTTTCTACGGTAAATCGGTTTCAAAACAATTGGAAAAACTAAAAAGGGCATCGCCGGGAGCGAAGGCTCCGCTGTTCTCGGCACCGGATATTAACGGAGATACTCTTAAACTCGAAGATTTCAGGGGGCAATACGTGCTGTTGGACTTCTGGGCGAGTTGGTGCAAACCCTGTAGAAAAGGAAACCCACATCTGGTTAAACTATACGAAAAGTATAACAAGAAAGGTTTTGAGATCATAGGGATCTCTGATGACGACAGAAATGAAGGAGCGTGGAAAAAAGCCGTAAAAGACGATGGTATCGGGATCTGGCGTCATGTTTTGCGGGGATTACGAGTAGACAGGTCCAACAGATATAAAATTCTGGATGGCGGAATTTCGGAACCGTATGATATTCATTATCTGCCTACAAAAATCCTTGTAGATAAGGACGGGATGATCATAGGGAGGTACGGAAGCGAAGAAGAGCCTCTCGATGCCAGGTTACAGGAAATATTCGGAGAATAGATCCTGTTGAAGAAGAGTTCTCATAATTTTTTATTTTTGATCAGAAATGGACACCATAAAAACAAACCCGATGAAAAAAACGATATACATCTTACTGGTAATGACGCTTGTTCTGGTTTCCTGTAAGCAAACCGGGCCCGTAGACTATGCCCTGGTATCGGGCAATATAACCGGTAAGGAAGGAGAGCTGACGCTCATGTCTGAAGACAGGACTTTTTCAAAAACACTCGAATCGGGGAAAGACGGTAGTTTTTCAGATACCATAAGAACGAAGCCCGGGCATTTCTTTTTGCGGGACGGGAAAAATGTGGTACGGCTGTACCTGGCTCCCGGAAACGAGGTAAGGGTAAATGCAGATGCCGGTGATTTTGACAATACCTTGAGTTTTTCAGGCAAAGATGCCGCTTCGGGCAGGTACCTGAAATTAAAGGGAAAAACGATAACCGACCTGACCGGGGATATGAAATCCTTTTATGCACAGGATGAAACAGCGTATAGAGAGGCTAACAAAGGAATAGGAACAGCGCTGGAAAAAATACTCGATTCCATGCCCGGACTGGATGAGGGTTTTATACGGAAAGAAAAAAGAAACCTGCATTATGAGTATTTAAATGCGTTGAATATTTATCAGAACTATTATGCCCATTTCGCCGATGATCCGGATTTTAAGGTATCTGATGGATTTCTGGATGAACTGGCCGGGATGGATTACAACCTTGTAGAGGATTATAATTTTTCTTCGTCATACCGGCAGTTGTTACAGGACCATTACCGGGAGAGGTCCGGAAAACTGTCGGAATCGGATTCGCTCCCCGGGGAGATAGCTTATATGAAGGTATTGACAACAATTCCTGACGAAACTATCCGCAATGGCCTGTTGTTCGGGCATGCCAGTAACAACATTACCTTCGTAAGCGATCTCGAAGCGTATTACAGCATATATGCGTCGGCTTCTACCGACGAGGAAAACAATGCCGTTATCAAAAAAAGTTACGAGGAACTAAAAGCACTTTCAGGGGGAAACCCTTCCCCGGTTTTTTCCGGTTATGAAAACTACGAGGGAGGAACCACGTCCCTGAACGACCTCAGGGGGAAGTACGTATATATCGATGTATGGGCTACCTGGTGCGGGCCCTGCAAGGCGGAGATCCCGTTCCTGAAGGAGGTTGAAGAGGAGTACCGCGACAGGAACGTAGAGTTTGTCAGTATTTCGGTAGACAGGAATAAGGACCGGGACAAATGGAAAGCCATGATAGCAGAAAAAGAGCTTAAAGGAGTACAGCTGCTCGCTGATAAAGACTGGGAATCCGACTTTGTCAAGGCCTATGTCATAAAAGGAATCCCCAAGTTTATCCTTATCGATCCCGAAGGAAAGATAGTGTCTTCCAATGCTCCCCGCCCTTCCGATCCTGAATTGAAAAAACTGTTTGAGGAGGTATTGTAACCGGTTTTCAGGTAGGGTGTCATGTCATCCGGGCCGTAGCGCAGCGAAGCGAAGGATCTCCGGGTTCCGGACAAAAACAACACCTGGTCTCAGAAAGATTATTTTGAATTAGTGTCTTTTTGAAGTACGGCACGGGACGGCGGAAGTCGTTCCGTGCTTTTGGAATATCCTGCGGGTTTTCTTACGATAGCGGAAGAGTAATACAATTAAGCAGGACCTGAAATGTTAAAGTATATTAAATAAACCGGAAATATTTCACCCATTTTGTTCCTTTCGGACTCTTTAGGATATAGAAAAACCTGATTTATATGAAGATCATTACCACTGTAAGCCTTTTTTTATGGTCCGGGATTCTGCTGAATGCCCAGGATAAGGGAGAAGTTCCCTTTGACCCTTCTGTACGGCATGGTGTCCTGCCCAACGGAATGACGTATTATATCAAGCACAACGAAGAACCCAAAGAGCGGGCTTCTTTCTATTTTGCCCAGAATGTAGGGTCTATCCTCGAAAAGGAATCCCAGAGGGGACTGGCCCATTTTCTGGAACACATGGCCTTTAACGGAACCGAGCATTACCCGGAAAAAAGCATGTTGCAATACCT
Source organism: Sinomicrobium soli (assembly GCF_003285545.1). Lineage (GTDB taxonomy): Bacteria > Bacteroidota > Bacteroidia > Flavobacteriales > Flavobacteriaceae > Sinomicrobium. The sequence goes on along the minus strand of NZ_QLNV01000007.1, from coordinate 191,549 downwards.
GGAAAAAAACGGGATCAAGTTCGGGGCCGAGATCAATGCATTTACGTCTTTCGACGAAACCGTTTACAACATCAGCAAGGTTCCGGTAACCAATCGGAAACTGCTCGACTCCACATTACTGGTCCTGCACGACTGGTCGGGCTACCTGTCGCTTACCGATGAGGAGATCGATGCGGAAAGGGGAGTGATCAACGAAGAGTGGAGAACCCGGAACACCCCCTCTTTCCGGGTAGCCGAGAAAGTATGGACCAGGGGAATACTCAAGGGATCGCTGTACGGAGAGCGTATGCCTATCGGACTGATGTCCGTGGTCAACAATTTCGAATACGACGAGCTGCGGGATTACTACAGGCAGTGGTATCGCCCCGACCAGCAGGCTGTTATCGTTGTGGGGGATGTGGATGTAGATGATATGGAGGCGAAAATAAAAGATGTTTTTTCGCCTGTTCCCCTGAAAAAAGGGCTCCCGGAACGAAAGCCCTTTTCGGCAAAGATGAACGGCGACATTACCTTTATCGAATCCCTGGATAAGGAAGTGGGGAGTACCAGGATCGAGTTCTCGGTAAAGAACGAGGCCCGGAGGCTGAAAGGATATGATTACCTGGATGACAACCTGGTAAAAGGAATTGCCTCTTATGTGTTGAATAACAGGTTTAAAGAACAGACCGTAAAGAAAACCTGTCCTGCACTGTCTGCCGGGTATTCGTATTCGAACTTTGTAAGGCCCCTTGATGTTATGGGGCTGGCCGTTCAGCCCAAAACCGATAAGGAACTGGAGAGTTTTGAATTTGCCCTGACAGAATTGTTGCGGTTTGTAAGATACGGCGCGACGGACAGTGAACTCGAAAGGGCAAAATTATCGATAAAGAACAGCAATCTGTCGTACCTGAAAAACAAGGACAAGATCAGCAGCGACAGTTATGCGGAAAGCATTTATCAACATTTCTTTACCGGCGACCCCCTGCCGGATGTGACCTGGAATGTGAACTACAGGGTAGATCGCCTGGAAACCATTACCAATGAAGATATCCTGAACTATATGGCAGGGGTTTACAAAAAGGAAGATATCGTGATCGCTGTAAAGGGCACTTCAGACAAGACCTATCCGGAAAAAGAACAGTTTGTCGATATTTTCAATAAGGTAAATGCCATGAAACTGGAACCTTATGAGGATACGGTAGACGATAAACCCCTGATCGCAGAGACCCTCGAAGAACAGCCTGTGACCGGCAAGACTGATATCCCGGGGATGGATGCGCGTAAATATGAATTGGGTAATGGTGCCCGTGTGGTTGTCTTTCCCACTCCTTATGACAAAGACAAGATCTATCTCAGCGCTTACAGTCCCGGAGGAAACTCTTTGCTCGGTAAAGACCTGCTGCCTTCCGCCAATGTGGCTACTTATGTGGCGTCGCAATCCGGGCTCGGGGATTTCGATGAAATCGAGCTGGGAAAAAAACTCGCCGGGACGAATACTTCGTTAGGACTGGATATTAACGAACTGTCGGAATCCATGTCCGGGCAAAGTACCAGGTCTGACCTGGAAGTACTGTTCCAGAAGATCTACCTGAGCTTTGAAGCCCCGAGGTTCGACCGGGAGGCCTATGACCTGGCCAGGGAAAGGTTTTCCAAGAGCCTGGAACAGAAACAGAAGAATAAAAAGAGCATTTTACAGGATTCCATGTCTATGGCGCTTACCTCCCACAATGAGAGGACCCTGCTGTTCACTCCGGAATTTATCGATGAGATCGATCTTGGTAAAATAGAGAAAGTATACAAGGAGAGATTTCAGGGGATTGATGATTTTACCTTTGTATTCATAGGAGATATTGATGAAGCACAACTGGTAGAGCTCGCCAGGAAATATATAGGAAATATCAGCGCAGGTAAGGGAAAAGAGGATTATGTAGATCACAATTACAATCCTGCCAAAGGCAAGACGGTAGTCCGGGTAACCGAGGAAATGGAAACCCCGCAGGCGACGGTAAATGTGGTTTACAAAGGGGAGATGCCCTATAGCTACAGCAATAGCATAAAGGTGTATATGGCAGGCCAGCTGTTGCAGAAAAGCTGCCATGATGTGATCCGGGAAGAAGAGGGAGGCAGTTACGGGGTAGGGGCCTCGGCATCGCTGGGTGACCGCCCCAGGGAAGCGTTCTCCATGTCGGTAGGTTTCGATTGTAATCCGGAAATGGCCGATAAGTTGGTACAGGTGGTATACAATGAAATAGAAAAGCTGACCGGGACCATAGATGCGGAAGATTTCAGGGAAGTGAAGGAATCCATGATCAAGTCCCGGAAAGAGGCGGTGAATAATAACAACTACTGGATGAGTGTACTATCTTCTCATGTGTTCTATGGCAAAGAGATTCATACGCTGGATGACTATATCAATACGGTGAATGCAATCACTGCCGAAGATATCAAGGAGACGGTCCGGAATATGGAAAAGAAGGCCGATATTGTGGAAGGAGTGTTGTTGCCAAAATCCTGATTCGGTATATGGTATAATGATAGGCCGCTTTCAGAAGCAGGCTGATCCCGAAAACAAAGGAAGAATCCCGTGATTTATAAACTACCGGGGTTCTTCCTTTTTTTGGTTATTCCTTAGATAAATACTGCAAGTGACCGTAGACCGGCCTATTTTCCGTAGTGATATCTGCAGGCAGCAATCCATAATTGCTCCCGGTCATATTTATATACCAAACGGTGTTCTGAAGTAATACGCCGGGACCAATACCCTTGTAAATCTCCTTTTAAGGCTTCAGGTTTTCCGATCCCTTCAAAAGGGGTACGCATACAATTTTTGATAAGATCATTAATACGTTTTAAGATCTTTTTATCCACTTTCTGCCAATACAGATAATCTTCCCAGGAAGATGAAGACCAGACCAGCTTCATTCTTCGATCAGGTCTCTTTGTGTTCCGTTACCTTCTTCCAGTTCTTTGATGGATTTTAATAATACATCCCTGTTTCTTCCGGACAAGAGATACGTAGTCTCTTTCAGGGAATTGTATTCGTCCAGTGAAATAAGTACGAGATCTTTTCCTCCTTTACGTTTGATGATGATATCACTGACGTCATTAACCACTTTATCGAACCAGTACTTCAGGTTGGAACGAAAATGAGTATAGTTTACAGTTTCCATATCACAAAAATACATATTAAGTACTTATAAAAGTACTTTTTAACATAAGAATTTTATGTATTCATAGCGACCGGAAGGAGTATACTTTTTGAGTCACTGTTGATGAATTGACTATACGATATATAATAATGGATAAATCACCTGTTTTTATGCACTGTTCTTCGGAAAGAGTGTTAAGAAACAAAAAAGAAAATTTATATTTATCGCAATTTCCGAAGATATGGTAACCGAAAAATCACATTGTCATTAAATCTCATACCGGACATATAGAAATTACCACAAGTACATTTGAGGAAATATTCCATTCCATGTACCCGAGATTGCTTTCATTCTGTTTAAAATATGTGAACGACAGGTCTGTAGCCGATGAAATAGTGGAAGACTGCATGTTTTATTTATGGGAGCGGAAACGCGATATGGAAAAGGTAAAAGACCTGAAATCGTATTTGTATATGATGGTAAGGAATAAAGCCCTGGCTTACCTGAAACAGCATCGCAGGGTAGTTCGTATGGAAGCACATTCCGAAACCGTTCCGGATATCGATGAAGGGTATGTCGTGGAAGAGGAAGTACATGCCATCCTGATGGCTGCTTTGGATACCCTGCCCGAAAAATGCCGCAGGGTTTTTGAATTGTCCTGCCTGGAAGGGATCAGGTACAAGGATATAGCCGAAGATATGAACATATCGGTCAATACCGTAAAATCACAGCGGGCAAGGGCTATTGAATTGCTTAAAATACGGCTGAAAGATTACCCTGTACTCATGGTATATTTATCTTTTTTGTTAAAAGACCAGATTTTTTAAACTTTTTTCCACCCATTTTACGCTTTGCCTGCTCTTATGGATAAATAACATAAGATTAACACTCTTCGTGAAAAGTATGTTAATATAAAATATGGCAAAGCACACATTTTCCAGAGACGAGATAGCAAGGCTTATCGCCGGTTCGGTATGCGGAACACTACAAGCCGGAGAAGAGGCGGTATTGAACGATTGGCTGAAGGATAAGGAGCACCGGAAGCTCTATCACCGGATTGTCCATTCCGGAAATATCAATGCCAAGCAGGAGTTTTATGCAAGCCTGGACAAGGAAAAGATCTATCAGAAGTTACAAGGCAGGATCCTGCGACAGAAAAAGGAAAACAGGATAAAACTCTTTTACACGGCCGGCAGATATGCCGCAGTGCTGTTGCTCTGCCTGTCTGTTATCCTGACCTGGAATCATTTTTCCGGGATGGAAGACAGGACAGCGGCCATGACCGAAGAGACACTTGCCGAAATAGAACCGGGGGACCAAAGAGCCGTGCTGCTGCTTTCGGACGGAAAGACCGTAACCCTGGAAGCGGATCAGGACCAGGCTATCCGGTCTTCGGGACATACACTTATCAAAAACCGGAACAATGTCCTGGAATACCAGGTGGAAAATGATGACAATCAAAGTATTGTGACAGGTTATAATACATTATACGTACCCGAAAAGGGAATATACACGGTGATACTGCCCGACGGAAGCAAGGTATGGCTGAATTCCGGTTCTTCCCTGAAATATCCCGAGGTTTTTAGCGAAAGTCAAAGGATGGTCGAACTTACGGGAGAAGCCTATTTCGAAGTTGTAAAGGATGCCCGGAAATTTGTAGTACAGACAAAACAACAGGATATTACCGTATTGGGAACCTCCTTTAATGTAAGCGCTTATGACGATGACCGTTTTTTTGCAACGACCCTGGTAGAGGGAAAGGTACAACTGTCGCATCGCGGTACGAACGCGGTATTTCTCGCTCCCGGAGAACGCGGATACCTCGATCTTGACCGGGAGGTTCCGGTGGCGGTAAAAACGGTAGACCCCCGAAACTATACTTCCTGGAAAGACGGCAGGTTCTATTTTGAACGGCAGCCCCTGGGCGATATCCTGAAAAAAGTGGGGCGCTGGTATGGAGTGAAAGTGAAATTCGAACAGGAAAAACTCAAAAATGTACTCTTTACGGGAGTAGCGAGGAAAAATGCCCCTATAGAAGATCTTTTGGAAATGATCCGTAAAACGGCGCGTATTTCCTACAGGGCAACCAAAAAAGACAATGCACAATATGAAATAACCATATCGGAAAAATAACAGCATAAAAAACCGGAAAGTGTTGGCCGCACTCACCGGTAGGTATTTAGCTGTTAAATGTTTTTGGCGAATTAACTAACTAAACGAGTAAATGTATGAAAAAAATTCTATCGGGGGAAATCCTGCGATTTTTCCAACGGTATGAGCGACCTATTATCCTGATTATGAAACGATCGCTTTTCTTGTGCTTTATCCTGTTTTTTAATTTTACGGCTTTTGCTTTTTCACAGAAAGTTACTCTGAACCTGGGTGAAGTTACCATTTATGAGGCTTTAAAAGAGATCAGAAAACTTACCGATACCGATTTCTTTTACAGCGATGAAGAACTGGATGTAAACCAGGTGGTTAGAGTTCACTTCGACAATGTAGACCTTGTCGAGGCTGTCTCCAGCCTGGTAGGGCACAATTTCAGGGTTGAGGAACAGGGCGACCGTTTGTTCCTGATCGTCCCTTCGGAAGATCGCGAAGCTCAGGACTTTATCGTAAAAGGCATGGTGACTGACGAAAATGGAACACCCCTTCCGGGGGTTACGGTGATCATCATGAAGGAACGGCGCGGGACCACTACGGATTTTGACGGGAAATACGAGATCCGCGCTTCTGCGGGAACGGTGTTTTCCTTTAGTTATGTAGGCTATGTTACCCGGGAGGTAACGGTAGAGGGGACAAGGCTTGACGTGCAGCTTCAGCCTGATGTTTCCGAACTGGATGAAGTGGTGGTTACAGGTATCGTAGAGCGTAAAAAAGAGACGTTTACCGGGGCGGTAAGGAGTATTTCAGGAGAGGAGCTGAAGGCTGTCGGGAACAGGAATGTCATTGAAAGCATCAAAACACTGGATCCTTCTTTTATTGTGATGGAGAACAATATACAGGGAGCCAATCCGAATGTATTACCGACCATAGAGATCAGGGGGCAGACCAGTGTGTCTACAGATGGCCTGAGAGACGAGTACGGGGCAGACCCGAACAGTCCATTGTTTATACTGGACGGGTTTGAGACCGACCTGCAGAGCATCGTAGACCTGAATATGAACCGGGTGGCATCCATTACTATCCTGAAAGATGCGGCGTCCACGGCCCTGTATGGCTCTAAAGCTGCGAATGGTGTTGTAGTGGTAGAAACCAAGCAGCCAAAACCCGGAAGGGTAAATATAACCTATACGGGCGATTTCAGCGTGGATATCCCTGATCTCTCTGATTACAACCTGATGAATGCTGCAGAAAAGCTGGAATTTGAAAGGTTGGCCGGGCGATATACTTATGGTGGCGGTTATAATCCGAATACACAGGTATGGTTAGACAGTCTGTACAATGCCAAACTGGAGGAGGTTCGTCGGGGAGTGGATACCTACTGGCTGAACGAACCTACCCGTACGGGAATTACACAGACACATTCGGTCAGGGCAGACGGGGGAAATGAAGAGATCCGCTTCGGGGTGGATATCAATTACCGCAAACAGGAAGGGGTGATGAAAGGTTCGGCAAGGGAAACCTGGGGAGGAAACATAGATCTCACCTATCGCAAGGGAAAACTGAATATTTCCAACCGTTTGTATGTCAACGGATCGGAAGCCGACGAATCGCCCTACGGAGCATTTGCAGATTTTGCCAGGGCCAGTCCGTATTACAGAAAGCGAAACGAATTTGGCGAAGCGCCGAAATATCTGGAAGAAGAAGCTTGGATAGAGGGCTGGAGGACTTATAAAGTAACCAATCCGCTATACCGGGCTACAGTGGCAAATACGGATAATAACAAAGGTTTTAACCTGAGAAATAACCTGAATGCCATCTGGACCATTGACGAAAGCCTGAGGTTACAGGGCGGGATACAGCTGCGAAAGGGAACGACAGAACACCAAATATTCGCTGCCCCCGAAAATGCCGAGTTCGACGATGTGAGTTATCTGGAAAAAGGAAGGTATACCAATACCCGGGGCAATACTTTTTCCTATATGGCCAATGCTATGCTTATCTGGCACAAGGTGCTGAACGAAAAACATACCGTAAACCTGAATTTGAGAGCTGATATAGAAGAACAGAACAGTAAGGGAGAATCGTATACTGCAGTTGGGTTTCCAATGGGGTCCAATGGCAATCCGAACTTTTCAATTTCTTACGAACCGGATGCAAAACCTTACTATTACAGTAATATCTACAGGAGAAACAATATACTGGGCTCGGTAAATTACAGTTATGCCGATAAGTATTTCCTCGATGCCAATTACCGTCTCGACGGATCAACGGCATTCGGGTCCAACAAACAATATGAACCGTTCTGGGCGATTGGTCTGGGGTGGAACCTGCACAAGGAAATCCAGATGGACAAATCGATAGTAAATATTCTGAGACTCAGGCAAACCCTGGGGTATACGGGGAATCAGAATATGGGGAGTGTAGCTTCGACCTCGGTATACAGTTACGGTTCGGTAAACAACTATTTCGGGAATGCCATCCGTATAGGAACACTCGGGAATCCCGACCTGGAATGGCAGAAAACTTTTGATACTAATTTCGGACTGGATATAGCCATGTTTGAAAACCGCCTGGACGGACAGATCAACCTCTTTACCAAAAAGACGAAACCCTTGGTAGTTCCGGTAAACCTGGCATCTTCGACAGGTTTGGTGGCTTACCCCCTGAATGTGGGAGAGCTCAGGGTTAATGGTATTGAGGCCATTCTGAATTTCAGACCTGTTTACGATCTGGAAAAACAGGTAATCTGGAGGGTCGGGATTACTGCCCTGATCCAGGATATGGAATATCGGGATGTGGGCAATGCTCTTCGGAATCTCGATGAAGACGCCCTTGAAAGCGGAAGCCTGAGACGCTTCAGGGACGGGGCAAATCCCGATGATATCTGGGCCGTGCCCTCACTGGGAATAGACCCGGCTACAGGTCGGGAAGTATTTCTGAAAAAGAACGGCAAAACCACCTTTGATCACAACTACGAGGACGAAGTGATCGTGGGAAATACCAGGCCGGATGTGGAAGGAGTGATCAGTACGAGCTTTACATATAAGGGATTTAACCTGGGGATCAATATGCGATACAGGGTCGGGGGACAATTGTTTAACGGGGCGCTGTATAACAAGGTAGAAAATATCGGGCAGCAGGAAATTACCTGGAATCAGGACAGGAGGGCACTGTACGACCGCTGGCAGCAGCCGGGTGACCAGGCCAGGTTTAAGGGCATATCAATATCCAGGAATACTCCTATCTCATCGCGTTTTGTCCAGGACAACAATAATATTGTAGGAGAGTCCTTTAACCTCGGGTATAATGTGTATAACAAACCCTGGCTTGAAACCCTGGGAATAGAAAGTTTACGCTTAACGGCCTATATGAATGATATATTCCGGATCTCTTCCGTAAGGGTCGAACGTGGGATAGACTATCCCTTTGCACGTACTGTTTCATTTAGTATTAACGCATCATTTTAACCAGAAGCACTATGAAAAAAAATATACTTAAAATACTGTTTCCGGCATTTGCGGGACTGCTCATATCCTGTAGTGATTATCTCGATGTACAACCGGAAGATAAATTGTTGGAAGACCAGGTATATACTACAGAAGCCGGGATAAATAGTGTGTTGAACGGTATATATACCGATATGGCCGGAAATGAGAGTTACGGCGGATATCTGACCATGAGTGTCGTAGAATTACTGGCCCAGCGCTATGTAGCTGTCAGTGGAACTGATTCCAGATGGTATGATACCGGTCACTATGCCTATGAAGAGAATAAACCCAGGGAGTATTTTGATGAAATATGGACCTCTATGTATGGCAATATTCTTAAAATTAACGATCTGATAGCCAATGTAGATGCCTATGGGGCCCTGGCAGCGTATAAGGCCAGTTTGGTAAAGGGAGAAGCTTACGGGTTGAGGGCGATGTTGCATTTCGACCTGCTGAGGTTGTTTGGCCCTGTATACGGTACAAACCCCGGGAGTTTGTCTATCCCATACTATACGCAGGTAGAAACTGAAAACGGGGAGATACTTCCGGCTTCTGAAGTTATGGCAATGGTCATAGCCGATCTGGAGGCCGCTGAGGAACTGCTGATGGATGATCCTGTTCTGGACGGTGCAATTACATGGGAGGGCGATGTGGATTTTTATGCCTCCCGGAGAAATCACAGGCTAAATTACTATGCGGTTAAAGCGTTGCAAGCCAGGGCGTATCTCTATGCAGGAAACAGACCGGAAGCTCTTGCCGCTGCCAAAATGGTTATAGAAGAGGCAGGGGATACTTTTCCCTGGACCGTCCCGGAAGCCGTAGTCTCGGCAGGAGGTAATCCCGACAGGATATTTTCCTCCGAGGTGATTTTCGGGTTGTCCAATCTCAATCTGTACAACCAGCACAGGGATCTTTTTTCCAGTGACCTGGAAGATGCAAATATACTGGCACCCGAGCAAACGCGTATCGAAGAGGTTTTTGAAAATAACGAAAGTGATTATCGCTATAATTCTTCCTGGAAAATACCGGCATCCGGAGGAAAGGAAGGGCGTACTTTCTTTAAATATGAGGATATACAGGATAAAAATATTGTTTTCAGGTTTATGCAGCCCCTGATCAGGATGTCGGAAATGTATTATATCGCCGCAGAAGCGGAAACCAGTGAGGCACAGGCACTGGAATATCTTAATACCGTAAGATATAACAGGGGGTTGCATGCGTTGGAAACCGGGACGGATATAGATACCGAACTGCTCAAGGAGTACCGGAAAGAATTTTTTGGGGAAGGTCAGCTGTTTTTTTACTACAAGAGAAAAAACACGGCGAATATCCCTGACGGTTCATCGTCTTCAGGGACCATAAACACGGGAGAAGAAGTATATGTAATTCCCTTACCCGATTCAGAGACAAAATATCAGTAAAACTGGGCAAACATGAAAAATATATTTAGTTATATCACAGTAGTATGTACGGTAACTACAATACTACTGACAGCGTGTTCCAAAGATGAAATAAACACTTATGAAGGTAAGGACAGCATTTATTTCAAATGGACGGTAGACAGCATTTTTAGTGGCAGCACTGTAGAAGGGATAGACAGTATCGGGTTCAGTTTCGGCTTCTTTCCTCCCGAAGCAGTGGAGTATGTGTATAAGATACCGGTGTATGTACAGGGGGAACTGTCGGAGACAGACCGGCTGATACAGGTCGAAGTACTCGAAACATCGACCGCTGTTGCAGGTACCCATTTCAGCATTCCGGAAACAGTGACGTTCAGGGCCAATTCGCGGAAAGACAGTATCCCGGTTACCCTCTACAGAACCCCCGATATGAAAGAAGAGGTATTCTCCATAGTGCTCGAAATACTTCCCAACAAAGATTTCAATACGGAAATGGACGGAGATATTATTGATGCCGCTACCGGCGAAATGAGGAGCTATACCCGTTTCGAACTCACTGTAAACGATATTCTGGAGACTCCGGAATACTGGTTCGAACCTTACCTGGGAAAATTTACAATCAAGAAAATGACCCTGATGAGCGAACTGTTGAATATACCGTTCGACTATTACAACAGCAATCGGCCGTCGCTCCCCGAAACCCAGTATCACGGACTCTTTATGCAACGCTATCTGGATGAAAAGAAAGCGGCCGGGGAGACCATATACGAAGAAGACGGAACGGAAATGACCATGTAGGGGTAATTACAAAATAATCTAACTAAAAAAACAAGTATGTTACAGTGTATAAAATTCTGTTTGATATTGATCGGGGGGAGCCTGTTTTTCTGGTCCTGTGCAGAAGACCTGGGCAATTATGACTATATAGGGATCAATGAAGTACATTTTAATGGTTTTGAAGAGCAGTACACCGCGTATTCCGGGGACCCTTTTTCCATAACGCCGGAATTGACCTTCACCGAGGATACTGCAGGTGATGACGAAGCCAGGTATACTTATGAATGGGTGGCTTTCAGAGGAGGCGGTGCATTGCCGATGGACCAACGGCACGAACTGGCCTATACCAGAGACCTGGATATGGATGCCATAGCCCTGGTTCCGGGTGAATACGAACTCCGTTATAAGGTGACCGATACGGAAACCGGGGTTTTCTGGGAACAGCTGGCCGATCTCCATATTGTAACCAGTATTTACGAAGGCTGGATGGTACTGGGAGCTGTAGACGGGACGGCGAGACTGGACATGATATCGAAAATTGAAGGAGAATATACTCCGCTTTACGATGTGCTGTACCGTTCGGGTTCCGCATTGACACTGGAGGGGACACCGGTAAATGTACTTTGCTATGACTACGATCAGCAATTCTATGGTATTTATGTGACCACGGAAGGAAACGGAACCACCAAGATACATCCCGAAACCTTCGACTGGAATATAGAGTATTCCCTGTCCTTTGAAATGATGGCCAATGTACCCACAGATTTCGGAGCGGATTTTATCCAGCCCATGGGGAACGGACACGAGAGCATGATGTACAAGGATGGAGATCTCTATTACTATTACAGGACATATCAGTACCGGTACGATCTGCCCATAAATGTTATGCAGGGGGAGACCACAACTTTTAAAGCAGCCCCTTTTATAGGTGTAGGAGCCAATACCCTGGGGATTACACTTCTCTATGATGATACTCATAAGCGTTTTGTCCGGCAGATGCCATATACCAAAGGGGTAAGTGTAATGCCCGAGGGGACATTGTTCGACTATAATACCGGCAAAGACCTGTTGTATATGCAGCGGACGGAATACAATGAAGGAGAGGTCTTTGCACTTCTGAAAGACCCTTCCGGTAACAGGGTTTATCTCGCGCGTATGAGTTCCGGGGTATACAATATAAACCAGGTATATTACGAAGAGGTTCCCGAAGCCATAGCAGCAGATATGGCAGCGGCAGATCATTTTGCCATAAACCCTGATTTCGGATATATTTTCTATACTGTGGGAAATAAGGTCTACGAATATAATTTTTCGGCGAAATCATCAAAGCTCATGCTCGATAAGGGAACGGAGGAGATCACCCTGCTGAAGTTCGATAAGACAGCTCCCGGTTCATCCGGAGAAAACCTCAGGAACAAACTGGTCGTATGCAGTTATGATACAACCGGAACCATGGAATTGTATACTGTACCCCCGGTACAGGGCGATTTGATCCTGGAGGAATCCTACAGCGGTTTCGGAAAAATAGTCAGTGTGGCCTATAGGCCGCGATAGTTAACGTATAATTTCAATATAAAGCAGCATAATGATACACTTAAGAGAAGTTCTGCCGGTTGTGATCTGTTTGATACTGATCAATACCGGCCTGGCCCAGACCCGCTTTCTCCAAGGGGATTGGGAAGATATCATGAAAAAAGCCAGAGATGAAAACAAACCTGTATTTGTAGACCTGTACTTTACGGGATGCATGCCTTGTGCGCAGATGGATAAGAGGGTATTCCCCGATGAAAAGGTGGCAGCCCTGCTCAACAACGATTTTATAACCTGTAAAGTCAATGTATTTCATGACCAGGAAAAGGCACTGGGAGAGAAACTCATGAAAAAATATGCTATAACAGGTTTTCCGACACTGCTGTTGCTCTCCCCGGATCAGCATGTGATAAACATTCAAGGAGGTTTTGCCGGGGTAGACAAGCTGGTGGGACTGCTGAAGGATGCAAAAAGGAAAAACGAAAGCAGGGAATACAAAAAATACAGTACTTCCTTTGATATGGAATTCCCGGATTTTTATAATGCCTATTTTGAAAGTAAAAAATTGACGGCCACTCCGGATGATATCGAAGCTTACCTGGATGCCCGGGATGATAAAATGGCTGAAGTTCCTTTTCTCATCATGATGAAACTGGTAAACCGCGGAAAATATGCCGATTACTATATACGGAATTCCCGGAAACTGGGCGATATGTACGGAAAGGAACGCGTAGCCATGAGCCTGTTGGATAAGATACGGGAAAAAGCGGATAAGCTGGGTAAAGATAACGATATAGAAGGTTACGATACTGTTTTGGAAGATATAAGGAAAATGTTTGATAAAGGCGACTGGAACCGTTTGAGTATAGGAAGTTTCTATACCCCATATTACAAGGCATCCGGAAATACGTTCTGGTTTATTAAGAAAGTGGAAGAGGGAGCATATGACTGGCAGGAGAGAAGCAATGCCTATGCGCAGGTAATTATCGATTCCAGAAACAATAAACAGGCTCTGAGTACCCTGGCTTCCTTATATAAAAAGAACCGGACTGATCATTCCACGGCCGCTGACATATATAAAATGGGCCTGATACAGTTTTATCTCGGAAAGCATGATGAGGCTACTGAAACCTTACAGCATATTTCCGGAGCAAAAACCTCCTATTATCTGAACGAAGAGGATATAACGGCATTACAACGGGCTATAGCATCAGGGGATACCGCATCTTTCCAGCCCAAGGCAGCTCTCGACCCCAAGCCCATGATCCTGGAATAGTGAAAAGAAACTTTATAAAGGAAGCGAAGACACTCCGGACCTCCCAAAGATAAAATCAAGTAAAATCTATATAAGTATTCAAGATGAGGAACAAAATAAGAAATCAAATAGTCTATTCCTTTTTGTATGGCCTGTTTATGCTGAATTCGGCATGTAATGCCCCCCAGTCTGATTTTGCCGGGCTCAGGGGACATTTTGACTTTGATACCGGTACAGAAGAAGTTAAACTATTATATGTGGTAGACGGCATGACCGAAACGTATGCCACCACATTGAAAAATGAAAAAGGGGATTTCGGGTTTATGGTTCCGGTAAAAGAACCCGGGTTTTATTATGTGGATTACGGGCAGATGAGAGCTAACAGGAAAGACCAGCTGATACGTTTGTATATGGAGCCCGGGCTGGATATCGATATTGACATAGCCAAAAAGGACTATGAACTATCCGGAAAAAAGACAGGACATAACAACCTGGTACGGGAGGCTAACAAGATCTTCGATACCCTGTCACATTATACGACACTGGGAAAGATGAATGCCACATATAAGAATTTCTACCCTTTTATCGAACAGGAGGCACCCGCCATGGTAGAGGAATTTAAGAAAAAGATCAACACGGCAGATGAGAACTTTAACGAATTGCTGAAGCTCACTGTAGATACCGACCTGGAAGTGACCATGTACAAATTTCCTTTTTTACCCCGTATGGAACATCCGGGAAAGGATACTCCCAGACCGGAAATATACGATCGGTATAGGCAGGAAGCCAAATTTGCCAATCCCGGTATACTCAGGCTTGGCAACGGGCATGAGCTTGTAAATTCGTATTTTACCTACTGGGATTTTCAGAATGGTTTCAGGACCCCGAGGCAAGAGGTTATGGAAAATGCTGTAAATACCATTGTCGTTCCCGAAATTAAGGAAGTCTATGTGCGGGAAGGACTTAGGAACGGTCATGTGAAAATTGAGGAATACGGAAAGATAAAGGCCCTGGCCCATCAATATGTGGTCTCTGAAAAAGGCAGAGATTTTCTCCTGGAGTTCGAAAAAGCACTGCACAAGGATGTAGGCCAGCCCGGATTTGAATTTACGTATGACGATACGGAAGGAAAACCCGTTTCCTTCAGTGATTTTAAAGGAAAGTACGTATATGTCGATGTATGGGCTACCTGGTGCGGGCCCTGTAAAAAGGAAATACCTTTCCTTAAAGAACTCGAAAAAGACTATCACAACCGGGATATTGTTTTTATGAGTATCTCTGTAGACAAACCCGAAGATCGCGAAAAGTGGAAGGATTTTGTGAAAAAGGAGGCATTGGGAGGGGTACAGTTAATGGCCGATAAGGACTTCCAATCAGGGATCACGAAGAATTATGACATCAATGGTATCCCGAGGTTCCTACTCTTCGACAGGGAAGGTAAGATCGTTTCAACAGATGCTCTCCGTCCCTCGAATCCCGAATTGCGGGAGCAACTCGATCAGCTGCTTAAAAGACAGTGACCAGCTGTAATCACCACAAACCTTGTTCTCAAAAAGATTATTTGAATTAGCATCTTTTTGTAGTAGTACAGGGGATGGCTGTTATCAAGGCCATCCCCTGTTTTTTCAATATTCGACATGTACTGAGTGTGTATCCGGTCTACAGGCTAAAATCCTTCTCTACTTTCCGTATCTTGCCGTTTATGCTTATCGAAATATCGATAACTCCCCGTTCGGGATCATTTTTTTCGTTTTCCGTGACCTCTATCACGGGGGGCTTTTTACCGTCAAACGGGTAGAGCAAAGTGGCAAATCTTACTGCGGCAGGATCTTTTTTGTCCCGGACAAAAGCAAATGCAGGTCTTTTTACTTCCTTCCTGTAGGCATAGGAAACCTTACCTTCTTCACGAACCATGCCTGCCTGTCCGGTATCGAGGTTTTTTACCAGCAGGTTATTACCATCTTTGTACGCTGTCCGGGCACTATGGTCTTTTTTGTTTATGACGGCCTTGCCTTCTTTCAGCTGAAAGTGAATGGCGACCTTACCCCTGGCAGGCCCTTCGGCCTTGTCGAAAATGACAAAGTATTTTTTATCGATAAAAAGTACGGTTCTCGTATGCTCCAGGTCCTTATAGCTGGGATTGGTATACGAGAGTATATCCAGGCTGTCTGAGGTCTTCCATAACCGGAGACTGGCATCACAGATATCCATATCGGCATCGTCCAGGGTAAGGGTCTTATGTACCCTGGTTTGTCGGTACCAGTTCCGCAACTTCATGATCTCATCATCACCTCCGTAGACGTATGCCCCGGTATCGGGCATGAAGTTTCGTCCTTTTACCCACAGGTCGAATGTCCCGTTATCAGGCTGGCTGTGCCAGAATGCGGGCGGACTGGCCTTCATGACCATAACGGTGGCCGTGTCTTTCCAGCTGTTCCTGAAGGTATAGAACCCGCCTTTTTTCATGGCGTGTGATGTATACGGAGGTGGCGTTCCCTCTTTCCCTTCGGTGGCGTAATAGCGGATAACGGAATTTTCGGGGAAAACCCTGGCCCAGGTCCGGAATTTTTTGATCATGCCGGATTTTTGTTCCAGTTTGGCATCGGAAAACATAGGGTAGGAGTAATCCGGAAAGGAGAAATTGACCAGGGCTGTGATCATGTTTTCAATGGTGGCCTTATAACTTTCGGGAAATTCGCTTTCAAGATTTGCAAGCTGTGCCATGCTGTAGGCTCTGAGAAAAGTATTGATAGCCCCGGTGTGATAATTTGGCGATAATTCGTATTGGAGCCCGTCGGCGTATACCTGCTTTTTAATTTCCTTATTCAGGATGTCAATACCGCTTTTCCGCCATTCCCCGGCCCTTTTGAATTCAGGAAAGAAAGCCCCGGCATAGATCATGCGCTGTGCCTCAAAGAGCAAGTGGTTTCCCTTTTCCGAATAGTGGTGCAGGACACGTTCGGCATGGCGGTAATAATTCTCCAGGAACTCCGTGAGGAACTGTGCCGTAAAGTTTTCGGAACTGATAAAAATATTAAACAGTGCCGTCTGGTCCTGAAGGCGCCGTGAGGTTTCCAGCGGCCTCCATGCAAACCGGTCATTCTCATCAGATAATCCTTCCGGGTTCTTTTTGATCCAGTCCCTGTACTGAAATATCCACTCCCTGGCATAGGTTTCCTTTCCTGTAGACCAGTAAGCCAATCCCATCGGTTCCCACCAGTACATGCGGTTTACCTGCCACCGTATTTCATTGTCACGTACGGGCCAGTACTGCCAGTTGATATCCTTTCCGTAGTCCAGGTACCCGTATCCCTTATGAACAAAAAACAAGTGCTCCAGTCCCTTGTCGGCTTTTTCCATGATGTCTGCAGGTAATCGTTTTCCCGAATACGCGCCACGGTCTTCCCTGTTGTATTCAGGATGTCTGATATGTGTGCGGTTCCGGTAATATTGCAGTAACGCTCCGGCAGCCTGTTCATACTGTTTATGGTGTACCAGTGCCTTTACTTTTTCCAGGCCCGGATAATCGAGGTCGATTTTTTCGAATACGGATCCTTCCTGGTCCGGCAGAGGTTTATGAGTTGTCGCCAGGCTCCACAGGGGAAGGGCAAGGAGCCATAAAAATACTCTTAAATGTCGCATATCAGGAATATTAAGTGATAACGGATCATATTTTGGTCAGATCCATGTTTTTTAATTGTGCATACCGCAACAGTGCTTCCAGGAAGTAATAATCGGCATAATTGATGGGGGTATCCACTTCAGAGTTATTGGGCAGGGCCCCGACACTGTGCTTCAGAATAAAGAAATCCGTACTGTCGGGTTCAGCCAGGTAGGCATCCGAAGAAAGTGACTTCAGAATATCTTCCGCAAAGGCGAAATACCGGTGTCCGTCTTCTACCTGTGTACTCAGTTCCAGTAAGGCCGATGCCGTAATCGCCGCGGCCGATGCATCCCGTGGTGCGTCGGGTATGTCAGGCGCATCGTAGTCCCAGTAAGGTATTTTATCTTCGGGCAACCGGGGGTGGTTCATCATAAAATGCGCGATGTGTTCTGCCTGGTCTACAAATTTCTTTTCCCCGGTATTTTTATAGCTCATGCTAAAGCCGTAAAGTCCCCAGGCCTGTCCCCTTGCCCAGGCAGTGTCATCAGCATATCCCTGGTGGGTCCCTTTTTGAACAGGTTTTCCGGACAATGTATCATAACTCACCACGTGGTATGAACTGTAATCCTTGCGGTAGTGATCCCTTAAAGAGTTCATGGCATGCCTTTCGGCAGCCTTTGCATATTTCGGCTCCCCGAATTTGTCCGAACCCCAGAACAGCATTTCGAGATTCATCATGTTGTCTATGATCACGGGATACTGCCATTCGCCGAAGTCCCAGGAACGTATGGAGCCTATCTTTTCATTGTAACGGCTGTAAAGGTTTGCGGTACCTTTTCGAAGAACAGGGAGGTACTCTTTATTTTCAGTGATCCTGTAGGCATTGCCATAGGAACAGAAGAGCATAAAGCCCAGATCGTGGGTATACCGGAAATTCTTTATGGTATCCAATGCCAGTGTAAAGCGTTCGGCCTGCCGTTTCAGGTTCTTCTCACCACTTATTTCATATCCCAGCCAGAGGCTTCCGGGAAAAAAACCGGTGGTCCAGTCATCCGGCGGGGCAAGGCGTACGGTCCCGTCCGGTTTTACGGAACGCGGATTCATCCCCGGGGTATAATGCTCCGCTGCCCGGCTTAGTTGATGCGTAGCTGTTTTTACGGATTTCTCCAGCCATGTTGCCGTTTCAGCCCGGTGGGAAGTCTTACAGCTGTTAAGGAACAATAATCCGGCCAGGACATACAATACACCAGAAATTTTTCTCTTCATGATCACAATATATTTAAAATAGATTAGGAGTCATAAAAGTAGGAGTAGCCCGGGGGAGACCGTTTAGATTTAAACTTTTTTTATTCAAGAAATGATGAAAACTCCTGGAATGATCCAATTTTTGTCCTGTTTACGGTTTTAGCTTTTATATCGGGGTTTTGAAATTAAATCAAAGCATAAATTAAATGAAATTAAAATGTTTTTATCGATTATTAAAAGGTGAAGAAGATACGGATTGATACATTTATCGCAAAATTAATAACCATAGTGAAATGATTCCGGGCGATGGTAAAAATTGATTTCCGGACGATGAAAAACCACCAAACCGTTCTTATATGAAAACGTTATTTTACTTTTTACTTATCACGTGCTTTTTTGGGGCCACTGTGCTAAATACTGCCCTGGCAGGAATACCGGCAGTTCCGGAAGATAGCGCCCGTTTGCAGAAAGACACTGTTTCGGATGCTGTTTTAACAGGACAGTTTCGGTTTGAGTCGCCGTCAGAACTGCATGGCTGGAAGACGGAAAAAGGCAATGTCGGGATTTCGTCAAGACATTATAAAGATGGAAACACTTCGATGCTATGGTGCTGGAAAAAAGGCAGTACACTGGAGGCCGGTCATCTCGAAGGACTGGAAGCGGCCTGCGGGGTTTATCCCGGGGGGATCCCGGAATTCTACGAACCTGCTTTTTACCCTGAAGGGAGGTACGGCGGACTGAAAATGTGGCTCTACCAGGAAAAACCGCAAAAAGGGGTACTGGTGTTCCAGGTGGGCAGCAGCCCGGAAACCGCACGGAAACAGCCCAAATATAAATTTCAGGTAAACCTGGATTTTACCGGGTGGAGAGCCGTATGGGTAAACCTGGAAGAAGATGCCAGGGTACCTTCGTATTCCGGGAGCAATACGATGAACAGTATGGTGGCCCATATGGCCGGTAACCTTCAGGAACAGGGAGAACTGTTTATAGATCACCTGAGCCTTCTGAGTTTTATTTCCAACAAAAGACATTCCGATCTGCAGTTTGTCAATAACAAACAGGAATTCCGGCAGGCTGATTCCTATGAAATACTGAAACCCTACCGCAACTATCTCGAAAGTGGTATAGACAGCGCGGCATTTGACTCCGTAGCCCTCGGTACAAATGCCGGAATTATTGCGGAGCGGCTCGAATTCCTGATCCTCGGAGATTCGTCCGGCGATTGGAAAGAAAGAAGGTCGGGCATGGAGAAAAAGATCGATGCGGATATAAGATCGGGCTTGTCTTATTACGATGAGCTACACCTGCACCGTGATCACGGTTTTGTCAACGGCCGCCCCATGTTTGCCTCCCGTGATGAGCATCCGGCAGAAAACGGGCTTGTGTTTCAGAAAGTGGCCCAGGAGGTTACATTTCCCCTGGCTATGGATTACAGGATAAACGGAAAAACGGCATCCGGGGGAAAGCTGGTCGACGTACTGGATTATTTTGAAGACCAGGGGTTCGCGGCCGGGAGTGCCATGGGAACAGTAGACCACGTAATCCGCCTGAACGCCATAGCCAACAGCATTTTTCTTATCCGGGACAAACTCAAAAAGGAGAATAAACTGGATTCCCGTATAGACATGTTGCTGTGGCATACCCGTATGGGCAGTATACTGGATATCGACTACACCCGGGGAGAGAATACCGATAAAGTACGCGGGGGAGCCCTGGTAAAACTGATAGCCATATTGCTGATGGAAAACAATGCCTCAAAGTCGGCCCTGTTAGGTGCATTCAAGGAATATATGGATTATGTGGTAGGTTTTGCCCCGGGCTATAGCGATACGATAAAACCGGATTATTCAGTGTATCATCACAGGGGTACCTACCTGAATTCGTACGGCATACAGGCCGTAAATACTATGGCGATGATAGGATGGCTGCTCCGGGATACTCCCTATGCCTTATCGGATACATCGCTGAATATACTGGAGGAACTGCTTGTAAAACAGTCCCAGATCGCGTATGGAACCGATCTGCATTACGGAGTTTCCGGACGGTTCCCGCATCAGAACAGTGCCATAGGAAGGTTTCTTTTGCCGGCATATGCATTTATGGCATTGCAGAAAAATGAAAACGGAGGAAGTACCCTGCTGGCGGAGCGGTTCAATTACCTGTACAGGATCACCGACCCCCGGGAGATCACCGGTATCCTGGTACCGGCATTGACCTACTCGGGCACCTTCGGGACCCTCGATCTGCTGGTGAGACTGCACAGGAAAACGGGCATGCGCGAAAGCAGTCCGGGTAACGGTAATTATACCATGCCGTATTCCGGTTTGTCTGTTCACAGGAAAGACAGTGCCTATGCCGCGGTAAAGGGGTATAACAAATATATCTGGGACTTTGAGACCGGGAGCTCAAACGGGGAGAACAGCCTGGGCAGGTACCTGAGCTTTGGTTACCTCATCACCGTACAGGGCGATGAAGAAAAAGGTTTTGAGGGGGCTGGGATATCTATGAACAGCGGTTATCACTGGGCATTTCTGCCAGGGGCCACCACAAAGGCACTTCCTGTGGAGAAGGTATTTTTTCAGAATAAGGCCACCGAAAAATATATCGAAGGCTATCACAGAAGTTTTTCCCGTACTGCTTTTGCCAACGGACTGAGCCAGGAGGGCAGGAACGGAATGTTTGCCATGGAACTCCGCGATGATGTAGGCCCTGATAAGGAAAAAATCCTTTTTGACGATACTTTCAGGGCCAAAAAATCCTATTTTTTTATCGGGAATGAGATCATTTGCCTGGGGTCCGGGATCTGCAATGATGACGACCGCTACCATACGGTGACCACTTTGTTTCAATACAGGCAGGACACACGGCGGGAGACCCGTTACAACGGGGAATCACTCGGTACGGACCTTGCCTTAAACAGAACGGAAGAGGACGGGTATATCACAGACCAGAACAACATACATTATATCATAAGGAACGGGGGAAATATACATATGGAGCAAGCCGCTCAGGAGTGTCTTGTACGCGATGGTAAAAACTATAAAAAGGTAGTAGTCCCTCAGGTCAGGGCCTACCTCGACCACGGGGCTTCCCCGGCAGGCGGGCAGTACGAGTACCAGATATTGCTGAACACTTCGAAAAATGCCCTGAAGCCGTTTGTAACCCATAAAAGCTATAAGGTCCTGGAAAAGAACAACGACGTGCACAGCATTTATCACAAACAGTCGGGGATCACGGCATACGCGGTGTTTACCCCCCGGGCTACGCTGGGCGAAGGACCTGTGGTGGCCGTCGATATTCCGGCCCTTGTCATGTTCAGAGAACCTGGAAAGTATTCGCTGCTTACCGTAACAGATCCGGATATCAGGTTAAAACCCTGGAACCACAATATGTCGCGCATGCCGGATGAGATCGTTAACGGGGCCGGCAAAGGCAGTCTGCTTACCATCACACTGAAAGGAGAATGGTATGAAGCCGGTAATGCCCCCGGATTGAAATCGCTGGCGCATTCGGGTGGCCATACTGTTCTCGAAGTGTTCTGTAAAGACGGAAAAAGCGTAGACATACCGTTGAAAAAACGGGAAAACGGTTAAGCAGGAGCGCCGGAGCAACCGGGGGATGGCCCCCGGAAGCATTTGTATTACTCAGAAACCAACCGGAAAATTTCCGATTAAATTATTTAAATTCACCACGATGAAAAAATCAGTTTTATGGGCTACGGCAGGCTGTTTCCTGCTGTGTTCTGTTACGGTAACAAAAGGGCAGGAACAAGGCAAAGAACCTTTGACCCCACGTGTAAATATCCAGTCAGACACTGCAGCAAAAAGTGATATCATAGATAAACAATGGGTGGGCGTCGGCATAAACCGACCCTATGCCATTCAGCGTGATTACTCCTTGCCCTTTCAGGGAAAACCTTCCTATCGCTTTGAACTGAAAGGGGAAGACAATACGCTGGAAGGCTATGCCAGGGGAACGACCAAGGGAAGGGCCGAACTTTCGTATTGTTATGCCACAAGTGATGATTTTAAAGGCCTTCCGGCAAGTGATTACGAGCATGCTGGCAAAATGAAAACGGTATATCATCACGGGAAGGGGATAAGCCCGCAGGGAGCATCCATGAGTTATACTTTTTCAGTGTTTATTCCTTCCTCCTTACCGAAGGATGTATCTGCCATTTTTGCCCAGTGGCACGGTATGCCTTCCAGAAGGCTGGTTTCTACCCCGGAGGGAGAAGTGAAAATGCTGAGTGCAGACGAATTTCTCTCCATGTATGACAGGATGATCTTTAAAAAGAACATCGCTTACGATAAAATAGCAAAAAAGGACCGGAACGGGGAGGTCACCTATAAAACGGGAAAACCCAATGGCTGGCTTATAGAACAGGGAGGCTATCCTCCGCTGGCATTTGGTTTTTCTAACGGCTATTTTTATATCAAGGCCAATTCGGATAAAAAATGGCTCACCGACAAGACCGACAGGTGTAATGCCAACCCCGCCAAAACACCGGTCATGAAACCCGTTACTTCCAGGTATAAGGCTTCTACCATAGTGTATAAAGAACCTTTTGCGGAATTTCCCAAGGACCAATGGATCACCTTTGATATCGATATAGACTGGACCGTTTACGGTAAAGAGGCAAACACGGTGGTAAAACCGGGCCGCATAAATATTGGTATGATCTATACCGATAAGGGAAAAGAAATAACCAGGCAACTTGCGGATAATGCGGAAATCCTTATAGGAAGAAATGATGAAGATGGTTATTATTTCAAATTCGGCATCTATCGTGTAGGGAACAGTACGGTTCCCGTAATATATAATCTTGCCGGGTATAAAGAAACCCCTCGTTGAGGGTATGTGCCCCGTTTACCTGTTTCGGTGAAGTGCCGGGATACAGGTCATACTTCTGTCAGAACCCCGAACCAGCCTGTGTATTCGGCAATGTAGTAAGCCCTGAACCTGCCGCTGTGAAGAGGTAACGGTCTCTTCCTCCCTTATACCTGCTTATTGTGCGGATATTTCAACGAAATCAAAACGATTTTAAACAAAACTTTAACGTCTCTTTTGAGGTTAACTCTATGTTTGTTAGGGAAAAATGAACCAAACACTATATTTTATGAAACACATATCCTATTTGAAGAATTTGTTCTGGAGTAGTTCCAGGCCTCTTTTTTCCTTATTATTGATACTGTCCCTGAATATTGTGGTATACAGCCAGGAACAGGCGGAAATAAGCGGGAAAGTAGTTAGTGAAGATGGAATGCCCATGCCCGGGGTTACGGTAACGGTCAGAAATACCACCAGGGGGGTGATCACTGATTTTGACGGACTGTATACCATATCACTGGAAGGTGAAAATGATATACTGGTCTTCAGTCACCTCGGGTATATCACGCAGGAAGTACCCGCATCCGGAAAAGACCAGGTGAATATTACTTTGATAGAAGATGTGTCCAAACTGGATGAAGTAGTTGTTATCGGGTATGGTCAGGCCAGAAAACGGGACCTTACCGGGGCTACAGGCTCCGTAGATGTGGAGAGTGTGGCCAAGGCGCCGGTGGGATCGTTTGACGATGCCCTTGCGGGAAGGGTGGCCGGGGTGCAGGTCACTTCCAGCCAGGGACGTCCGGGTTCTGGTTCTTCCATTAAAATCAGGGGAACAGGGTCCCTGACACAGTCCAATTCTCCCCTGTATGTCATAGACGGGTTTCCGGTGGAAGATTTTGATCCGTCTACCATTGCACAATCCGATATTGAATCGATGGAGATCCTCAAAGGCCCCTCTGCAGTAGCCATATATGGTTCCAGGGGGGGTAACGGGGTCGTCATGATCACTACCAAAGGCGGAGTTGCCGGAAAAACCGAAGTGAGTTATGACATGTTTTACGGTATTGAAAATATCACCAAGAGGATAGATGTGCTCAGCCCTTACGATTTTGTAGACCTGCAATACGAAATAAATGCCCAGAATGCCGACCGTAAATATGGCCCTCTGAGCCTGTACCGGAAGGAAGACGGTTCCAGTATAAAAGGAATAGACTGGCAGGAGGAAGTATTCAACCAGACCGAGGTGCAAAGTCACTCTGCTACGGTAAGCGGAGGCAGTGAAGAAACAAAGTACAATCTGTCGTTTTCCAATTATAAGGGAGAGGGACTTTTGGAAAACAGCGGTTTTGAACGTACCTACCTGAAATTAAAGCTGGATCAGAAAATATATGATAATTTAAAGGCCGGGGCCAATATCTCATACACCAAAACCGGGATAACCGGAGCCCATACGTCTACCAATATCCTTGACCCGAGTGTCGAAGGAGGGGCCAGTAATGCGCGTTTCAACCTGCTGAAGGATATCGTTCAGGGGAGGCCGACAGGGGGATTGTTCTATACCAACGAAGACCTGATCAACATGCCGGAAGATCCGGATACCGAAGAAGGGGCCCCCATCAGTAACCCCATAGTAAATTCCCGTACACAGGTGAGGGAAGATGACAGGCATACCTTCAGCTTTAACGGGTACCTGGAATACAGTATACTCAAGGATCTGGATTTCAGGGTTATGGGCGGACTGCGCAAGGTGTTCAGGAAACGGGGAAGTTTTGATGAAAAGAACAGCGCCTTTGAAAGGAGAAATGGCTTTACCAGGGGGACCATCATACAACAGGAAGCTACTAACATGCTGTTGTCCACAACCTTGTCCTATAAAAGGAAAATAGGCAAGAAACATCGTTTCTCGGGACTCCTCGGATTTGATTATCAGAATGCCGAAGATTATTATACCGAAGCTTCGGGAAGTGTTTTTCCCGAGCCCAACCTCGGGCTGGATAATATAGGCGCGGCTACCGAGGCGGGTTTTCCCGCTTCGTCCAAAAGCCCTACCAACAAGTTGATATCCTACTTTTCCCGTGTAAATTATACTTATGACGACAGGTTCCTGTTTACCGCCACGGTAAGAAGAGACGGGTCTTCCAGGTTCGGAAAGAATAAAAAGTTCGGTCTGTTCCCCTCACTGTCCGGTGCCTGGAGGTTTTCCCAAGAATCCTTCCTGCTTGGGTCTGATGTCTTAAGCGATGGAAAACTAAGAGTAGAGTGGGGGCAGGTAGGGAACAACCGTATTCCCGCATTTGTGTCTTCCGCACTCCTGAGTACCACAACATACGGAATGGAAAACGGTATTGCCGCCGGGGTGCGGCCGGCCAACCTTGCAAACCCGGACATACAATGGGAAACCCAGCAACAGGTAGATATAGGGCTTGATATAGGATTGCTCGACAATCGCGTGCTGTTTACTGCAGACCTGTACCGCAAAGATTCCAGGGACCTGTTACTGAGGGCCCCGACCCCTGCAACGGTGGGCGTAAGCAGTGTATACAGGAATATAGGAAAGATCAGGAACGAAGGTCTCGAACTGGCATTGAGTACCGTGAATATAGATAATGAACTGCGGTGGACCTCCGATTTTAATATCTCTTTCCCGAAGAGCAAGACCCTCGGGCTGGTGGAAAACGACACCTTGTACAGCAGTTCTTCCTGGTATAACAATACCCCGAGCCAGGACCCCTATGTCAACGACTTTATCACCGTAGTGGGACAGCCTTTCGGACGGATGTACGGCTTTAAGGACGACGGTATTTACAGGGCGGATGACTTTGATGAGTCGGGGGCACCATATGTGGATGTGGCTTTCGGTGAGGCCAGCCCGGGGCATAGAAAATATGTAGACGTCAATGGAGATGGCGTGATCAATGATGACGACAAAGTGGTTCTCGGTAATCCCAACCCGGTTTTTTTCGGAGGGTTTAATAACACATTTTCCTATAAGGGCTTTGACCTGAGTGTGTTTCTTCAATGGTCGTACGGTAATGATGTGTACAATGCAAACCGGGTATTGTGGACCTCCAACCTGAAAAGTGTCCGGAACTTTATCCCTGAAATCGTAAACCGGTGGCGGGCAGACAATACCGAGGAACAAAACAATGCCGCAACCTTCAGGACCATAGACGACAATACCCAGGTGCTTACCAGCCAGTACATAGAAGACGGCTCTTACCTCAGGTTAAAAACAGTATCACTGGGATACAGGATCCCCGAAGAATGGTTAAACAAAATGTTTATCAAAAGACTGAGAATTTATGTGACAGCACAGAACCTTGTTACGTGGACCAGCTATACGGGGTATGACCCGGAAGTGAGTACAAGGGGTAACGGTCTGACCTCCGGGGTGGATTTCGGAGCCTATCCGAGGAGCAGGACATTTGTAGGAGGGATCTCCGTTGCATTTTAAACCATTCCTAATTTTTAAAACTTGAGTATGAAGACAATATTGAATAAGAAGAGTGTACTCCGGGTTATTATCCCCGTATTAATGCTCTTTGCAATTACCGGATGTGAGAAGGACCTGGAAGAAGAAGTGTATTCCGATTTTACAGGAGACAATTTTTTTACGGATGTCAACTCGGCCGAACTGGGCCTGATGGGGGTATACGACGTACTGGGCACGGAAGACCTGTACGGAAGAGGATACTTACTGTATTTTCATTCCGGGACCGACCTCGAGCGGTACTGGCGTCAGAACAGGGGGCTGGACGATGATATGCTGGCCAATTACCAGATACAGGAGAACAACGGATGGATAGGACAGGTATGGACAGCCTTTTACGACGGGATAAACAGGGCCAACCTGGTCATTGACAGGGTTACGGCATTACGCGACAGGCAGGCGGAGATCGAAGATCCTTCAGACGAGGAAACGGCAGACCTGAATGCCTATAATAATATCCTGGGAGATGCGTATTTCCTTCGAGGTTTTATGTATTTCCAACTGGTGAAAAACTGGGGAGATGTACCCCTCAGGTTGAGTTCGGAGATATCTCTGGACGAATTACAGTCGCAAAGGGCCCCGAAAGAAGAAGTATATCAGCAGATAGAGGCCGATATGCTTCAGGCCATCGCATATCTGCCCCCCGCCTCGGCAGTAAAATCTGCGGGAAGAATTAATAAGGGAGCTGCACAGGGCATCCTGGCCCGTATTTATCTCAATTGGGCAGGGTACCCCGTGCAGGATACATCGAAATTTGAAAAAGCGGCAGAACAGGCCTGGGCCGTGGTGTCCGGTGGTGAACACCAGTTAAACACGACCATAGCACCCGTAGGGATCGGCGGAGATTTTGACCAGCCCTTTCCACAGGTTTTCCGCAACCTGGCCGAAAAAGTATACGACCTGAGATCGAGTATGTGGGAGGTGCATTTTTCCTTTCAGGGAAGTACAAGGGGAGATGCCAGTACCGTAGGCGTATGGCACGGAGTCCAACAGGCCGATAATTCCAGTTATGGCCGCGGGGCCCCGAGAAGATATCCCCTGCCTACGTTTTTTGATTCGTATGAAGAGGGAGACAGCCTGAGAAGGGACTGGACCATTGCACAATTCGAAATTAACAATGACGATGAATTCGTACCGCTGCAGCGGCAACAATTGAAATGGGGAGCGGGAAAATTCAGGAGATACCTGATAGGGTCAATATCACCCGATAAGAATTACGATATCATGAACTGGCCGGTTATCCGGTATGCCGACGTACTTTTAATGTTGGCAGAAAGTGTTAATGAAACCGTGATGAACGGCGGTACATTACCTCCCGGAGTAACTATAAATAATGCCTATGAAGCCATTAACCAGGTGCGAAGGAATGCCCGTGCCCTGAACCCTGATGCCCCCGATGCGGAAGTTGATCTTAGCGGTGGTCCGGGTGAGCAGTTCCGTCAGCAGATCAGGAATGAGAGGAAATGGGAGCTGGCTTTTGAGAACCTCAGGAAACCCGACCTGGTAAGATGGGGTATACTGGTCGAGACCGTAAAAGAGACCGGGACCAAAATGGTAGCCCAGGGCTTTGATAAGGAAACGGACTATCTTCCGGCCTATAATATACAGGATAAGCATGTGTTACTGCCCATTCCTTTCTCCGCGGAGATCAGCCAGAACCCGGCAATTCTCGAAACGGACCCGACCAATAACGGGTACAGATAAATGTCAAGCAAATAAAAATCAGTGAATATGAAGATCACAGCTATATATAATCAAAACACACCGGGATTTATACCGGGATGCGTACTGGCACTCCTGTTATTGCTACTGGTTTCCTGCGGAACAGATGATAGCCCCAGTTACGGAATGGACCGTGAACCCGGGGCAGCCATAGGATTTCTAAAAGATACCGCAGTGGTAAGGGAAGGAGAAACCTCTGCCGAAATACAGGTGGGGGTATCCAAAAGGTTGTTCAACAGCGTGTCCTTTGAAATTGTGGCAGACAGTTCGGATGTGGAAGGCGACGTGTTTATGCTACCGGGAGATAGCATGGACAGCCTCTTTTCCATCAAGCCGGACCAGGAGATAATGAGTTTTGTCTTTGTTCCTGCAGATGACGGGGAATACAACGGCGATAAGGATGGGATCAGGAAGGTAAAAGTGCTCCTGAAGAACCTGGAGGGGGAAGGGGCTTTTCTCATAGCATCCAATAAAGGTTCCAGGGACGACAACAACCAGATATTTGCCGAACTCACCATTGACGTACTGGAGAACGAACCCATACCGCCTTTTATCCAGTTTGCCGCAGCTGAGGGGGTTGTTCAGGAAAACAGCACCGAACCGGCCAGAGTAAGCCTGGAATTATCGGAGGCGACATCATTATCCGGAACACTGGGTATCAAAGTGAGTGGTACCGCCGTACCCGAAACAGACTTTACCACAGGAATTTCCCTGAG
Organism: Sinomicrobium soli; assembly: GCF_003285545.1. Classification (GTDB taxonomy): domain Bacteria; phylum Bacteroidota; class Bacteroidia; order Flavobacteriales; family Flavobacteriaceae; genus Sinomicrobium. Next base: position 162,258 of record NZ_QLNV01000007.1, on the reverse strand, counting down.
CGACGGGTATATGCAGGTGCCTTATGCTGCGGGGACTACCGGTATTGAATTTGAGATCACCCCGGTAGATAACGGGGCCATAGAAGGCAACAAAACGGTAGTACTGCTACTCGATGATATGGGAAAGAACCTGTTCCCCGGCAATATTCTGGAGTACGAACTGGAGATCGTGGATGACGATCTGCCGACAAAAGTATCTGAAATTATCGTAGAGGCCGACGCCTGGACCCGGGGCAGGAATGGTTCCGGTAATTCGGATGACAACGGAGGGGACAAGACGAGCCTGGTGGTCAGTGACGGTAATTCGGATAATGATTTTCGCGAATGCTATTTTAAATTTGACCTGGAAGGTATAGATCCCGGACGGATCATTGATGCCCAGGTCGTGTTGACCACTATCAGGGAAAGCAACTGGAAAAATGCGGAAACCAATTACGGAGGCCCTACTACCCAGTCCTTGTTTTATGTAAGCGATGATTCGTGGGGAGAAATGACGGTTACCGCCAATACCAAACCGGCATCGGAAACAACGCCCCTGGCTACTTATACCAGCAACTATCTCATAGGCAGCAGCGCTGATTCGGGTATAGAACACAAATTTGATGTTACCGACAAGTTGCAGACGGAAACAGACGGAAAACTATCGGTGAGGCTTACCACGGTAAACACCCTGGGGCAGCGGTTATTCTATGGCTCGAGAGAAACCGGGGACGAAGTGGCGCCGAAACTGATTATCACCGAGAGGATGGACTAACAGGATGAACATGAAAACTCTCAATAGTTACGGCATAGTGGTTTTACTGCTTTTTATGGCGGCGTGTAAAGAGGCTGGCAAAAAGGGAGCAGAGGAGAAAAAGCCGAATATTATTTTCATCATGACCGATGACCATACCACACAGGCCATAAGTGCTTATGACCAAAGGTATGTTTCCACCCCGCACATCGACCGTATTGCTGAAGAAGGTATTCTTTTTAAGAATTGTTTTGTGACCAATTCGATATGCGGCCCGTCCAGGGCGGTCATTCTCACAGGTAAATACAGTCATATAAACGGGCTTACCGATAACTCGAAGGTATTTGACAGTACCCAGGTGATCTATCCCCAGCTCCTTAAAAAAGCAGGGTACCAGACCGCCATGATCGGAAAGTGGCACCTGGGGTCGGCCCCGGTAGGGTTTGACTATTACAGTATCCTGCCCAACCAGGGGCAGTATTACCGCCCTGATTTTATAGAAAACGGGAAACGTATTACCGAAGCGGGATATGTAACGGATGTTGTTACCGATAAGGCCATCGGGTTTCTTGAAAGCAGGGATAAGGACAAGCCTTTTCTGATGATCTATCAGCAAAAGGCACCGCATCGCAACTGGATGCCTGCCACACGGCACCTCGGGATGTTTGACGACGTGACTTTTCCCGAACCCGGTAACCTGCTTGACAATTTCAGCGGCAGGGGAAGGGCGGCCAAAGAACAGCTGATGAATATTTCGACGGATATGATGGAAGCCTGGGATCTCAAACTGGCAACGGCACGGGAGCTCGACTCCCTGACCGGGATTGCTGCCGGGCATCGGTTCGGGGATACCAAAGAGGACGACTTCGAACACGCCAATGATAAATCTACGGACAAGGCGAGGTTCCTCGAGGTATATAACCGGATGACCGGTGAAGAAAAAGCGGCGTGGAGCAAGGTGTATGACAGGCGGGTCGCAGAGTTCGAACGGCTCCGCCCGGAGGGAGACGACCTGGTACGGTGGAAATACCAGCAATACATGAAAGACTACCTGGCGTGTGTGGTAGCTGTGGATGAAAATGTAGGCCGGCTTATGGATTACCTGGAGAAGCAGGGAGAACTGGATAATACCATTATAGTGTATACCTCGGATCAGGGCTTTTTCCTGGGGGAACACGGTTTTTTCGACAAGCGTTTTATGTATGAAGAGAGCCTGCGTACCCCATTGATGATCCGGTATCCGGAAAAAATAGCTGCAGGTACTGTATCTGATGCACTGGTGATGAACCTTGATTTTGCACCTACCTTCCTGGATTATGCGGGGATAGAGATCCCGGAAAGCATGCAGGGGGCATCCATGAGGCCTGTCATGGACAATTCCGGAAAGGCCCCTGGAAACTGGCGTAAGGCAATGTATTATCACTACTATGAATATCCGTCATGGCATATGGTAAAAAGACATTACGGCATCAGGACGGAACGGTATAAGCTGATCCGTTTTTACAATGATATCGATGAGTGGGAGCTATACGACCTGCAGAATGACCCGAAGGAAATGAACAATCTCTTTCACCATCCCGAATACCGGCAGGTAGTGGAAAAGCTAAAAGAGCAACTGAAGGAACTACAGCTCAGATATAAGGATACTGATCCGACTGAAAGAGATACCGTCAGTGATAAACACTATCAAAGCCGCCAACCTGACAGTAACTAAGAACTAAGAGCTAATAAACTAAATGAGAATGAAAACAGTTACACTGAGTATTACAGCTTCTTTGCTGATACTTCTCACGGCCTGTATCTCAAACGGGAAAAAGAAGGAAGCCCGGGCAGAACCGAGACCCAATATCCTGCTGTTGATGTCTGACAATCACAACTGGGACCACCTCGGGATCTATGGTGATAAAGTGGTGAAAACACCGAATATCGATAAAGTGGCCCGGCAAGGCGTCCGTTTTAACAATGCTTTCTGTAATTCACCTTCCTGCACCCCGGCCCGTGCCTCCATGCTTACGGGGCAGGACATCTGGAGGATTGAAGACGGGGCCAACCTGTGGGGCATACTTCCCGTAAAGTTCGAGGTCTATCCGGATATACTGGAAGCGGCCGGCTACCAGGTAGGGTTCGACGGTAAAGGCTGGGGCCCGGGAAGCTATGAAGCCAATGGCCGGCCGCGGAACCCCGGGGGAAACAGGTATGATGATTTTAACACCTTTCTCAAGTCTAAAAAAGAGGGACAACCCTGGCATTACTGGTTTAACAGTCTTCACCCGCACCGTCCCTACGAGGTAGGTTCGGGCCAAAAAGCCGGGATCGACCTTTCGCGGATAGAAGTTCCTCCCTATCTTCCGGATACCGGAGATGTTCGTTTGGATATGGCAGATTACTATGCGGCCATACAACTTTTCGACCAGGAAGTGGGAGCCATCATGGAAGCGTTGAAAAACAGCGGCGAACTGGACAATACCATAGTGGTAATATGCAGTGATAACGGGTGGCAGATGCCCAGGGGGCTGGCCAATTTATACGATTTCGGAACACGCGTTCCCCTGATCGTGTACTGGCCGGAGAGACTAAAGAAAAATGGGTCCCTGGAAAACCTGGTTACCCTGAAAGACCTGGCCCCTACCTTCCTCGATGTGGCCGGTGTGGATATTCCTGAATATATGACGGGTAAAAGCCTGCTACCGCTGTTCGAAGATAAGGAGTATACAAAAAGGGATTTTGTAGTGTACGGGAGAGAACGCCATGCTTTCGTAAGGCAGCACGGACTGGGATACCCCGGAAGGGCCATTAGGACCCGCGACTTTCTGTATATACGGAACTATGAGCCGTCGCGCTGGCCGGCAGGAGACCCGCCCCTGTACGGGGATGTAGATCCGTATATGCTGAACTATCCCGGTCCGGCGAAATTCTATATCCTGAAAAACAAGGACAAACCGTCTGCCCGGAAAGCCTTTGATCTGGCCTTTGCCAAAAGACCGGCAGACGAATTGTACGACATAAAGAACGATCCTTATCAGTTGCACAATCTCGCTGCAGACCCGGAGTATGCGGCATTGAAGGACTCACTGTTGTCCCGGATGGTAACGTATTTAAGGTCGACCGGCGATCCCCGGGAAACAGGGGGAAAAATAATATGGGACGATACCGAATATTTTAGTGAAATTGACAAGACCCCCAGGCCGAGTGAAGAAGCGATACGGATATTTGACCTGGATAGTATATATAACTACCTGGAGTAGCGAAAACGATTTGTAGTACTGTTTTATGTTTTTATATTGGGACATCAAAGAGATATTCCCTGTAGAACCGATAATTACAGCTTTAATATGAGAATATGTATCTTTATAAAAAATATACTGCCGGTAATACTGTGTTTGGTATGGTGGGCAGACGGTTTCGGGCAGCAAGGTACCGGCAGGCCCAATGTTCTGGTTATTATGACCGATCAGCAGACAGCCACGGCTATGGAGGCCGCCGGGAATACCTATCTCAGCACCCCGAATATGAACTGGCTTGCACGTCGCGGTGTCCGCTACTCCCGGGCGTATTGTGCCCAGCCGCTGTGTACCCCTTCGAGGGTAAGCATGTTTACGGGGAGAATGCCGCATGAAACAGGCATTACGATAAATGCAGGCCCCGGAGACAAACTTTCCCGGCAGTGGGAAATGCTGGGCAAAACCGTGCATAAGGCAGGATACCGGACAGGATATGTAGGGAAATGGCATATGCCGGTGGATATTGCCGACAAGGAGCACCACGGCTTTGATTATATAGAGAATACCAGCAGGAGCGACTGGAAAGATGCCTCCATACCATCGTATGCAGCGCGTTTTTTAAAGGAGCATAAAGATGAGCCCTTCTTTCTTGTCACTTCTTTTGAAAACCCGCACGATATATGCGAATGGGCCAGGGGAGACGAACTCCGTTCGGATGAGTTGACCAATGCCCCGGCACCCGAAGCATGTCCGCCGCTTCCCCCGAATTACGCTATACCCGATCTCGAGCCCGATATTGTCAGGGCACAGCAGGTAGACTTTAAGACCTATCCTACCGTAGACTGGTCGGAAGACCGGTGGCGGCAGTATCGCTGGGCATATTACCGCCTGGTGGAAAAGGTGGATTATTATATCGGCAGGGTCATAGAATCATTGAGAAGAAATAACCTGATAGACAATACTGTCATTATTTTTACCAGTGATCACGGAGATGGAAATGCCGCACATAAGTGGAACCAGAAACAGGTGCTCTACGAAGAATCTGTCCACGTTCCGTTTATTATCACGGGCCCCGGAGTACGCCAGGATGTAACAGCAGAGCTGTTGGTCAACACCGGGCTTGACCTGTTCCCGACGGTATGTGATTTTACCGGGGCAGAACTGCCTTCCGGGCTAAGAGGTATAAGCCTGAAACCGGAAGCAACGGGAGATAAAACCGCGATATCCCGTCCGTTTATCATTGCGGAAACCGAATTTGCCCTCAACGATAAATCTCTCGGCATAAGGGGCCGGACGATCATAACGGATCAATACAAATACATTGTGTACGACAAGGGAGAGCTAAAAGAACAATTGTTTGATCTCGCCGCTGATGGGGGAGAGATGAACAACCTGGTCTTCTCCCGGGAACACCAGGAAATACTTTCCGCACTTCGCAGGCAATTGTCGGGATGGTGCGGGGAAACAGGAGATAATTTTGATGTGGAAGGCATCACCAGATAACCAGATATTGACCGGAATGAACAAGCGAGGAGAACGCCTGGAACCCGTACCGGGACACCATACGGGTTTTGTAAACACGACAGCGCGTTGTCGTAGCGTACTGTTTATGAAAACACGTATGTATACCCTTTACCTGCATATGGTGTTGGTATTGATCTTCCTGCTGCCACAGGGTAACTACGGCAGGGCTTCGGTGCAAAGGGACAGTCTCGAAATGCGGTATTTCCGGAGTATTTCCGTAGACGACGGGCTTTCTCAAAGTACGGTGTTCAGTATAGTACAGGGGGCACTGGGATTTATATGGATGGGTACCCAGGACGGGCTTAATCGTTATGACGGCAGGTCTTTTACCACGTACCGGCCTGCCGACGGAAATGCAGCAAGCCTGCAGTCGGCCTATATCCGATCGCTTTTCAGGGACAGCCGCGACAGGTTGTGGATAGGAGGCAACAAGGGGGTGAGCAGGTATAATTATACTTCTGATGATTTTACCAATTTCACATTGCCATATAAATCGGGAGAGTGGTTTATTTCGTCGATGACCGAAGATGAGAACGGGGTCTTGTGGGTAGGGTCAAACAGCGGGCAAATCTTCTACCTGAAAGAGGGAGCGCCCCGTTTTGAACAGCTGAAATTCAATGAGGTCAGCCTCAATATACACCGTATCAATGCATTGTTGTGGAAAGGTGATCTGCTCTATATAGGTACTGATGAAGGCTTGTTCAGCTTTCAGCCCGGTACGGCAATGCTCCGGGCCGTTCATCCGGAAAACCTCACTTTTATGGTCAACGACCTGCTGCCGGATGAAAACAGGCTGTGGATAGCAACCGAAGAAGGAGGCCTGCTGTGTTACGGGGATCAGGACGAATCGTGGAAACAGTACCTCCACAGAACAGGAGACCCGAATTCCCTGGCCGACAATACCGTGAGAAGTATTAAAATGGATAACGAAGGTTTCCTGTGGATCGGAAGCTTCCGGGGGCTGTCTATCCTGGATACCGGTAAAGGCAGCTTTACCAATTACTATCATTCCTCTGCAGTACCGTATACCATCAGTCAGAATTCCGTGCGCTCCATTTACAGGGACAAGCAGGGAGGCATGTGGCTCGGAACCTATTACGGGGGCGTAAATTATTATCACAGGAACGATATAAAATTTAACCTCCTGAATTTTAACAGCGGTACCGTGGCTTTGAACGACCAGGTAGTCAATGTGATCAGGGAAGACAGCAAGGGAAATTTCTGGATAGGTTCCAATGACAAGGGACTGAACTACTGGGACCGGAAAAAGAACAGGGTAAGGTTTTACTCCCACGATGAAACGGTACAGGGGTCCCTGAGCTCGAATAACATCAAGGCCATTGTCTTTGATGAAAAAGAAAATCTGCTGATAGGGACCCACAATGCCGGGCTCAATTATTTCAACCCGGTTACGGGAAAGAATATCAAGTATAAGCATGTTCCCGATGATCCGGAAAGCATTTCGGGTAATATGGTCTATGCCCTGCTGAAAGACCACAGTAATAGAATATGGGTCGGAACCCGGAGCGGTCTCGACCTGTTTGATCCTTCCCGGGGAACATTTTCGCATTTTTACCTGGACAAGGTAGGCAACCGGCTTACTTCCGATCAGATCACCTATATGCTGGAAGATACCCGGCACAGGATATGGATCGGAACCACGCAGGGGGTGAATATTTTCTATCCCGATAAGATGCTTTTCGATCCTTTGAAGGGTACCGAAGGGGGGGAAGCGCTGAATAAGGACGTGGTAACCTGTATCGCTGAAGACGGAAAAGGACGTATATGGATAGGTACACGTAACGGACTGAGGTGTTACGATGAGAAAGAGGGCTTTACGGTATACAATACTTCAGACGGACTCCCGAACAATGTTATTTACGGGATACTTGCGGATGAAGAGGGGGCCCTGTGGATATCTACCAACAACGGGTTGGCACGGTTTGATCCCGACAGCCGGCAGGTGCAGCTTTTCGATCATAAAGACGGCTTGCAGAGTAACCAGTTCAACTTGCATGCCTTTTATAAGGCATCGGACGGTATGATGCTTTTCGGGGGGATAAACGGGGTCTCCTATTTTTACCCGGAATTGATCAGGCAGGAACCGCTGAAGCTGGAAATAACCTTTACAGGGCTGGATATCTATAACGATCGCGTAAATCCTGAAAATGAAAATCCTACCCTGAACAGGCATATCAACGAGGTAAAAAAAGTAGTGTTCGAACCCGATCAGAAACAGTTTACCTTCTACTTCAATGCTTTCAACTATATTTCTCCCAATAAGATAACCTACCTGTATAAACTGGACGGGTATGACCAGCAATGGCAAACCACCGAGGAAACCCCCAGGGCTTCATATGCCAACCTTCCGGCGGGTACTTACCACCTGCAGGTTCGTGCCGTAGGCCCTAAGGGGGGACGCAGTGCTGTACGTGCCATAGCGGTCAGCGTACTTCCTTACTGGTGGAACTCCGGCTGGTTTTATGTTTTGCTGGCAGTAGTATTTGTAGCGGGAGTCTATATAGCTTACCGGGTAGTCACCGAGCGGCTGCGTACGCTTCACCAGTTGAAAATAGAGCGGATAGAAAGGGAAAAAAGTGAGGCTGTCAATAAAATGAAGATGGAGTTCTTTACCAATGTGTCGCACGAGTTCAGAACCCCCTTAACACTGATTCTCGCCCCGGTAGAAGAAATACTGAACAATACCTCTGTAGACAAGTTTGTCAAAAAACAATTGCATCTTATCATGCTGAATACCAAAAGACTGTTGTTTCTCGTAGACCAGCTGATGGATTTCAGGAAAGTGGAACTCGGCTCTTTCCACCTGAACAAAAGTACAGCCGACCTGGTGGGGTTTACACATGATATTTATACCAGTTTTGCCCCGCTTTCCAATAAAAAGAACCTTAAATACACCTATCGTACCACAGAGGCCGAGCTAATGGCGACATTTGACAAGGACAGTATTAAAAAGATCTGTTTCAATCTCCTTTCCAATGCCTTTAAGTTTACCCGGGAAGGGGGAAGTGTAGAATTTAAGCTATCCCGTTCGGAAGATGGGTATGCGGTGATGGAAATAAGAGATTCGGGCATAGGTATTGCAGAAGATCTCCAGGAACGCATTTTTGAAAGGTTCTACCAGGTAAACAGGAGTGAGAACGGGCTGGGGTCAGGTATCGGCCTGGCACTTACCCGGCGGTTGGTAGAGGAGCACAATGGCTTTATAGAGGTGAAAAGTTGCCCTGAAAAGGGGGCGTCCTTTATCGTAATGCTTCCCCTGGAGCAAACAGGTGATGCAGGTGATAAAAAAGATGACGGGGAACCGCTGAAAGAAGAGATCAAACTGCTGAATGAAAGGAATGAGATGGAATTCGACGACCTGGTACAGGAAGAAGACCAAAGGGAAAAACTACTGATCGTTGAAGACAATATAGAGATCGTCAATTACCTGGAAGAATACTTTGCGAAGCACTATGCCGTAGTTACGGCATCCGATGGCAGGGAAGCCCTGGACATCATCGGCAACATATATGTCGATATGGTGGTTTGTGACATTATGATGCCGGAAATGGACGGTTTTACCTTTTGCAAAAAGATCAAACAGAATATCCGGACCAGCCATATACCGGTTATTCTCCTGACGGCAAAAAAAGAGCTCGACCAGCAGATCGAGGGTTTTGAAACGGGCGCCGATGATTATGTGACCAAGCCGTTCTCGATCAGGTTGCTGCATGCCAAGATTGAAAATATTATAAAATCCAGAAAACGGCTCAGGGAATACTATGCCAGAAGTAAAGAGGTGATCCCGGAAAATATAGCACATAACGAGAGAGACGAGGAATTCCTCAATGAAGCCTTGCACATCGTGGAGGAAAACATTGCGGAACCGGATTTTTCGGTAGAGGAATTCAGTAAAAAGATCGGGATGAGCCGTTCTAACCTCTACCTGAAATTCAAGGCTATTACGGGCGAATCGGCTACGGATTTCATCAAGAGGGTACGGTTTAACAAGGCCGTAAAACTCATAGAGTCCCAAAAATACACTACGGCACAGGTAGCCTATATGAGCGGGTTTAATTCACCGTCTTATTTCTCTACCAGCTTTAAGCAGTATTTCGGTTACATCCCTACGAAGCATATGGAACTGAAACAGGATAAAAGGGGAGGAGATCATGAGGTGACCACTTCGGAGGAGGAGCATAAACCTTTTCACTGATCAGGAGAAAGATCCTTTTTGAACAGGGCTTTCCGGTACCCGGGGACCCCTTCAGAAGATCACTACCGGTAAAGTAATACAATGTAATAAAACGTATAAGAGCTATGATTACAGATTATGCCGCAGGTATAGATGTAGGCGGAACATTCGTCAAGTATGCTTTTGCAGATCCGGAGGGAAATATCGGTTTCTCCTCAAAATTGCCGGTGAAAGAGCATGCATCGGTACAGGAGGTGATCTCATTGATCCGGCAGGCTATCGACGATTGCAGGAAACAGGTTGGCGAACGCGGCGGACGTTTGGTAGGTGCCGGAATAGGCTTTCCCGGTATCGTTTCTGACGGCATCGTAGTGGGCGGTGCGGACAACCTGACCGGATTTGATAACATCCCGCTTGCGGAGATCATCTCCCGACAAACAGGAATAAAAACCGTTGTTGCAGATAATGATGCCAATATGATGGGATGGGGAGAGGTAATGTATGGCTGTGCGGAACATATTTCGGATGCTGTTTTCCTGACGATCGGTACGGGTATCGGCGGGGCAATGATCGTAAATGGTGAAATATACGGCGGATACGGGAACAGGGGAGCCGAACTGGGACATATTATTGTAGAAAAAGGAGGGCTTGCCTGTTCCTGCGGAGGAACGGGATGCCTCGAAGCCTATGCCTCCACCAGAGCCCTGATTACCCGCTACGCCCGGGTCAAGGGGAAAGACAATACCGGGATAAGCGGGGAAATACTGGTCCGGGATTACCTGGACGGCGACCCGGAAGCCATAGCGGTAATGAACTGGCATTTTGACTATCTGGCTGCCGGTATAGCCGGCCTGGTCAATATTTTCAGTCCGCAAAGGGTGATCATAGGTGGGGGAATTGCACAGGCTGGCGACTTTTATATAGAGGCACTCAGGGCGCGCACCTCTGTATTGGCCATGAGAGATGCCATAGCCAACACCTTGATCGTAGCCGCGAAATTAGGAAACCTGGCGGGATGCCTCGGAAGCGCCGGCAGGGTCTTTTCATTAAAATCAGATTCAATATGAAACGAAGTAGACTGGTAGTAGTAGTCATCCTTTTGATATGGTTTGTGATATCGTTTGTCACTAATATCCTGGGGCCCTTGATGCCTGTAATCATCAAAACGTACAAACTGAGCCTTACCATGGCTGCATTCCTCCCGTTTTCTTTTTTTCTGGCATACGGAATTATGTCCATACCCGCAGGAATGCTCATAGAAAAAATAGGGGAAAAAAGGTCTATGTTAATAGCTTTTGGCCTGAATTTTACCGGGGCGGCATTATTTTCCTTTTACCCGTTGTATGAGATAGCTCTCATATCATTGTTTGCCATCGGGATGGGAATGGCCATGTTGCAGGTCATCATCAATCCGTTAATGAGAACGGCGGGAGGAGAAGAGAACTTTGCTTTTTATTCGGTAATGGGGCAACTCGTTTTCGGACTGGCTTCTTTCCTAAGCCCGTTTGTCTTTTCTTACCTGGTACGGACACTCTCGGAAAACCCCGGGGCCAATCTGTTGACCTCGGCTCTGGGCACACTGGTGGGCGACCATCCCGACTGGACTGCCCTGTACTGGCTTTTTACCCTGATCTTTGTCCTGATGTTCGCTCTTATATACCTGCTGAGGATTCCGGTTGTAAAGCTTAAGGAAGATGAGAAATCCGGGGCTTTGGAAACTTATATCATGCTGCTCGGGAAAAAGGAGGTTTTGCTGTTCTTTCTGGGTATCGTGGCTTATGTAGGTACAGAGCAGGCACTGGCCAACTGGATGTCTGAGTTTTTGAGTACCTATCACGGATTTGCACCGGAAGGTGAGGGTGCAAGGGCCGTAGGGTGGTTCTGGGGGCTAATGTCTGCCGGATGCCTGTTGGGGCTGGCCCTTTTAAAATTATGGGACTCCAGGGCAGTCCTGAAAGTTGCGGTGGTCTGTACGGCGATTGTCTTCAGTATGGCCGTCTTTGGCCCCGGTACAATGGCATTGTACACCTTTCCGCTTACCGGGTTCTTTATATCTGTCATGTTCTCCATTATTTTTTCCCTGGCATTGAATTCCATAAGCCTGCACCACGGTTCCTTTTCGGGGATATTGTGTTCCGGGATTTTCGGAGGGGCCCTTATCCCCTTGATCGTAGGGGCTCTGGGAGACTGGGTGGGACTGAGAACGGCCTATCTTTTTATATACCTGACCCTGGGATATATCTATTTCGTAGCCGTTTACGCCAGGCCGATAGTTGCCAATAAAACGCTGAGCCCCGGCGAGCTTTTCAGGAGAAAGGCCAAACCGGGCAGCCATCATAGCCGTGCCTGATATGCATAGACCGGTTGTGGAAAAGAGGTTGTTTTCTCAAACTTTCAGGCGTCCTTCCTTGACCAGTATCATAAACAGGTGAATGATCGTATGGGCGCCGAACTGTTTTTTCAGCTTTTTGAGCTCCTTTTCTATAGTACTGAGACTATTGGGCTTTATCTCTCTTTTTTTCAGATAATTGGATACTTCCTGCTGATTGTATCCGTCGGCCATTTTCTTGACGATTAATTTCTGGATTTTGTTCATAGGGCTGTAAAATGGAATAAAATTTAAACAATACTATAGGGTAACCCGTAAATTGTGAAATTATTGCCCTGATGTAGGAAAGAATTATAACTTTTTGAAGATTTTTGTCACATTGATAAAATAAGGAGTGTTTTTTCGTACTGGTGGCTTCGATACATCCGGGCCGGAGGGCGGGACAATCAGCCATCTCTGTTTCGTCTTTTACAGGTTCCTGGTTTAGATTTAAAAGGTGCCCCGAAGGTGGCTGAGTGGCCACGACATAGTCAGGGTTGTTTCGAAACCTTTCGTTTTTCGGAAGCCGATCGGAAATCTGTCAGACCACGGTGATCTTGATGCCCATTTCCTTTACCTTTTTTACAATGGCCGGAGATATACCCTTGTCCGTAATGATATGGTGAATATCCTCGATCGCACATATTTTTCCGAAACTTTTCTTTCCGAATTTGGAGGAATCTGCCAGGACATAGCTTTTCTGGGCCGTTTCCATCATCTTTTTGTTCAGCATGGCTTCTTCCAGGCTGGTGGTGGTACAACCGTATTCCAGGTCTATGCCGTCTACACCCATAAATAGTTTGGTACAGGAAATATCTTCCAGGATGGCCTTGGCATAATTACCTATGGTAGACGACGAGGTATGCCTGACATGCCCGCCCAGTTGTATGACTTCTGTATTCTGATGTTCAATGAGCTGCAAGGCTACGTTCAGCGAGGAGGTGATCACGTTGAGGCGTCCCGCCGGCTGAATGGAACGGGCAAATGCCTGTACCGTAGTACCGGAAGCGATGATGATGGAATCATTTTCCCTGACCAGCCGGGCAGCCGCCTGGGCTATTCCCAGTTTTTCCTCTACATATACTTTTTCTTTCTCGTTTACAGGCCGGTCGGTAATATAAGGGTTTTCCAGCGATGCCCCCCCGTGGGTGCGGAACAGCAGGCCCTTGTCTTCGAGCAGTTTCAGGTCTTTCCTGATGGTGACCGCAGAGACTTTAAGACGTTCGCAAAGATCAGAGACCGATACATATTTGTCCTTTTGCAGGATTTCGAGAATAATCTGGTGTCTCTTCATAAGCGGAAAATTTGATATCAGGGCAAAGATAATAAAAACTATATTTTCGAAATAAAACTAATAAAAAACGAAATAAGAGAGGCCCTCTTTTTATTTCTTATATTTTCGTGTTAGGGTTTCGTTTTTAATTTAATTATTGTTTTTGCTTTCGTTTTAACAAAAAATTATTATTTTTGGTAAAAATTGAAATGATAGAAAAATATGGCACCTGAAAATATCTATTCCCGAAATTCCATACTGAATTCGCTGGTTCATACCGAAGACTGGGACGTTATTGTGATAGGTGGGGGAGCAACAGGCCTGGGAGTAGCGCTGGACAGTGTCACAAGGGGATTCAAGACACTATTGCTGGAACAGGTGGATTATGCCAAGGGAACCTCGAGCAGAAGCACCAAACTGGTTCACGGAGGCGTGCGTTACCTGGCGCAGGGAAACATAGACCTGGTCAGGGAAGCCTTGTATGAAAGAGGGCTTCTCTCCAGGAATGCACCTCACCTGGTTAAGAACGAGACCTTTATTATCCCGAATTACAGGTGGTGGGAAGGCATGTATTACTCCATAGGGCTCAAGGTTTACGATTTTCTTTCCGGTAAGCTGAGCCTCGGGAAGTCTACCCACATCGGGAAGGAAGAGACCGTACGCAGGCTGGCAACGATAAAACAGGACAACTTAAGGGGAGGGGTCAGTTACAGGGATGGCCAGTTCGACGATTCCAGGCTGGCCGTGAATATTGCACAGACCTGCCTGGAAAAAGGTGCGTGCCTGTTGAATTATTTTAAGGTCAGCGGCCTGCTTAAAGATGGGGAAGGAAAGGTTTGCGGTGTGGAAGGAAGAGACGAGGAAACCGGCCTGACTTACCGGTTTAAGGGAAAGGCCGTGATCAATGCAACGGGGGTCTTTACCGATGAGATCCTGAAAATGGATAACCCCGAAGCACCGAATATGGTTCGCCCCAGCCAGGGCGTTCACCTGGTATTCGACCGTTCCTTTCTGCCTGGAGAAGATGCGATCATGATCCCGAAAACCGATGACGGAAGGATATTGTTCGTAGTGCCGTGGCATGACAAACTGATCGTTGGAACTACCGATACCATGCTGGATGAACACTGCCTGGAACCTACGGCACTGGAAACAGAAATAGACTTTATCCTGAAAACTTTTAACAGGTATGTGGTAAAACCGGCTACGCGCAAGGATGTACGGAGTGTGTTTGCCGGGCTCAGGCCGCTGGCGGCACCACAGGGAGACTCGCAGAAAACCAAGGAAATATCCAGGAGCCATAAGGTGATCCTCTCCAAAACGGGACTGATTACCATTACGGGAGGAAAATGGACTACGTTTCGGCGTATGGCCCAGGATACCATAGATAAGGCCATATCGGCAGGAATGCTTCCCAGAAAGGCCTGTAAGACAAAATCACTGCCGTTGCACGGGGCTATGGAAGCTGTAGACCGGAATAACCACCTCTATATATACGGCAGTGACCAAAGCGGTATACACCAGATGATAGCAGAACATCCGGAACTGGGGGAGCGGCTGCATGAAAGACTTCCGTTCCTGAAGGCAGAAGTCGTATGGGCGGTCCGCCACGAAATGGCGCGAACCGTCGAAGACGTGCTGGCCAGAAGGGTGAGGGCGCTGTTTCTCGATGCCAGGGCGGCGATAGAAATGGCCCCCGATGTGGCGGGAATGATGGCCCGTGAACTGGAAAAAGACGGGGAATGGCAGGAAAAACAGGTGGATAGTTTCAGAACGATAGCCGGGCATTATGTGCTGAATTGACAGGAAGTTTAAACGAGATCAATATATAAAAACCAACATACAATAACGAAACAGATTATGGAACAGTATATTCTGGCACTGGATCAGGGTACCACCAGCTCGAGAGCCATTCTTTTCGACAGGAAGGGAAGTATTATCTCTGTAGCCCAGAAAGAATTCACACAGCATTTTCCGCAACCGGGGTGGGTAGAGCACGATCCTCTCGAGATCTGGTCTACCCAGGCGGGAGTGGCTGCCGAGGCTACTACCAAGGCCGGGTTCAACGGCACTAATATAGCCGCGATAGGAATTACCAACCAGCGCGAAACCGTAGTGGTATGGGACAGGCATACCGGGAAACCGGTCTATAATGCCATAGTGTGGCAAGACAAAAGGACTTCGGCATACTGTGAAGACCTGAAAAAAACCGGGCAGGCCGAAATGATCCGCAGGAAAACCGGCCTGGTCATAGATTCCTATTTTTCCGGGACCAAGGTAAAGTGGATACTGGACCACGTGGAAGGGGCCAGGGAAAAGGCAGAGGCGGGAGACCTGGTCATGGGGACCATCGATACCTGGATCATATGGAATTTTACCAAGGGAGAACTGCATGTGACCGATGTGACCAACGCCTGCCGTACCCTGCTTTTCAATATACATATCATGGAGTGGGACAGGGAACTGCTCGACTTCTTCGGCATTCCGGAAAGCATGTTGCCGGAAGTGAAAGAGAGCAGTGAGGTCTACGGCCATACCAAGACCACCGTATTCGCTTCCAAAATCCCGATCGCAGGGATTGCCGGAGACCAGATGGCTGCCTTGTTCGGACAGATGTGTACCAAACCCGGAATGGTGAAAAATACCTATGGAACAGGCTGTTTTATGCTGATGAACATAGGAGAAAAACCCATACTGTCGGAAAACAACCTGCTCACTACGGTAGCGTGGAAGATAAACGGTAAAACGGAATATGCCCTCGAAGGGAGTGTTTTTATAGGAGGGGCCGTTGTACAATGGCTCCGCGACGGACTGAATATTATCAAGCGGTCTGAAGATGTCGAGCGCCTGGCCGGATCGGTAGAAAGTACTGAAGGAGTCTATTTCGTACCTTCTTTTGCAGGACTGGGTGCGCCGCACTGGAACCAGAATGCCAGGGGTACTGTTTTCGGTATTACCAGGGGTACTACCGATGCCCATATTGCACGGGCCGCCCTGGAAGCGATCGCCTATCAGACCATGGATATCCTCAAGGCCATGGAAGCCGATTCCGGAATAGATATAGAAGAATTGAGGGTAGACGGGGGAGCTACGGTAAACAATATGATGATGCAGTTCCAGGCCGATGTGCTCGACACGGTAACAGTACGCCCCCGTATTACGGAAACCACGGCCCTCGGAGCGGCCTACCTCGCCGGACTGGCCGTGGGGTACTGGAAGGACGTGGAGGAGATCAATAAGAACTGGGAGGAAGATACCCGGTATACTCCAACGCAGGACAGGGAACAGATAGAAAAAGGAATTGAGGGATGGTATAAGGCGATCAGGGCGCTGGAATACTGGACGGAACATTAATCTTTAGCTTATGTCACCATTTGTCGCAGAAATTCTGGGTACCGCCCTGCTGATATTACTCGGGGCAGGTATCGTAGCCAATACCATTCTGAACGGAACCAAAGGAAAGGCCGGTGGCTGGATCGCCATTACTACGGGATGGGCACTGGCCGTGTTTGTAGGTGTTGTAGTGGCAGGGCCATACAGCGGGGCCCATCTGAACCCGGCGGTGTCTGTCGGACTTGCCATTGCGGGAAAATTTTCCTGGGAACAGGTACCCGTGTATGTAGCGGCCCAGTTTATCGGGGCCATGACCGGTGCCTTTCTGGCCTATTCCATGTATAAGGACCATTTCGATACCACGGACGATCCCGGCCTTAAAAGAGCGGTATTCTGTACCGATCCGGCCATTCCGGATAATTTCAGGAACCTGCTCAGTGAGATCCTCGGAACTTTTGTCCTGCTGGTGTGCGTATTTTATTTTACAGACCCGGAAGTCAATGACGGAAACGGGACCACCATAGGGCTCGGGTCCATAGGGGCACTTCCCGTAGCCTTTGTGGTCTGGGCCATCGGGCTGTCGCTGGGAGGAACCACGGGATACGCTATCAACCCGGCGCGTGATCTCGGCCCGCGTATTGTCCATGCCTTGCTGCCCATAAAAGGAAAAGGCAGTAACGGCTGGGGATATGCCTGGATACCCGTATTCGGGCCGGTAATAGGGGCTGCCCTGGCTGCCCTTCTCTATATGAGCTTTTAACAACAACTGAAGATAACAGCATAATGACCAGTATATTTCCGGAAATACAACAGTAAACAAGAGGTAGTATCGGTTTTTATCCTCGTGTGCAAAACCCTCCGGAAAACGTGATTACAATATCGTAATAAACACCATTTTTATTTAACCATACCATAACAAACAGGCATGTCTTTCACAGTAATTTTCCCGTCTCTAAAAATGAACCCGGTTAAAAGGAGATCAGCAGCAAGGATGGAGCAAGACAATCTATTACTGAAACGGATACAGGACGATGACCAGTCGGCACTGGAACAACTGTTTCAAAAATATTATTACCCGCTCTGCCAGTTTGCAGGATCTTTTGTAAAAAACCCGGATGTGGCCGAAGAGGTGGTTTCCGATGTCTTTTTTAATATCTGGCAGAACCGCCGCAAGCTTCAGGTGAAAAATCTGAAATCCTATCTTTTTATCGCCATAAAAAACCGATCTTTGACGGTATTGCATCAGAACAGGGAGACTTTCTTCGAAATACAGCATTCCGGTTCTCATGAGAAAGCTTCCGATATGAATGCGGAATCCCTGCTGCGGTATTCGGAAACGGAGAAGCATATAGCATCGATTATCGATGAACTCCCCCCGCAACGGAAGATCATTTTCAAACTGAGCCGCCTGGAAGGTATGAAATACAGGGAGATAGCAGAAATGCTCCAGATCTCCGTGAATACCGTACAGAAGCAGATGATAGAGGCCATTAGGCATATTTCTCAGTATGAATCCCGGTTTCTGACCTCTTTTATTCCCTGTTTGCTGTTGATGGAGGTACACTTCTGAAGCATACAGGTGTTTAGTTAACGATTTGTTAACCTGCTGCAATGGCAGGTTCCTGACCAAATTCCAGTCTTAATAATAAAAAGCGATGTCCTAATGAGTAATGATGCCTTTTATGAACTGGCAGCAAAAGTCCTTACCGGGGAAGCCTCGGACAGCGAGCGGCGGGTATTGAAAGGATACCTGGAAAATGACTCGTACCGCAAAGCGTATGAATGGCTGAGCCGGGAATGGAAGAAGGATACAGGTCTCCGTCCTGATGAATTCAGCCTGGAAAGGGGGCTTGGCATGTTGCGTTCAAAAATAGAAAGGGCTCGTTCGGAGGCAGTACATAAAAGGTACCGGATGCGCCGTCGTGCGGTACAGTGGGCTGCTGCCGTACTGGTATTCATAAGTATAGGGCTCGGATATTACCATATTGCCGGCCCGGATATGTTTTTGCCGGCCCCGGAGTATGTTACCGCAATGAGTGGGAAGGGAGAAAGAAAACAACTCACCCTGCCCGACGGTTCTGTGGCCTATCTCAATGCCGGTGCCAGCCTGGTATACCCGGAGCGGTTTTCAGGGAAGGAGAGACAGGTAAGGCTGGAGGGAGAAGCCTTTTTTGAGGTTGTGAAGAATACGCACCAGCCCTTTGTGGTAAGCTCGGGAGATTTCAGGACTACGGTCCTGGGGACCTCTTTCGGGGTAAGCTATGCCGATACCACTGATATGGCCGTAACCGTAGAGACCGGAAAGGTAAAGGTATCCGGTATACACACCGGCGCCGGGGTGATCCTGACCCCGGGCAACCGCGCCTTTTTCGATGTGGAAAAGAAGAAATTTATCACCGCTGCGGTAGCGGCCGCCCGCTTTACCGAATGGCGTAAAAATATTTTGCGATTTGATGAGATCCCGGCCGGAGAGGCTTTTGAGATTATGGAACACTGGTACGGGGTGAAGGTGCAGTGCGAATCGGAAGCTATTCTGCAACGTACGATAAGGGGGACTTATAAAAATGAATCCCTGGATAACGTACTTCGGAGCCTGCAGTTTATGACAGGGATGAAGTATGAAGTTAAAAACGATACGATAACCATTAAAGGAGACCGACTATAAGAGGAAAAACCGCTATCGCACCGAAAGAAACACCGGAACTGTCGTCACCAGTTCCGGTGGGAAGAAAGTGAATTCTGTGGAATTCAGTTAACTAAAATTAATAAACTACCAAGTTATGAAATTAAGTTTACGTGAAAAAGGGAAATTTCTTTTCGTAAAAGGCCTGTGTCAGCACCTCCTTTTGATATGCCTGCTGTGCCTTCCGGCCAGTGGGGTTCTTGCGCAGAACCAGGCTGGAGAAAGACTGACTCTTAACATTGAAAATACAACGCTGGACCAGCTTTTTAAACAGCTGGAACAACAGTCCGGTTACCAGTTCAGGTATTCCGATGAGATCCTTAACGACCGCAGGTCGTTCTCCTATAATTTTAACAACGAATCCTTAAAGAACATCCTCGACCGCATCGGCCGTTCGGCCGGAGTTACCTATATCATCTCGGGAAATACGGTAACCCTTAGGGCGGTTCAGCGGTCTGCGGTGAGCGGTACCGTTTCCGATGCCAACGGCGTGCCCCTGTTAGGGGTTACCATTGTGCGCAAGGGTACCAGCCTGGGGACCACAACCGATTTTGACGGTAATTTCGAACTTGGCGGGGTCCCTGCCGACGGCGTGCTGGTATTTACCTATATCGGGATGAAACGCCAGGAAGTAGCCGTAAACGGCAGAAGCCATATCCAGGTGGTCCTGGAAGAGGAAAATGAGACCCTCGATGAGGTAGTGGTTACCGCCCTCAACATTACGAGGGAAGAAAAGTCCCTTGGTTATGCGGTGACCAAGGTAGAGGGTGACGACCTGACCAAGACCGTCACCGGGAACTGGATGAACAATATGTCGGGAAAAGTGGCGGGATTATCCTTTTCTTCTGCAGGTACCGGCCCTGCCGGTTCGGTAAGAACGAGTCTCAGGGGCGACCTGTCTCTTGACTACGGCAAAAACAGTCCGTTGTTTGTAGTAGACGGGATCCCCATTTATGATGACATAACAGCAACCAGGAGTGTAAGTAATTATGCCCAGGCAGATGCCCCGGTAGATTACGGTAACGGGGCCAGTGATATCAACCCGGAGGATGTGGAGTCCGTTTCGGTACTTAAAGGCCCGGCTGCTGCTGCACTTTACGGTTCACGGGCCGCTAACGGGGCGATTATCATTACAACCAAATCCGGACGTAAGGATAAGGGCCTTGGGGTGACCATAAACTCTTCCCTGACTTTTGAACGTGCCGGTTATTTTCCCGACTTCCAGACCGAATACGGGAATGGTTCCGATATGGGGCTGAATGAATTTTCGATGTGGGAACTCACTCCCGAAATGGCGCCTGACGGGGTGGCTACCCCCCGCCGTTATTCCAGATATACTTTCGGGGAAAAATTCGATCCTAATAAAATGCGTTACCTCTACGCCTCCAAAGACTGGGATAACAATACCTATACCAAGCTGCCCTGGGTATACCAGGACGATTGGTATACCGGGTTCTTTCAGACCGGGGTAACTACCAATAACACGGTGACCGTAAGCGGAGGTAACGGGGAAGGGACTTCCACACGGTTTTCATTTACCAATTACGAAAACGAATGGATACTGCCCAATACCGGGTTTAATAAGCGTTCGGTTTCCTTGTCGTTTACCACACCGCTGAACGACAAGATCAAGCTTAGTACCAAGGTGAATTATTACAACCGGAAGAGCGATAATATGCCTGCAGGAGGATATGATGAGGTCAACCCCATGTATGCCCTGGTATGGGGATTTAATGTCAACAGTATAGACGAATGGAAGAAGGAACATTTTGAAGGGCGTTATAATTATACCAACTGGAATGCACAGGGAGAGAACGGCCAGGGACTGGTGTACCCTTCGGCCAATTCTTTTAATCCGTACAGGACACTGTACGAAGGGCTGAACGGTAATGATAAAAACCGGGTGTTCGGAAATGTGACCCTGTCTTTTGACCTGATGGAAGGGCTTACTCTTGACCTGAGATCAGGGCTTGATTGGTCTAATGACTTTCGTACCCAGCGTAAACCGTTTTATACGGCGGGGTACCAGAACGGTTTTTACCGGGAACAAACCATAGGGCATTACGAACTGAATACCGATTTTATGCTGCGGTATATCAATAATACCCTTGTGGAAGACCGTTTCGGACTGTCTTTGATGTTGGGGGGAAACAATATGACCCAAAAACACCACAACAGTAAAACCACCCTCGATGAGCTGGGGGAGGAAGGGGTGTACCACACGACCAACTTGCCTACCGGTGTAATTCCCAGTGTATATGACTTTCATAGCAAAAAAATGATCAACAGCCTTTACGGAATGGCCTCGCTGAGTTGGGACGATACATATTTTGTGGATATCACTGCGCGTAACGACTGGTCAAGTACTCTGGCACGAGGCAATTGGTCTTATTTTTACCCATCTGTAGCGGCAAGTATATTGACCGACAGGATATTTAACTTTCGGGAAAATGCGCCCTGGGTAGATATGCTTAAACTTCGCCTTTCCTGGGCCAATGTGGGGAATGATACCGATGCTTATCAGTTAGATCAGACCTATGGAACCACTTCATTTCCGGGAGGTTCTGTAGTACCGGGAACCATTCCTGATCCGCTGATCCGGCCTGAAAATGTGGAGAGCTGGGAGGTAGGACTGGAAACCAAACTTTTTAAGAACCGTATTTCACTTGATCTCGCCTTGTATTATTCTTCCATGACTGATCAGATTATAACGGTTGCCACCGACCAGATTACCGGGGCTACCGGACGGAAGATCAATGCCGGGGAGATCGTAAATAAAGGGATTGAAGTAGCCGGAACGTTCGTGCCGATGAGAACAGAAGATTTTACCTGGTCGTTCGACCTTACCTGGTCTAAGAACTTTAATGAACTGGTAAGCCTGCAGGATGGCTGGGACCCTGACGAGCCTTATCAGCCGGGTAGGGGAACCACTATCGGAAGCCGGGTTTTCGTGTATTCCTATCTCGGTGAAGAAATGAATGTCATTTACGGAAAAGGGTTCCGGAGAGCACCTGAAGGAGCTTTCTATGTCGACGAGAACGGAGAACAGGTAGATGCTTCCGGTATGCATATTGTAAATTCTGAAGGCTACCCGGAGCTTGATACCAATCCGGACCGGAGGATCGGAAAGGTAAATCCCGACTGGAGAGGAGGGATGATACAACGGTTCCGCTATAAGAACTTTTCACTGATGGCCGCTTTTTCCGGGCAGTGGGGAGGAAATGCCTTTTCGGTGACCAACTTTTCTCTTTCCTACCAGGGAAAACTCAAAAACTCCCTCAAAGGAAGGTATGACGGCCTGGTACATCCGGGGGTTAACCGTATTGAGCATTCCGACGGTACAGTAACCTATACCAAAAACACTACGGTGACCAACAGCATACAAACCTATTACAATACGTATGTGTGGAACAGGGATAATGTAGAGATGAATACTTTCGATACATCTTTCCTGAAACTGAGGGAAGTTCGCCTGGACTACGATTTTCCCGGTGAGATATGCCGCAAGACCGGGTTTTTGCAGAGTGCCAGTATAGGGGCCTTTGCCACTAACCTGTTTACCTGGACCGATTTTCCGCAATACGACCCGGAAACCGGGATGCTGAATGGTTCGGATATTCATCCGGGGATAGAGTCCATGGCCTTTCCCATGACCAGGTCCTACGGGTTAAATGTTAAACTTTCATTCTAATTCAACAGCTATGATAAGTATAAACAAAATAAAGACAGTCGGATTTGCACTGCTTCTCACAGTGGGATGTACCGGTGATTTCGAAGATATCAATACGAACCCGAACGCTACCCTGTTAGGGCAGATAAAGGCCAGCGGGATGTTTGAACCCCTGTTGTATAACGGGGCCAATGCCTGGCTGAATTACACCTGGTTCTGGAATAACGAACTGATACAGTTTACCGCCTTTACCGGGGGAACCACCCGGCAAGAGCATAGGTATTCCATCAGTGAAAGTAACTGGAGTAACGTGTGGAATATGTATGGCCGCTATGGGAACAATGTGAGTCATATGTATGAACTGAGCGTGGAGCAGGAAGATGTATCCCTTCAGGCTATAGCCATGACCTTAAAGGTGATGTATATGTCTAACCTTACCGATATCTTTGGCGATATTCCATATACGGAAGCCTTCCAGGCACGGCAGGCCGACGGGATCCTCAAACCAAAATTCGATTCGCAGGAAGAGGTATACCGGCAGCTGTTCGAGGCCCTGGAAACGGCCAATGACCTTTATGCTACAAACCCCGAATTCCTGAAGCCGGCACTGGACGGGATGTATGGCGGTGATATGGAACAGTGGCGGAAATTCAACAACTCCCTTTACCTGCGGCTGTTGTGCAGGGTAAGCGGAAGAAGTGAAATGGGAACGGCGGCCAAGATGACCGAGATACTGAACAATCCGTCCAGGTACCCCATTTTTACGTCTAATGCGGATAATGCCACGGTGATCTTTTCGGGAAGTGATCCGTACCGGAACGAATTTGCCCTGACCAATGAGGGGGATTTTACCAGTTCGGGAAGGAAGCTTACGGAACAGCTTATAAAAATGACGGTGGTAACCAGCAGCACCGGGGCACAGACCTATACCGACCCGCGTTTACCTATTATCGGGAAGAAAAATCCCGGTAACAATGTCTGGAAAGGTACCGTAGCCGGATGTACCCCGGAGGAGCAAGGCGAAGTAGACCGGGGCACATCCTGGCTGAACGCTGCCGTTTTCTGTCGTCCGGATGCGCCGGGATGGTTTATGGACTATGCCGAAGTGCAGTTTATCTTCGCCGAAGCTGCCCTTAAAGGAGATATTCCCGGAGGTGAGTCTGCAGCTGAGGGATACTATTCCAGCGCCATAAGGGCTTCTATGGAGAAGTGGTCTGAATACGGGGAATACAGTGAAACCCCTGTCACTATTTCCAACAGTGATATAGATACCTTCCTCGATTCTGAGCTGGCTTCCTGGAACGATGCAACCGACAAGGAGGAGCTGATCGCAAACCAGAAATACCTGGCCCTGTTCTGGGTAGGGATGGAAGCCTACCACGAATACCGGCGTACCGGGTACCCGGAACTCACCATAGGAAACGGGACCGTGTATAACGACTTTATCCTGCCTACCCGTTTTGCCTATCCCAATACTACCATGGCTACGAATAATGACCATGCCCGGGAAGCCCTGGACAGGATGGGAGGAGAAAACAATATGAAAACCCCCGTATGGTGGAGCAAACAGGCCATAGAGGGAGGAAACTAACCAATCAAAAAAAACAGAAACATGAATACACAGGATATTTTCAGTGCAGGAAAAACACTCAGGAGGCTTTTTGCCGTGATGTTGTTCCTTCCCCTGGTCTTTATGTCGTGTAATAATGATGACGACGAGGTGGCCGAAGATCCCTATTTTACCATAGAGGGAGACCCGACAGGGCTTTCCGTGGATCCTGCGGCAGCAACCCGGAAATACGTAGTGCGTTCCAACCAGCCGTGGAAAGTCGTGGCCCAGGAAGAGAACGACTGGGTAAGGGCCTTTCCTGACGAAGGTGATGACGAGGGGATCTTCAGTATCATCGTACAGGAGAATATGACCATTCAGCCCCGGAGCGCCCGTTTTGCCTTTGTGGTGAACGGGGAAGAGCAACCGGTACTGTTTTCGGTAGAACAACAGGAGAATGTACCCTTTATTACCCTCGAAGGTGCCGAAGCGGGCTATTCGATCCCTGCTGCGGGGGGCGAGCTTACCATTGCCATCAAGGCTACCGTAGGCTGGGACTATACCGTAGATAACAACGACTGGCTTACCGAGGTGGAGGTTACTGAAAACAGTATTGTACTGCAGGGTACCGAAAACAGGAGTGACGGGCGTGAAGTATCGCTTACCGTAAGCTCCCCGGAATACCCGGAACTGGACCAGACCGTAACCATAGCGCAATCGTCCAATACCGTTATTCTCGAGGAAAACTTCAGCTGGTTGTCTTACGGAAATGCCATCCCCTATGAAACTACGGGTGAGAAACGTTATGACACCTGGACACAGGAAGAGAAAAACCACGGGTGGGAGAGTACCCCGGTGGAAATTTCCGGCAACCAGCAGATCGTATACGCCCGCCAGGGATTTGTAAAACTGGGCAAAACCAATGTAGGAGGAGATATTATTTCCCCGAAACTGAATATAGAAGGGACTGCCAATGTACAGGTCACCTTTAAGGCAGCAGCCTATATCTCTGCCGGAGGAAATGTAGACGACAGGATCCTCAGGGTATCTGCACTCGGAGCCGGGGAAGCCAGCGCAGATAGTTTTACCATAGACAATATTCCCAATTCCAGGGCCGAAGATGATGCGGGAGTGGAAAACGATATCTGGGCAGAAGACCGGGCCTACAGCTTTATCATTACCGGGGCTACTTCGGACACCCAGATCAAATTCCTCGGTAACGATTATGACCTGAACGGAGTAGGCCAGGGCAAGAACCGTATTTTCCTGGATGATATTAAAGTAGAAATCATAGATTAAATGAAACCTGTTCATATGACCCAATCAAGACGACGATTTATAAAAATAGGAGGGCTCACCACCCTTGCCGGTTTAAGCGGTATAGGCCTGGGATTCTCAAGCTGTGGAAATGACGACGACAGCTTTGATCCGGACAATAACCTGAATATTAAAAAGGTAGTAATCCCTTCCGGGCTGGATGTCCTGGCCGGAGGGGAAATGACCCTTTCCGGGGAAGGCTTTCTGACGGGAGACCTTATCACCCTTACATCCACGGTGTCCGGAGGCGCCGAATACAGCAGTACGGTGAGTTCGGTAACCGATAATTCGGTGAGCTTTCCCGTACCGGAAGAATTCACTTCCGGGGTATACCGCCTTACCGTAACCCGGGGCGAAGAGAGCCTGGTGCTCGGAAGCGTACTGATCAACCTGGTAGCCGATACCGACCTTCCCGATATCGAGGGAATGACGGTTAAGGGACTGGTATATTCCGACGGAAGAGGAATACCCGGAGTGGTGGTTTCCGACGGGTATGAGGTCACAGTGACCGACGGGGAAGGAAGGTATTACCTGCCTTCGCTTAAAAAGACGGGATTTGTGTTTATTTCGGTACCCGGAAACTATGAGGTGGCCAACAACGGAAATGCGCCCCAGTTCTTTAAGCGGCTGAGCGGCAGCCCGCAGACCGTGGAGCAGCAGGACTTTTCCCTGATCGGGGTGAGTAATGAAAATCACGTGGTCATCCCTATGGCCGACTGGCACCTGGCCGACAGGAATAACGACCTCGACCAGTTTAACAGCAAGGTATTGCCCGATGTCAATGCGACCATCGATAAATATGCCGCCGACGGTACCAGGGTCTATGTGCTGACCCTGGGCGATATGACCTGGGATGCTTATTGGTATAATAATAACTTCGGGCTGAACGAGTATATCCCGTATATGAACAAACTGAACAGCCCGGTGTTTAACCTTATAGGAAATCACGATTACGACCCCTATGTTGCCAACGACTGGGGAGCGGAGGATAAGTACAGGGCAGTGATAGGCCCTACCTATTATTCCTTTAACCTGGGTAAAGTACACTATGTGGTACTGGATGATGTGGAATACCTGAACAGCGGGGGGTCCGAAGGTAATGTAGGGCAGCGTAATTACAATGAAGTTATCGCTTCCGACCAGCTGGAATGGCTGAAAAAGGACCTGGCAGCCATTACGGACAAAAGCACCCCGGTAGTAGTGGCCATGCACACTCCCCTGTATAAAAACCCCTCCCTGGACAGCGGAGGAAACCAGGCAGACACCATCGACCTGCTCAACGGAAGTGCCCTGATAGATTGCCTGAAGGAGTTCCCGACCGTACATGTACTTTCCGGGCATACGCATATCAATTATACCGTGGAGGAGGAATCCAACCTCATGGAACACAATACCGCGGCGATCTGTGCAACCTGGTGGTGGACCGGCAGGAACGGCTATGCCGGAAATCATATCTGTAAAGACGGAAGCCCCGGCGGATACGGTATCTGGAAGATCAACGGCACCGACCTGCAGTGGAGCTATAAGAGTATAGGCTATGATGAAGATTACCAGTTCCGGGCCTACGACCTGAACAAGGTGCATATCAATGCAGCCGAATTTGCCCCTGACGCCAGCGATGCCGACCTGGCTCCCTATGCAGGAGTTTATGCGACACCGGCTTCCGCAAATGAAGTGTTGATCAACGTATGGGGATATGACAGCCAGTGGAAGGTGGAAGTTACTGAAAACGGGAACCCGCTGGAAGTGACCAGGGTAAAGGTGAAAGACCCGTTGCATATCGTTTCCTATGAAGCTTTTCGCGTCAATGCCGGGGCAGTGCCCACCTCTTCCTTTGTGACCAATACGACGGCCCACTTTTTCAAGGTAAAGGCCGGTGCGGCAGACAGTACCCTGGAGATCAGGGTTACAGACCGCTTCGGTAAGGAATATTCCGAAAGCATGGAACGTCCGAAAGCATTTACGCTGAATATGAGTTAAGAAGTTTAAGTATAACCAGGGTGCCCGCAATTGTTAGGGGCACCTTTTTTTATGAAAATCAATTATGATAAGACGATTTGTAAACGTAACGGCTGCAATGTCCCTGGTACTGGCATTGCTGTTGGGAAGCTGCGGAACATCCGGAGAACAGAACAATAAGGTCATAGCACATCGCGGGGCATGGAAAACGGAAGGATTACCCCAGAATTCCATCGCATCGTTGCAACATGCCATTGCCCTGGGATGCTATGGTTCGGAATTCGATGTGCACCTGACCAGCGATGATGTGATGGTGGTAAACCACGATGCCGGTTTTATGGGAATGGATATCGAGAGTTCTACCTATGAGCAATTGCGGGCTGCCACACTCCCCAACGGTGAACATATCCCTACGGTTGAGGAATACCTGGAAGAAGGGCTCAAACAGGACAGGACAAAGCTGATCCTGGAGATCAAGACCGCCCCTTCGGGAACGGAACGCACCCTCAAACTCACCCGTATGGCCGTAGCCCTGGTACAGCGCCTGAATGCCCGTGATATGGTAGAATATATCTGCTTTAATTACGAAGCCGGTAAGCTGGTACACGAGCTCGACCCGGAGGCAGAGGTGGCTTATCTGAACGGCGATGTGCCTCCTGCCGAGGCCAGGGCAGCGGGATATACCGGCCTGGACTATAACATTAAGGTTTACCGGAAGAACCCGGAGTGGATCGCAGAAGCCAAAAAAGAAGGGATGACCCTGAATGTATGGACGGTAAACAAGGAAGAAGATATGAAAGAAATGCTCGATCACGGAATGGATGTCATCACTACGGACGAGCCCGAGAGGCTGTTTGAGGTATTGAAAAGCAGGGGAGAGTAGCGTTTTCCCTAATTCAACCGTACCCGTAGTACATACATATCATTCGTGATATACAATGTTTTTTCATCCCCGGAAAGGGCCACATTGGAGGCGGGTTCCTGCAATCGTATTTTTCCGAGGACTTTTCCTTTCCGGTCAAAGATCCATATACCCCCGGGGCCACTGGCATACACGATGCCCCGGGAGTCGATCTTTAGTCCGTCGGGAAGTCCTTTCAGTCCTTTTCTCTTATCGGTGGCGCTGTAAAACAGTTCCGGTTCCTTTTCCGTATTCTCCGGGTCCAGCACATACCAGTTGGCCGCGTTGGAGTCTGAACTGGCTATCAGGAGTTTTTTCTCCCCGGGAAAAAGGGCAATACCGTTGGGCCGGGTGATCTTATCGGTAAGCAGTACCACCTGTCCGTCCGCTGTTACTTTGTAAACCCCGTTAAAATCGATTTCCTTAGTGGGATCGTTATCGTTTTGTGCGGGAAGGCCGTAAGGCGGATCGGTAAAGAAGAGTTCTCCCTTACTGTTGTATACCGCATCATTGGGACTGTTGAGTTTTTTACCGTTATACCGGTCGGCGAGGGTGTGAAACACCGGTTCGGGTTCGTCCAGCGGAGCTTCCATCCTGGCCACCTGCCGGTTGCCGTGCTGACATAATACCAGCTTGCCCCCGGCATTCAGCAACAGCCCGTTACTTCCCGGTTCCTTGCTGTGGCCGGGTATTGTTCCCGTATACCCGCTGGGCTTCAGATAAATTTCCGTACCCCCGTTTTCAGTCCATTTGTATACCGTATTTTCCGGTACGTCCGAGAACAGGAGCATCTGTTCCGGTTCCACCCACAAAGGGCCTTCACTCCAGGTAAATCCTTCGGCTATGACTTCGGCTCTGGCCGTGTGGTCTATAATGGCATCGAGCCCGGGATCTGAACGTTCGATGCTTCCCACGGTTTTCTGTGCCGTGCCATAGTGTACGGTAAAGGTCAGGATAAGCAGGAAGAATGAGGTTTTCATATAAAGCGGTTTTAGTATGTTTAAGTCTCCGGAATCCGGAATTGTCGAAACGGGAGTTCACTAAGATAAAGAATTTTGTGGAAGGGAGATGGTCTCTGGTACTCCCTGATCATACTTTGCTTTCAACGCCGAAAACGTTTGGCCGGAAAATGCTTTTACAAACTTGTGCAGGTGGCTCTCGTCGGTAAAACCAAATTCCAGGGCCAGTTGCTTGGTGCTGTGGTGTCCGTGTTTTAAACGTTGTTCGAGCAGGGTATAGCGGTATTGCCGGATATAATCTTTTAGCGAAGTCCCGATCTTTTCTTTGAAAAAGGCACCGATATAATGGGGGGAATAATGAAAATGACCAGCTATTTCTTTTTTGGTGAGCATTTTGGGCTCGTAAATATGCAGTTCGATATATTCCAGCAACTCCCCGGTAATCCCTGGCATTGTATCACGGCCTGTTTTTATGCCATAACCCACCTTGTTCCGCTTAACCACCAGGATAATGGATTTAAACAGCTGAAAGATAATTTTCTTGCTCAACAGATGGTTGCAGCGGTATTCCTCTGCTATAATCTCAAAAAGGTGCCCTGTAAGGACCATATCTCCTGCATCGGTCAGCAGGTTGCCGCGTTTGTGTTCCTGGATCTTTAAAAGAATGTCAATGTCCCTGTTCCACTCACCGGCATCTTCATTACGGAAAGAATCCAGGTATAGTTTGGTGAATTTAAAATAGACAAAGTGCGTTTCCTCGTCGATCAGGAATTCGTGCTCGTCCTCCGGCCCCAGTAAATACAGGCATCCTTTCTGATAGGGCAAAAGCCGTTTGTTCAGATGGTGCATTCCCTTTCCCCCGGCTATAAAAATAAATTCATAGTGATTGTGGTTGTGCAACGGGTGTTCCCATACCGATGTGGTAAAATCGTTGATGACCAGGCTGTCGAACTGTTTATAGCGTTTCATCATTCAAATTTACAATAAATTCACTTGTTTTTACAATACATTTATCGGCTTCTCTTCGTTACTTTGTTTAAAATTCCTGACATGAAGAACGAGACAGCAGCGTATACCCTGGCCCGGTTACCTATCGGCTTCAGCTATTTGGGGCATGGGTTTATCCGCATTCCCAAATTGCAGCAGTTTTCCGAAGGCATGATAAAAGGATTTTCGGAGACCCCGTTCCCGCTTGAGATCGTAAAGCCCTTTTCACTGGTCTGGCCCTTTGTGGAACTATTGCTGGGAATAGTACTTATTGCCGGTTGGAAAATGAAAACTGTTTCTGCCGCCGGGGTGATATCCATCGTTATCCTGATCATAGGTTCTTCATTCCAGGAAAATTGGTCGGCAGTATCCATTCAGATGTTTTACGGCATCTACCTGGTGGGGCTCTACCTTTTTTCCGGTTACAACAGGATATTATTTACGGATAAAAAAAGTTAATACGTCATGGATTTAAAGTTAGAAGGAAAAACCGCCCTGGTTACCGGCTCCACTGCCGGGATCGGGTATGCTATTGCAAGTGGACTGGCCGCCGAGGGTGTTCACGTTATTATTAACGGAAGAAAAGCCGAAGACGTAGCAAACCGGATCAAAGACCTTAGAAAAGAAACCGGGAATGAGGAGATCACCGGTATCGTAGCCGATTTTTCAAAAAAAGGCGATATCGACAACCTGCTTAAAGAAATCCCGGATGTGGACATCCTGGTAAACAATGTCGGCATCTTTAACCAGGTGGATTTTGAAGATATTACAGATGAAGAGTGGTTTGAGATGTTTGAAGTCAATGTCATGAGCGGCGTTCGGCTTTCCAGGCATTATTTTCCGCGAATGCTGGAAAAGAACGAGGGAAGGATCATTTTTATTTCCAGCGAATCCGCTTTGAACATCCCGACGGAAATGGTGCATTACGGTTTCAGTAAAACCGCACAGTTAGCAGTTTCCCGCGGATTGGCCAGGCTGACCAAAGGCACTGATGTCACGGTCAATTGCGTGTTGCCCGGCCCTACCATGAGCCGCGCCAACACACAGGACCTGATAGCCCAGGCGAAAGAAAACGATACGACGGTGGAAGCGGTTATAGAAGATTTTTTTGAAAAAAGAAGGCCCACATCCCTGATCCGGCGTTTTGCCGATACCGCGGAAGTGGCCCATATGGTGACGTATGTTGCCAGTCCGCTGTCCTCCGCCACCAATGGCGCTGCCCTGAGAGCAGACGGAGGGGTGGCAAACTATATTGTATAATTCCGGATACGCGAAAAGCGGCTGTCTGCGAATGTATGGCCTGGCAGTTTATTTTCTGGGGAAGTATAACTAAAAAAATAAATACCATGAAAACAAACATTGGAATATCAAATCAGAACACCGGTGCCGTGGCCGACATCCTGGCCAGGTTACTGGCGGATGAATACGTATTGTATACCAAAACACAAAAGGCACACTGGAATCTGGAAGGAATGGATTTCCATACCCAGCATTTATACCTGGAAACCCAGTATAACCAGGTTCACGATTTTGTAGATGCCGTAGCGGAAAGGATGCGTAAGATAGGGCACTATGCTCCGGGGACTTTAAAGGAATTCCTGGAACTGACTCATTTAACAGAGCATTACCAGGGAAAAAATGATACCAAAGGATACTTCAGGGAACTCCTGGAAGACCACGAGAGCATCATTGTTTTTATCCGGGAGCATATCAATCCTGTTTCAGAAAAATATAAAGATGAAGGGACAGCCGATTTTCTAACCGGATTAATGGAGGACCACGAAAAAATTGCCTGGATGCTAAGGGCCACCGTGGCTTAGGCGGGAAGTCCGGGGGTGCATACCATTTTTACCGATCTGGAG
The DNA here is from genome assembly GCF_003285545.1 of Sinomicrobium soli. GTDB lineage: Bacteria > Bacteroidota > Bacteroidia > Flavobacteriales > Flavobacteriaceae > Sinomicrobium. The sequence continues at coordinate 129,724 of NZ_QLNV01000007.1, read as the reverse complement.
ACTTCATGCCCTTTCTTAAATTATAAGGTAGTAAATTTGTGGTATTCAATGGAAAAGAATTATGGACAACATCATTCAGCTTGAAAAGATAGCAGACTACAATGCCCTGCTGGGGCTGGAAACCCTGCACCCCCTGGTAAGCGTTATAGATTTTTCAAAATGCAAACCGCTCCGTCACGGTTCGCTGAACTTTGGTTTCTATACCGTATTTCTGAAGGATGTAAAATGCGGGGATTTTAAATACGGTAAGGCGTATTACGATTACCAGGAAGGGACCCTGGTCTTTTTTGCCCCCGGCCAGGTGCTTACCCTGGAGAATGACGGAAAAAAATTTCAACCGGCAGGCCATGCCCTGCTTTTTCACCCCGACCTGATTACGGGAACTCCCCTGGGCAGGGAGATCGGCCGCTATGACTTTTTTTCCTACAAGACCAATGAGGCCCTCCATATATCAGAAAAAGAAAGACGTACGGTGCTGGAGTGTTTTGCAAAGGTGTCTGATGAGATAGACCAGCGGCTGGATAAACATAGCAGGAAGTTGATTGCATCCAATATCGGATTGTTTTTAGATTACTGCGAGCGCTTTTACGACCGGCAATTCATCACCCGGGAAACGGTAAACAAGGGAGTTTTAGAATCGTTTGAAACGTTGTTGAATGCCTACTTTGGTTCGGATCTGCCACAGACTTCCGGCTTTCCCCAGGTGGGGTATTTTGCCGATAAACTGAACCTTTCAGCCAATTATTTCGGGGAACTGGTAAAGAAGGAAACCGGGAAAACCGCCCTGGAATATATTCATTTAAAGATCATGGCCGTCGCTAAGGAAAAGATCTTTGACGATACGAAAACCGTCAGCGAGATCGCTTATGAACTCGGGTTTAAATACCCGCAGCATTTCAGCCGGATGTTTAAGAAGGAAACAGGGTATTCCCCCCATGAATACCGCACTTTGAACTAAGCTCAAAACTGTTGTGGCATTCATACACCCTACTATGGCCGGAATTCCCGGTTCTCTCGATACAATGGCGGCATGGCTGGTACGGCCGTACAGTATTATTCATCGTCTGCAGCTTTATATTTGCTATAGATGTCCTTTAGCGTAATGCTGTTGCCCTTTTCGTCCGTAACCTCCAGGTCATACCTGATCCGAACGGCTGTTCCTATGGGGGCATTATAATAAATATACCACATATCGGCCTCCCGGGTACCTATGCAGCCGTTGGAATAGGCTTTTCCGAGAGTCTCCGGGTTGGTGGTGGGATGTATCATCTGCCCGTTGCGCACTCCGTTGATCTCGGTCTCTATCCAGGGTATCCGGGGCATAACGGTGGTTTTTTCGTCATCTCTTTTGGTGAGGTAAAAGCGGCGGCCGTTCACAGGATTATAAAATACGGGGTTTCTTTCATGCCTTACTATGGTCCCTTCCCCGCTTATCGTTCGCAGGTTGGTCTCCCGGTTTCCCATGGCCAGGAATCTTTTCATGTTTTTTCCTACCCTTACCGGGAAGGTATGGACCAATACGGTATCCTCATAGATCCGGAGCTTGAATTCGGGAATATTGATGTCGATCAAGGTGTTGGCAAAAACCTTCAGAAGATGATTAACGGTCATGGAATCGGGGATCAGAAGAGAATCTCCCCGGTGCAGGGCAATCATTTTCTTCTGGTCATACACAAAAGAGTCGCGGGCCATCTGCCGGTAGTAATCCGTATCGGCCAGCGAGTCAATAATACGGGGGTTGGCCCGTACCAGGAGGTGTTCGGTAAGGGGGTAGCCGGTACGGTACCGGTCTGCCAGCGAATCCATATAATTGAAATAATCCCCGATAGTGATATCGCGCAAAACAGGGGCCCATCTTTGCGCAGCAGTATTATTGTTATCCGGGTGGTGCTGTGCATTTACACCGAGAAAAACAAAGAGGGCTATCGATCGCAATATCATGTTCATGTTATGTTTGTTTTAAGAGGTTCGGACTGCTTGTGCGGCATATTTCCGGTTTTTGCCCGGATATTCGCCGAGCCGTGGTCACATATATTTGCCCAGAAAGGAGAAAAACCGTTTTTTCAGACTGAAATACAGATCTCGTTGTGTTTCCATCTTATCTCTCATTTCCTGGTGATACTTCAGGGCTACCCGGTCTATGGCATCTTCATGAGTTATAAACTGGCCGGCTATACGAAGTTCATGCGTTTCTATTTCCTCTTTGAATTCTTCCATTTTATTCCGGTGAAGAATAAACTGGTTCTGAAATTGTCCCATTTCCACCAGGACATCAGGATGGGTCCACTTGCTTTGTATTTCTTCTAACCTGTTCTCAAAAGAACGGATTTCGTCCAGCCAGAAGAGGATCTCCTTTTCCCATAATCTGTGCTCAAAATGCAGGCCGGAATTGTCGATGATCTGTTTCATGATTTAAGTATTAACACATCTAAATTACCTGTATTCCGGGTGTTTCGGAATGATAAATATCAGTCGGCAAGGCATGATATTAATCATTTATACAGTGCCGAACAGCGCATATCTTTGGATATATAATTGCAGGGATATGCATGGAATAAAGGGGATATCCGGAAAAGTAGCCGGTTTTTTCCGGTTAAGCGGAGAACTTTCCCGTTTCGCCGGGCGTTATTTTGCCGAAGTATGGAAACCGCCTTTCGAGATCAGGGAATTGCTGCACCAGTGCTATAGCGTGGGGAACCGGTCGTTTCCACTGGTGGGGATCACCGGTTTTATCATCGGGCTGGTACTGACGCTGCAAACCCGTCCGACCCTGCAGGAATTCGGTGCGGTTTCCTGGATACCGTCCATGGTGGGGATCTCCATCGTGAGGGAGATCGGCCCGGTGATCATAGCTCTTGTCTGTGCGGGCAGGGTGGCCTCCGGTATTGGTGCAGAACTGGGCTCCATGCGGGTTACCGAACAGATTGATGCCATGGAGGTTTCCGGGACCAATCCGTTTAAGTTCCTGGTAGTTACCAGAATTACCGCAACCACCCTGATGGTTCCCGTCCTGGTGATCTTCGGCGATGTGCTGGCACTGTACGGTTCTTTCCTTATAGAACACCTGAAGGGGAATGTATCCTTTCAGCTTTATTTTAACCAGGTCTTTAATTCCCTGGAATTCAGTGACCTTATCCCGGATACGGTAAAAACCTTTTTTTTCGGGTTAGCCATAGGGCTGGTAGGATGTTTTAAGGGATATTACTGTGCCAAAGGTACGGTGGGGGTGGGTACTGCGGCCAATACCGCTGTGGTAGCTGCTTCCATGCTTATTTTTATCCTGGATTTTATCGCGGTGCTGATCTCTGATATTTTCTATGAATTATGAGTAGGGAAAATACCATAACGCCTGTTTTGCCTGTCAGGGAAGCTGAGGAGGAGGTAGTCATCCGGATAAAGGACCTCAGAAAAAGTTTCGGAGACAATCATGTGCTCAACGGTTTCAACATGGAACTGCATCAGGGAGAGAACCTGGTCATTATGGGAAAGTCGGGATCGGGGAAGACCGTGATGATTAAATGCCTTGTGGGACTGATGCAACCCGATAGTGGTAGTATAGAGGTGATGGGAAAGGACATTATTAAACTGGACAGGACAGCACTGGATCTGCTGCGTGCCGACATCGGCTTTCTCTTCCAGGGCAGTGCGCTTTACGATTCGATGACCGTCAGGGAAAACCTGGAGTTTTCCCTGAGAAGACACAAGGAAAGGTTTAAGGACCGGGCGGATACCGAAACCCTGGTACTGGAGGCCCTGAAGAGCGTAGGGCTTTCGCATGCCACAGCATTGATGCCGGCTGAACTTTCCGGGGGAATGAAACGCCGCGTAGCACTGGCGAGGACATTAATTATGAATCCCAGGATCATCCTGTATGACGAACCTACCAGTGGTCTCGATCCCATAACAGCCAAAGAAATTATTGAGCTGATGCGAATCATACAGGCCAGGTACCGTACTTCTGCGCTCATCATTACACACGATGTAGATTGCGCCCGGGTCATATCAGACCGTATGATACTCCTGGTAGACGGTATTAATTATGCGGAGGGGACTTACCGCGAATTACAGCGGTCAGCTGATCCTCAGGTAAAAGCCTTTTTTAAATAAACAGAATCATGACAAAATCTTCAGAGAACATAAAACTGGGTATTTTTGTAACAGCAGGCATTTTTTTCCTGCTGGTAGCAGCCTACCTGATCGGTAATAACCGGAACCTGTTCGGCAAGACTTTTACCGTTACAGCTGTTTTCTCCAATGTCAACGGGTTGCAGAAGGGCAATAACGTACGCTTTTCCGGGATTGATGCAGGGACCGTAAAAGCCATCGAAATGGAGAATGATACCGCCATCTGCGTAAGCATGGCCATCAGTGAAAAAATGCAGGGGTATATTAAAAAAGACGCGGTGGCCACTATAAGTTCTGACGGACTTGTAGGAAATATGATCGTCAATATTATCCCGGGGAAGAATGCGTCGGAGCACGTGAAGGACGGAGATGAAATACCGTCTTACAGCAGGATAGGAACGGATGATATACTGAATACACTGAGTGTTACCAACGAAAATGCAGCATTGCTTACCGCCGATCTTTTAAAGGTAACCCGTTCGCTTACCCAGGGAAAAGGAACACTGGGAAGATTGTTGAACGATACCGTGATGGCCGCCGACCTCCGGCAGACCATAGCCGGTCTGAAATACGCCGGGATGCGTGCCAATAGCGTGGTGGGCAAACTGGACCGTATACTGGAGGAGGTAAGTTTTGAAGAGAGTGTTGCGGGGGTATTGCTCAGTGATACCCAGGCCACAGGAAAAATGAAAAGTACCCTGGAACACCTGGAGAGTTCGGCGATCACGATCAGCCAAACGGTTAAAGAGCTGAATACCCTGGTCACGGAGATCAGGTACGGCGAGGGCGCACTGCATTACCTGGCCACCGATACGGTTCTCGTCCGGCAACTGGAACAAACCATGCAGCATATAGAAGAAGGAACAGGCCGTTTTAACGAGAACATGGAAGCCCTGAAACACAACTTTTTGTTCCGGGGGTATTTCAGAAAACTGGAAAGACAGCGGGAAAAGAAGGCGGAATAACGCGAGTCCGGTCTATCCCGCAATTAAAAAATAGCGGGTTAACTTAATTCCCTTCTTTCACAACAGCCGGGTTGAAAACTCCTTCGTTCTCAAAACTGTTGTCGGTTTTTTCCAGTAAGATCCCGTGTTTGTTTACTAAAGTCATCCCTTTTGTCTGATACATTGTTGCTTATAACTAAAATACGGTGTACTAATTAAGGTATAAAATGACTAAAATCATAAAAATTATGAGCAGGACAGGAAGCGATTGATATTTATCATGGAAATCCGGAACAGCATTAACTATCTTTCGGAAATTCAGAAACAACAAAAAATTCGACAAACCATGAAGAAAATTATCGTCCCTACGGATTTTTCGGAATGTTCCGGATATGCATTAAAGACTGCGGCGGATATCGCCAGGGAAAAAGGAGCAGGAATTGTCCTGTTCCATATGGTAGGGGTCTCTGAAGCAGTCCTGACCAAGGATGAATCACAGGAATACGCGGAAGCCATATACTATATGAAACTGGCCCGGAAAAAATTTGACAGGTTCCTGGCCAAAGACTATTTAAAAGGGATAAGTGTGGAGGAAGTGGTACAGAATTACAAGGATTTTTCGGAAATAAACGATGTAGGCAAAGAAAAAGGAGTAGATCTCATCGTCATGGGGTCTCACGGTACGGGGGGGATATCCGGACTGTTTGTCGGGTCTAATACGGAAAAAGTAGTGCGGAGCTCGGACATCCCGGTACTGGTGGTTAAAAAACCGGCGGAAAAGTTTAAAATGAAGAAAGTAGTCTTCGCCTGCAATTTTGAACTGGAAAGTATCCAGGTATACCGGAGAGCCATGCGCTTTTTTGACACTTTTCACAGTGAGGTCAGCCTGCTTTATGTGAACCTCCCGGGAGAAGAATTCCGGGATTCGGTACAATTCGATAAAAAAGTCGAGCATTTTTTATACCATGCCGAAGGAAGTTTAAAGAACCTGGAAAGAGTATATTCCCGGAATGCTTTTACCAAGGAAGAAGGTATTTATGCCTTTGCCGAAAAGACCGGGGCCGACCTGATTGCGATCCCGACCCACGGGAGAAAAGGATTATCGCATTTTTTCATTGGCAGTCTGGCCGAAGATGTGGCCAACCGCGCCCGGTTTCCCGTAATGACGTTTAAAATGTACTGATTGTTTCAGGAGAAGTGGTTATTGAGTTGTTTTAGGGGGTAAACTTTTCTGAGACCCTGTACCGACTTTTCCGAAAGAAAAAGGCTGTTGAACAAAACGGCCTTCCAGATCGTGATATATTATATTTTATGAATACTCCATTTTCCGTCCTCGTTTTTTATGGCCACAAGATGGTTTGACAGCATTTCCGATGCTATCCTGGGTTGTTCATATCGCTTCCCGGATAATAAAATACCCTTAAGTTCCCTGAGGTAGGTGACAATTTCGCCCTGTGTATTGATTACTACTTCGTCGAATTCATTGACTACGATATCCATATTCAGGTATTCATTTTTCCCCCTGATATTTTTTGAGGTAACAATAGCTATGGCAAACCCATTGTGAAAGGGAGTGGCATTGAGAAATTGTGCAGGAATGACCGTTTGTCCGGTCCGGTCCATATACCCGTAAAATACTATCCCGTTCCTGACCTCGCTGATCCGGCAAAGGCCTTCACTGTAAAAAGGGGAATTTTCCTTTGCTACGATATCGTCCCGGAAGTTGATCACCAGGGTACCTTCGGTATCTACAAAACCCCATTTCCCGTCCTTTTCCACGGAAATAAGTCCTTCGGAGCAGCGACCTATTTTCGTTATGTCCGAAATATGCTGGGCATAGGGAGAGATTCCCCACAGTAACAATGCCCATATAACAAATCTTTTCATTTTTCCGGTTTTTAAAATTTCACGATGAAGTTAAACGGTAAAACCGAATTGTGACATGATGAATATCATCTGGCTGAAAAAAGATTTTTTGAATTATGAGGATGCACAATAAAAATCATAGAGAATAAAGGTAAAACCTGATTCACTTTATCCAGGCGAACCGATGTTTTTTCCCTGTCTCAATTCCCTTATAAAGCGAAGCCCGACACTGGCGTGTTTGGCCAATTCAGGTTGTGTCAGGTTGAGTTGCTTTCTTTTATTTTTGATGATATTATATCTGAATGGGTGTAGAAAATTTCCGGTGTTGAACCAATTAAACTTTTTAATCGGCTCATATTTGTTTGTTTTTAGCCGATAGCCGATAAAGTAATCTGTATGTGTAATCTTTTGAAAAGTGCAGATTTAAGGGTCATATACATGGCTTTTTAATCCGTTGTTTTAATTTCAATAGTTTGTCTTTTTTCGGGTGGATTTTTAATGCGGATGTTTATTTTAGAGTAATTCCACGCATTCCTTACCTTGTTTGCCGAAATATCCATACGGGCTTTACCTTTAGTCCCGTTTATCCGTATGGTGGAATTTACTGTCATGTTGTTATTGCTATATTGAACTTGTCCTTCTATGATGGCCATTTTATCAATGGGTTCTATTTCCCCTAACAAATCTTTTACCCTGGGGTCTGAAGCTGCTTTTTTAAGCGCATTCTCATAAAGATCAGTGTCGTTGTAGGCTTGTACGATATCAGAGGTAACTCCGGGTGCCCCGGACGAGAAAAAGATATAAACTGCAATCAGGAACATTCCGCAAACCGGGACAAACCATTTCCGGTTTTGTTTCCACCAACTTTTATGTTCGATTAATTGGTTATCCATTTTTTGTTTGACTTAGGGTTGATATGGTAAAAACCTTTGTTATAACCAAATTTTATAGAAAGACGATTATATATAGATTTTGTTACGTCTTGAATGAGAATATTTTAGCTTTTCATTACCACTGAATATATAGATTATTGAACTTGCGGGGTACATGCGGGGTACATGCGGGGTACATGCGGGGTAACTTGCGTGGTGCTTGGGGGAGTGTATGTAAAATAGCTCTTCTCCTTACGGGTTTAATCGGTCGTAATCGGTCGCGACTGACCTCTTAATGGTTGTAATCGGTCAGGGAATTTATGGGCTCACCTAAAAAGGGAAGTCTACAGTTTAATATCTCTGAATTTTATAATTGGTTCAATTTATTTTCTATTTCTTTCATTCTTTCCATGAGTTTTCTCCACGGCAGACTTTCGCCCACAATCATATTTTCCTGCATGGTTTTGTAATCCTGCTCCCAATCTTTGATAACCGTATCTGGTGGAATAATGCTTAATTTTCCCTTTTTGTGACGGGAATAATCCAGACCACGCAAAGGAGTTACTTTTTTTCGATGTGCTACTATGGTTGCAAACAGCTCATCATCCTCTATAGCTAATTTACCATGAGGAGTGTTCATTAATTTTTCCAAATCATACAAATGCCTGGTAAGCCTATCGGTTCTTATTTTTTCCGTTGGTTTGGAAAACTCTTCATGCAGTAACAGGGTTTTTTCAAGAAAAGTTTTTGCTGGAATTACAACCTGGACATCAAAAGCTGGCAATGCAAAAGGCAGATCTTTGTATTGCTCATCTATATAAGAGTTAATAGAACGGTCTTCAGAAGGTTCGGTTAACGAGCGTGCACCCATTTCCAACAAAACACGTGGTTGAATATAGGTATTCCGGTTGGAGGTAAGGGACTCGTATATTATTTCCAGGGTATTAGGGTCGCTTGTATCATCTACATGATCGTTATATCGTATTTCGTATTGATGATCTTTTATTCCCAATAGGCTAATTTGCTCTGTTAATGCTTTCTGAAATTCCGTAATAATAAATCTACCGGAAGCTTTTCTCAGTTTCTTGATTTTGGTTTTTGAGTCTAATTCATCAAAACCCAGTAAATGCCTGTCAATAATTAAATCAATGTCTTCAGAAAAGCGTTCGATAAGCTGATAGGCTTTACTTAACGAAGTACCCCCTTTGAAAAAAATGGAACCGGCATATCGAGTTTTAAAAACTGCTCTTAACACCAGGCAAACCCACCAGTCTTTTTCTATCACATAGGTAGGTAAGCCGGTTTTTGCACTTACCTGCTGTAATATTTGTTGCCTTTGTTCCGCGTTGAGATTACTCCACATCGTTGTCAGGTTTATAAAGTTTACGGACTGCTTTCTGAATCCATACCGGGGCGTATGGCAGTTGTTTTTCAATGACTTTGGGTTCGAGCTGTTGTATAGCAGGTTGTATTTTTACCAAAAAATCTTCGACTGCTTCTTTTTGCCCTTTTTCTTTAAAAGCCTGAACAATAAGCTGTAGCAGTTCGTCTTTAATGGCAAACGTTTTGGGAGCAGTTTTTTTGAATTTTATGGTGCGGTTGCCGATTTTTATTTCTCGCTGCGAACCGTCAGTAAGGTACACGGTTTTTAGAGGGACCTGGGTGGTAAGGCCCAGGAGATATAATGCCAGTACACCTGTAGGTGCGATTCGTGCCTTGTCCCGTTTGGCAATTTGCCGGGCAATTTCTTCAGTATCCGGGTAAATGACACCAAGGATCTCGTCTGTTTTGGGTTTGAGGTAAATGCCGTGGGCTAAACGTACCAATAAACCTTCTTTTTCTAAACGAGACAAGACTTGACGTATGTTATCCGGAGAGGCATAGGTGCTAAAATTATCAGCGAAGAATAATGATCCTCTCGAAGATTTTAATATTTTTGTTTCTATATCTTTTTTAGTCACTTAAGGATATTTGTTATGTTTGTTTTGTCACAAATTTAGTAAATATTTGTGACAGAATACTATTGTGGATTATTGTTTGTTGAGTCCTGAATGGGAGGTTATTATGTTTTTCATAATATTTGTCAATCATATTAATGGTATGAAATTAAAAATTAATTACTTAAAAACACACAAAGGACAGTTTAATTAATTTGCTATATATTTAAGTGCCACATTTAATTTTTCGAATTTTTGATCAATGAAGAACTTTGGCAAAACCATTAAAATATTTCTTGTTGATGGGCATCCCAATGGTAGGATGACATGTGAATTATCTAACTGGACGGGTAAAGCATTTAAGATACCACGAAAAAAGGTAAAAGATTCTTTTGATCGTCCAGAACTAGAGAACACCGGGGTATATATTTTATTTGGAAAATCCGAAGATCCTGATGAAAAGGATCTTGCCTACATTGGAGAAGCCGAAGGTATCTATAAAAGGCTTACACAGCACCTATCTGCTAAAGATTTTTGGACCGAAGCATTGGTCTTTGTTAGCAAAGATGAAAACCTTAACAAGGCCCATATTAAATACCTTGAAAGTCGCCTTTATGAAATTGCCCTTAAAGTGAACAGGTATTCTTTAAACAATGGTAATATCCCTCCCCGGCCTAGTATCGCTGAATCTGATGAAGCTGAAATGGAAGAATTTATTGAAAATATTAAGCTTCTTGTTAATGCTCTTGGTTTTAAAATCTTTGAGGAACTAAGACCAGATAATCAGTCGGTTGAAGAGCAAATCAATAATACTTTTTTTATTGAAGCTGCCAGAGGTGCCAATGCACGAGGACAAAGTACTACTGAGGGATTTGTGGTTTTGAAAGATTCTGAAATAGCCAAATCTGTCACAAAATCATTTCCTAAAAATTGGTTACGTCTTAGGGAAAGGTTATTAGAAGAGGGGATGGTTGTTTTTAACAATGGTAAATATATTTTTAAAGAGGATTATTTATTTACCAGTCCGTCGGCTGCCGCAGCTATTGTTATGGGAAGAAGTGCTAATGGGCTTACGGAATGGAAATTAAGTGATGGCAGAATTTTAAAAGCCATGGAGTTGAATTAAAATGGAATGGCGGCCTCCCCTGCGGGGGGTACCCCCCGCAGGGGAGAACAATCAGACAGAGTTTAATTTACAGACCCTGTTTATCCGAAAATTTAGGTCTGTAAAATAAGAGAGCCCACGCGTTGTATATACTGTTCGTATTTAGTGAGTGTCATTGACCTCACCTTACGGGTGTACAAGCACCCTCGATAGACTTCTTAATCTATGATGAGTTCAATACCTGCTTTCTCGGCTTTGTACTTTATTTTTGTCATGAGTTCATAATAACTCCAGTTCCGCAATACAAATTCTTCCTCCTTAGCGATCCCGATCTTGTCCTCCTGATTTAATAAAATGAGCGTTCCTGCCTGATGTTTAATGCAAAAATCGATCAATCTCCTGCTGTATACGTGTATACGATGGTGTAGATAATTGCTTTCCGCACTGCGGAGTTTGTTCACCGCCTTTAATTTTCTTTCAACCCCTTTGCCCGATCTGGAATAGGTCGCCCCGATCTGTGCCCTTTTAAGGGCTGCCTGTATGGCCAATCTCCTGTACAGGAACTCTTCCTTGGTGCCAATGGTGAGCCTGGCGTTAACAGTCTTCACTACAATGGGATATTCAAGAGACAAAGAAGCCTCCGCTATCACTTCCGGTCTTAGCCCATGTTTTTCTTTTTCGACTTCAAAAACAGGCAGCCAGAAGATTTTACCATCCTTTAGTTTGATATGGGAAGTACAAAGTTTGGTTTCCCCTTTTATCACTCGCTCCAATAGTCTTCGTTTATCGGTGTGATCTTTTCCCAGGTAAGTACGAAAAGGGATTTGAAACAAACGAAAGCAAAAGACCTGTTTCTCCGTGTTAAAGGATAATCCGCTGAGGCACTCGGGACCAAAAGGAAAAGCCATGTCCCTCCTGAAATTCTTCAGCGAGCGTTCGCCTTTCCAGTATTCGGACTTATTTTTGTTAAAGGAGGCGATCAAGGTCCTGTTCAGGTTGGACAATATGTTTGTAGGGATGTCCCCTTTAAAGCGATCTGATACCACGCGATAGGTCGTATTGATACGGGAGCGTTGCAAGATTCCTTGCTCATCTTTTTTTTCATCGGCCAGTTTATACTTTATCCCTTCTGATAGATAGAAGAATTCCTTGACCATTTCCTGTACATACAAATGGGAAACAATAAGGTTAGCTGCTCTAAAGCATCTGTTCTGCCACTGGTAGAGTTTATCCAGTTTTTCCTTCCGTTCTTCTTTAGTAGGTAAATCAATCAGTAACTGGATTTTTCGGGTCAATTTTAGGGTAGATTTTTCCATACTAAGCGGATTCTAATTGTAGATTATGCTTCTCCTGGATGAACTTATACGCGGTTACAAATTCTTTGTGAATTTGCTTTTGGGATAAGTTCAGCGTTTCGGCAATCAGCGCAAAGGAATATTTCTTGTCGCATCTGAGTTCCAATATCCTTTCCTGTTCCTCGCTCATCACGTCCGAAACCTTTATATCGCTACCAGGAGACTTTTGCCTGTATGTGGGTGTATTTCCATGATGGACGATAGTTTTAATGTCCTGAATAGCCATTTTTACCTCGTTGCTGGTTTCGGTGATACCCTTTCCTATAACCTCGGCAATGGCTTTATACCGAAAGCCGTATTTTAAACAGAGTTCAATTAAATGCCTTCTTTCTGCATTGAGAAGGGGTAATACGCTTTTGATCCGGTCGAAGGCCTTTTGCTCCGACTCCTGGTCTTCCAGGTTTTCAGACATACTTGCCGGGTCGTACCCTGCCATATAGTCCTGGTAATTGTCGTAATCCTCTAAGGAATTGATTTTCCTGAAAAATTTATTCCTGGGTTTGGTATAGTATGAAATACATTCCCTTTTCATCACAAACTTTAAGAAATAGAGAATGTGCTCAGGTCTTTCTATCCTATCCTTGTGAACCCATAACTTTAAAAAAGTATCCTGAACCAAAGATTCTATGACGAAATGATCATTTAGCATTCTTTTACCGACCCAAAATATGATACCACGATATTGAGCATGAACGTATTCTAAAGCAGAAGGTTCCCCACTTTTTAATAACTCAAAATACTTTGCCAAGGGATTGTGTATACTTTTCATAGGGTATAAAGTTTTACAGATGGATTTTGCTTTTGGAATACTTAGGGCAACAAATTCCCTTGCAAGACTTCATAGTGATTTTATGCAGAAACCTTTGCTTTAGAAAAGAAGAGTTATTGAGAAAGCCCATGATAGAAAATGGATGGGCGTGGAACTCTACTTATCGAACAGGGGTACTGGCATACCTTACAGCGATAAAAGAGCCCACGCCCGGGTCGTGAGCAATCTTACTTATCCTCTCGCTGTAAATGAAAAGTGCCAGTTTTCTGTTCGAGATTCAAAGCAATTGCTTCCAATATTTTCTATTTGAAGAATTGCAAATTTATATTAATCCATACAAATATAATAAAAAATCATAAATGGTAAGATATATCATACCATTATTTCTTGAGATAAGTAAGAAATTTAAAGATTCCAAATAAAAAAAGGCGTGACTGAAAAGGAAAAACTTGGGAAGTATTTATTAGAACTTAGGGAAAAAATACCAAGTAAAGAGTATGATAAAGAACATATTTCTCAACAAGAACTCGCTGACAGTAATACTGGTTTAACCAAATTCTTCATAGGGACTGTTGAAAGAGGAGAAGCAAACCCTACCTTAGATAAATTAATCCTTTTGGCCAAGGCATTGGATTTAAAGACAATAACTCTACTTGAGTTAGAAATTAATGTAGATAAGTACATCAAAGAATTAAAGACGAAATAAACCTCGCTGACGCTCGTCTAAGAGGGTGTAAAACGGAAATAAGTATCTCTTCCGGGGTCTGTAAATTAAACTCTGTCTGATTGTTCTCCCCTTCGGGGGGTACCCCCCGAAGGGGAGGCCGCTAAATCCAGGGGAATCCGGTTCCCAAATTTAATGTATAATTGCTGGATGGTCAAACTCCAATTTTGCAAGGGGCTGGTCCATTTCTTCTCGATATTTTTGGTGGCCAGATACACCAGCTTTAGCAGAGCCATATCGTTGGTAAAGGCTCCTTTGGTCTTGGTCACCTTACGCACCTGGCGGTGGAAGCCCTCTACGGCATTGGTGGTGTAAATGATCTTGCGAATCGGTTCGGTGTACTCAAAATACTGTGAAAGTTCTTCCCAATTACGTTGCCAGCTCTCGATCACTACAGGATATTTTTGACCCCATTTTTCTTCCAGGTTCAACAGTTCGTCTTCGGCCACCTGTTTATTGGTGGCCCGGTAAACCCGCTTTAAGTCTTTTAAAAATTCCTTTTGATCTTTGGAAGCGATATACTTCAAGGAATTACGGATCTGGTGTACAATACACTTTTGCACCTGGGTCTTGGGGAAAACGCTCAAAATCGCTTCTGTAAAGCCTTTAAGGTTATCCGTGCAGGCGATCAGGATATCTTCCAATCCACGCTGTTGTAAATCCGTGAGTACCTGAAGCCAGAAGTTGGCCCCTTCACTCTCGGAGATATACATCCCCAGCACTTCTTTATAACCTTCTTTGTTGACTCCAAGGATATTGTATAATGCCTTGTGCTCGATGCGTCCATCTACCTTAACCTTGTAGTGCATGGCATCTAACCATACGATGCAATACAGGGGCTCTAAAGGGCGGTTTTGCCAGGCTTTAACCTCCGGTATGATCCTATCGGTAATTTGGCTTAATACCGTATGAGAGATATCGGTATCGTACATCTCTTTGATGTGGGCAGAGATGTCCCGGTAACTCATTCCGAGGCCGTAAAGCCCGATGATCTTATCGGAGAGCTGATCGGCAAGAATGGTCTGACGCTTCTTCACAAGGACAGGCTCAAAGCTACTTTGCCGATCTTCGGGGGTATCAATATCAAAACTACCAAAACGGCTCTTAAGGGTCTTTTTACCCTTACCATTGCGCTTATTGCCTTTGGTGCGCTCCTGATCATCAAGATGGGCATCCATCTCGGCTTCCAGGGCCTTCTCGATCACGTTCTTTAACATCGGGGCTAAGGCGCCGCCTTCCCCGAAGAGGTTCTTCCCCGACATAAACTGTTCAAGGATCTTTTTCTCTAAATCTGATTGTGCTTTGTTGCTCATAATTATTGTCTGAATAAAATTAACAATTAAAATCTATTCAGACAGAGTTCAGTTTACACCCTCGATAAACAAAGGGAATGTCCCATAGATAGCTTTTTTGCCCAGGTCATAGGGAAGGCCCTATCCAAAAAGCCCCCAAATCCTTACCGAACTAACCTATGTTGCGCGGTTATTTTTCTTCTCGTATCCATTTTTCATACTGTGTTCTCACTTCCGGGTTGTCTTCCATAAAATAATGATAATGCCCTCTGATACCTTCATATTTTTCCTCCCAGTACTTTTTTTTGTTATGAAGATGTACACTATAAATTATAGAGGCTAACGTAAGTGCATGTACTACAATAAAAGAAATCACCAGCCAACGGGGAAGCCGGTAAGTACCCTTTACCGCTTTATACACCTCGGTTAAATTCTCGTCATGACGCGATTGTAATTCTTGGTGTTTATTGAGGTGCTCTTTTAATAGGTGTTCCACTTCCGTAGCATCCGCCTTGACTTTGATATCTCCGAGATATTCCGACAGCTCTTCCAGTCGATCAATGGACACATTAAACCCGTGGATTTCTTCGGTTAATAGTTCTGCGATTTCTTCTAATTTTCCCATAACGTTTGTTTTTAATATCCCATTCCGAAACCTGTATCCATAGCCCTTTTGGCGACTTGTTTTGCCAGCTCTTTAGCAATTTTGACCGTAATATTACTGCTTAGTTCCACAGCTTTACCCATGAGTTTTACCTGGTTGTTCTGTATCAGTTTTTGGCCGAACCGTTGGTTCTGGGAAATGGCCATGGCCAGTTTTCCTCCGGACATATCCCGGTGCACTTCGCTTCCCTTCAGGTTATAAGATTTGTACTGAAATCGGAACCCCTGTAACTGGTCGGATTTATTGATATAAGGGGTTACTTTGACCCGGTTTTGTTGCATGAGTTGGATATACTGGTCAAAGTCCCGGGGACGCTGTTCCCGCATTACCATTTCATGGATGGTTTTGATCTCCTGTCGGATAGGTTTTAAAGCCATGGTCTTTTCTTCCTGTACTTCCCGCACCGTGGTGAGTTGTAATTGTCGGGCTGTTCGTTCGGCGGCCTGCTGGCTTCGCTTGCCGATATAATTATCCTTATAAGCCTTGCCCTGGAAATCAATTCGATTCACATATAAATGAATATGGGTATGGGCTTTATCCCGGTGCACAAAGGCAATAGCCTGCCGTTCGCCTAATTCCATTTCTTTCATAAAAGTATCGGTAAGTTCTTCCAGATCTTCCCGGCTTAACGTTTGGCCATCTTCAATAGTAGGACTAAGCACAAAACTCAGGGTGTTTTTTTCACAACGTACATTCATCTGCTGTATCATTTGAAATTCTTTGGTCACCTCCTTTGGGTTATCTCCACAAAGGTTTTGGGTATAGACGATTTCGGCATTCTTTTCCTGGTTCCATCCGTATTGTATGGAAGCCTGCGTATGTGCTATGGCCTGTCCTTTACCGATCATTTTTTAAAATTATAGAGGTGTGTTTTTATCTCCTGGGCCAACCGGAGCACTTCATCGGCCAGTCTGGGGTTTCGTTTGCGGAACATATTACTAATGCGTTTAAAATTGTTGTGGTACTGTACCAGCATTTTATAGGCCTCCAGTTGTTCTTCGGTTAATCGTTCCACAATCCGGTCTTCCATAACGGCCATACGGCAATAAGCACTTATACTCAAACCGGCTCTTTTGGCTTTGATACGCAGCAGCTTTTTTTCGTACTGTGTGCAGCGAAATTTAATATAGGTGGTTTTATTATGTTTGCTTTTTCTTTTCACCTTTAAGTATAATCCTGTCGAAATGAAATTCGGGCTTTAAACATTTTTGCAAACGGAATGCCGCAGGCAGAAACCCTCTTTGCGACCTTCGGGAGCAAAGCGAGATTGTTTTTGTGGCAACAAAAACACATCTCGAAATTCCTACTCAGCCGGATAGTTGCTGTTGAGTCACCCACCATTCGTTGACATCAGTAAATCCTTTATACAACAGGGACATATCAATACACTTTGGATTTTGTTTTAATAAAAATTCAGTCGTTTTTATACCTGCGGCATCACGATCCAAATAAAGTTCAATACAGGTGTAGGATTGCAGGTATTTTTCAATTTTTCCGGCAAATGAAATAGAATTTAAAACCAACACATTAGCTTTTTCCCGGATAGAAGGATTGTAACTTAATAGGGAAAGCATATCAAACATACCTTCACAAATGACCAGGTTTGTTTGATTATACTTGATTAGGGTGATGTCTTTTGGTGAAGAACTGTTTTTATAGAACTTATTTCTCAGCTCATAACCGCCGGAAATATTTTTAAGGCCCATAGCAAAATACCTTTTTCCGTTAAGGGCGTAATGTACTTCGTCACAATAATGGTGAGCTGTTTGGTACTTAATACTCCTTGATTTCAGATATTGAAGTAAAGCAGGATGGCTAATACGTTTGGTTTGGATAATTGCAATTCCGTGATCTTTTTCCGGAGATGCCGGTTGCTGAAAAGAAAAAGAAATATTCTCCCGATCCAGTATGGCCAGAGCTTCCTTGACTGAACATTGGTTGATAAGGCAAACGAGATCGATCACGTTACCGCCAATACCGGCACCGTGATCGTACCATCTGTTTAATGGTAGAGACACTTTTAAAGAGGCCTGGGTTTCTGACCTGAGCGGACTCAGGAACCAGGCTTCTTTCTCCGTTTTCCGTACGGGAAAGTGCCCGAGATTGCGCAAGGCTTCCAGACAGGAAAAATTCCGGGCGCTTTCACAGGTTAATTGTTGCTTTTTCATGTGTCGGGTTTTATGTGGTGAAAATTTTGATGAAATGATGAAAATCCTTTCGGAGCTGTTGATTTTACAGGTGTTTCAGGCTTTATCATTTTTTCATCATTCATCAAACTCAATTTTAAATCTTCATCATTTTTGATCGGGTTTCCATTTTGATGAACGTTTGATGAAACTTTGATGAAGAGTTATTTTTCTGATTTTCATTTTGTTAAGTCTTTAATTCATCATTTCATCAAAAATTCTGTAAATCTTTTTTCTTTCAACAGTAAAATATCGGCCCACACGACTGATTTGGGCGAACTCACCGTAACTGGTAAACTCATACCCCGGGTAGGAATTTGAGTTGTCCGAAGGTGTCAGTTCCCATTTGTTTTTCAGGATTTTCCTGATGTCGTTGGGTTCAAAGTTTTTACGCCTGACTTTACTCAGGTTTGACACGATCTCCCTTGGCGTGATTTTCAGTTCGTCAGTCCCGGTGGCCTCAAACATTTCATAGAGTAGGAGCACCATTTCCCTTTCTATCGCATTGTTGTTTAACCAAACCAGTTTTTGAAGTGCCCTGGTCTTGATCTGTTCCGGGGTAAACCACATTCGGGTTTTCTTTTTAGTAGCATAGGGCCGGTCGATAAGGTGTTGCAAAAAAGCCGGTATTTCTTTGATGAGTTTGTGTAAATATTCGGTGTCTTCCGTTTCAAAAGGTGGAACTTTCCGTACCCAAAAGCGTATTTCGTCGGAATCAATGAGAATAAAGGTGTCTTCGTTGTTGCTGCAAAGGATAAACTTGCCAAAAAACTCAATTTCCTCGCGATCCTTACCTTTGGCTTCTATTTTGTCCTTGTCGGTCGTACTCAAATATTTTAATCGTTCCGTGATCTCCTTTTTATCAAAGAAAACCTCGTCAACTGCTACAATGACTTTCGAAACCCAATCAGCATTGAACTGGGATGAAAAACTATCTCCCTTGATGTAGGTCATATTCTGACCGAATATGGCTTTAAGCCATTTGATAAAGGTGCTTTTCCCTGTACCTCGTTCTTTGCTTACCAGGCATAGGATCGGGAGTATCTGTGAAGGCTTCTCGTAGATGATCTTTAGATAGTCCAGTCCCAGTTCGGCCTGTTCCCCGAAAATATGTGCTATAAAACTCAACGATACCGGGCATTTCCCCTGTTGGGGCTGTACCGGTAATTCGTGATAGGTATTATATGAATTGCCAATGATCTGTCGATGATTAATGTGTTCAGGAATGCAACAAAACCCGTCAAACTTCGGAACCTTTGATAGATAGGTTTTCCCGTGATCTGCAATAATTGTTTCCTTGTTCCACCGAACCATGATGGATATGAAGTCCCCTGAAATGAGGGGACGTTCAATATCCTTCCAATAGGTAGTGCCGATGCGTCTATAGGGTATCTTATCCATATCAGTGGATTTAAAAACCGTATTTTTTACAGTTTTGGTTCAAGCTAAAAATTGAATAATAAAGTCTAAGAGGGTAGGGAGTGGATTTCAGACTTTTTTGTTCTTCAGGACATGGGACAGTGCTTCATCCTTTGTTTCCTGTCGGGATCTCCTGTGGTTTCTCAACAGCCAGTTTTCGAGCTTTTCCCTTTCAAAGAAAATCACTTTACCATTGGGTTTGGAAAAAGGGATTCTGTTCTCTGAAGTTAGCTTATAGAGATAGCTTTTTGAAATGCCTGTATAGTCACAGGCTTCATCGAAAGTCAGGACACGTTTGTTGAACGCAAGAAGTTTTTCAATTCTTTCCAGGCGCTCTTCTAATTCGAGATTGTTCATTATCGTAAAGTTTTAAATTACTAATGAACAAAGGCCTTTGTTTTCTTTTCGTAGAATTCCTGAAAACAAAATTATAGCATGAAATAACAGGGAGGATCAAAAACCAAAATAAACAAGTAAAAACAATTAGATCAAAGCGGGGGCCTCTCGATACTTAATATTTTGGGAATATCAATACTATCTTTAGTATAGAGCTTTTTCTTCTCTTTTAAGCTGTTTTTATGATCGTTGAAAGTATTGTCCTTAAAAGCATTGATGCTCCGGTTATGGGAAATGATACTCTTGCTGTAAATCTTTTTTATGTCTTCTTCATCCCAAATCCCGATATGGGCAATTTGAAAAAGAATTCTCCCGATGTCTATTTTCTTGTTGGCCTCGGAGATCAGGCCGCCGTCTTCTATATTCGCCAGGTTTAATTCTAAAAGATTTTTCAGGTCGTTTTCCAGGGCATCAGAACCCTTTGGTGAACTAAACCATTTTTTGAGGAAGTTTATCAGGATTTCCGTCTGGTTTATATTCAAAGTAGTATCGGAGGTATCGGGGAGGTTTACTGCTTCTTTAGCGTGTTTCCTTTTGTATTGCTTATAGCCTAATATGATAAAATAGCTAAAGACGAAAAGCAATAAGACAAGTAAAACAATAGTTCTTAACCAAACAGACATAAAATCCAGGTTAAAAACACTATAACCCAGAAGAATTAGAGCTGATATAATCCAAATAACTACGAACTGTTTAGCCCTTCTGCCTGAAACGGAATTCATCCTTTTCTCTATCCGGTGTATTTTTTCATAAAAGGAATTAAACACACTATTAAATTTTAAGTTCAGGTATAATATTCGCCGCCTCCTTCATTTTGGTGTCAACAATCTTGGCGTAGATTTCTGTAGTTCTCAATTCCCGGTGACCGAGAATTTTGGATACGGTGTATATGTCTGCACCGTGTTCCAGGAGCAGTACGGCACAGGTATGCCGGGCGCTATGGAAAGTAATATGTTTGGTAATACCGGCCCGCATACACCAGCGTAATATTTCCGCATTAAAATGAGCACCGTATTTAAGGCCTGTAAATACCCGCTCACTTCCATTTCCACGCTTACCGAGCAGGTCTCTTGCCTGGTCGGAGATATAAAGATACTCCAAACCTTCGGTTTTTTTCTGCCTGAACACAATTCGGGAGCTGTCATCTTCATCCCGGATTTCGGACCAGGTTAATTTATTGATGTCACTCCACCTTAGCCCGGTAAGGCAGCTAAAAATAAATGCTGATTTCAAAACAGGGTATTTACATTTTGCCCTGGTTAAAGCCTGTAATTCGGAATAGGTAAGGTATTCCCTCTGAGATTCTCCCTGCTCAAAACCTTTAACGCTCTTGATGATATTTTTATCGAGATAATCTTCTTCAAAAGCAGTACGCAGGCAGGCTTTGAACTTATTGAAATAAGTGTATTTGGAATTCTGCGATAGGGGAGTGCCGCCTTTTGTTTTGGCTTTGGTGTTTAAATACTTTTTAAAACCTTTGACAAAATTTTCGTCTATATCCTCAAAGGTGATAGCTGGAGGGCAGTATTTTTCGATATGCTTTAGAGCTGCATCCCAATTATCGTAGTTCCCCTTGCTTTCGTATCGTTCCTCCTTTAATCTGTCATAATATTCCAGGAAGTTGGTCTTAGACTTCTTGGTGTTTTTAATGTTGAATTTGCCCTGGATATAATCTGCCTTTCTAAGCGTAAGAATCTGATTGGCCAGATCAAGGGTTTCCTGATTGTGTCTTTTTTCTCCGGGAGTTTTTGGGTCTTGATGTAGATAAAGTTTGAGATATTCAAAATCACGATTGTTTTTCTGAATACCGTCTTTGTCGATAAAATAGCCTTTGTAATATTCCAGATACAAGCTGATTTTACCACTCTTGAGTTTTTTCCTTTTTAAAGTAATTTTCATATTGCAAGGTGTAAATTTTTACACCCCGTTATCAAAAATTATCGTAGAGGTGTAAATTTGGTGCAAAAAAGGTACAAAAATTAACTTTATAAAAGAAACCTAAACCCAAAATATTTTTTGTAATGTATTGATTTTGTTTGTTTTGGTTATATGTTTTTTGGTGTTGTTTGATAAATTTATTTACCGATACAAAAATTAGCAAAAATATTCCCCAGCAATTCATCATTGGTTACCTGACCGGTGATTTCCCCGAAGTGGTACAGGGCTTCGCGGATGTCGATGGCGAGGAGGTCTCCGGAGATACCCGTTTGAAGGCCGTGCTGCACCTTCTGAATTTCTTCCAGGGCTTTGAGCAGGGCATCGTAATGACGGCTGTTGGTGACGATGGTTTCGTTGTTACGCAGGGCGCCGGTGTTGACGAATTCGAGCAGTTTTTCCTTGAGTGTTTCTATGCCTTCGTTTTGCCTGGCGGAGATAAACAGGAGGTTGTCGTATTCCAGTCCTTTTGCAATTTCTTCTTTATCGGCCAGGTCGGTTTTATTGGCGAGGATAAGCAGTGGTTTTTGCGGGAACCGGTTTTTTATTTTTTCGATTTCAACGGTAATCGTTTCGCTGTTCGCTGCAAAATGGGAGGCGTCGAAAAGGTAAATGACTACCTGTGCCTGGGTGATTTTTTCGAAAGTCTTTTTAATCCCGATACTCTCTACGACATCTTCGGTTTCCCGGATCCCGGCAGTGTCTATAAAGCGGAAGGCGATACCGTTAATCACGATTTCGTCTTCGATAGTATCGCGGGTGGTTCCGGCGATATCGCTTACGATAGCCCGTTCTTCGTTGAGCAGGGCATTGAGCAGGGTAGACTTGCCTACATTGGGCGCTCCGACAATGGCTACGGGAATACCGTTTTTGATCACATTACCCACAGCAAACGAATCGATAAGGCGTTTGAGCACAAGCTCTATGCGTTGCAGGAGTTCTTCGAAGCGGCTGCGGTCGGCAAATTCGACATCTTCCTCGGCAAAGTCGAGTTCGAGTTCGATAAGTGAAGCGAAGTCGAGCAGTTCCTGCCGTAGTTTTTCGATCTCTCCGGAGAAACCACCCCGCATTTGCTGAATGGCTACCTGGTGTGAAGCCTCGTTGTCGGAAGCGATAAGGTCGGCCACGGCTTCGGCCTGGCTGAGGTCGAGCTTGCCGTTGAGAAAGGCACGAAGGGTAAACTCGCCGGCGTTGGCCATGCGGCAGCCGTTACGCAAAAAAAGCTGAAGTATTTCGCGTTGAATATAAGGGGAACCGTGGCAGGAAATTTCGATAACATCTTCCCCGGTATAGGAATGCGGATTTTTAAAAATACTGATCAGAACCTCGTCCAGGACTTTCGGACCGTCGACGATATGCCCCAGGTGAATGGTATGGCTTTTTTGTGCCGACAGTTCTTTTCCTTTGACCGAACGGAACTTTTCTCCTGCAATGCGGATGGCCTCTTTTCCGGACAGCCGGATAACGGCAATGGCTCCTGCGCCGCTCGGAGTGGCTAAGGCTATGATCGTATCGTTTGGCAGCATGACTTTTTCTTTGATGCAAAAGTATTTAAAATCGGGCAAATGGCCAGCGTGTGTTTTTTGTGATCTGGGCATCGTAAAAAGGATGACTATTGTGTATGAGATAACGGAGGGCACTTTAAATTTGCAGGGTATTAAAATCCTTTTACCATGCACAAAAATACATCGGTTTCCGCCGGATCGGGTATCACGGCAGAGAAGACGGTTTTCCCGGTATTGTTCGCGCTGAGTTTTTCTCATATGATGAACGACACCTTACAATCACTTATCCCTTCGATCTATCCCCTGGTGAAGGAATCCTTTAAGCTGAGTTTTGCGCAGGTAGGGCTTATAACCCTGACCTTTCAGCTTACCGCTTCACTGTTACAGCCCCTGGTCGGGTTGTATACGGACAAATATCCCAAACCGTATTCCCTGGCGATCGGCATGGGATTTACGCTGATAGGGCTGGTGGTTTTATCCATGGCACCTGATTTCGGGATGGTCCTGTTTTCCGTAGGGCTGATCGGGATGGGATCGTCTGTGTTTCATCCGGAAGCCTCACGTATTGCTCATATGGCCTCGGGAGGACGACATGGTATGGCCCAGTCTCTTTTCCAGGTAGGAGGGAATGCCGGTAGTTCTATGGGGCCGTTGCTGGCAGCCATGATCATTGTGCCGTTCGGGCAGTTTTCGGTGATCTGGTTCTCACTGGCGGCTTTACTGGCCATTATCGTACTGTCGCGCGTAGGACAATGGTATAAGAACAACCTGCACCGCGCACCGGCCAGAAAGAAAAAGACGTACGACCATGCCCTGGGGCATCGCTTGTCCCGGACACAGGTAATCTGGTCTATTGTCGTACTGCTTTTTCTGATTTTCTCCAAGTATATCTACATGACCAGCCTTACCAGTTATTATACCTTTTACCTGATGGACAAATTTGACGTATCCGTACAGGCATCGCAGGTCTATCTTTTCGTATTCCTGTTTGCCATAGCGGCCGGTACGTTTTTCGGCGGACCTTTGGGCGACCGTTTCGGGCGTAAGTATGTAATCTGGTTCAGTATCCTGGGTATCGCACCTTTTACCCTTATCCTGCCTTATGTAAACCTGTTCTGGACGGGGACACTGACCGTGCTTATCGGACTGATATTATCCTCGGCTTTCTCCGCTATCCTGGTATATGCCCAGGAGCTGATCCCGGGAAAAGTAGGGATGGTATCCGGGCTGTTTTTCGGCTTTGCTTTCGGGATAGCAGGCATTGGTTCCGCCATACTCGGCGATATTGCAGACGCCACGAGTATAGAGTACGTATTTAAAATGTGCTCTTTCCTGCCTTTGCTGGGATTACTTACCGTATTCCTGCCTTCGGAGAAAAGGAAAAGGGCAGAGATGTAGGAAATCATAAAACCATATATCAATATAAAAGCGTCCCGGTTGTCGAGGATAGACAGCCGGGACGCTTTTTGAAAGTATTGTGTTCTTTAACAGTAGATTAACCGGCCGTATTCAAGTAATCCAGTACGTTTTTCTCGATACGCGTTTCGATATTACTGATATTGGCACGCTGGAAAGTTTCCCCGGTAATCTGCTCATAGAGTTCGATATAGCGTTCGGATACGGAATGGATATAGGCATCGGTCATCTCCGGGATCTGTTGTCCTTCTTTTCCCTGGAACCCGTTTTCGATCAGCCATTGGCGAACAAACTCCTTGGACAATTGTTTTTGCTTTTTTCCCTTGTCCTGGCGTTCCTGGTACCCGCTGGCATAGAAATAGCGTGAAGAGTCCGGCGTATGGATCTCATCGATAAGCACGATCTTACCGTCTGCCGTTTTCCCGAATTCGTATTTGGTGTCGACAAGAATAAGTCCCTGTCTGGCGGCAATTTCCGTTCCGCGCTGAAAAAGAGCCCGGGTATAGGCTTCCAGCTGTGTATAATCTTCTTCGGAAACAATCCCTTTTTTCAGGATGTCTTCCCTGGAAATATCTTCATCGTGTTCGCCGTTGTCGGCTTTTGTGGACGGGGTGATGACCGGCTCGGGGAATCTGTCATTTTCCTTCATCCCTTCCGGCATGGGCACACCGCATAACAGCCGTTTCCCGGCATGGTATTCCCTTGCGGCATGGCCGGACAGGTATCCCCGTATTACCATTTCCACCTTAAAGGGCGTACACCGGTGCCCCACAGCCACATTCGGGTCGGGGGTAGCGATCAGCCAGTTGGGCACGATATCTTCGGTAGCCTTCATCATTTTGGTAGCGATCTGGTTCAGGATCTGCCCCTTGTAAGGTATTCCCCTGGGCATGACCACGTCGAAAGCCGAAAGCCTGTCGGTAGCGATCATGACCAGCAGGTCGTTGTCTAAGGTATAAACTTCACGGACCTTGCCTTTATAGACTGTTTTCTGTCCGGGAAAATTGTAATTGGTAGCTGTTATTGTATTACTCATGTGATGAACATCGTGATTTTGTCGCAAATATACGGGAAAAGCTTATGAGTTGCTGTTGTGCTCGATATCCTTATAAGCATCGATTATACTTTTTACCAGCCGGTGGCGTATCACATCCTTGTCGTTGAGGTATACCATCCCGATACCCTTAACGTCCTTGAGTACCAGCAGGGCTTCTTTCAGCCCGGAGATCACCCTTCGCGGGAGATCGATCTGCCCGGGGTCGCCGGTGATCATGAATTTGGCGTTTTTCCCCATACGGGTCAGGAACATTTTCATCTGGGCGTGGGTGGTGTTCTGGGCTTCGTCGAGAATTACAAAGGCATTGTCCAGCGTACGTCCCCGCATAAAGGCCATGGGGGCAATTTGTATGATGCCGGTTTCGATATAATTCTGAAGTTTTTCTGCAGGGATCATGTCGCGAAGGGCGTCGTAAAGCGGTTGCATATACGGGTCCAGCTTTTCCTTGAGGTCGCCGGGAAGGAACCCGAGATTTTCCCCGGCTTCCACGGCGGGGCGGGTCAGGATAATGCGTTTTACCTGTTTTTCTTTCAGGGCTTTTACCGCCAGGGCCACTCCCGTATAGGTTTTCCCGGTACCAGCCGGGCCTATGGCAAAGACCATGTCGTTTTTCATCATCATGTCTACCAGTAGCTGCTGGTTGGCCGTCTGGGCCTTGATCAGCCTGCCGTTGACCCCGTGAAGCAATACCCGGGCATTGGCCAGGGCCGGGGTTTCAAAGGCCTCGTCAGCGTCGCTCGTAAGAATGCGTTCTATGGTGTTTTCGTCCAGTTTGTTATACTTCCCGAAATACATGACCAGCTTGTCCATACGCTTGTCAAATTCTTCCAGGATCTCTTCGTCTCCATAGGCCTTTATCTTGTTGCCCCGCGCTACGATCTTCAGTTTCGGGAAATATTTTTTAAGGAGTTCGATGTTGATGTTCTGCTCGCCGAAAAATTCTCGCGGGCTGATCTCGGTAAGTTCTACTACTATCTCGTTCAAAAGCTATCGGGTTTGTTTATTCCTATTACCCGTTCCCGCACCGGTCTCACACCCCGCAGCAGGGGAAAAAGTCAGCGGACCTTCGGCGGACACGGTCATTAACTCTTCATTAAAAGTACGATAAAAAACTGTACTTTTTCCTATAGTTTATCCCCTCGTTTTTTAGTACGTTTGTGGTTTGTATACCCCTGAAGGAAATAAACAGAAGGATTGTATTTTCTGGCTAATTTACACAAAAAAAGCTTCGGTACTGTTTTATGGCTATAATAAGTTTAACTACGGATTTCGGAGAGAAAGACCACTTTGTAGGGGCGGTCAAGGGGGCGGTGTACCGGGAGGCAGAAGAGGTGCGTATCGTGGATATATCGCACCAGGTAAGCCCGTTTAACGTAGAGGAGGCGGCCTATATTCTCGGAAATGCCTACAGGGACTTCCCCGAAGGCAGTATTCATGTGTACGGTGTAGACTCCGAACGCAACCCGGATACACGGCATATAGCGGTTTGTTTCGACGGGCATTATTTTGTAGGGGCCGACAATGGCGTAATGTCGCTTATCATAGGTGAGGGGACCCCCGAAAAAATGGTAGAGATCAATCTTTACAACGATATGGATACGATTTTTCCCTGTAAAGACGTTTTTGTCAGGGTGGCCTGCCATATCGCAAGGGGAGGGAAACTGGAAGTCGTCGGAAAACCGATAGGGGAACTGAAATCCCTGAAGGCATTTACCCCCCTGCTCAACACCGAGCAGGATACGGTGACGGGTCATGTGGTGTATGTGGATAATTACGGCAATGTGGTGACCAATATATCGCGGCAGCTTTTCGAGAACGTGCGGAGAGGGAGAAAGTTCGAGCTCTATGCCCGCAATTACAGGTTTGAGAAAATACATGCCAAATACAGTGATATCGTCAATTTTTCCATAGAAAAACCGCTGCGGGACGACGACGGAAAACGGCTTGCCGTTTTTAATTCGGCAGGGTATATAGAACTGGCCATGTACCGCAGCAACCGCGATACCGTCGGAGGGGCTTCCAGCCTGCTCGGGCTCAGTTATAGGGATGTCGTTACGGTCAGGTTTTTATAATGATAATCTGCAGAGAGTGAGAAGTTATATATGCTTGCAATACTGAAAAAAGAAATAAATGCCTTTTTTGCCTCCCCGGTAGGATACCTGGTGATCGCTGTTTTCCTGGTGCTCAACGGACTTTTCCTGTGGGTTTTTGACGGGGAATACAACATACTGCAATCGGGCTTTGCCGATCTCACTGCCTTTTTCAGGTTGGCGCCCTGGATACTCCTGTTCCTTATCCCGGCGGTGACCATGAAAAGCTTTTCCGACGAAAGGAAACTGGGAACCCTCGAACTGCTCCTTACACGCCCGGTAAGTTACTGGCAGATCGTTCTGGGAAAATACGCCGCCGCTTTTGTCCTCGTACTCATGGCCCTGTTGCCTACCCTGTTGTACGTACTTACCGTATGGAAACTCGGGAACCCCGAAGGAAACCTGGATACAGGCAGTACCCTGGGATCGTACTTCGGTTTGTGCTTCCTGGTACTTTCGTATTCGGCCATAGGGGTCTTTACCTCGATATGGTCAGACAACCAGATCGTGGCCTTCCTCATATCGGTGCTGATATGTTTCTTTTTTTATTACGGTTTTGAAGGACTTTCCCTGCTGGGCAATACGGCCTGGATCTCCGCACTGGGCATGAAGGCGCATTTCGACAGTGTAGGCCGGGGGGTGCTGGATACCCGGGATATCGTCTATTTTCTCTCCGTGGCCTTCTTTTTCCTTTACCTGACCGTGGTCAGGCTCAAAAACAGACCCGATGGCAGATAAACTGAAAAGACATCCCCTGTTCGGCGTGGCGGGCGTTTTGGTACTGCTCGTGATCTGCAACATCCTTTCCGAAAATTTCTACGGGCGGTTCGACCTTACCCGGGATAAGAGGTACACCCTCTCCGAAGCCTCCCTCAAGCCACTGGAAAACGTAGACGAACCTGTTTTTGTAGATGTGTTCCTGGGCGGGCAGCTACCGGCCGAATTCCGCAAACTGAGGGAGGAAACCCGGCAGATGCTGGAAGAGTTTGCCGCGCGCAACAATCGTATTAGCTTTAATTTTATCGATCCGCTTGAAGAAAGCGGACATTCGGAAAACATCATCCGGGAGATGCAGTCTGTCGGACTTACCCCGCTCCGGTATTCGGTGGAAGAAGGCGGGAAAACCTCGCAGGAGATGATCTTTCCGTGGGCTATGGCCAACTCGGGGGAGAAGAGTGTAAGGATATCCCTGCTCAAAAACAAGCTGGGGGCGAGCGATGAAGAAAGGGTGAATAATTCCATTCAACAACTGGAATACGTCTTTGCCGATGCCTTTGCCAGGCTGGCGATAACCGATAAGCAGAATATAGCCGTGCTCAAGGGCAATGGTGAACTGGACGATATCTACATTGCCGATTTCCTGGGCACATTGCGCGATTATTACAACCTGGCCCCTTTTACAATGGACTCGGTGGCTACCGCCCCGCAGCGTACCCTGGACGAACTCCGGAAGTTCGATATGATACTGGTGGCCAAACCTACGGAGCCTTTTACCGACGGGGAAAAAGCGGTGCTCGACCAGTATGTGATGCACGGCGGGAAATCGCTGTGGCTGGTAGATCCCGTACATGCGGAAAGGGACAGCCTCTACAACGAGGCGGGAAAGACGTATGCCATGCCGAGAGACCTCAATCTCAACGATATGTTCTTTTCATACGGGGTGCGTATCAACCCGGTGCTGGTCAATGACCTGTACTTTACCCAGATCGTCCTGGCTACGGGAGAGGGGAATGCTTCCCGCTACGAACCTTATCCGTGGTTTTATGCGCCTATGGTGTTTTCGAAGAACGATCATCCCGTAACCAATAACCTGGAAGCCCTCCGGTTCGATTTTGCCGGGGCTATGGACACGCTGAAGAATACGGTGCGGAAGACCGTATTGCTGCGCAGCTCCCCCCTGTCAAAAACGGTAGGGACCCCGGTAGAGATCAGCCTGGACATTATCGGGGAAGAACCCGACCGGGAAACCTATAACAACGGCAATCAGCCCCTGGCGGTGTTGCTCGAAGGACGCTTTAATTCGGTATACCGCAACCGGGTAAAACCTTTGGACCTCGACGATAATAAGGAGGTAGGGGCACCTTCCGGAATGATCGTGGTCTCCGATGGCGACCTGATTAAGAACCAGCTGAACCAGGGGAGCCCCCTGGAACTGGGGTACGATAAATGGACCAATAATTTCTACGGCAATAAGGAGTTTCTCAGGAACTGTGTCAATTACCTGCTGGACCGGAACGGACTGATCTATATCAGGAGCAAGGAAGTCTCCATTCCTTTCCTCGACAAGGAAAAAGTGGCTGCCGGGCAGGCATTGTGGAAGGTGGTCAATCTTGCAGTACCCCTGGTATTGCTTGCGGTATTCGGGCTGCTGTTCTCTTTGCTGAGAAAACGCCGTTATGCCCGCTGATCAGAGATACTTTTGCGGGGTCACCACCGAAATGAGAATGTAGAGGACGATGATCAGCGGAACCGCCGCAAATTTCAGCACAGCCAGTAAGGCCAGGCACAACAGCAGGAAACCGTATTTTACGGCATTTTCCCGCAATCCCCAGGTTTTGAATTTAAGGGCAAAGAGCTTTATGCGGGAATTGAGTATATAGCTGCTGGCCAGGGTAACGGCGACCAGGAACCAGGTGTTCCCGATCACGGAAACAGCCAGCTCACTGTCCTGGTAGCTGAGAATAAGCGGCAGGGATAGTATAAACAGGGCATTGGCGGGGGTGGGGAGCCCGGTAAAGGAAGTCTGCTGGTCGTCGTCTACATTGAATTTGGCCAGGCGGTAGGCCGATGCCAGGGGGATAAGCAGTCCGGTAAACGGGATAAGCCCCTGTGGCTGCGACAGGTCGATGCGGATACCGGTATCCCACGATCCCGGGTTCAGGCTGAGCTGTAACAGGTGATACATGACCATGCCGGGAACCACACCGCTGGTAACCATGTCGGCCAGGGAATCCAGCTGAAGCCCGATCTCACTCTGTACGTTCAGCTTCCTGGCGGCAAAACCGTCGAAAAAATCGAAAAAGATCCCTGCGAAAACAAAAAATGCCGCGACCTGGTGATGTCCGAGAACGGCATATAATACGGCAACAGTACCGCAGAACAGGTTGAGAAGCGTGAGGATATTGGGAATATATTTTTTCATGGTGTTTTAGTTGTTAGTTCTTAGTTGTTAGTTCGTAGTCTGGGCAAACTAATAACTACGAACTAACCAACTAATAAACTAAGTCCCGGTAAAAATACAAGATTAATGGTACTTTAGTATAAATTTCACCAAACTTTGGTAACTTGCCCGTTGGTATACGATAGCAAACGACCCGTAGCAGGTCGGAAATACGGTAAGAATGACAAGAAACAATTTAATCCTGGCCCTGTCCTCGGGGCTGTTACTTGCGGCCGGGTGGCCGGTGTACGGTATTCCCCTTTTACTCTTTGTAGCCTTTGTACCGCTGCTGCTGGCAGAGCGGAACATACGGCTGTCCGGTACCGGGAGAAAGGGGCTTAAGGTCTTCGGGCATGCCTATCTCACATTCCTTATATGGAACGCGGTAACCACCTGGTGGATATGGTATTCCACGGCTTTCGGGATGTTTTTTGCCATACTGGTCAATACCCTGCTGATGACCCTGGTCTTCTGGGGATATCACCTGCTGGCCCGTAAGCTGCCGCCCAAAATTCACCTCGTCTTCCTGCCGGCACTGTGGATTTCTTTTGAGAAATTTCACCTCAACTGGGATTTTTCCTGGCCCTGGCTGAACCTGGGAAATGCCTTTTCGGAATACCCCGCCTGGATACAGTGGTACGAATATACCGGCACTTTCGGGGGCAGTCTGTGGATATGGATGGTAAATATCGGGTTGTTTGCGGCGGTATGGTCGTTCCGGGAAAGCGGTCATAAAAGCCGCCTGGCGAGGGGAGTAGGTAAAAATGTGCTCCTGGTGGCACTTCCCGTCATCGTTTCGCTGTTGATGTATCACCGCTACGAAATGCCGGAAAAGAGCATGGAAGTGGTGGTACTGCAACCCAATATAGACCCGTACAGTGAAAAATATGAGATCGACAATGCCGCAATGGCCGCCAGGCTGGTCGAACTGGCTTCGGGATATGCCGATGGGCATACGGACTACGTGATAGCGCCGGAAACAGCCCTGTCGTCGGGGGCGGATATCGATGGGTTTGCCCGGTCGAGGGCCAGGTACCTGTTGCAGGAACTGCCCAGGAGGTATCCGGGACTGGATGTTATTGTGGGGGGCGATTTTTACAGGAAATATCCCGGACCCGGAAAGCCGACCCCTACGGCAAACAGGATCGGGGGAGGATGGTATGATGCTTATAATGCAGCGGTACAGATCGACAATACCGATAATTTGCAGTTCTATATCAAATCAAAACTGGTGGTGGGAGTCGAGAACCTTCCTTTTAAGGCTGTACTGGAACCCCTCCTGGGAAATATCATGATCGACCTGGGGGGCACCGTAGTTTCCCGTGCCACACAACCGGAGCCTTCGGTGTTTACCGGGAAGGCGGGGAAAGCGGCCCCCATTATCTGTTATGAGTCGATTTACGGGGAATACGTTGCCGGGTATGTGCGAAAAGGGGCCGATTTTCTGACGGTGATCACCAACGACGGCTGGTGGAGCAATTCGCAGGGACATAAACAGCATCTCAGTTACGCCCGCCTGCGCGCCATAGAAACCAGGAGAAGTGTGGCGCGGTCTGCCAATACGGGGATATCGGCCTTTATCAACCCCAGGGGAGATGTGTTGCAGACCCTGGCGTATGCTTCGGAAGGGGCACTTAAGGGCAAGGTAGTATTGAATGAGGAACAGACCTTTTATGTACGCTATGGCGACCTGATTGCCCGTATCTCCGTCCTGGTGGCCGGCCTGTTGGTGTTGT
Source organism: Sinomicrobium soli (assembly GCF_003285545.1). Classification (GTDB taxonomy): domain Bacteria; phylum Bacteroidota; class Bacteroidia; order Flavobacteriales; family Flavobacteriaceae; genus Sinomicrobium. Next base: position 97,171 of record NZ_QLNV01000007.1, on the reverse strand, counting down.
ACGGTATCGGGAGGAAAAAAGGGGTTTAGTTGTTTAGTTCTTAGTTGTTAGTTCATAGGTGTGTCATTCCGACGATAGTGCCTGTCCCGACCTTTAGTCGGGGAGGAATCTCCGGGGCTTCCGTTATGCTGTTGAAATTCCTTTGATCCTGGCCGGCAGGCAGGTTCACTTTGTTCTGAATGACAACTCCCGAATTCTGAATTCTGAACTCCGGACTCTGAACTAAAAAAAGTGTCTGGGCGCTCCTGCTGTGGTCACTGCCGGCATGTATTGCCGGAGACTGCGGAATATCCCCGAAATCGCAGGAGGATAGCAGGGCAGATAAAATGGCGGTAACGAGTAGTTTTACCAGGGTTGTCATAACAGTAGTGTTTTTTTTGATGGATGATGGTTTGTTAATGACTTCGCCAATACTGTTGTCGAAGTAGTGCAGCAAAGTTGTAAGATTTGATGTTACGGTCACATAATTTGTGACCGGATTGTTGTTTTAGACGGATGAAACGCAGGGTCAGGACCCGGTTTTTACCCGGATCCCGTTTCTGTTGATCTCTACTTTTACATTTTCGCCGTTCTCATCCTGTACGTCGATATCGATACCTTCCGAATCGATCTTTACGTCGTGCGGTTCCACTGTTTCGGTATCGGCATCCATGCGCTCCTCACAGTCCAGGCACCGGAGTTTTCCCTCTTCCATTTTCCAGAAGTGCCCTTTGAGGTCGGCATGGTAAAGCCTGGCCTGTTCATGGGTACTGTGCCCGATGCGGATGTCGGAGTGATGGTCTATAAAGAATACCGTGCCCTCCGGCAGGGATACGCGTACATAGGCCTCCTGGTCCCGGTATTTGTTCCCGTAGTCGGTAAGTACGTAATTGCGGAGGAAAACGGTATTCCCCGAGGTACTGAAACCGTAGTCTATCCTGGATGCTTCCTCCCTTGCCTTGCGAAAGCTGCTGCTTTCGGCCTTTTTTTCGATATCGAGAAAAGCGAGGGAATCTTCCGAAGGGACAAAGTCGTAAACCACATCCTCTATATAGAGTTTCCGGCTGCCGTCGAGGACAATCTTGTCGATACGGTCGTTGTAGTAGCGATTGTCGGGAATCCCGGAGATCTCGTTTTTAAAGTACAGGGTATCCGGTACGGTGGCCGAGAGTACCTGTTTTTCGGAAATGCTCCCCTCGTAGATCTGTGCCGTGCCCTGGCGGACCCCAAAAGTGATCAGCGCTACGGTAGAAAGTATCCAGAGCCCCAGCAGGACGTACTTTGTCGTGCTGCCTATCGGCCTCAGGTCGTCTACCAGTATCTTCATTCCGAGACGGAACAACAGGAAAAACGGAATGCCTGCGGCAAACAGTATCATGAGCGCTATTGCCCACACCGGTATCCCGGAGATATTGCTCACTTCGATATGGTGTGCCCATTCGCTGTCTGAAAAAGCCGACACACATGCGGCGATAAGTCCCGTAAACAGGGCAATAAGGGTACTGCCTGCTATAAAGACGAGCAGGAGGCCTATAAACTTGCCAAAGACATTGAACAGGGCGGTCATGACCCTGCCGAGAAAGTCAAAAAAACTGCTGGTCCCCGACTTTACCTTGCTGCCCACCTTTTGGTAATCGACATTCCTGACTTTTTCAGATACCTCGCCGAAGCCTTCGCGCACCTTCTTTTCTATGTTACTGATGTTTACCGGTTCTCCTTTCATGGACAGTTTCTGGGAAGTGGTGGAAGCTTCCGGGATCAGTATCCATAGCAGGATATAGATAATGATCCCCGATCCGACCCCGGCTACGACCAGTAATATCCACAGCAGGCGTATCCACAGGGCATCGACCCCGAGATAGTGCCCGAGCCCGGAAGATACCCCGCCGATATATTTGTCGTCCGGATCGCGGAACAGTTTCTTGGGCGGTTTCCGGGTTTGATGATGGTCTTTCGGAGGTGCCTGCGTTTGCGGTTCGTCCTCAAAGATCTCTTCGTCTACCAGGTAGTCTTCCGGCTCTCCCATGATGGCGATCACCTCGTCTACCTCGGTCATCCCGATAACCTGCCGGTCGTTATTAACCTTTTCACTGAAAAGTTCGGCGATCCGGGCCTCGATATCGGCAATGATCTCGTCCCGGCCCTGGGAGTCGGTAAACGAACGCTTTATGGCCTCGAGATAGTCCCGGAGCCTGGTATAGGCATCCTCGTCGATGTGAAAGAAGAGTCCGCCCAGGTTTATGTTGGTTGTCTTATTCATGATCTGATGATTTTTGGCGTGTTACGATGGTTACAGCGTTGTGCAGTTCTTCCCAGGTGGAAGAGAGTTCGTTTAAAAACAGTTTCCCCGTGTCGGTAAGGGCGTAGTATTTCCGGGGCGGCCCGGAAGTGGACTCTTCCCAGCGGTATTGCAGCAGCCCCGCATTTTTCAGCCTGGTGAGCAAAGGATAGATCGTACCCTCTACCACAAGCATTTTTGCATCTTTCAGCGTTTCCAGGATTTCCGAAGCATATTTGTCCTTGTCCCTGAGAATGGACAAAATGCAGTATTCCAGAACTCCCTTACGCATCTGTGCCTTGGTGTTTTCGATCTTCATGAGTTCATAATGCTTTAATTAACTGTTCGTTTTTTGATGGATGGATGATATGATGATGGATATTTTTTTATAGCCTGATATTTTCTTATGCAAATATATATCTAAAAACAGGTATTATGCAAAACATAGTACTGTTTATTAACTTTATTTTAACTTTTTAAAAGGATTGTTTAACGTGATATGCCTAACTTTGCCAGTGTTTTCCGGTCGTTACAGGCTTGTTCTGCATTTCCTGGAATTATTCAAAAAGGGCAGGAGGCAGGAAAGAACCGGCAGTGGTGTAACTACCCGGAGTTATGATTGCTATGAAATATGTAAATCCGAAATCATGCCCTTGCTTTTAAAGAGCACTACATTCCGCGCTTTCCGGAACCGTAATTATGCCTTGTTCTTTACAGGGCAATCCATTTCCCGGATGGGCATGTGGATGCAGCGTACGGCGGTGATATGGGTCGTATACAGTATGACGCATTCCTCTTTCATGCTGGGGCTTACCCTCTTTGCCGAGCAGTTCCCCTCTTTTCTTTTTTCGGCTCTGGGCGGAATAGTATCAGACCGTTATGACCGGTATAAGCTGATACTGCTCACCCAGTCGCTTTCCATGGTACAGGCGGTAATCCTTACGGTGGTCACCTATACGGGGCACGATTCGGTATGGGTGTTGCTTGTGCTCAGTGCTGTATTGGGCACCATCAATGCCTTTGACGTTCCGGCCCGGCAGCCCCTGGTACATGAGATGGTGAACGAGCCGGAAGACCTTCCCAATGCGCTTTCCCTGAATTCCTCGCTGACCAATCTCGCAAAGATGGTCGGACCTGCACTGGCAGGGATCGTACTGTCTGAATGGGGGGCAGGGACCTGTTTCCTGGTAAATACCGTCAGTTTTATAGCTATTATTGTCTGTCTTTCACTGATGAAACTCCCGCCGCAACCGCCACGGCCTCAGAAGCAGAAGGTAGGAAAAGAGCTCCGGGACGGGTTTCGGTATCTCTGTAAAACTCCCGAAATAGGATTGCCCCTGCTGATGCTTACCCTGGTAAGTCTCCTGGTGTTGCCATACAGTACCCTGCTGCCGGTATTTGCAAAAGTGATCTTTGAGGGCGATGCTACGACCTATGGCTATATTATGGGCTTTATAGGATTGGGGGCAATTTCCGGGGCATTTTTCCTGGCATCACTGAGGGAAGGGAGCAGGCTAAAGAGGATACTGGCCGTAAATACGGTGATCCTCGGCGTATCCCTGGTACTGTTTTCCCGGATCGATAATCTCAGTGTTGTATTGTTCTTTGCCGTGCTTATCGGTTTCGGGGCCATGGCACAGACCACTGTGTGCAATATATTGGTGCAGACCAAATCGAAACCGGAAATGCGCGGCAGGGCCATGAGCTACCAGGCGATGGCCGCTTTCGGTATGATGCCGCTCGGCGGATTGCTCGTAGGGACCCTGTCTGAACATATAGGGGCTCCTGCAAGTTTACTGATACAGGGAATAACAGCCTTGCTGATCGTCTTGTGTTTCTACCGTTTTTTATGGGGCAGGGGCAGGTGAACTGCCTGAAAGTATTTGACCGGATGGGCTTCCGGTTCCGGATAATTTAATACCTTGTGGTATCAATTTTCAGATTATGGAAATAACGCCCCGGAAACTGAATACTTTCACGATGCTTAAATTGCCTTCAGCCTGGTTATGCGGGGTAAGGGTAAGGCATCTCGATGCGGAAAGCTGTATAGTAACCGTTCGCCACAGGTGGATCAACCAGAATCCCTTTAATTCCATGTTCTGGGCGGTACAGGGTATGGCTGCCGAACTTTCAACCGGCGCCCTGGTCATGGCCGCGATCCGGAAAAGCGGTAAACGCATCTCCATGCTTGTAGCCAATAACAACGCAAGTTTTACCAAAAAGGCAAGAGGGCGTATCACCTTTACCTGTAACGGCGGAAAGCTGATCGGCAATGCCCTGCAACGTACCGTAGAGACCGGGGAGGGACAGACCTTCCGGATGCGGTCCGTAGGGAAGGATGAGCAGGGAGATATTGTTTCTGTCTTTAATTTTGAATGGACCGTAAAAGTAAAATAGGAAGCTTCCTGTTTTAACCGCCCGGTTCCCGAAATGCCCCCTAATAATGGGTCACGTAGTAATCAAAGTACTTGCAATACGTTTTTACCTCCCTGTAAAAACCGGTATGCTCATACGCCTTTAGCTTTTTAAAATAAGACCGGTACCGGGACGTCTTTATGTCTATCCTGGCAGCTTTTCTTTTGTTGTAATCCACGTTTTTCAGGTTGTTCAGCTCCTTGTCGGTCCGGGTACTGTAAAAAATACCCTGTTCACATTTGGAAGCGGCAAAGAGAATCCTCGCTTTGAGCTCCTCGTCAGCGGTCTGTTCCAGGGCCCGGTCCAGGTAAGACAGCGCAATCTCAAAATCGTCGTAGTACCAGGATGTCCAGCCGTAATTCTTGAAATAAAGCAGGTATTCAGGGGCTGTCCTGTCGAACTGTTCGTTCCAGCTGAAATAGTTATGGAATTTATAGCTCTTGCCATTGCTGTTACTGAAGGTAAGGAACTGCCGGTAATAGCCGATCAGGGAGGTGTTAAAATAGAAATTGCCCAGCAGGTAACCCGCCCTGGCGGCCTTGTCGCCCCGGCCTGCGGCTTCTTGTTCGAGCCGGATCAGCGCCCGGCTGAGCTCTTTTTTGTTCATGGAGGGCCCGATCATATCGAAATCCCCGAGGTAATCTGTTTGCATCACCATGTTGTCGGGGCATTCGAAACACTCCATACGGTTATATCCGAAAACGTCCGACGGGATACCCGAGAAGCCCTTAAAGCCATAAAAGTCACGGTCTACTTCGTCGAAAAAGGGAGCGGCCTTTTCCGGTTCCCCCTGCCTCAGGTAAATATTCCCTTTCATATTGGCGATATAGCTTTTTATATCAAAATCCCGCTGTCTTACCATTTTTCTCAGGCTGTCGTCATAGACCTCCGGGGCCAGGTTTTCCGCCAGGAAATGTTCGAACTCATTCTTGTTCTTTTTGTGATAGAATTTCTCTATCGCTTCCAGCAGCTGAAGTTGCGGGTAGGCTTCCAGTTCACTGATATCGTTCTGCAACAGAAAAGCCTTGGCATAATCCTCCTGCAGAAAATAGCGGTTGGCCAGAATGTCGATCACAAAATTCCCGGTACTGCCCATATCCGGGCTATAGGGATCTTTTTCGGGATCTTCCCGGAAAATATGGCCGAACCTTTTCATCAGCTGCTTTTCGAAGCCGGGTGTTATGGTTTCCTGTTCGCTTATGGTGATCAGCATGGAGAGTTTGTCTTTCTGTGCATCAAACCTCTTATTCCCGGGAGTGATACTTTCGAGGGTGAGCCCGGCCCTGTCGTAATCCCCCTGTATAAAATAGAGCCAGGCCGTGGTGAGTTTCCAGAACTCCTGTTCCTTGATCTCCGGGTTTTTCGACTGGCTCTCCGAGATGCGTAGCGTTTCTTCCAGGAAGGTGTTGTCGTTGTGGTATCTGTTCAGGGGAATACGGTAATTATCCCGGTCTTTCAGGCAGTCCGGATGGTTGTACGGGCAGTTGTAGCTTACGGGAAAATAGTTCCTTTCGAGCTGATTCACGGCCCGGACCATAAGCACCTTGGCCTGCGGGGCATTGGGATCATTTTCCAGGATCTTGCGTATGGAGGAGAGGGGATTGTTAAAATCGCGATAACCCAATAGCATATAGAGATCGTTTTTTTCGTTCGTGGTCCCGGCCTCTGTCAGCAGTTTCTCAAAATCGAGGTCGCGGGTTACCAGCATGGAGGTATATGCCTGTTCCTTGCGGTTCCTGGTATGGGTGAAGAAGCGGAAAAAATCATGGTGTGCCTGCATAAAATTCCCGAGTGCCCTTTCGGCCCCGCCTTTCTGGTCGAGGGCGTAGTAGTACATAATAGGTTTGTGGTGCAGCGACTCCACATAATCGTTAAAATACCCGATGGCTTCGGGGTAGTGCCCGCTGTAGTGTGCAAACCGTACCAGTTGATAACCGTAACGTATCCTGAGGTTTTTGTCGGTTTCTGCGTGCCAGCTTTTCTCCAGTACGTTGATCACCTCGTCGTAATCCAGTTCGCCCGCATGATGTTCGGGAGCATTGCCCCAGGAATACCTGCGGTCTCCCTTTACCGCCATATAGGGAGCGAGGTATTTGGCATAGGCGAGGTAAAGCAGGGCCTGCTTGTGTTTTTTGGTAAAATTCCCGTCGGCAAAAGCGAGCCTGTCGTCTTCCACGCTATTTCCTTTTGCCAGTGCCCTCAGGTCCTGGCGATCGGCCTTCAGTACCAGGTATTCCGTTTCTTCGTAGGAGAGTTGCAGGTAATCTTCCCAGTCTTCGATATTTTCATCGGTCCGGGGCAGAAGGTCTTTTTCACTGTCGTAGAACCGGTTGTCATAAGACAGCAGGAAAGCCTTGTATTGGGGTTCTTCCATGTTTTCCTGGGCAAAAAGGTTGTAGTACATGTAGTCGTCGCCCCATCCGCCGGCACAGAAGGATATTTCGGGTTGATGCGGATTGCCGGCTTGAAGGGTTACACAGAAAATCCAGGAAATTATACAAGCCGTGAAATACCGGTATGGTTTGAAGATCATAGTGATACGATTGAAATATGACAATGACAGGATATGCGGTGTGCCTCGTTTTTTAGGGAAGGCAGAGTAAAGATACTATAACATCGGGAAATAAAAATACCGGCTTTCCACTATTTTATGCTTTTTACCGGAGATCCTCCGGTGAAAAGCGTTGCAGGAAAAGACTGTCCAGGTGATAATACACATAATCGTAGGGGCGTTGCAGTTTGGCTTCGAGGAAAAGTCTTGTCTCTTTTAGCAGCTCCGGAGATATTTCTTCTACTCTCATATGGAACCCCTTGTTGAGGTATATCCCTTTCAGGAAAACATCTTCGGTTACTTCGTAGGTATGGGGAGCCGTTCGGCGGAAGTCAGGAGATTGCAGTTCGCTTTCGGCAACGCCGTTGATCAGTTTCGACCTGCCGAGGTGATTGGTTACCACGGCCCATGAATAGAGCGGAAGGGCTATATCCATTTTTATGGGGTAGGTGTCAATGGTCCTGAGATAGTCTTTGAGCAACCCGGTATCGAGAATGGAATTTTTCCCGTTATCTTCTACGGGGCTGGATGTGGCGTAGGCCATCAGGTACACCTTGTCTGCCGGGGGAATACCGGTACGGTCGCGGTATTTTACCTGATGCAGCCGCAGTGTACAGCTTATTTTTTTTCCGGATATCTTTTTGAGCTGCTCCAGGAAAGCGAAATAAGTGTCCCGGGTGCTTTCCGTCCAGTCGCAATCGATCTGTATTTCGTCGGAGGCCTCCAGTCCGTGGTCGCCCGCGATCTGCCTGATAAGGCTGTTAATATCCTCTGCCAGTGACTTCCCTCCCGGATGCCCGGCACTTTTCATCACCCGGTTGGTTATGAAAACTACGGGGATATAGGCAGCCTGTAGTATCTCCGGGTTGAAATCACCAACAACAGATACCGGTGCGGGGGCTCCCTGAACGAGGTCCACATCGAAGAAACGCATATAGAGCCGGTCTGCCCCCAATGCGCTGAAATAGTCTTTTTCGGTATCTTCGATCTGCACATGGCTTTTCCAGTAATAGAACTGTACTGAATGCGGAATATCCTTCCGGCAGGACAGGAACAGGAAAGCACAGCTGATAAGGACAATACGGGTAAAACCGGGATGCATACTGTTACGGTATAAAATACGGTCAATAATACAAAGATTTTACCGTATACCGGTTACATCATACCGAATATATCAGACAGGATAATGCCACACAGGTATGCTCCGTAAGTTCCCACGGCATAACCGAGTACGGCCAGCAGTACTCCTACGGGAGCGAGATAGGGGCTGAACGCAGCTGCCACGATGGGTGCGGACGCCGCCCCCCCGATATTGGCCTGACTGCCCACGGCGATAAAAAAGAACGGGGCCCTGATCAGCCGGGCTACGGTAAGCATGATCACAATGTGGATCAGTATCCATACGATGCCGATAAGAAAAAATTTCGGGTTGTCCAGTACCGCACCGAGGTCCATGTGCATCCCGATGGTTGCCACGAGGATATACAGGAATACCGTCCCTGTTCTGGAGGCGCCGTACCGCTCTGCCTGCCGCACTTTTGTAAAGGATAATACCAGCCCGAAAGTGGTGGCGAGAACGATAAGCCAGAAAAAACTGCTGGTCAGGGAGTATTTTTCCAGTTGGGGGTAATGCTTTGTGAAAAAGGGTGCTATGATATCGGCCAGGAAATGCGCCAGCCCGGTAATTCCGAAGGCGATGGCTGCGAGCACCATAAGCCTGTTGGCCGTTACCGGCAACCACTGCCCGGCCTGTTGGTGTTCCAGCCTTTTTTCGAGTTCGTAGATGGGGCGGCTATCGGCCTTCAGCCATTGGTCTATGACCTGCGGGCGCTGCGACCAGTACAGTAAAAACCCCATCCACAGGTTGGCTACCAGGACATCTACAGCAATCATCTGCGCAAAGAGGTCCGAACTGGCCCCGAATATCTCGTACATTGCCGTCTGGTTGGCCCCGCCACCGATCCAGCTTCCCGCAACGGTAGTGAGCCCGCGCCATACCTCTTCGCCGTTGCTGTAGAGCACATCGGGAAATATGCTTCCCGTAAGGAACAGGGCTAAGGGGGCACCGATAATAATCCCTGCCGTTCCGGCGAGGAACATGATAATGGCCTTGTTTCCCAGCTTGCGGAGTTCCCCGAAATTGATACTGATGGTAAGCAGTACCAGGCTGGCCGGGAGCAGGTAACGCGAGGCCACGAAATACAGGCTGCTGTGCGACCCGTCGATAAGGCCGAAGGTGTTCATCAGTGCCGGGATAAAATAGCACAGCAGTACGGAGGGAATGATCCTGTAAAACCGCTTCAGGTAAGGGTTTGCACTGGACGATGTGACGAAGATCAGCCCGAGTGCAATGACCAGGAGGCCAAAAGTGACGGCATCGTTGGTGATCAATGGGGAGGAAGCTTCCTCCCGGTGCTGCAGTAACTGTTTTACCAGGTCTGCTTTTGAGGTTTCCCCTTTATCCCTGTATTTTTTTTCCAGCGCGGAAAGCGCTTCCATATCCCATTCCGCATCCCTGTGCCGGTTTGCCCACCCGGTGATATTATCGCTGTTAAGGGTACAGATCTCCTTTTGCAGCAGATCGGATATTTCAGGTCTGGGGAGTACCAGGGGGCTTCCGCTTACAAACCGGTCCAGCGCAGTGCGCACCGCTTTCATATAGGCGGTTTCATGGGTATTGTTGAGCAATACGACAAGGCTTCGGGAGGCGGTAAACCGCTTTATATAAGACAGGTTCCCGGCCCAGCTCCCGGTGTGGTATACGATTTTTCCCAGGCTGTCGTTCTCTTGCACATGCCATCCGAAGCCGTAGTCGGAATCGTCTCCGGAGGGGGGATGCGGAGTAAATGCCAGGGCTTTGCTTTCCGCATTCAGCAGCTTGTCGGTATACAGTATACTGTCCCATCTGATAAGGTCGTCTACGCTGGAAGACAGTCTTCCGGGCCCCAGGCGGCCACTGAGAAAATGGTAATAGAATTTTCCCGGAAGGGTTTCGGGGTTTACAAGGCTGCAGTTTTCCGTATCCAGCCGGTATCCGGGCGCATAATGGTCCAGGTGCCAGATACTGTCACGTTCGTAAAAACCGCTGGAATCCATTCCGGTCCGCTCAAAGACATGCTCCCTGAGAAACTGGTCCAGGGGCTGCCCGCTCACCCGGTGTACCACTTCGGCCAGGAACATATACCCCGAGTTGGAATAGTGGTACCGGGTACCGGGAGTACTTTCCAGGTGTGGTTTCTGTGTGCTGAAATAAGCGGTGATATCGGCATTATATGCGATACGGGTGGTATCCCAGTGCTGCCGGAAATACGGTTCGTAGTCCGGAAGCCCCGAAGTATGTGTAAGCAGGTGGCGAACCGTGATGCCGGGATACGGAAAATCCTCTCCGAGGTAGGCCTGAACAGGCTGGTTGATATCGAGCAGCTGCCGCTGTTGTAACAGCATTACCGCGGCAGCCGTAAACTGTTTGGAGACCGAGGCAATTTCCATCGCTGTCCCGGGAGTAAAGGGTGTTTGCTGTTTGAGGTTGGCGAAACCGTATCCTTTTTTGAAAATGAGCTTGCCCTCTTTTTTAACGGCAACTGCGCCGTTGAACATCTTTTGGTTATAAAGGGTCGTAAAAAAACGGTCCAGTTGCTGTTCGTATGCCGTTGTGGCTGCCGCCGGTTTCTCTTTTGGGGCAGGAGTACAGGCGAAAACGAGCAGTACCAGGCTGCAAATACTGCCAATTGGGTTAAGAAGTCTTCTGTTCATCAGCTTTGATTTTTTCCCATTCGGGGGTTTTCAGGCCTATGCCCGGACGCTTGTTCTGGGTGATAAGGCCGTCTCTGAGCAGGTGCCCGTCAAAAGGGTCGTTGGTAATCCCGAGATTACCGTCCAGATCGGTCCAGTCGGCCAGGGCGCCGAGCTGGGAAGCGGCGGCTATGGCACAGGAGGTTTCCGACATGCATCCCAGCATGACCCTGAGCCCGGCTTTTCTGGCAGTCATTGCCATGATGAAGGCCTCCCTCAGCCCTGTGGATTTCATGAGCTTGATATTGATGCCGTGGTAAAAATTCTTTGCGGTCATTACATCCGGAATCCGCTGTATCCCTTCATCCCCGACGAGGGGAAGGGGAGATTGCGGGGCCAGCCATTCCATATCCGAAAAGGCTGTTTTCGGCATGGGCTGCTCTATGAAAACGGCTCCCTCTTCCCGGAGCCACAGTATTTTTTCGAGCGCTTCCCCACGGTCCTTCCAGCCCTGGTTGGCGTCGATATACAGGGGTTTGTCCGTTTCCCGGCGGACGGCCTCGATGATCCCGCGGTCGTTATCCCCGCCCAGTTTTATCTTGAGGTACCTGAACCCGGAAGCTTCCCTGACCCTTTCCCGTATGATGTCCGGGCGGTCTATCCCGATGGTTTTGCTGGTGGGCAGTGATCTTTCCGAAAGGCCGAAATACCGGTGTACGGGCATCCCGAGCAGCTTTCCGACAAGGTCGTGCAGGGCGATGTCCACAGCAGCTTTTACCGCGGGATTTCCGGGAGCGATATCATCTATATAACCGAGGATATCTTCCGTGCGGAGCGGGTCCTTAAAAACCGAAAGGTCGACCTGCGAGAGAAAACCGGTGGCCGAAGCTATACTTTCCCCGTAAAGCGGGGGCATGGACGCTTCTCCGAAACCCTCCGCTCCTTCAAACCGCAGCCGGACCAGGACAGCAGGGGTGCTGGTCCTGGCTCCGCCGGCAATGCGGAATACGTGTTTTTTAAGAAGGGTGTAGGGTTTATATGATAACTGTATCATTAATACCCCGGGTTTTGCGGTTTGATGTTCGGATTGGCATTGATCTCGTTCAGCGGGATCGGCAGGATAAACTTGTCATTGGGATAGGCCACTTCCAGCACGTTCTCGCTCTGTATGATACGCACGTCTTTTTTATTGCGGTTGAGGTCGAACAGCCGGTGCCCTTCGAAGGCCAGTTCTTTCCTCCGTTCCTCGAGGATACGGTCTACCAGGCCCTGTCCGCTTCCGGTGACCCCGGCGGCACCGGGATCGGCCCGGTTGACCACGGCCATCAGGTCGTCCCGCGCCAGGTCCGGTTTATCGGTTTTGGCATACGCTTCTGCCCTGATAAGGTATTGTTCTGCCAGGCGGAGGACCTTCATATTGTCGTCCCATGACGTTCCGTTCGGAAATTTATAGACAAAAAGCGCATCGTCTTCGGCCCCGGTCTTGGACCCCCGGTTTATGGCTTCCAGCCGGGCATCGCCACTGTCGTACAGTTCATACAGCTCTTCGGGTACCAGCGCATCGGCATAACCCGCCGGATCAAAGAAGTGCCCTATGCTGTTGGTCCCGGCATTGTCGGCAACGGTATTGACGACCTCAAAGATCGATTCGGAATTGAACGCCTCACTCCACAGTTCGGGATAGCTGCCGTTCGGAACGAGGGTGTACCCCCCGTTTTCCAGGACATCGGTACTGAGGGTAATGGCCATTTCGTAATTTTCCTGGTAGAGATATGCCCTTGCGGCCAGTGCTTTTGCCGCGTATATGGTAAACCTGCCGTTCTTCCGCTCTTCCGTCATTTTATGGATTGCGGTCTCCAGGTCGCTGTTTACCTGGTCGTAGACCTCTTTTACCGTATTGCGGGAGGGGGCTATCTCATTGTCTTCGGAACGGGCGATCACGGGAACCCCGTCATGGCCGGCATCTGCGGTGAAGTTATAGGGCTGTGCGAAGAGACGGACCAGGTCGAAATGCGCCAGCGCCCGGAGTGCATAGGCTTCTCCTACGAGCTGGTCTATTTCCTGTTGCTGGCCGTCGGTCACGGCTTCCAGGCTTTCTCCCCCGTCTATGGCCTTGGTGGCATTTACGATGACTTCGTACATCAGGTTCCACAACCCGTCCGAATAGGAGTCTTCCTCGGTGACCGCAAAACTTTCGTGATCGAGGTATCTCCCGGTATTCCTGGAACTCAGGTAGAGATTGTCCGCCATCAGTTCGGGGATAACGTACATGCTACGTCCGTAATAATCACTGCTCTGCAGCTTGCTGTATACCCCGTTAATGGCTGTCCGGAGGGTGTTGATATCGGTGATTGCCTGTTCCGACGAAACATTTTGCTCGGGTTCTATGTCCAGAAAATCACTGCCGCAGGAGCTGGCCGCCAGTACGATGAGCAGTGAACAGATGGTATTTTTTATATATGAGATCATAGTTTTTCAGTTTTTAGAATGAGAGATCGAGTCCGAAAAGGAACTGTTTGGATATCGGGATGCGGAGATCCGACTGGCCGTCGATACCTACCTCGGGATCTATTTCTATTTTATCGTCCCTGACCCAGGTGAGCATATTGGTGGTTTTGATATAAAACCGGAGGCTGCTGATCGACAGGGTCTGGGTAACACTTTCCGGAAGGCTGTAAGAGAGGGTTACATCTCTCAGCCTCATATAGGTACCGTCGTAAAGAAAACGGGTAGAGTGCTGGGTAGAGGTTCCCGACTGGGTATTTCCCCACATCATTTTGGGAACATCGGTAATGTCGCCGGGCTGCTGCCACCTGTTGTCGTAAATGTTCTGCGTCATGTTTCCCCTGTCGTTCAGGCCTGCACTACCGTCGCTGTTGGTGTATCTTCCCCAGCTGTCATAGACCTTGTTCCCGTAATTCAGGTAGAGCAGGAAAGAAAGGCCGAAGTTCTTATAGGTAAAGCTGTTGGTAAGCCCCGCATAGAATTTCGGGAGTGCGCTTCCCTGTTTAAAGGGCTGTGCTTCGGCATACCGGTTTGTGGTAGCGGTTTTGGTCTCGTCTATATACCACAGGGCATCGCCGTTATCAGGATCAACACCGGCATATCCGGGCATGTAGAAGGTGTAGAAATCGTCGCCGATTTCCCTGATATACTGCCCGTCTACTATGGCACTGTCGTCCTGCAGTTTGGTGATTTCGTTGTTGTTGGAGGTGAAATTGAGATTGGTGTTCCACCCGAAACCTTCCGGGTTCTCGATATTGACGGAGTTCAGCGAAACTTCCCATCCCGAATTTTTCATCTCCCCGATATTCGCCAGGTAACTGGTAAGCCCGTTGGTGGCTGAGATGGGCACTTCAAAAAGAAGGTCGGTAGTGGTACGGGTATAGTATTCCACGGTACCGCTCAGGCGGTTGAACAGGCCGAAATCGAGCCCAATATTAAAGGGTTTGTTCTTTTCCCAGGTGAGCAGGGGGTTAGACTGCTGGCTGTAGGCATAGCCGGGTTGCCCGTCGTAATCCTCGCCGGTGGCATAGAGGCCCCGGGAAGCGAAATCCCCGATCTCCTGGTTGCCGTTTATCCCGTAGCTGCTCCTGAACTTGAGGCTGTTTACAAAACTCACATCATCCATAAAATCTTCCGAACTGATGTTCCAGGCCACCCCTACGGAACCGAAATTGGCATAGCGCACGTCTGACCCGAACCTGGACGAACCGTCTCTCCGGGCGGTGACATTAAAAATGTACTTGTTTTTGTAGCCGTAGTTTATATTGAAAAAATAGGAAGCAATGGAAGAAGCGGTCTTACTGCTGGAGGCTTCCCGGTACACCGAGGCGTTTTCCAGTGTAGTAAGCCCGGGGGCACCGTAATTGCTGGCATAGGCATATACCGAACTCCGGGTTATTTTCTGTGCTTCCTGCCCGAGAATAAAGTTCAGGTTGTGATCTCCGTCGATCTGCCACCGGTACTTGAGCAGGTTGGTAATATTGTAATTGAGGATCTTGTTGTCGTAAGCCTGGCCCCGCCCGCCGTCGTTCCGTCCTGCTCCGAAATACGGATTGTCGTACTGGAATTCGTCGGCGAGGTTAAAGTCGATGTTTCCCTTGCTTTCGAAACTGAGGTTGTCGGTAAAGTTGTAGGTGAGCCCGAGGTTCCCGATAATACCGTATAGTTTGGTCTCGCGGATATTCTCTTTTACCATTCCCACCGGGTTATAGGTAAGTAGGATATCGGTGTTGTACGTACCGTCTTCGTTGTAAACAGGTTCCCAGGGTACGACCCTGAACAACGCCCTTACCGGGTTGGCAGCACTTCCTGCGTCGCTGTTGGTGTGGAGTTTCTGATGACTGGCCGATACGCCGAAGTCGATTTTCAGCTTGTCGGTCGCCTGGTGGGTCACATTGAGTTTGGCATTGAGTTTTTTATAATCGATGCCGATAATGACCCCTTCCTGTTCAAACAGGCCGAGGGAGGAGTAAAAAGTGGTTTTTTCGTTTCCCCCGGTGGCACTGAGGTTGTACTGTTTATACTGCCCGTTCCTGGTGATGACATCAACCCAGTCGGTATTGACATCCCTGTTGATCCGGCTGTAGATATAGTCTTCAGCATTGGCCAGGCTTTCGCCGGAATTGACACGGGCCTCCACCAGCAACTCCGACAACTGGTCGGTGGCCAGGGGCCTTAACCTGTCGGGCAGGATCATGCTGCTGATCCCGTACTGGGTGCTGAAATCGAAGGTGGTCTTTCCCGACCGGCCTTTTTTGGTGGTGATCAGGATCACCCCGTTTGCCCCCCGTGAACCATAGATGGCCGTGGCCGAAGCATCTTTCAGTACCGTTACTGAAGCGATATCCTTGGGGTTGAGCCCTGCAATGGTATTGGAACTGGTGGCGATCTCGGCAATGTTGCCGGATATTACCGGGATCCCGTCGATGACATACAGGGGGTCGGACCCGGCATTTATGGAGCCTATTCCCCGGATACGGATATTGGGGGCGGCACCCGGCTGCCCGCTTTGCGTAGACATCTGCACCCCGGCCACATTGCCCTGAAGGCTTTCCTGAAAGGAGGGGAGGGGAGACTCTTCCAGTTTTTTGATATCCACATTTACCGCGGCCCCGGTGTAAGAGGCTTTGCTCTGGCTGTCGTAAGCCACTACGATGACCTCGCTGAGCTGGTCGGCTTCGGATTCCAGGTGAATGGTAAAATCGGTCTGGCTCCCGTCGATGGCGATGACTTCTTTTTTAAAACCGATATACGTGAGTTCCAGCACGTCGCCTTCACCGGCACTGATACTGAAATTACCGTCAAAATCGGTCTGTGTCCCCGAGGTGGTCCCCCGGATAAGGATATTGACCCCCGGGAGGGGCGTACCCGTATCGTCCAGTACGGTTCCGGTAATGGTAAGCTGGTCCTGCCCGGATGTTTCGGCAAGCGCGGTTTCCGGCAGGCCGGGGTCGTTGTATGGTAGCCCGTCTTTTTTACCCTGAACTGCCGTAATATCCCTGTACAGCACGATGTTCCGGCTGAGAATACGGAATTTGATATCCGTATTGTGGAGCACCGTTTGAAGCACTTTTGTGATATCCTCACTGTTGACAGAAACATTTATTTTGAGTTGTTCGTCGACTATCTTGTTGTTGTAGAAAAAGATATAATCCGTTTGCTTTTCTATAGTACTCAATACTTCTTTAAGCGAAATATTCTTGTGGTCGAGTTGTACGTGTTGCCCGTAAGCCGACGGGGCCCATGCCGATATCCGGACGATGGTGAGACAGAGAAGGAGGGAATAGATCTTCATAATGCGGAAAAGTGTGCGTGAACAGAACCACGAAGGAGTGGCCCGCCGTGCGACGAGTTGCTTTTTTTTCATAACTTTAAGCGATTTTTGATTGTTAAATACCCTTTAGCAATTTGGATCCTTATTTCAAGGGAGGTGTTGCCGCACTTCCCTTTTTCAGATCCTACCTGCGTTGTTCTAAGCTGATGATGTTTTTTTCCTTGTCATAAGTATAATGTATTGGTGATGATGTTTTCAGTATGTTCATAACCTGCTCTATGCTGTATTCCCTGAGAAATTTTCCGGAGAAGGAATAGTCTTCGAGCTCCGGGGAGGCGATCCGGACGGATACCCCGTACCACCTCCCGATGTCTTCTGCAACATTGCGCAGCGGGCTGTTGTCAAAGGTAAGTACTCCTTCTTTCCAGGAGGTTACCGAGGAGGTGGAAACCTGTTCCACGCTTATTTTCCGGTTTTCGGGATCAAAAACGGCTTGTTGTTCAGGAGAGAGTACTGCCGAAGGGGCCGTACTGTTCTTTTCGTAGAGTTCCACTTTCCCGGTGACCAGGGTGGTCTTTACCGTGGTGTTCTCCTTGTAGGCCTTTATGTTAAAACTCGTTCCCAGTACCTTTATGCTGATCCCCTTGCCGGTTTCCACAATAAACGGCCGGTCTTTATCGTGGGTAACGTCGAAAAATGCCTCACCGTTCAGTCTTACGGTACGTGTGCCATCATTAAAACCGGGGACTATTTCCAGGCTGCTCTCGGAATTCAGGGTCACCTTACTGCCGTCGGGGAGTACGAAGTTCTTTTGTTCGGTCTGTCCCGCATTGTACGCGGTATACGGTTTGCCTGCTTCCGGCCCTGAAGTGACCAGCAGGCCGGTAATGCCCAGTAACAGGGCAATCATTGCCGCCGCCGAAATACCGTAATATCTCCTTTTCCGGCTTTTGGTCCGGGTCACAAACCTGCGCCATTCCACAGGGACATCGATTTTGTCCTGCGATTGAAAACGCGCGACCTGTTCCGCTTTCAGGCGGTTAAAATACAGCCGGTTTTCCCGGGAGTCCCTGATCCATGAAATGACCTTCAGCCGGGAGTCCCGGTCGCCTTCCCCGGCTATGAATTGTAAAAGTTCTTTTTCGTCCATACATATCAAGAACGATTTACAATTTAATTACCCCTATGTTAAATAACTGTTTTTTTTATATGGATACTGTTTTTATCTTGTACACAAGACAAAATACACTGATTATTGTCTTGTGTACAAGATAAATTTTCTATGCGTACAGGTTTCCTTTACGCATTGGTGGAGTGGTTTTTTCAGTTTTAAAGCAGGGAAGTGAGGTATTCCCCGAGCTCATTCCTCAAAAAACGGAGGGCTTTTGATATCTGGTTTTCAACGGTTTTGGGAGAGATATTAAGCTCATGGGCGATCTCGGCGTATTTGAGCCCTTCAAACCGGCTTTTGATAAAGATCTGCCGGCATGACGGGGGAAGCTGGTCGATAAGCCTGTTTACCTTCCGGGAAAGTTCCTGCTCGATACACAGCAGGCTCGGGTCGTCCCGCAGGGAATGCTCGAGTATGGCCGCCCGCTCCCTTTCCACTTCTTCCCGGTACCGGCGTTTTATTTTCTGATGCCTGAAATAGTCCAGGCATTCGTTCTTGACTATGGAGAACAGGTAGGAATTCAGGTTGGTATCGCTCGCCAGCCTGCTTCTCTTCTTCCACAGTTTGTAGAATGTATTCTGTACGATTTCGCGGGCATCTTCCGAATTTTCAATATAGCTGGCAGCAAAGTGATGCAGCTTTTCGAAGTAAAGATGAAATAATGCCTCGAAAGCTGCTGTTTCTCCTTTTTTCAGCTGGTGGATAAAAAAAGAATTATGTATGCCGTTTGTCTGCAAACTTTATTGAAGATTAGTGCAGGACAAGGTAAACAATTTTGCGGAATTAATATATGAGTTAACCCTTGAAGCATCCCTGCTTATCTGGAGAAAAGAATATGTAAAGATGATCTTCAGGAGGATATAGCCAAAACAATACATGATAAAGAAAAAACCCCCTTTCGGGGGCGTGCTAAATAAAACCAAAACTAACCTTGTAACACTTACGTAAATATAGGAATAATTTCTTACATATGGTGTAGATGATATTTTAATTTTGTAAAAATGCCGTTATTTTAATGTTAACTGCCTCCCTGCCTGCCTGAAAGGGGGGCGGGATTTAGTCCGGGACGGAACCCGTATTTCCTGTGAGGGAAGCTAAATGTACAAAGGAACCGGAAATGATGCCCCGAACTTCACGAGGGGGGATACCCAGACAAGTTTCTTAATGTTATGTGAATTTCATATATCTTAAAATGTTGTCGACAACGCTGTTTTTTAAGTGTATTTATGTTTATTTTTTTATTGTATTTTAATTTTGGTAACCCTTTTTTTATTTAAAATTAAATTCGGATATTAGTGTTTTAATTACATTTCATTTGATTTTAACATAAAAAAGGAGGAATATGCGCTTTTATATTACAGTTATATAGTATTAAAAAGGATTTTCGCAATGGTATGGCGGAGGTCCTTTTATGTATCAACCCGAATAAACATGAACTTATGAAAACAAACGGATCTATTGCCTTTCGGGCATTATTTCGAAGTATGGCCTATCTTTTTTTGTTAGGTGGTATGGGAACATTGGGGTATGCCCGTGCGGCGGGCCCCGGGGAACACGTGATAACCGGAGAGCACCTCTTCCTGCAGGTTACGGGCCAGGTTACCGCAAATACGGACGGAATGCCCCTGGCAGGGGCGAGTATTCAGGAAAAGGGTACGGATAACGGTGTCGTTGCTGATTTTGACGGAAATTTCAGCATAGAAGTATCCGGGCCGGATGCGGTATTGGTAGTATCGTATGTAGGCTTCAAAACCACGGAGGTGGCTGTAGGAGGGCAGGAGGTTGTCAATGTGGTACTGCAGGAAGACCTCGCCCAGCTCGACGAAGTTGTGGTGGTGGGGTACGGAGAGCAGAAGCGGGAAACCGTAACGGGTTCGGTAGCGACCATTCAGAGCAAGGACCTTGCGAAATCACCGACGGTAAACGTATCAAACGCTATCGCGGGGCGAATGCCTGGGGTGATAGCCACACAGGAAAGCGGTGAACCGGGAGCAGACGATTCGCAGATACGGATCAGGGGGACCAATTCTTTCGGGGATAGCAGTCCGCTGGTCGTGGTAGACGGGATCCCGGCCAGGGAAGGAGGGTTTTCACGGATAAACCCCGCGGATATCGAGAACATATCGGTATTGAAAGATGCATCTGCAGCCATTTACGGTGCCCGTGCAGCCAACGGGGTGATCCTGGTCACAACCAGACGGGGAAGCAGTGGAAAACCGAAATTCACCTATAACTATAACCTGGGCTTTGCCCAGCCGACGGTAATCCCCGACCTGGCCAATGCCGTACAATATGCAGAAATGAGAAACGACCTGGAAGTGTATAAACTTCCGGTGTCGGAATGGGGGAATGCCACTGCGGCCTTTCGGGAAAACGGTACCTATACCCGCCCGTCGGGAGGAACGCTAACTGCACCCTTTCTGCCGGATGATTTCGAGAAATTCCGCGATGGCTCCGACCCGTGGGGGCACCCGGATACTGACTGGTTCGATGCTACCTTCCAGGACTGGTCAAAACAGGAGCGCCATAATTTCCAGCTCAATGGCGGAAATGAGAACATGAAGTTCCTGGCTTCCGTAGGGTACCAGAACCAGGATGCCTATTATAAAAATTCTGCCACGAAATACGAACAATACGATATACGGGTCAACCTCGATGCCAAGGTGAGTGAGTATATCGATGCCCAGATCGGGATACTGGGAAGACAGGAAGACCGTAACTATCCTACCAAACCCGCCAGTGCCATTTTCAGGATGCTGATGCGCGGTAATCCCACGGAACCCGCATTCTGGCCCAACGGCATGCCCGGCCCTGATATAGAGTACGGGGAGAACCCGGTGGTTATCACTACCAGTCAGACGGGGTACGACCGTGACAGAAGGTATTATTTCCAGACCAACGGCAAGCTGGACATCAGGATACCGTGGGTAGAGGGACTGAAATTTACCGGGACCATAGCGGTCGATAAATATATCCAGCAGAAAAAACGCTGGGAAACACCCTGGTTTCTATATACCTTGCAGGGGGAGTACGAAGAGGACGGGACCACTCCTGAACTGGTGGCCGGAAAGCGCGGTCCTGCGGAGCCCAACCTGAGACAGGAAAACCAGGACCAGCTGAATATACTTCTGGGAGGAACCCTTACCTACGACCGTACTTTCGGGGATCACGAGATCAACCTGCTGGCAGGGGTAAACAGGGAAACGATCAGGAATGACAATTTTTTTGCGTTCCGCCGCTATTTTATCTCTGCGGTGATCGACCAGATGTTTGCCGGGGGAGATGCGGAAAAGGACAACGGGGGAGATGCCTGGGAGCGTGCCCGCCTTAACTATTTCGGGCGCGTGGGGTATAATTACAAGGAAAAATACCTGGCCGAATTCCTCTGGAGATACGACGGGTCGTATATGTTCCCGAAAGACAGCCGCTACGGTTTTTTCCCGGGGGTAATGCTGGGATGGCGCATCTCGGAAGAAAATTTCTGGAAAGATAATGTGTCTTTTGTGAATTATCTCAAACTCCGGGCTTCCTGGGGGCAGATGGGGAACGACAATATCTATTACGACCACGACGGAAACGGTGAGAAAACGCTACAGGAATACCAGTATTACTCTACCTACGGTTTCGGGTCGTATATCGCCAACGGAGGAGTGATGAAAACCCTGCTGGAGAGCAGGGTGCCGAACACCATGATCACCTGGGAAGAAGCCAATAACTACAATATAGGGCTCGACGGACAGTTGTTCAACGGGAGGGTGAATTTCGAACTGGACTTTTTCCTGAACAAGAGAAACAGTATCCTCTGGAGGAGGAATGCTTCGGTGCCCCAGTCTACCGGGATGACCCTGCCCGCAGAAAATATCGGTAAGGTAGAGAACCGGGGCTGGGAGTTCAACGTAGGGTACAACGGTGCCATAGGGGAGGTGCAGTATAATATAGGCGTGAACGGCGGTTATGCGAAGAACAAGATAAAGTTCTGGGACGAGGCCCCGGGGGCCCCGGCCTGGCAGCGCTCTACGGGCAAGCCGATAGATGCCGAACTGTATTACCTGTACGACGGGGTCTTTGCCGATGAAGAGGATATTGCCGCAAATACGCTGGATTACAGTGATATCACCAATACCCTCAGGCCGGGAGATATGAAGTATAAGGATTACGACGGCGACGGACGGATCACACCGGACGACCGGATAAGGCGCGACAGGAACAACCAGCCTACTTTCCAGGGAGGGCTGAACCTGGGGGCACAGTACAAGGATTTTGATCTTTCCATACTGTTCCAGGGAGCTACCGGCGGGGAACTCCGGGTGGGGACAGACGAATCGGGGGCCATAGGGAACTACCTGCTGGATTTCTATAACAACAGGTGGACGGTAGACAACCAGAGCAGTGTTCATCCCAGGATCACCGATCGCAGTGACCAGTATTTTTCCTTTGACAATACCTATTGGCTGAGAAGTACCAATTATATAAGGCTGAAAAACGTGGAGCTGGGATATAACCTGCCTTCGGCGATAGGAGAGAAGATCGGGATATCCCATCTCAGGGTATATCTGAGCGGGCTCAACCTGGTTACGTGGAGCAAGATCAAGGTGCTTGACCCGGAAGCATTGAATTCCACAGGACAGTATTATCCGCAATCCCGGATAGTGAACATGGGCGTATCGGTAACCTTTTAAATTTCTGCACAATGAAAAGAACAAGTATAAATACTATATATGGATATATTGTCATCACGCTGTCGGTCATGGTATCGTGCAGTGATGATTTTGTGGATACCAAACCCCTGAATGAGGTACCGGATGAAGATGTCTGGACCGATGAGGCACTTACCGAAGGCTTTGTCCTCGATATATACAACGGCTTCGGACAGGGCGGACTGGATGAGCAGATGCAGGCTTCGCTTACGGATGAGGCCCTGTTTACCCATCCCGGAAGGGGGATCAATACCATTAACGAATCCCGTTCGAACCCCTCCGACCAGGGATGGATCAACGGTAGTTACAGCTGGGAAAATATGTATAAGTATATCCGTGCGGCAAATGTGGCGCTGGAGCACCTGGAGGAACCCATGTTCGACAACCCGGAACTGGTAGAGCGGATCAAGGGAGAAGCTCATTTTATGAGAGCCTTCCTGTACCAGCAGTTGTTGCGCTATTACGGGGCGGTACCTTTGGTAGACCGGGTCTATGAACTCAGGGAAGACGATTATACGATCCCCCGGAATACCTTTGAAGAATGCGTGGATTTTATCGTTGCAGATTGTGACAGGGCCGCACAATTGCTGGAAGGGCATCCGGAGGTAGACGGAAGGGCAACCAGGGCGGCAGCGCTGGCCCTCAAGGCCAGGGTATTGGTCTATGCGGCCAGCGACCTGCACGATATGGCTGCGGCAGCGGCCAGTTCTTCCGTGATCGCCGGGTACTCCAACCCGGAATACCTGGGGTATACCTCCGGGAGCAGGACAGAACGGTGGGAAAAAGCCAGGCTTGCGGCAAAAGAGGTGGTCGATATGGACCTCGGATATAAACTGGACCTTACGGCGCCCGTATCTCCCGAAGAAGGAAAAGAAAACTATATAGCCCTGTCCCTCGGGGGAGGAAGTGCCCTGGCAGACCCGGCTGCCAAAACAGAATTGCTTATGGGCCGGTTCTTTGTGGATGAAAAGGACGAGGGGGGAGCCTGGGTAGGGCGTAACAATGGCCCGAACGGTTACCACAACTGGTCCGGGAATACCCCTACCCAGAACCTGGTAGATGATTACGAGATGATAGACGGGAGCCGTTTCGACTGGGATAATACCGCTCATGCAGCAGCGCCCTATACCGACCGCGATCCGCGTTTCTACGCTACTGTACTCCACGACGGGGCCGACTGGAAACCGCGTACGGACGATGTGGCGGAAAAAGACTCACTCAACCAGATCCAGGCCGGAAGCTATGAGATCCTCAATGAATCCGGGCAGAAAATCACTTATTACGGACTCGATACCAGGAACAGTTCGATAGAAGACTGGAACGGGAGTTATACCGGGTATACCATGCGTAAGTTCATAGATCCCGACCCGGCCATCGTAGACCAGAACACCAGGCAGCAGATTCCCTGGCCGGTACTGAAATATACCGAAGCCGTATTGAATTATGTGGAAGCCTGTATAGCGCTCGGGGAAGAAGAGGAAGCCCGTAACTGGCTTAACAAGATACGCTTCCGTTCCGGGATGCCTGCCGTGTCTGATTCGGGTGAGGACCTGAAAGAGCGGTACAGGAACGAAAGAAGGATAGAGCTCGCTTACGAAGAACATCGCTTTCACGATGCCCGGAGATGGATGATAGCCCCCGAAACCCTGGGGCAGCAGGTAAGGACCATCAGGGTGTCCGGAAAACTCAAACCGGGTGCCGATGTGCGGTTGTACCACTACGATCCGGAGAGTTACGATTATGAGTATACCCCGCAGACACTGGACCCGGGTATTGAGAATCGTAACTGGCAGGACAAGATGTATTTTATCTCCATTCACAGGGATGAAATGAACAGGAATGATAAACTCGTGCAGAATCCTGGTTATTGAGTTATTGGGTTATTGGGTTATTGAGTTGTTATCTGAACAGCTTGATAACCTGATAACCAGTAACCAAATGGCAATTTCATTGCTTGCCGGAACCTGTAAATTTCAAGTCGTTTTCTGTAGCGGTTTAGTTGAGTGCAAAGGGAGCGCAGAGTTTAAAGGTAGGGATGTAGACCCGGAACTTGCGTGTTGTGGTAAAGTTTACCATATTGTAATGCCCCCTCATGGCCCCAATGGGCGAGGTCAGCAGGCATCCTGAACTGTAGGTATGGGACTCTCCGGGTTTTAAAACGGGTTTCTTGCCTATAACACCTTCTCCTTCTACATATTCCGGATGGTTGAGGGAATCGATGATCTGCCAGTGCCTTGAAGTGAGCTGTACCGAGTCGTTGCTCTGGTTTTCTATGGTAATCCTGTAACCAAAAGCAAAATGCACCCTGTAGTTCTTGAAGAAAGTACCTTCAAAACTGGTGATGACCGTAATTTTAATCCCTTTGGTTACTTGTGTGATCATAGAAAAATTAAAATTTTTTAGCCATAATCAGGGACCAGTTGTGTACTGTGTGTAATCCCCCTGCAAACAAAGATACAAAATTAATTTAATGATATTCAGTTTGCGAATAAAAAAATAAGGTCACGGGAGAAGCATCGCCAAAGGCGTTATATACGGGGATGTACCTGGTGCAAAGCTAATTGGAAATATTGACCGAAGAAGCGCTGCCCATACCGATCAGGCTGTCGTACGTATCGCCGAAATTGCGGTAATACACCAGGATGAGATAGTTGTTTTCCGTTTCGAAGTGATTTCCGTTAATATAGGTATAGTCGACCCCGTCGGGTCCCTTCATGACGTACTTGTAATTGTAAAACCCCTGTTTCAGCCTGATGGTTGCTTCGAGCCTGCCGTTCCGGTCATTCAGGGACATCCTGTTGTCTTCATCCAGCTCGTAGTTGTTGAATTTTCCGTAAACATAAACTTCATTCAGACCGATCTCGCTGCTGTATTCCAGGCTGAAGTGAACGTCGGCATAATCGGCTTCGGTATCACTGTCTCTCGCGTTGCCGTCTGTGGTCCTCACCCGGAAATCACCGTTGATGTCAGGGTTGTAGGTATAAGGTTTTCCCTCCTGTACGGTCTGGGTAAAGAGGTGGGTGTGATACAGGTCGCGCATTTCGGTGCCTGCTATGGTGTTGGTAGAGGCCCGGATTTCCTTGTTGTCGAAGTAATTGTATTCGTTGCCCCCGTCAAAGGTGGTTTCCTTGTCGTATTTGTATATGAGCTCATTGCCGGAATGGAACTGTGGTTTTAACCCGGTAATGGCAGTGTTCCAGTTGTAATTCTGGAGAATGACCACCTTCACTTCCTGCCGGGGGTTTACCAGTGGCGTACCGTTGTTCCTGATGGTGAACTGTACAACCTGCTTTTTATCGATAACCGGCAATTCCCTGGAGCGTTTGATCACTGCTCCTACCAGTACCTGTTCTTTGTAGACCACAAACCTCCTTGAAAATTGCAGTTCGTCCCTGTTGTTGTATATGCTCAGGACATAATTGCCGGATAGTTTTAGTCCCGTCCGGGTATTGGGAAGTGTAAGTTCGTAATGGGAATACGGCTGTAAGGTGGTCACCGAATTCCTGTAATTGAGAATACGCTGATTGTCCATACCCTTGAGATATTGAGACCGGAGCAGGTCTGACGGGGTCCAGTCATAATTACAGTGAACGATCCGGTAATAATAGTCGCTCTCACTGGCATTGAGGTCGTCAAACGAGAGCGTAAAAAGATCCCCTGCCCGGATCACCGGGAACTGGCCATTCCCGTTTTCTCCGTCACCTTTAAAAACGATCGACCGGATATGGGAGGGAGGCTTTTCTTCTGTCAGTACCTGGGCGTGTGCTGCGGGGCATGCCAGTGCAAAAATGCCCAGCAACAGGAAGCAGATACCGTTTGTGTTTTTTATGGCAATCATGAGGTAAATATATACATAAAAAAGAAAAACGGAAGGGTATGGGAACTTTTGCATATCCCGGCCTGTTTCCGTTAAAATAAACAGAATGTGATATGGTTTTCAGGAAAAAAGGCGGAATTGGCAAAAACGGATTGTTTAAGGAAAAGATGAGGAGGCGGGTTTAGGGGGTAAGTAGCCCGATTTTACGGGATAAGAGCAGGTATTTCTCCATTGTTTAGAATGGATATAAATAGATAAAACAGTCCTTCATCCAACGTAATAAATACACCATAAATTTATAAATTTGCGTGAATTTTTGAATAACGCAGTATTTTTCAAAACAATCCAATTGTAACATGTCCAATGACATTCGCATCAGAAAAGGTCTGAATATCAATTTGAAAGGGGAAGCGGAGAAGAAGATTTCCGATGCTCCCCGCTCCAGGACCTTCGCATTAAAACCCGCTGATTTTCATGGAGTTACTCCTAAAATGGTAGTAAAAGAAGGAGCGCAGGTAAAAGCGGGCGACCCGCTTTTTTATTCCAAGTACAGTGAGAAGGTTAATTTTGTGTCTCCCGTTAGCGGTACGGTTTCCGAGATCCGGCGGGGAGCAAAACGCCGTATACTCGAAGTAGTCATCGCGGCAGACGGGCAGGATACCTATAAGGAATTCGGTTCCAGGGATCCGAAGGAGCTCTCTTCGGAAGAGGTGAAGGAGTTTCTGCTCGAAAGCGGATGCTGGCCTTTTATACGTCAGCGTCCTTATGATATTGTGGCCAATCCGGAGGATACTCCCAAGGCTATTTTTATTTCGGCCTATGCCACGGCACCCCTGGCGGCAGATACAGATGTTCTGCTGGAAGGAAAGGAAGAAGATTTTCAGGCCGGGATCGACGCCATATCGAAGTTGACCGGGGGTAAGGTACACTTATCCGTTGGCAAACAATCGTCTTCTTTTCTGAATACTGTAGAGGGCGTGGAACTTCACCGTGTTTCCGGTCCGCATCCTGCGGGGAACGTAGGTGTACAGATACACCGTATAGACCCTATCAATTCCGGAGAACGGGTATGGGTGATCAACCCGGAAGATGTGGCGATTATCGGAAAAGTATTGCGTACCGGTAAATTCGATGTCACACGTACGGTAGCCCTGACCGGTTCGGAAGTTGCAAATCCGCAGTATTACAGGGTGAAAACAGGATCAGCGGTAAGTGCTCTTGTACCTGATGCTACTGCTGATGTGAGAATTATAAGCGGCGATGTACTTACCGGGACCCGGGTGTCTGCCGGTGGTTTTATCGGGTTTTATTCCAGTACCGTAACGGTGATACCGGAAGGGAACGAATACAGGATGTTCGGATGGCTGCCTTTTAAGGACAACAACATACCCAGTATGCACCATACATCCTTTTCATGGCTGTTCCCCAAAAAGAAATATGTGGTCAATACCAACCTGAACGGTGAAGAAAGGGCCCTGGTGGTTACCGGGGAAATGGAGAAGGTCCTGCCTATGGATGTGTATCCCATGCAATTGCTGAAAGCCTGTATGGCAAACGATATCGAGAAAATGGAGAATCTGGGGATCTACGAAGTGGCGCCGGAAGACTTTGCCCTGGTGGATTATGCGTGTACCTCCAAGATCGAGGCGCAGGATATTATCAGGCAGGGACTTGATTTAATGATTAAAGAAGTAGGTTAATCGGTAAGATATGAAATTTTTAAGAACGAAAATAGACCAGCTGAAAAAGCCCTTTGGAAAAGGGGAAAAGTGGGAGAAATTTGCTCCTGCGATCAATGCTCTCGATACGTTTCTCTATGTGCCCGATCACGTGACCAGGAAGGGAGCGCATATACGCGATGCGGTAGACCTGAAAAGAACGATGATCACGGTGGTGATCGCACTCCTTCCGGCATTGATATACGGAATCTACAATACGGGATATCAATACCTGTACCAGGTAAGCGGTGGAGAAGTAGCCTTTATGGATGCCTTTCTGCACGGGTTGTGGAAGGTGCTGCCCATTATCGTGGTATCGTACGGGGTAGGATTGGCCATAGAGTTTGCCTTTGCGGTTTACAGGGGGCACGAGGTCAATGAGGGGTTTCTGGTTACCGGAATGCTTGTCCCCATGATCATGCCCGTGGATATCCCGCTCTGGATGGTGGGATTGTCTGTGGCTTTTGCAGTTTTAATAGGAAAGGAAGCCTTTGGCGGAACGGGGATGAATATACTGAATCCCGCATTACTGGCCAGGGCTTTTGCTTTTTTTGCCTATCCGACATATATGTCAGGTAATAAGGTATGGGTTTCCGAAGCTTCCCATGTCGACGGGGTTTCGGGAGAAACCATCCTCGGAAGCCTGGCTGCCGGACACGATATTCACTTCAGTATGTTTGACATGTTCAGCGGGGCCATTCCCGGATCTATAGGAGAAACGTCCGTCCTGTGGATACTGGTAGGGGCCGGCATTCTCATACTCACGGGTGTGGGGAGCTGGAGGATCATGCTGGGAGGCGTTATAGGTGCGGCTATCATGGGGCTCCTGTTCAACCTGTGGAGCGCCAATGCCCTGATGAGCTTTCCCTGGTATCAACACCTGATGATCGGAGGTTTTGCCTTTGGTATCGTGTTTATGGCTACCGACCCGGTTTCGGCGGCCCAGACTACCCGGGGGAAATGGATATACGGTATACTTATCGGTTTTCTGTGTATTATGATCAGGGTGTTCAACCCTGCATACCCGGAGGGTGTGATGCTCGGCATATTGCTCATGAACGTATTTGCACCTACCATAGATCATTATGTGATTGAGGCCAATATAAAAAGAAGAAAGAAAAGATTGACTGCGTCCAGAAAACTTAAAACTGCCTAATGATGAACAGAGAGAGCAATTCATATACATTTATCTTTGCCATAGGTATGGTCGTCATTGTCGCCTTTTTGCTGGCATTTGCTTCGACTTCACTTAAGGACAGGCAGGGAGAGAACGTAGAGAAAGAAAAAATGCAGAACATTCTCAAAACCATCGGAGTAGATGTGGAGAGGGATGCTGCCAAAGAGAAGTACGGAGATTATATCAAGGAGGAACTTTCACTGAATGCCGACGGGAGTGTCGATGAAAATTCGGAAGCCTTTGAGATAGATCTCAACAGGGAGCTCAAATTACCGGTGGAGGAACAGCATTTTCCGATATATATTGCGGAGGTAGAAGGAGAGAAGTTTTATATAGTACCGCTTCGGGGAGCCGGATTGTGGAATGCGATCTGGGGGTATGTTTCCCTTAAGGAAGACCTCAATACCATTGAAGGGGTCAATTTTGACCATGCCGGTGAAACACCGGGGCTTGGTGCGGAGATCACCACTTCGTGGTTCCAGGCACAGTTCGAAGGCAAGAAGATCTTTGATGAGAATGATGAACTTGTCGGAGTTACCGTTGCCAAGGGCAGCGGTACGAAGGGAGATAACGCGGTAGATGCTATTTCCGGCGCAACCATTACCGGAGATGGGGTGACAGCCATGATAAAAGAGCGCTTATCCCATTATCTGCCGTATTTTAAAAAGGAAAGAACGCAATAATAATGGCATGCCATGAGTAAAAAAGCAAAAAAATCACCGATCATCCTGTTTGTATCCGAGGAAAAGGAACCTCTTTTTTCCAAACAGAACAGGAAACTGATCACCGATCCGTTAAATGATGACAACCCCATTACCGTTCAGGTACTGGGTATATGTTCGGCCCTGGCTATTACCGTGCAGTTAAAGCCGGCATTAGTGATGAGCCTCGCCGTAATGGCGGTACTGGCTTTCAGTAACGTTATCGTATCCATGATCCGGAATTTTATTCCCAGCCGTATACGTATTATCGTACAACTGGTGATCGTGGCTGCCCTGGTAATCCTGGTAGACCAGGTGCTGAAAGCTTATGCCTATGATGTGAGTAAACAGCTTTCTGTTTTTGTCGGACTTATCATTACCAACTGTATCGTGATGGGACGCCTCGAGGCTTTTGCCCTGGGGAACGGCCCCTGGAAATCTTTTCTCGACGGTATCGGGAATGCCGCAGGTTATGGTTTTATCCTGATACTGGTGGCTTTTTTCCGCGAATTACTGGGTTCGGGAAAACTGTTCGGTTATGAGGTGCTCGGTCATAAGGGGGTAACCCTTGCCGAGTCTACCGGGCTTTATGCGCTGGGGTATGAGAACAACGGATTTATGCTGTTCCCGCCGATGGCCCTGATCGTTGTCGGGATTATCATCTGGGTACAGCGCTCTAAGAACAGAGAACTAATAGAAAAAGAATAGGGAGGGTCTCCTCTGAAAAACCTGTAGAAATGGATTACGTAAATCTTTTTGTAAGGAGTATATTTATCGAGAACATGATCTTTGCCTACTTCCTGGGTATGTGTTCTTACCTTGCAGTATCAAAAACCGTGAAAACCGCTGTTGGTCTTGGGGCTGCTGTTGTTTTCGTACTGGCTATTACCGTTCCGGTAAACTATCTTCTGGACAATTATCTCTTAAAGCCCGGAGCGCTTTCCTGGCTGGACGAGAGCTATAAGAATGTCGACCTGAGCTTTTTGAGCTTTATCATGTTTATCGCTGTTATCGCTTCGATGGTTCAGCTGGTGGAAATGATCGTGGAGAAATTTGCCCCGGCACTGTATGGCGCACTGGGTATATTTCTGCCCCTGATTGCCGTAAACTGTGCTATTCTCGGAGGATCACTCTTTATGCAACAGAAAGACTTCGGAGGTGTCGGAGAGTCTGCCATATACGGTGTTGGTTCCGGGATCGGCTGGTTCCTCGCCATATTGGCCATAGCCGCTATTCGTGAGAAAATTACATACTCCAATGTGCCCGCGCCGCTCCGTGGATTAGGGATAACCTTTATCATTACGGGGCTTATGGCTATAGGGTTTATGAGTTTTATGGGAATTTCATTATAAATTGTTTTATATTTAGAGTATGGATTATTCAGTAATCATAGCGAGTATTGTAGTATTTCTGCTGTTGATCTTGGTACTTGTGGCCATCCTTCTGGGGGCCAAGGCCAGACTGGTACCTTCAGGGCCGGTAACCCTCCATATCAACGGGGAAAAGGATGTGGAAGTATCGTCGGGTAATAGCTTGTTGTCTACCCTTGGAAATAATAAGATATTTTTACCTTCTGCCTGCGGGGGTGGGGGTACCTGTATCCAGTGTAAGTGCCGGGTACTGGAAGGGGGCGGAAATATTCTGCCTACCGAAGAACCTCATTTTACCCGTAGGGAAATTGCAGAAGGATGGCGACTGGGATGCCAGGTAAAGGTAAAACAGGATATGACCATTGAGGTGCCTGAGGAGGTATTTGGTATAAAGAAATGGGAAGCGGTAGTGGTACGTAATTATAACGTGGCCTCTTTTATCAAGGAATTCGTGGTTGAAATTCCTGAAGATATGGACTATCAGCCCGGAGGATATATCCAGATAGAGATCCCCAAATGTTTGGTGGAATACAAGGATATCGATATAACGGCCCACCCCAAGGAACATCCGGGAGAACCGGAGAAATTTAAGATGGAATGGGACAAGTTCAACCTCTGGCCGCTGGTGATGAAGAATGATGAAACCGTGGAGAGGGCGTATTCCATGGCCTCTTATCCTGCCGAAGGTAGGGAGATCATGCTTAATGTCCGTATTGCCACACCACCCTGGGACAGGGCCAAAAATGGCTGGATGGATGTAAATCCCGGAATAGCCTCATCTTATATTTTTTCTAAAAAACCTGGTGATAAGGTGGTGATTTCAGGACCTTACGGAGAATTCTTTATTAACCCTTCGGAAGCTGAAATGTTGTATGTAGGTGGAGGTGCCGGTATGGCCCCTATGCGTTCGCACTTGTATCACCTCTTTAAAACACTTAAAACCGGGAGAAAAGTGAGTTACTGGTATGGAGGGCGTTCTAAGAGAGAACTTTTCTACCTGGAACACTTCAGGGAACTGGAAGAGGAATTCGAGAACTTCAAGTTCTATGTAGTACTGTCAGAACCCCTTCCGGAAGATAACTGGAAGGAAAAGAAAGGCGTTGACGATGAAGAAGGAGATGGTTTTCTCGGATTTGTACACCAGGCGGTGATCGATAAATATCTGGAACATCATGAAGCCCCTGAAGATATCGAATTCTATTTCTGCGGACCGCCATTGATGAATAAGGCCGTAGAAAAAATGTGTGATGATTTCGGAGTGCCGGCGGAGAATGTCCGTTTCGATGACTTTGGAGGATAATTAGAATCATATATTTTAAGATATAAACCGGTATGCCCTTGGTGTTACCGGTTTTTTTGTGGAATGGCGTGCATCCACTTGCCGAACCATTAGTACTGCTTCGTACGGCATTACAGTCTCATCAGCCACAAAGCAGGGCCATCCGCAGGGGATGGCCTTTTCCGGAGCTTTCGGATTGCTAAACCAAAATGAGAGTTAAATTGCTCCGGTACCTGCTTCGGGAATATAATGGTAAACCGAAGTTGAAGTTTTTTGAATGGAATATATGCTTTACGGACCTGTTTGGTTTCGGTCTAATGAGGTAATTTATCCTTCAGGAGGCCGTAAACAAAGGTTCCGGCCAGGGCGCCTGTAATGACCATTCCCATACTCCAGAAACCGGCACCAAACAGTATAAACATGGGCCCCGGACAGGCGCCTGCCAAAGCCCATCCCAACCCGAAGAGCATACCCCCGGCAAGATATCGGGTAATGCCTTTGTCTTTGTCCTGTATCTCGATGATGTTTCCGTCAGTGTCCCTTACTTTCCTGCGTTTGAAAAACTGAATGCCAATAAGCCCGGTAATTATGGCAACGGTGATAATACCGTACATGTGAAAGGACTGGAAGTGGAACATTTCATAGATCCGGTACCAGGAAACAGCTTCAGATTTGGTAAGTACGATCCCGAAAAATATGCCTGTGAGGAGAAATTTGAAATATTTCATGCGAATAATTTTAGATTAAGGTATTTTATAAGCGGGTTGCAGGTTTGAATCATAACGATCAGAAGATAAGCGGTAATATCAGGTGTGACATCAGCAGTCCGCCGATAAAAAAACCTATGACCGCTATAACCGAGGGGAGCTGCAGGTTACTGATCCCGCTGATGGCATGCCCGGAGGTGCAACCTCCTGCATATCTCGCCCCGAAACCTACCAGGAAGCCCCCTCCGAGGAGAATGAGCAACCCTTTTGGGGTTAAAGCCTGTTCCATGCCGAACAGGGCATCGGGCAATAACCTGCCCTGTGGCGCATCGATATTCATCCGGGCCAGTTGGGCCACGGTATCCGGGTTGAGATCTACCCCGCTTCCGTCAGACAGGAAATGAACGGTGATAAACCCTCCGATCATGGCCCCCAGAACCACGGCCAGGTTCCAGCGCTGGGCTTTCCAGTCGAAACGGAAAAATCCGGCAAATTTTCCGCTTCCCAGAACAGCGCACATGGTGCGCAGGTTGGACGACATGCCAAAATTCCTGCCCATGTAAATAAGAAGCAGCATTACTGCTCCTATCAGTACCCCGGAAACATACCAGGGAAAAGGTTTGAAGATAAAATCCATAATACATCAGGTTATTCAAAACAAATGTACGTACATCTTTCAAAGCGTTCTGTAACTGCGGTTACATATTGAATGGTCAGGATATTATTCCGGAACATATACTCAATAACCCATTAACCTAATTCCCCCTTTAACCCAACAATTAAGTATCTTTGCAGCTATGGAAATGCTAAACGAACAGGAATTACATCGCCTGGCCATGAATATTGTGGGCAAGCAGCTGGAATCCGACGGTTTCGAGTTTCTGGGGGTAAACAGTAAACTCGGGGTGAACCCCCAGTTTGTCTGCCTCAGGAATAAAAAACTGCACTTTATAGTGGTAAAGGCAGTGCTGTACCCGGATAACCCGGTAAAATACGACCTTTCATTTATGGAAACCATCAGGGAACACGCACTGAAGTTTAAGGCCAGGACATATTATGCCGGGGTCGGCATTGCCAATGCCGAAGACTATGAAAAACCGGTGATAAGAGGAGAAAAATATATTATAAATTATGACGGGATACAGGAAATTGATTAGCGGCGCAACAATATTGTTCTTTGTAATGACAATTTTTCCGGGATGCCGGAACGGGGAAGGAGCCCCATCGCTCCATGTGATCACCGGGGAGGCACAGGGAAGTACCTATGCGGTACGCTATGTTTCAGGCAGTGGTGAAGACCTGAAACCGGCCGTAGATTCCATACTGCTGGCCATAGACATGTCGATGTCGGCATACCGGCCGGATTCTGATATTTCCAGGATCAATGCCGGAGACAGTACGGTAGTGGTGGATGATAACTTCCGGAACGTTTTTGAAATGTCCCGTACCATATGGGAAGCATCGGATGGAAGTTTTGATCCCACCATAGGCAAACTGGTACGTGCCTGGGGTTTCGGCCCCGATCACAAGCGCATGGCCCTGGACAGTACAAAAGTAGACAGCCTCCTGCAGTATTGCGGCTTCGACAAGGTAAGGCTTACCCCGGAAAACAGGATATATAAGGACAGGGAGGAGATCACGTTCGATTTTAATTCCATCGCCCAGGGATATACCGTGGATGTCATTGGAGATTTTTTAAGGGACAGGGGGATCGGGGACTACGTTGTGGAAGTTGGCGGTGAACTGGCGGCACACGGGAGAAATACGGTGCAGGACCGGAACTGGCTAATTGCCATAGATGATCCGTTGCACGCCGATGGGGTGGAAAGGAGTTTTATCGCCAAAATAAAACTCGAGGATCTCGGAATGGCCACCTCGGGAAATTACAGGAAAACCATTACCGACACCATCACCGGGGAGCAATACGTACATACCGTAGATCCCATTACCGGGTATACCAAAAAGGGCAATGTACTGAGTGTTACCGTACTGGCAAAGACCTGTATGGAAGCCGATGCCTATGCGACCACCTTCATGGTCATGGGACTGGAACGGACAAAGGAATTTCTCCGTAAAAAACCGGAAATACAGGCCTATATGCTCTACCTGGACGAGAATAATACCATGCAGAAATATACAACCGCAGGGTTTGAAGACGTTCTGGTCGATTGAAGATGGTTTGATCCTGGGTTGGGATTCTTCGGCTTCGCTCAGAATGACAGGGGATTGTCATCCCGACCATCGCGGAGGGATCTCCGGTTTTTCGGTAATGCTGTTGAAGTTCCTTTGAGCTGGGATGGAGATTCTTCCCTCCGCTGCGCTCCGCTACCCATGACGTATCTATGGTAAGTTGCTCCATTTCAAAAACTCCCCTCTTCAGACGAAGAGGGGTGGGCAGCTACGCTGGCCGGGGAGTTTTGACCGGCCTGAACTTTGGCGTATATCCCCAAAGGTTTGGGATTAATCCTTATGATCCGGGCTTTCAAAACCCTCCGTCTCATCGAAGATGAGCCACCTCCCTTCATCTGAAGGGAGGAGTTATGTGTAGGTTTATCAAATTTGATCTATGAAGACAAAAACGTCATCTCCATTGATGCGGTTGACCAAACGTTAGGTCTCTGAATGACAGGGCTTTGTCATTCCGACGATAGGAGGAATCTCCGGGGCTTCCGTTATGCTGTTGAAGTTCCTTATGTGCCTGGGGGTAGATTCCCTGCCTGCCGGACAGGCGGGTTCACTTCGTTCTGAATGACATTTGATGAGCCCAACCAGCAACTAAGAACTAAAAACTACGAACTAACAACTAAGAACTACAAACTAAAAAACTATAAACTCCCCCCTCTTAATCCCCAGGCTTGTAACAAACCGGGATGATTTCTCCCGGGGCCAGGGCATAGCGGGTTATCATTTCCTGGGGCAATGTTCTGGTGTAATCTACTTCATCCACTTTAAACCCGATGCTGCGGAGCCTGTCAAAATAATCCCGGCCGTACACACGCACATGGTCGTACTGTCCGAAGATCCGGGCCCGTTTTTTGGGGTCGGTGATGGAGTCGTCTTCAAAGGTCTTTTCCCGGTGCAGGTCCTGGGGAACCTGGAAGATGCCCATGCCTCCCGGTTTTATGACCCGGTATAATTCCTGCATGGCCCTGGTGTCGTCCGGGATGTGTTCCAGTACATGATTGCAGAGGATGACATCAAAGGTATTGTCTTCAAAAGGAAGGTCGCATATATCCGCCTTGATATCGGCCAGTGGAGATTCGAGGTCCGTAGTCGTATAATCGAGGTTATCCTGCTTTCTGAACCTCCTGTAAAAAGCCTGTTCCGGCGCGAAGTGCAGTACCTTTTTCGGGGCGGAAAAAAAATCGGTCTCCTCTTTCAGGTAAAGCCACAGCAACCGGTGCCTTTCCAGCGACAGGGTACCGGGGGCGAGTACGTTTTCCCTGGGAGATTCATAGCCATAGGGCAGAAAGGAGCGATAGCTTTTCCCGTCTATGGGATCGGTATAATTATTCCCCCGCATTCCCGCGGCCAGCACCGGTTTTACCCAATAGCTCGCCCTGATAAGCAGAGGTCTCGGGACGATCCGCAATATGGTTTTAAACAGTTTTTTCATATCGTTCTTTCTCCGGAAAGGAGAAGGTAAGGGCGATTGTATTACAATACCAGGGCCTCCTTGCGGAATTCGTTTTCCTCTTCGCTGCGGGTACCCAGGGCCTCGTAGATATAGGCAAAGGTCGATAAGAGTTCGGGCTTGCCGTCCACTATGGCCACATCGTGCTCGAAGTGGGCGCTGGGCTTGCCGTCTGCCGTGAGTATCGTCCATCCGTCACGCAACTGTCTGATGCGTTGCGTACCCATGTTGATCATGGGTTCTATGGCAACCACCATTCCTTCGGAAAATTTCTTTCCCCTTCCACGTTTGCCATAATTGGGCATTTTCGGATCTTCGTGCATTTTGGCTCCCAGACCGTGCCCTACCAGTTCGCGAACTACTCCGTATCCTTCCTTTTCGCAGTATTGCTGTATGGCATACCCCACATCACCGACCCTGTTCCCGGCCCTGAACTGCCGGACGCCTTCGTATAGTGATTCTTTCGTGATACGGAGCAGCTTCTTCACTTCATCACTGACTTCTCCCACTTCAAAGGTATAGGCGTGATCCCCGTAAAAACCGTTTTTCTTTGCCCCGCAGTCTATCGAGATGATATCTCCTTCTTTCAGAGGGGTATCGTTGGGAATACCGTGAACCACCTGTGCATTCGGGCTCATACACAGGGTGTTCGGAAAATCGTAAAGCCCGAGAAAACCCGGTTCCGCCCCGTGGTCCCTGATAAACGCTTCAGCCAGCTTGTCCAGGTGCAGGGTAGTGACCCCCGGTTTTACCTCGCCGGCCAGCATGCCCAGGGTTTTGGAAACGATCAGTGCACTCTCCCGTATGAGTGCAATTTCTTCCGGTGATTTTATGTGGATCATGACTCTTGTTGTTTTATTAAAAAAATCCGCAGTGGAATACGTGTAAATTTGTGAGGGCAAAAATAGGAATTAATCTGCAAACAGGCCGGATAGTAATACGGATTCCCTCGTGAATACGGGTATTTGGTAAAATTCCTTTATCTTTAACCGTAAACTATTCTTATGGAAAAGATCAGCACTTCCGATTATGTCGTTACCGGAAATATATCCCTTAAGGACCGGGCAACACTAAATACCCTCGGAGCTTCTGAGAAGGACCTGAAAAAAGCATTGGAAAAGGAACGCAGGAAACTGGCCGAATTCCAGGATCGTATGTATGCCCACGGAAAATACGGGGTGTTGATCTGTATCCAGGGCATGGATACCGCCGGGAAAGACAGCCTGATCAGGGAAGTATTTAAGGATCTCAATGCCAGGGGGGTAGTGGTGCACAGTTTTAAGACCCCTTCTGCTGCCGAACTTCGCCACGATTACCTCTGGCGCCATTATATCGCCCTGCCCGACCGTGGAAAATTCAGTGTGTTCAACCGTACACATTACGAAAATGTACTGGTCACCAGGGTGCACCCCGAATATATACTGCACGAGAATATCCCGGGTATCCATACCGCCGATGACATAGGAAAGGATTTCTGGGACCGGAGATTTGAACAAATCAATAACTTTGAAAGGCATATCGTGGAAAACGGGACCATCGTCTTCAAGTTCTTCCTGCACCTGTCAAAAGAAGAACAGCGGAAACGGCTTCTCAGGAGGCTGAACAAGAAGAACAAGAACTGGAAATTCTCTGCCGGCGACCTCGACGAAAGAAAACTGTGGGATGTATACCAGAAATACTACGAGGAAGCCATAAACCACACTTCCACGGATACTGCGCCCTGGTATGTGCTGCCTGCAGATAGTAAAAAAGCCTGCAGGCTTATTCTGGCCGGGATACTGTATGATGAACTGAAGAAGTACGCCGACGTAAAAGAGCCCGAACCGGATGCGGAAACCCTGGCCAATCTCGAAACCTATAAAAAACAGCTGGAGCAGGAAGGCCATGCCGGGCATTAATGAATATATTTGACCGGAAATCAGAAACGCGAAGGCGAAGATTGTTTTTACTTCCGGCTTCGGACTTCGGATTTCCGACTCCAACCAAAACAGGCTTAAACAAAATTAAACACCACATTTATTGTTTGTAAATAACTTGAATTTATTCGAATGAAAAAACTACTCTTTCTCGTACTTCTGTTCTCTTTTTGTGTTTATGGACAGACTGAAGATGAAAAACAGCTCAGGGCGATTTATGACAAGGCACTGCTGGATGCCAGGGGATATGACTGGCTCGAACATTTGTCCAATCAGATCGGCCCGAGACTTTCCGGGTCGCTCAATGCGGAACGGGCGGTGACCTATATGCGTGAACAGCTGGATTCTCTCGGGCTGGACAGGGTATGGCTGCAACCGGTCATGGTGCCCAAATGGGTAAGGGGTATCCCGGAGGTCGCCTATATAGAAACCTCCCCGGGAATGACCAATAATGTGCCGATATGTGCTCTCGGGGGATCGGTAGCTACACCGGCCGGCGGGCTGAAGGCCAAAGTGGTGGAAGTGCAGGGGCTGGAAGACCTGGCCGCCCTGGGAAGAGAGAAAATAGAAGGCAGGATCGTATTCTATAACCGTCCCATGCAGGCCAATCTGATCGAGACTTTTGAAGCCTACGGCGGATGTGTCGACCAGCGTTATTCCGGTGCGAGGGAAGCAGCAAAATACGGAGCTGCAGGAGTTATAGTGCGCTCCATGAACCTGCGGCTGGACGATCTGCCGCATGCGGGGGCCATGAGTTACGGAGACCTGCCGGCAGAGCAGCGAATCCCCGCAGCGGCTATCAGTACCAACGGGGCGGAATTGCTGAGCGGAATGCTAACACTCAATCCCGAGATCAATTTTTATTTTAAACAGAATTGCAGGCAGCTGGCCGATGTGCAGTCATACAATGTTATCGGAGAAATAAAGGGCAGCGAACACCCCGGAGAGGTCATGGTGGTAGGCGGTCACCTGGACTCCTGGGACCTGGGAGACGGGGCGCATGACGACGGAGCGGGATGCGTGCAGAGTATGGAAGTGCTGCGGTTGCTTCGGGAAACGGGATACAGGCCTAAAAGAACGCTCCGTGTGGTGCTCTTTATGAATGAGGAAAACGGTTTACGGGGAGGGAACAAGTATGCCGAAGTGGCCCGTGAAAAGAATGAAAAGCATGTTTTTGCCCTGGAAAGTGACGCCGGAGGATTTACCCCGAGGGGATTTACCCTGGAGTGTACGGACGAGCAGTACGAGCTGATCCTGAACTGGAAACCCCTGTTCGAACCTTACCTGATCCACCTGTTCCAGAGAGGGTACAGCGGGGCGGACATCAGGCCGTTAAAGGGAGGAGACCTGCTTCTCGCAGGATTGCGGCCGGATTCCCAGCGGTATTTTGACCACCATCACGCTGCTAATGATACTTTTGAACATGTCAATAAAAGGGAGTTACAGCTCGGCGCCGCCACCATGGCTGCACTGGTGTACCTGGTGGATAAATATTTGTAATGGATACTTAAAAAACAGGCGATTTAAAATAAACGTGGAGGAAGAGGCCCGTTAGCACAAACTCCCGCCTTGTAAAAACTTTTATGAATTATTTGTGTAACTATTGGTGTTTTTTGTGAAAAAAGAAAACTCTAAAGGTTAATTTCATTTTTGTTCTTATATTTGTGTAATCGATTGCATTTCCGGGTTTGTTGCGGCACAGAAGGTCGTGAAATGCGGAAATAAAGTATATTTGAAACGTATGTGGTTTACCACGGTGGAATGTCCGGGAAGCGGAATGCGGAAGAAGCAGTTCGTATAGGATATGATGGAAGAGTGTGGTGTAAGGAATTTTAAACAGTAAATATTTAACAATAACGATAATTATGGAGTTGTTTGACCTGAAGGGTAAGCGGGCCCTGATTACCGGCGGGACCCACGGGCTGGGGATGGCTATGGCAGAGGGTCTTGGCCGGGCGGGTGCCGGGCTTGTGATAACGGGGACTACTCCCTCAAAAATGGAAAAAGCCCTGGAACACTATGCCCGTTGCGGTTATGAGGCTTCAGGGTATATTTTTGACGTTACCGACGAAGAGGAAGCCCGGAAATATATTTCTGTAATCGAAAAAGAAGCGGGGCCTGTTGATATCCTGGTAAACAATGCCGGGATCATCAAGAGGGAAATGGCCCTGGATATGACCGTTGAGGATTTCAGAAGGGTTATTGAGGTAGACCTCGTGGGGCCGTTTATCATGAGCAGGCTGGTGGCTTCGGGGATGATAGAACGGGGAGGGGGCAAGATCATCAATATCTGTTCCATGATGAGTGAGCTCGGAAGGGATAATGTAAGTGCCTACGCAGCGGCCAAAGGAGGGCTGAAAATGCTTACCCGGAACCTGGCGACCGAATGGGCGCGTTACAACATACAGGTCAACGGTATAGGCCCCGGATACTTTGCAACCTCGCAGACGGCCCCGATACGGGTGAAGGGCAATCCCTTTAACGATTTTATCGTAAGCCGCACCCCGGCCGGAAGATGGGGAGATCCCGAAGACCTCGCGGGAGCGACGGTATTCCTGGCCTCGAAAGCCAGTGATTTTGTCAACGGACAGGTTTTATACGTTGACGGGGGCATCCTGGCCACGATAGGAAAGCCGTTGAATGAACCATAAAAAAAGTTTCTAAAGCCTGAGAACCTTCCGGGTTCCGTTTGTATAACCTGATAACAATACCAAAGAAATACCATGAGTTTTATTAAGGATGAAAGTTTTTTACTGAATAACGACTACGCCAGAGACCTTTACTTCAACTATGCTGAAAAGCAACCCATTATCGATTATCACTGCCATCTCTCCCCCGGAGAGATAGCAAAGGACAGGATCTTTGAAAACCTGACGCAGATATGGATTGAAGGCGATCACTACAAGTGGAGGGCCATGAGGACCCTGGGGATTGAGGAAAAATATATTACCGGCGAGGCTTCCGGCCGGGACAAGTTCCGGGCCTGGGCCAGGACAGTGCCGTATACCCTCAGGAACCCGCTTTATCACTGGACCCATCTCGAGCTCAAGCGGTATTTTGGAATAGAGACGCTGCTCAGTGAAAAAACGGCAGATGCCATTTATGACGAGGCCGGAGAAAAACTCAATAGCCCGGAGTACAGTTGCAGGAATCTCCTGAAGAAGATGAATGTAGAGGTCGTCTGTACTACCGAAGACCCGACAGATTCGCTGGAGCACCACCGCAGCCTGGCCGGAACAGGGGACGACGGTCTGAAAATGACCACCTCGTTCCGCCCGGACAAGGCGATAATGATAGCACAGCAGGGCTTTAATGATTACGTGGACAAGCTCCAGGCAGTTTCCGGCGTGATAATAAACAGTTATGACGATCTCCTGGAAGCGCTTAAAAACAGAATACGGTTCTTCCATGAGAACGGCAGCCGGGTTTCTGACCACGGACTGGAACATATGTATTGTGAACCCTATACTGCGGGAGAGGTAAGTGCCATCTTCGACAAGCGCAGAAAAGGGGAGGAAGTAAACGGAAAGGAGGCGCTCAAGTTCCGCAGTGCCGTACTGGAATTCCTGGCAGGGTGTTATCACGAATACGGCTGGGTACAGCAGTTTCACCTCGGAGCGCTCAGGAACAACAATAGCCGGATGAATGCCCGGCTGGGGCCTGACACCGGTTGGGATTCCATAGGAGATTTTCCGCAGTCCGTCGCACTGTCCCGTTTTCTCGATAAAATGGACGGCAGGGATCAGCTGGCCAGGACCATTCTGTACAATCTCAACCCTGCCGATAATGAGGTCATGGCAACCATGACGGGGAATTTTAATGACGGGAGTATCAAGGGAAAAGTGCAGTTCGGTTCCGGATGGTGGTTCCTGGACCAGAAAGACGGAATGACCAGGCAGATGAATGCGCTTTCCAATATGGGGCTTATCAGTTGCTTTGTCGGAATGCTGACCGACTCAAGGAGCTTCCTGTCTTTTCCGAGACATGAATATTTCAGGAGGCTCCTGTGTAACCTGTTCGGGGAGGAAATTGAGCGCGGAGAACTGCCCGCCGATACGGAATGGATAGGAAAGATCATATCGGATATATGCTATTATAATGCCAGAGAATATTTCCGGTTTTAAAACCGGGGAGGGACTCCCGGACAGTTTCTGACACAGCCGATGGCTTAAGTGTTAAAAACAGGAAGGTTTTTTTTCATTCCGTTTAAAAATTGTTATTTCGTTAACGTTAACAAATGGTTTATATGAAAGAAAAACGGATTATAGAAACCCTTCTGAAATGGCCGGGGTTTGTGGACAGGAGAAAGATATTGAACAGTATACACGATCATATAAAAAACCAACCGGAATACCGATGAGATACGAATACACATATATAAAAGGGCTTTTGGCCCTGACGCTGATCGTCCTTTCGGCATCCTGCAGGCAGAACGAAACCGCAAAAGTGATTAAACTCGGTCACGGGCTCGACGCTTCCCATCCCGTGCATAAGGCCATGATGTTTAT
The DNA here is from genome assembly GCF_003285545.1 of Sinomicrobium soli. Lineage (GTDB taxonomy): Bacteria > Bacteroidota > Bacteroidia > Flavobacteriales > Flavobacteriaceae > Sinomicrobium. The sequence continues at coordinate 53,742 of NZ_QLNV01000007.1, read as the reverse complement.
GTCGGACAGGCTGGAAGAAAAGTCGGGTGGAAAGATGAGCATAAAGATTTATCCCAGCCAGCAGCTGGGAACAGAGCGGGAACTGTTGGAACTGCTACAGATAGGAAGTGTGGGGATGACCAAGGTTTCCGTAGGGGTCATGGAAAATTTCGTCCCCGATCACAAGTTGTTCGGGTTGCCGTTTTTATTCAGGGACAAGGCACATTCGCATAAGGTGCTTGACGGGAAAATCGGGCAACAGCTTCTCGATGCCAGTCTCGGGGTAAGGCTGAAGGGCCTGGCATTTTACGATGCGGGAAGCCGGAGTTTTTACACCAAGACGCCGGTAAACAGCCCGGAAGACCTCAGGGGGCTCAAACTCAGGGTCATGGAAAGCCAGACCGCCATAGATATGGTTAAGGGGCTCGGGGGTTCGCCTACCCCGATCTCCTGGGGAGAATTGTACACGGCGTTGCAGCAGGGCATTGTGGACGGAGCGGAGAACAACCTGCCGAGTTTCTACCTGTCGTATCACTACGAGGTGTGCAAGTATTATATCGTGGATGAGCATACCACCCTGCCCGACCTGCTCCTGATAGGAAGAACGCTTTGGGAATCCCTTTCCGATCAGGAAAAGCAATGGCTCGGGGAAGCGGCAAAGGAATCGGTAATTTATGAAAGAAAGATATGGCAGGAGGCAGAAGATGAAGCCCTGCAGGAGATTAAGAAGGCCGGGGTCGAGGTGATATACCCGGACAAGGAACCGTTCCGTGAAAAAGTAGAGCCCATGTACGAAATATTTAAACAGGACCCTCACCTCAAAGAACTTATAGAGGCTATTCAGGCTCAATAACCCACTGCAAGATCAATCAATTAAAAATAAAAACCAATCCTTACAGTATGAAAAAGAAGTTGGACAAGTTCCTGGGAACAGTCCTGGTACTGCTCCTGGCTATCCTGGTCATTGCGGTATTATGGCAGATATTTTCCCGTTATGTAATGAATTCCCCGAGTTCGGTTACCGAAGAGATTGCCCGGTACCTGCTCATCTGGGTCGGAATACTGGGGGCAGCCTATTGTTCCGGACAACAGGATCACCTCGCTATCGAAATACTGCCTCCCCGGCTGGAAGAAAAGAGCAGGATGCGGCTTAAAGTCGTGCTCAATGTCATTATCATGCTCTTCAGTGTACTGGTATTTGTTATAGGAGGGGCACGGCTGGTATATCTCAATCATGTCCTGGGGCAGAGCTCGGCGGCACTGCACCTCCCGCTGTCTTATGTATACCTGGTGGTGCCCCTGAGCGGAGTTGTTATCCTGGTGTACAAGTGGATCGAAATACGTAACCCCGAAAAATACCTGTTATGATCACCGAGATACTCGTACTTCTGATTTCGTTTTTTCTCCTTCTGGCCATAGGGCTCCCGGTAGCCTGGAGTATAGGGGTATCCAGCCTGGTGACCATGCTGGTTGCCATTGATACCCTGCCTGCATTGACAACCATTGCACAGCGGATGGCTACGGGACTGGACAGTTTTGCCCTGCTGGCCATCCCGTTTTTCATACTGGCCGGGCAGATTATGAACCGGGGGGGCATTGCGGAACGGCTTATCACATTTGCAAAAGCACTTATAGGCTCGTTGCCCGGCGGGTTGTCGTATGTCAATGTGATTTCTGCCATGTTATTCGGGGCCATATCGGGCTCCGCAATGGCGGCCACTTCCGCAATAGGGGGCATTCTCGGTCCGCATATGGAAAAGGAAGGTTATTCGAAGGAGTTCGGGGCGGCCCTGAACGTGACCTCTTCCACCACCGGACTGGTGATCCCGCCTTCCAATATTCTCATTGTGTATTCCCTGGCCAGCGGAGGGGTTTCCATTGCGGCCTTGTTCCTGGCAGGATATATTCCGGGCATATTGATGGGTGCCGGGCTTATGCTGGTAGCGGCAATATGGATAAAGCGGAAGAAATACCCTCCCGGTAAAAGGTCCGGTGCAAAACAGGTGCTCTCTGCGTTTATCAGGGCTTTTCCGAGCCTTTTTCTCCTGGTCGTGGTGATAGGAGGGATTGTCGCCGGGATATTTACGGCTACCGAGGCTTCCGGGATCGCCGTACTGTATAGCCTGGTACTGTCTTTGGTATACAGGGAAATGGATATGAACAAGCTGTTTCAGGTGTTTCTGAGCTCGGTGAGGACCAATGCCATTGTCATGCTGCTTATCGGTACCTCCATGGCCATGTCCTGGGTGATGTCTTATGAAGATATCCCGCAGTCCGTAAGTGATGCGTTACTGGGGTTGAGCGATAACAAGTTCGTGATCCTCCTGATGATAAACCTGATACTGCTTGTCGTGGGGATGTTTATGGATATGACCCCGGCCGTACTGATCTTTACACCTATATTTTTACCCGTGGTGAAAGATCTCGGGGTAGACCCGGTACACTTCGGTATCATGATGGTCATGAACCTGTGTGTCGGACTTTGCACTCCGCCTGTCGGGTCGGTGCTTTTTGTTGGGGTAGGGGTCGCCGGTACTACAATACAAAAGGTTATAAAGCCCCTTATTCCGCTTTTTGTCGCCATGTTTATCGTGCTGATGCTGGTCACCTATATTCCGGAAATAGCCACGTGGCTGCCCGGGCTTATGGAGTAGGACAACGGAATGGTCATGCACCTGTGAAGAGTACCTTTAAAGGGCTTAAAAAAGTAAATTAATACTTTATATAAAGTTGTTTAAATATCTGGTAATTAATTTTTTAATGTTTTATATTAATCTTTGTGATTGAAAATGTTAAAAAAATGTTAAACGTAAAAGTTTGTACTTTAAATCAACTGGGTACTGCACACTGATTGTCGAAAGAAATATTTTTTAGAACTGATGGAAAGACTGAACAGAAACAGCCCGGAACTCGAAAAGCGGTTTCCGGTAAAGATAGTGCAATTCGGAGAAGGAAATTTTCTCAGGGCCTTTGTAGATTATGTTATCGACCGGTTGAATACCGAAGCCGGATTTGACGCAGGGGTTGCCGTGGTACAACCTCTGAGCAACGGGCTTGTCTCCGTACTGAACGAGCAGCAGGGATTGTATACCCTTTTCATGAAAGGGGTGCAGCAGGGAAGGGAGATCCAGGAGAAAAGACTTATCAGCTGTATTGAGCGGGGAATTGATCCTTATTCGGATTTTGATGCGTATATGGGGCTGGCCGAAGAAGAATCGCTGGGCTTTGTGATATCCAATACCACGGAAGCCGGGATTGCCTTTGACGACAGAGATACCCCCGATATGAAGCCCCCGGGTTCCTTTCCGGCCAAACTCACGGCATTGCTGTACAGGCGGTTCCGGCATTTTGACGGCGATCCTTCGCGGGGCCTGACCATCATTCCCTGCGAACTCATTGACCATAATGGAGATGAGCTGAAGCGTATTGTGCTCAGGTATGTTAGGCTGTGGGACCTGGGGGAGGATTTCAGGGACTGGATAACAAACCATAACAGCTTTCACAATACCCTGGTAGACCGTATTGTACCGGGATATCCGAAAGATCAGCTGGAGGAATACCGGTCGCAGCTCGACTATGAGGACAAGCTCATGGTTTCGGCAGAGAGTTTCCTGTTATGGGTGATAGAGGGAGATAAAAAGCTTACCGAAAAGATCCCGTTGCACAAGGCGGGCCTGGATATCAAGGTAGTAGACAGCATACAGCCCTATCGCACCCGGAAAGTGCGTATCCTGAATGGGGCACATACGGCCATGGTACCGTTTTCGCTGTTGTACGGGAATGAAACCGTCAAAGAGACCATAGACGATCCGTTTACCGGAAAGCTCGTACGGGATATCATCTTTGAAGAGATCATCCCCACACTCGACATGGACGAAAAGGAGTTAAAGGATTTTGCGGAACAGGTGCTGGACCGTTTCAGGAACCCGTTTATAAAACACTACCTGTCCAGTATAGCCCTGAATTCGGTGTCGAAGTTCCGGGTAAGGGTGCTTCCCAGCCTTAAGGAATATTACAGCAGGCAAAGGGAGCTGCCCCGACGTCTTGTATTTGCCCTTGCCGCACTGATACGTTTTTACAAGGAAGAATGGCAGGGGCGGTCACTGCCGGTAAAAGACGGGAGCGAGGAGATGGAAACTTTCAGGACAGCCTGGCTGTCGGGCAGCCCTGCCGGGGTGGCCGAAAGTATTCTGGGCAATACGGGCTTATGGGGAGAAAACCTGTCAGATACTATACCCGGACTGGAACAGGCGGTTACCACAGCGTTGGAACAGATCGAAGAGAATGGAGTGGAACAGGGTTTTAAAAAATTAAACAGATGAATACCAGACTGATTAAAGTACACCCGGATGATAATGTGGCCGTGGCGTTGACCGACCTCCGGGCCGGAGAGGTTATCCATTTCGGAGGCCGCGATATACGGGTGGTTTCGGATAGCCCGGCCAAACATAAAATAGCACTTGCGGATCTCGGTGAGGGAGATCGCATATCGATGTATGGCGTGCTTGTAGGCAAGGCATCTTCCCGTATACCGGAAGGAGGTTTGCTCACTACGGAAAATGTAAAACACCAGAGCAGTAAGGTTTCGGGCAGGACGGAGGCCACCGCCTGGAAGGCTCCCGATGTGAGCCGGTGGAAAGACCGTACCTTTATGGGGTATCACCGTGAAGACGGCCAGGTAGGAACGGCCAATGTATGGCTTTTCTTTCCCCTGGTATTCTGTGAAAACCGGAATATTGAATTGCTGAAGGATGTTTTTGAAAAGGAACTGTCTTATTTCGGGACCAATAGCCAGCGTCTGCTCCTGCGCAGCCTGATAACAGGGGAAAACGAAGAAGCGATCGGCCAGGAACAGGAACAGTCCGAAGGGGTGTTTAACAATATCGAGGTGAAATTTATCACCCACCAGGGAGGGTGCGGAGGCATCCGCCAGGACTCGGTTACCCTGGCAAGACTCCTGGCCGGGTATGTGAATAATCCCAATGTGGCCGGGGCTACGGTACTCAGCCTCGGGTGCCAGAACCTGCAGGTGGATATTTTCAGGGAAGCCTTGAAAAAAATAAATCCGGACCTTAAAAAGCCACTGCTCGTTTACGAACAGCAGAAAATGGGAACGGTAGATGAAATGCTCAATGCCATTATAAGAGAATCTTTCGAAGCGATCAGGAAGGCAGATACCATCAGGAGGAAGCCCGCTCCGCTTTCGAAGCTGAAGCTGGGGCTCGAATGCGGGGGGTCCGACGGATTTTCGGGGATATCCGCCAATCCTGCCCTGGGATATACCTCAGACCTGCTGGCCGCCCTGGGAGGATCGCCCATATTGTCGGAATTCCCGGAATTGTGCGGTGTAGAACAGGAACTGGTGAACAGGTGTGTCCGTGATGCAGATGCCGGAAAATTCCTTGAGCTGATGAAAGCTTATGAACAATCGGCCATAGATGCAGGCTCCGGTTTTGATATGAACCCTTCGCCGGGAAATATCAGGGACGGACTGATTACGGATGCGATGAAATCTGCCGGGGCTGCCAAAAAGGGGGGGACCTCCCCGGTACAGGCCGTGCTGGATTATACGGAGTACGTGACCCGGCCCGGGCTCAATTTGTTGTGCACCCCGGGAAATGATGTGGAAAGTACCACCGGGCTGGCTGGTTCGGGCGCCAATATTATCGTCTTTACCACGGGTCTCGGGACCCCTACGGGAAATCCGGTGACCCCGGTCATAAAGTTGTCGTCGAATACCGAACTGGCCCGCCGTATGCCGGATATTATCGATGTGGAAGCAGGCGGGGTGATACGCGGGGAGAAAACCATAGAAGAAATGGGAGAAGAATTACTGGAATTTATAATACGTGTGGCCGGTGGTGAAGTGAAAACCAAGGCCATGCAACTCCATCAGAATGATTTTATTCCGTGGAAGCGGGGGGTATCCCTGTGATTTCTTCTGTCGGAGGAATCCCTGATAAGGAGCTGCGGAGGGAGTACTACCTTTTTTTCAATGACTACGGTCTCTGCTTCGATCTGTTCCAGGAACACCCTCGCCGAGGTTTTTCCCATCTTTATGGGGGTCTGGTCTATCGTGGTCATGGTGGGTTCGGTATACTGGGTAAAGGATTCGTTGCTAAAGCCCGAGATGCATACATCTTCGGGAACCCGTATGCCGGATTTCTTCAGGTACTGTATCGCTCCGAGTGCGGTAAAATCACTGACTGAAAAGATCCCGTCGGGAGGAGAGGGGAGCTGCATCAGTTTTTTTACCGCGGCAGTGCCCGATACCACCTTACTGTTGATCTGTACCACATAGTCTTCTGAAAAGGGCAGGTTGTAGTCCTCGAGGGCCTTCAGATATCCTTCGTAACGGTCTTTGTATATTTCCAGGTGAATATCTCCCTTAAAATGGGCAATCCGTTTGCACCCCTGTCGTATAAGGTGCTCTACAGACATATATGCAGCACTAAAATCGTCAATGGTCACCGAACTGACTCCCTTAATGTTTTTCTTGCGGTCGAAAAACACCAGGGGGACCCCTTTTTGCAGTACCCGGTCTATATGGGAAGTATCTTTGGTCGTTTTTGAGACCGACATGAAAATACCATCTACCTGGGCATTCAGCAGGGTATTTATATTCTGTACCTCGCTTTGGGCGTCATCGCGGGTCTGGCAGATAATCACCCGGTAGCCGTGCGGATAGAGTTCTTCCTCAATGCCCCGGATTACGGAGGAAAAAAAACTTCGGTCCATATACGGTACCAGTATCCCCACCGTATGGCTTTTACCGCTTTTAAGGGCCAGGGCCAGGGTATTCTGTTCATAATTCATTTCGGCAGCGGTCCTGAGCACCAGCTCCCTGGTTTTTATGCTTATCTTGGGATTGTTGTTGAGTGCCCTGGATACTGTTGCTGCACTGATATTCAATTTTTTGGAAATATCGTATATGGTCACCTTATTCATGAATGTGATTTCGATTATGACTTCCCTGTCGTCCGTGCCGGGAAGTTTTGTCAAAGCAAATATGCGTAAAAAATGTTAAACCTCCCTTATTTTACGCATTGTGTAAGACTTAAAAACGTTCCGGTGCCTGTACCGGAATATTTCTGTTTTTTTTCCGTTGTATACCAGGCAGTCCGTTCCGGCGAACGGGTAGGGAAAGCCGGTGTGAAAGTATATTCTCCCGGATATTCCCGAAATACTGCGAAAAAAAAAATATGTATCTTGCGAAAGATAAAATCGGGGGTAATCGATTGCGAATATTCGCTTAAATATAATGAATTTTTTCGGTATGAAGGATATTGGAATTATTGTATTATTATGGATGGTTTCTTTCTCTGTTTTCGGATCGACAGGGGAAAAAGAGTATGACTTTGTGGTAGACCAGAACGGGTCTGGCGACTTTACCACGGTGCAGGAAGCAATTAATGCGGTTCCTGATTTCAGGAAGAACGAGACCCGGATCTTTATTAAAAACGGAAAATACAAGGAGAAACTGGTACTCCCCACCTCCAAAACCCATGTTACCCTCATCGGGGAAAGTATGACTTATACGATACTTACCTATGATGATTACGCTTCGAGGGAAAATATTTTCGGGGAAGAAATGGGAACCACCGGATCATCGTCCTTTTTTGTGTTTGCCGACGATTTCAAGGCGAAGAACCTGACTTTTGAGAACAATGCCGGGCATGTAGGGCAGGCGGTAGCGGTACGGGTCACAGGCGACAGGGCGGTTTTTGAGAACTGCAAGTTTCTCGGCAACCAGGACACCCTGTATCTCCACGGAAAGAAGAGCAGGCAGTATTATAAAAACTGTTATATAGAGGGAACGGTAGATTTTATTTTCGGATCTTCCACTGCGGTATTCGAGAGTTGTGTGATCAATTGCAAGGGCAAGGGATATATCACGGCAGCCTCTACTCCTGAAGAAGCGGAGTACGGACTGGTGTTTCTCAATTGTCGTATCACAGGCCGTGGGAGCAGTAAATTTTACCTGGGGCGGCCGTGGAGGCAGTACGCAAAGACCGTATTTATAAATTGTTACCTGAGCCGGCATGTACAGCCCGAAGGGTGGCACAACTGGGACAAACCCGAAGCGGAAGAAACCGTGTTTTATGCCGAATACAATTCTACCGGGCCGGGAGCAGTTGTTCCGGAGCCGGAACCCGGAACGGAACCGGATACGGAGACAGGATCTGAACCTGAACCTGAACTTGAAGCAGACACACGGGCAGCGGATACAGCAACGGAAGCGATACCGGAAACCGGGCACAGGGTGCCCTGGTCTGTACAGCTAAGTGAAGAAGAAGTGAAAATGTATACCCTGGAGCATATACTGGCAGGAGACGATAACTGGGTTCCGGCATTATAGATTGGAATGACAGGATTGTCATCCTATGTTTGTAGTGGCTTTATCATTCCGGCGATAGTGCCTGTCCCGACTTTCCCCGATGCTCCCCGGAACAAGTTAGTCGGGGAGGAATCTCTTTTTTGCCGTTATGCTGTTAAAATTCCTTTGATCGTGTGGGGAGATTCTTCCCTTCGCTGCGCTCCGTTACCCATGACGTATCTATGGTAAGTTGCTCCATTTCAAAAACTCCCCTCTTCAAACGAACCTGCCTGCCGGACAGGCTGGGAGGGGTGGGCAGCTACGCTGGCCGGGGAGTTTTGACCGGCCCGAACTTTAGCGTATATCCCCAAACGTTTGGGATTATCCTTATGATCCGGGCTTTCAAAACCCTCCGTCTCATCGAAGATGAGCCACCTCCCTTCGTCTGAAGGGAGGAGTTATGTGTAGGTTTATCACATTTGATCAATGAAGACTAAAATGTCATCTCCATTTATGCGGTTGTTCAAATGTTAGTTCTCTGAATGACCATTTGAATGAGTTCAAACAAACTTTCAACCTTCAACCAGCACCAGCGACAATTAGAAACCCGTTTCGATAACTCTTAGCAGTATATTTTGTAAATTTGCCCTTTTTGAAATTAATAACGGTAATGTCTGATATAAAGATCAAGATCAAAGACAGGGAAGGGGTAGTTCACGAACTGGATGCTCCTACCGATATGGCCATGAACATCATGGAATTGTGTAAGGCTTATGAGCTCCCGGTAGAGGGGACCTGCGGGGGAATGGCTATGTGTGCATCATGCCAGTGTTACGTACTCTCGGGGCATGAACTGCCCGAGATGGGGCCCGATGAAGAGGCCATGCTGTTCGAGGCATTTCATGTAAAAGACAACAGCAGGCTGGGATGCCAGCTTCCCATTACCGAAGATATGGACGGGCTGGAACTGGAACTGGCGCCGGAAGTGTAAATATATTATCCGGGAATCAGGCCAGGGAACCTGCTCTTGCCCTGATGATCTCCTGTTCAATGGTGTCCCAGAGTGCTGTTCGCATTTCGATGGCCATGACCGCGGTTTCCCGGGCTTCCTTCCATTTTTTATCGTCATCTTCGCATAATGCCGAGATCATATGAAGGGCCATGGGGCCGTGTTCGTCCCCGTCGAGTTCGATATGTCTCTCGAAATAATACAGCAGTTTGCTGATGCGGAGTTCGGGAAAATACTGCTGCATTTCACGGAGCAGGGCGGTGAACATCTCCGGAATAAGATCTTCCCGTCCGAAAGTAAAGGCCGAAGCGATCTTATGGGGTTTCCCTTCTTCGATAAGAAAGAAGGTGAAGTTAAGGAATTCCTTAACAGCTTCCGGCAGTTCACTGAGTTTGATGTCTACCAGTATGTTTTTCAATGAAAGCAGGTCGGCTATGAAATTTTCTATCCGCGAGGTATCCGCGCCGCATTCTTCCATAGCTTCCAGGTACATTTCGTAATGGCTCAGGTGCTTTCCGTCCCGGGTCACATCGGTTTCTTCCGCAAGTACGATTTCGTTAATGAGATACCGGAGTTCCGGATCTTTCGTGGGGATCCAGGGCGTGGCTGTGCAGGTGAGGTGTTGCTGAAGGGCCTTTAGTAGTGACATGAAATCCCATACGGCAAAAACGTGGTACTCCAGGAAAAGCCGGAGATCTTCCGGGTTGTGGATGTTTTGGTACAGGGAGTGTTGAAGCAGCTTGTCACGTAAGGGGGTGATCTCGGTTTTTATATCTTCCAGCATGGCATTTTTCTTCAAAAATAATAAACTCTTCGGCATGGCACAGGAGCAGGGGACGATTTAACGAATATTTTAACGAAGAAAACTGCCGCATCATATCGAATACATTGCGCCACCCCGGTAAAACACTGGGGAAACAAGTCATAAACTATCGTTAGTCTGTAAACGACGAGATGGCAGGAAGTAGGAAGTCGGAAGTTCATTCCGAGCGCAGTCGAGGGATCTCCGGCCAAACCAAACCTGCAATTGCCCACACTACGAACTAACAACTAATAAACTACAAACCTGTAACCAGCAACAGGTTCACCCGTTTAATACGTTTGCCCTCCGATAAAACAAAAGGAATGGCTTCCGAAGTCATAAATTTAGTAAATTTGCAATATGAAAGAATTGGTTGGAGATTCTCCGTTTTTAACAGCAATAAGCTTTCACAAGCTTCTGGATTTCTACGAGGAACAGGCTCGTGGAGCAGATGAGTTTCTTGCAATGAAAGCCTTGAAGATACTGGAAGCCCAGCGTCCGTACCCGGAGTTGCGTGAAGGGTTTTCCGACGTAAAGCTGCTGGAAGAGCACGCAGAGGTCATTACCCTGTTGCTCCGGGATACTTTTCCGCCGGCCCTTACGGACAACGAGATCAAGATAGCAGCCATACCTTTTGAGGATGTCATCTTCAACGCTTCGGAGCGTTTCCTGAAAATTGTACATGAAGCGGGCCGGGACTTCGATCTCAAACTGCGCAATGTCAGTGAAGAGTACAAGTATATTATGGCCTGCTCCCTCATACTCAAAATGCACTATGGGGTAAATGTCAATTTTCAGCGGTCGGTTTTTTATGATATTCCCGATGCCAGGGGGATCGTGAGAAACTACAGGGTGCTGTACAATGCTGATTACCTGGAAATATTTCCTACGGAGAGGGCCCGGGAGATTACCCCTGAAGATGTGGATCTGTTGTTAAACAATTTTGATGACATAGACCTGTGGAAAGAAAAATTCCCGGCGGGAAGCTGGATATTAAAGGGGTTCGGGATATGTAATATGTATGATGCCACAACAGAGAACGTGATCTCCGACCTCAAAACGGCATTGCTGGGGATAGGTACGGGAAATCACGATGATTTTGTCGATGACTTCAGGAAGATATTCAGTGCCCTTTACGGTATTCCCGATATAAAAGTGGGATTTTGTATCTACGATCGGGCAGAAGGAAGGTTTGAACACAAACAGGGCAAACCGTTCTCCAGCCTGATGCTCGGTGATGCGATGGAACTCCCCGAAGAAAAAATGCTTTGCAAAGGGGCCTGTAATACACGTCTTCTGAAAGAAAAAAAATATTTTGCCGTAGCTGATATAGACAAATACCTGGAAGATTCTGAAGAAGTTTCCTTTATCAATATACGCAAACAGGGGATCAAAAGCGTTATTCTTGCCCCTGTGATCCTGGAAGACCTCGGATTGTTCGGGATTATAGAACTGGGGTCTCCAAGACCCCTGGAGCTGAACAGTATCAATGTTCAGCGGCTGGATGATGTGATGCCTTATCTCGTCACGGCCATTACCAGGGCCAAAGTGGAGGAAGCCAACCAGGTCGAGGCCATTATCCAGCAGGAATACACCTCCATTCACCCCAGTGTAAAATGGAAGTTCGAACGGGAGGTACACCATCATATGAGACGACAGCTACAGGGAGTATCGTCGTCGTTGAGAGAAATTGTCTTTGACAATGTTTACCCGTTGTACGGACAGATAGACATCAAGGATTCGTCCCGGGCGAGAAATGAAGCCATCCGGAAAGACCTCATCATACAGTTGTCCCTCGTAAAGACCATTATGGAAAGGGCCCTTGAAGTGGAAGCCCTGCCCGTATACGAGGAGATCCTGTTCCGGCTGGAACGTCACCTGGATGATATTCTCACGGGCCTTCATGCGGGAAGTGAACAGCTCGTACTGGATTTTCTCAAGGAAGAGATCCATCCTTTCTTTGATCATTTTCGGATACTGGATACCGCCCTTGCTGAAAGTATCGATGCATATCACAACAGTATAGATACCCATTACCAGGCGGTATACGACCACAGGAAGAATTATGACGAATCGGTAAACCTGATCAATAAGAGGCTGGCTGCCCTGCTCGATCGTAAACAGGCTGGGGCACAGAAGATGTTCCCGCATTATTTCGAGCGTTACAAGACCGATGGGGTGGAACACAATATGTATATCGGCGCTTCTGTTGCACACCACCGGGTATACAGCGATATCTATCTCTATAACCTGCGTTTGTGGCAGCTTCAGGTAATGTGGGAAATGGAGAACGAGTATTATTGCATGAAACAGGAACTGCCGGTGAAACTCGATGTGGCTTCCCTGTTGCTCGTACATAATTCCCCGCTTTCCATCCGGTTCAGGATGGATGAAAAGCAATTTGATGTAGACGGCACCTATAACGCCCGTTACGAGATCATAAAAAAACGTCTCGACAAGGCCCTGGTGAAAGGAACGGAAGACAGGGTTACGCAAAAGGGCAAGATCGCCATTGTGTATTCCAGCAGTAAGGATGAAGAAGAATACCTCAGGTATATACGGTTTCTGCAATCCAGGAATTACTTTAGCGAAAATGTCGAAATACTCGAGCTGGAAGAGCTGCAGGGCGTAAGCGGGTTAAAGGCACTCCGGGTGGAAGTACTCTACAGGAGGGGAAAAGAAACCGCAACATATACCTATGAAGACCTGATGAAGGAAATAGCATCGTCATCATAGCACAAACCCCGCAGACCGGCGAATGGCGGCTAATACCCGTAGTTTACATAATATGTGGCAATACCGAACGAAAGCACCGAAATAATGATCCCGATCAGGAATATCATATAGGTAATGCGCAGCAGCCTGTATTTTTTATCCAGGACCTTCCCGAGGTAGTACAGGTCTTTGGTAAGCGAGTTGTAGAGGTATTCCTTATCGTTGCGCATCTCTCTCATGGCTTCTTCATAGGCCGGCAGGTCCATCTGGTGAAAGTTCCCGAAAAACAGCAGGTTTACCTTTTTGTCCCTCACATCCTCCCGGGTAAATTTTCCCCTGGTTACATTGGGGCGGGTAGCCAGCACGGAAAAAGCGATCGATGCCACGCTGAATATCATAAAAATAATGGTGGGTATGAGCAGGTAGGAATTGCTGGTCTTATCCAGCTTGGGGATAAGGGTAGACAGTGCCAGGGATATGATTATGGCATTGACGGAAAGCAGTATGTTGGCCTTGCTGTCTGCAATATTACTCAGGTTGGTGTGATTTCTAAGCGTGACCCTGAAAAGGGTTTCTATCCCCCTTTCGGGAGTTTCGGCCTTTTGTTTTTTTCGCTTCTGATCTGCCTTTTTCCACTTCTCCTTGTTTTTCTTTTCCTGTAATCTGGACCGTTTTTTCTTGAGCTTCAGAAGATTGTTGCCTTTCTGTGGCTGCCAGGTGGCTATGGCGTGGGGGGTATAGTACTGGTGATGGTCTTCAAACATCCTTATGTTTTCCTCTGTCCATTCCGTATCGGAAAAATCCTTCCCGTGAACCAGCCTGATCTCTTCGCGGAGCAATTCGGAAATATCCATGTAATCTTTTGAGGCCAGGTGTGAAAAGTCGGCATCGCATATGATCTTTTCGGCAAGGTCTGAAGGTTCGTGATGTTTTCCGGTCGCCAGTATATACCGTTGTACCGTTCGGATATCGCTTTCCGGCAATTGTTCGCTTCGCAGAAAGTCCCCGGCGATCCCGGCACTGGTACTTTCGTGATCCCGGAAGCCTTTTGTATACCCTATATCATGAAGCCAGCCTGCTATCTGTAATAAGTTGTGATCCCGTTCCCCCAGTCCTTCGGCAGCAGCCAGTTCGTCAATGTGTTTTACGACGCGCTGGGTATGGGTGAAGTTGTGATAAAGGTAGTGGTTGGAAAGTTGCTCTCCCATTGTTTTCAGCACGTAATCCCTGACTCGCTGAAGCATTATATCCATAATTTGCTTACTTTAGTTCAAAATTAAAAGTAGTATTTTTATTCGTATGATAAAAATTAAAAAAACCGCTTTTTTGGGAGTATTGGTGGTATTGATATCTTCCTGTACTACGTATAAGGCGCGTTATAAAAGTGCAGACCGGTCCCGGCCGGTAAACAGCCCCGATAGTATCTCGCATGTCTTTTACCTGATCGGTGATGCGGGAAACTCGCCTGTGGGAGAAAAATCTTCTGCCCTGGCCGCTTTTGAAAAAGCACTGGCCCGTGCCCCGGAACACAGTACGGCCATTTTTCTGGGCGATAATATATATCCTTCCGGAATGCCGGACAAGGAAGACAAGGGCAGGGAACTGGCAGAATACCGTATCGATATACAGACCGGGGCAGCATCCGGATTTAAGGGAGATGTTATCTTTATTCCTGGAAATCACGATTGGTATTCCGACGGACTGAATGGGCTCAAGCGACAGGAAAAGCGGGTAGAGGACCATCTCGGAAAGAAATCGTTCCTCCCGGAAGACGGTTGTCCGCTGAAGCGGAACAAGATCAGCGAAGATGTCGATCTCCTGGTGATAGATTCGCAGTGGTTCCTGGAAGACTGGGACAAGCATCCTACCGTAAATGACGACTGTGACATCCGTACCAGGGAACAGTTTTTTGAAGAAGTAGAGGGGTATATCAATAAATCCCAGGGAAAACTACTGCTTATCGCCATACATCACCCCCTGCTGAGCAACGGCGGGCACGGGGGGCAGTTTTCCCTGGAACAGCAGCTTTTTCCCGTGGGTAACAGTGTGCCCCTGCCGGGGGTGGGAACATTGATCAACCTGGTGAGGATGACCAGTGGCATTTCACCCCAGGATATACAGAGCAGGCCCTATCGGGAGCTGACCAAAAGGCTTTTTACCCTGGCCCGGCAGACTGATAACGTGGTATTTGTATCCGGCCATGAGCACAATCTGCAGTATATGGTAAGCCAGGGCATACCTGTGATCGTCAGTGGGTCGGGTTCCAAGACCGCTCCTGCCGGTATAAGGAAAGACGGTCTGTTTTCATACGGGGGCCAGGGATATGTAAAGCTGGAAGTCTCGGCAAGCGGCAGGGCTGTAGCCAGGTTTTACGGGCAGGAAAACGATTTTTTACAACCACTGTTCTCTGTAGTGGTCCGGGAAGGCGGAGGGGATAAGGAAAACCGGGAATGGCCGGACGTATATCCCGAAAAGGTGAAATCGGCCATTTATGAGAAAAAGGAAGTAGAGAAAAGCAAATTGTACCGTACCCTGTGGGGAGACCATTACCGGGAAGAATACGGTAAGGAGATTGAAGCCAGGACGGTATTGCTGGACACCCTCTACGGGGGGCTTACCCCCCTGAGGTCCGGCGGCGGGCATCAGACCAATTCGCTGCGACTGGAAGATAAGGATGGCAGGGAGTATATGATGCGCGAGGTGAGAAAGGGTGCCATAAGGTTTTTACAGGCTGTGGCTTTTAAAGACCAATATATAGAAGATGACCTCAGGGATTCGTATACCGAATCACTGCTGCTGGATTTCTACACGACGGCCCTGCCGTATGCTGCGCTTGCCGTAGGCGAATTGTCTGATGCCGTGGGAGTATTGCACGCCAATCCGGAGCTGTATTACGTTCCCCGGCAAAAGGCGCTCGGGCAGTATAACGACCGCTATGGCGATGCCCTGTATCTCATAGAGGAGAGGGTGACCGACGGTCATGGAAGGCTGGAAAGCTTTGCGTATTCCGACAAGATCATCAGTACCACCGATATGGTTAAAAAACTCAGGAGGAAGGACGAAAATAAAATAGACGAGCGTTTGTATATCCGTTCCCGGCTGTTTGATATGCTGCTGGGTGACTGGGACAGGCATGGCGACCAGTGGCGGTGGGCAGAGGCCGGGGAAGAAGACGGGAAAACCCTGTACAAACCGGTGCCGAGAGACCGCGACCAGGTATTTTCCGATTTCGACGGCCCTGTCCTGGGGCTGCTTACCCGCATGATCCCCGCTACCCGGCTGATGCAGAATTATACCCCTGAGATCAGGAGTCTCAAGTGGTTTAACTTCGAACCCTTTCCCCTGGACATGGCGGTACTCAACGACCACAGCCTGAAGGACTGGCAGGAAGAGGCCCGTTATATTTACGAGCGTATAGACCAGGAGGTCATAAACCGGGCCTTCGCCCTGCTGCCCCCGGAAATGGACCGGGAGAACCTTCGGGAGATCAGGGATGTCATGCTACAGCGCAAGGAACACCTGGCGGAAATGGCCGCATCGTATTACCGGTTGCTGAAACAGTATCCCGTGGTTTACGGAACGGATAAGGACGATCACTTTATAATCACGCGAAAGCCCGGCGGGAAAACCGCCGTAGAAGCTTACCGGATTGTTAAGGGAGAAAAGGAAAACAAATTTATAGATCTTACCTTTGACCGTGATGAGACCAGGGAGATCTGGTTGTACGGGCTCGATGATGACGATGTGTTTGAGGTGAGGGGAAATGGTGACAGGGAGATCCCAGTCAAAATACTCGGTGGCCAGAACAATGACATATACCGCGTGGAAAACCGGAAGCGCATCACCGTTTACGACTACAAATCCAAGCCCAATACCTTCGAGAGTAAGGTGAGATCCCGTATTTCCGATAACTACGATCTCAATGTCTACGACTATAAAAAAGTCAGGACCGCTGCCGGGCAGCTGTTCCCCGACTTCGGGTACAACCCGGACGACGGGGTGAAACTCGGACTGAAATATACCTATACCGTCAAGGGCCTGCGCCGGGACCCGTATAATTCACAGCACAGCATAAAAGGAGGGTATTACTTTGCCACCAGAGGTTTTGACCTGAACTATTCGGGGGAGATCGCCGAGGTTACCGGTAACTGGAGTTTTGCAGCGGATGCCCGTTTTACCAGTCCGCTCTTTTCCGTGAATTACTTCGGGTACGGGAACGAAAGCGAGAACCCGGAAGATACAGCGGGAATGGATTATAACCGGGTGCGTATGAGCAGTTTCGGCCTGTCGCCCAAAATGGCATGGAAGGGGTATCGGGGAGGATATTTTAAAATAGGCCCGGTTTTCGAAACCGTGGAAATAGACAGGACCCCGGACAGGTATATAAGCAGCCTGGCACAGGATGCGGCATTGTTTGACTGGCAGAAATTCTTCGGGGCCGAGATGTCTTACGGGTACAGCAATTTTGACAATAATTCTCTGCCTGCCCTGGGCATGCATTTTGATATTACCGCCGGATACCGGTCTAATCTTGAAAACAGCAGGGATTTCTTCTATTTCACCCCCCAGCTGCGTTTTACGCTTCCGGTAGACGTCAGGGGCAATGTGGTTTTTGCCACCAAGTTCAAGGCCCGCTTTAACACGGGCAGGGAGTTCGAATTTTATCAGGGAGCTGCCATCGGGGGAACCGATGGGCTGAGGGGGTACCGGAACCAGCGGTTTACGGGAAGGACCTCCTTTTACAATAATAACGACCTGAGGGTCAATATTACCAGGTTCCGGACGGGCCTGTTCCCTGTTACTCTGGGAACCTATGCCGGTTTTGATTACGGGAGGGTATGGATCGGAAACGACGATTCCGGCCGGTGGCATAATGCGGCGGGTGGCGGACTGTATCTCAATGCCATCGACATGTTTACTGCCAATGTATGCCTTTTCAACTCAAAGGACGGGAACAGGGTGATGTTTTCGATGGGATTTAATTTTTAATTGTCTGAGTGCAGGTTACCGGATGTATTCATGTATTTCATAGCCGGTCTTTCAGGGACGATGTCGGTGGCTCAATCTTCCGGTAATCTGAATTCGTAAAGATTTCGTCCCGAACTTCCCTCTTCCTCGTCACTGACCAGAAGGGTGTGATTGTCGGTAAAGCAGAGTCCTTCCTTCTGGGAATAATGTTCCAGTGCTATGTTTTCCTTGCGGGTGGCCTTGAAGATATTGTCGTTTTCGAAACCTGAGAACAGCCATATATTTTCATGGCCCAGCAATGCTGCGGTTTTACCGTCGGGAGAAATGGCCGCGGCGGTAATTCTGCAGCGGTCCTTGTCCTTGCAGAAGGTGTACTCACCGATACGTTCGGCCAGGTGATGCCCGGGAACGGCGGGTATTTTATAGAGGTAACAGACCCCGTCAAATGGCTTGGAGCGGTTTTTGGTAAACAGGTAAAAGTAGCCCCCGGAATGGAAAAATGCCTCGGCATCAAAATACCTGTGTTTCTTTTTCGGGGGAAAATCTTTCTGTTCGGGATATTCGAAAGTGATTTTTTCAGCCTGTGCCGTGTTGCCGTGTATGTTGTTGACATCGGAAACCTTATATATGGCAAGGTCTTTTCTCTTGTTGTCATTATTGCCGAAGTCACCTATATAGAGATTGTTGTCCCTGTCTTTGGTCAGTTCTTCCCAATCGGTGTTTTCCGAATGCCGGATACTGATTTCCCGTAACAACGACCCGTCCCGTCCCACCTTGTACAGGGAGTTGTTGTTTCCCGAGTCATTGATAGCCCATACGGTACCGTCGCTCGAGGTACTTTCTATACCCGAATTCTCGCGGAGTTCCCTGGGAAGCCTTGTCACAACAGTGAGTTGCCCGTAATGGGTATTGCAACCTATTCCTGAAATGCACAGGATTATTATTATTAGCTTTTTCATGCGATAAATTTAGGGTAAACTATTTACAAATACCAGTTTTGGAGTAGCCTGAGCCGAGAGGCGTGAAGTGTAACCAATACCACGGCTTACCGATCCTGAGGCGATTTTCCGGCCATCTTGCTGGCGATGATACTCACCAGGAATATCTGCATGGCGTGATACAGCATTAGCGGTAGCAGTACGATACCGGCAATACCGGCGCCGGAAAAGAGTACTTTAGACATGACCGTACCGTGCACAAGTGATTTTTTTGATCCGCAGAACACTGCCGTGATACGGTCTTCACGATTAAAGCGGAGCGCTGTACAGATGAGGTGAATGCTTCCGTATACGAGACCGAACAGCAGCAGTGAAACAGTGATCAGTACAGCGATATCTGACCATTGTATCTGGCTGAAAAGTCCGGAATAAAAAGATTTTGCAAAGCTTCTGTATACGATGATCAGGATAATCGCCTTGTCAAAGAGACTGAGTTGACGGCCGTACCGGTCGGCGAGGCGTCCTGCATATTTCTGGAGCAGTATTCCGGTGATTACCGGGAGGATAACCTCGAAAGCCAGCTGGGAGTAGATATGTCCGAAATCCTGTGATCCCTGTGCCGGTCCGAGGAAAGGGGAAATCCATAAGGGAGTAATAATGATTCCGAGTATACCGGAAAGACTTGCATTGAAAATGGCTGCCGGAATATTTCCCCCGGCCATGGAAACCATGACTACCGAAGAGGAGACCGTAGAAGGAAGAACAGCCAGGAAAAAAACGGCAAGCCATAATGTGTGTTGTTCCGCACCCCGGAGAAAGGGATATGCCGCAAGTACCAGCAGCGGGAAAAGGACAAAGGTGGATAGTTGTACAACGATGTGAAGTTTCCAGTTGGCAAGTCCTTTTCGAAGCTTGTCCGGACTGAGCTTGAGCCCGTAAAAAAAGAAGATCAGTGATATTCCCGCACTGCTGATGGTTTGCAGCGGAACGGGGCTGTCATCCGTTCCGGCTTCCGGAAAGATTGCGGCCAGAGCCACACTTCCGGCAAGAGCAAGTACAAAAGGGTCTGTCCTGATATGCATAAATCTCTTTTTAAACCGTACAAAGATAGGTAAAGCCGTTCAGGTGAAGATTAAAAGAACCGGGAGGTTTTGTGCTGTTTTCAAAAGTTCTATCTTCGCACAACGTAATAAAAAAACTATCGTTAGTTTGTAAACGATGAAATGGTTTGAAGTCCGAAGTCGGGAGTCGGGATTGCGAAGCAGGAAGTCCGAAGTTGTCATTCAGAACAGCCTGTACCGAGCATCGGGAAAGTGAACCTGCCTGTCCGGCCGGCAGGCACTGCGGTCGGAATGACAAACTAACAACTAATAACTAACAACTAATAACTAACAACTAAGAACTAAGAAACTAATGAACCTTCTCTTTGTTATTATCGGACTGGTATTGCTGGTTATCGGGGGAGACTGGCTGCTTCGTGCCGCCGTAGGCCTGTCGTTACGGCTTCATATCCCGAGAATGGTGATCGGGATGACTGTAGTCTCTTTTGCTACTTCCGCTCCCGAACTTATCGTAAGTGTGAAATCTGCCCTGGATGGTTTTCCCGACATAGCACTGGGGAACGTCGTAGGCTCTAACATAGCCAATATAGGCCTGGTGCTCGGGCTTACCGTAATTCTGGGAAATATAGAGGTGCAAAAAAGCTTTTACCGGCTGGACTGGCCTGCCCTGATCATTACGTCATTGTTGTTTTTCGGCCTGATTTATTTCGACGGGGTACTTCAGCGATGGGAAGGGATTATCCTGTTTTCCGGCCTTATCCTGTTCCTGCTGGTGATGTTCCGCAGCAAGCAGGAGGTGCCGGATGAAGTTGCGGACATGGAAGGAAGTGTACCGGCGCCATTAAGAATTTTCCTGTTCCTTCTTATAGGAGGAGCAGCGCTCTGGGGAGGTTCAGAATTGCTGATCAGGGGA
The DNA here is from genome assembly GCF_003285545.1 of Sinomicrobium soli. Classification (GTDB taxonomy): domain Bacteria; phylum Bacteroidota; class Bacteroidia; order Flavobacteriales; family Flavobacteriaceae; genus Sinomicrobium. The sequence goes on along the minus strand of NZ_QLNV01000007.1, from coordinate 33,040 downwards.
GCGGTAGGGCTTGCGGCCCATTACGGGGTCAGTGAACGCGTGATCGCCGTCACCGTTGTTTCCGTAGGTACCAGTGTTCCCGAGCTGGCAGCCTCCATCATTGCCGTATTGCGCAAGGAAAAAGCTATTTCCCTGGGCAACCTGATCGGGTCTAACGTATTTAATATTCTCGCAGTACTGGGTATAACCGCCATGATAACACCCGTAAGGGCAAGTGATGAACGCCTGATCCATTCAGATATCTTCTGGATGTTGGGATATGCCTTCCTGATATTGTTACTCGTCATAATGCCCAGGAACATGAGACTGGGCAAGCTGGAGGGGGTTATCCTGCTGGGGCTTTACGCTTGTTTTGTCTATCTGACGATTTAATGAGATAATGAGATAATGAGTGTGGTGTTGCCTGAATAACTCAATAACCTAATAACCAAATAACTTAATAACCAAATAGTACCGGCCGGGAGGGACTGCGTTCGGAATGACAAAGCACTATCTCGGGATGACAGGGAAAGCGGTCAGGAGGGTAAGGTGAAAAGTAAAACGCCGGTCTGAGAGTAGAGAAAGAACCGGCGTTTTGCTAATTATACACAAAAAACAGAATTGTAGGCCTGTTGCTGTTTATACGGCAACGGCATTATTTATTTCCACTGACTTTACAGTTTTGATGATTCGTGCTGCAATTTTATACGGATCGCCATTGGAAGCCGGTCTGCGGTCTTCCAGCCATCCCTTCCAGCCGCGTTCTACCGTGGCGATGGGAATTCGTATGGAAGCTCCGCGATCGGAGATACCATAGCTGAAATCGTGAATGGAAGCAGTCTCGTGCTTACCGGTCAGGCGCTGGTCATTATCAGCTCCGTATACTTCGATATGTTCCGTGACCACCGGACGGAAAGCCTCGCATACACTTTCATATACGGATTTGTCTGCGCAGGTACGCAGGATGTCGTTGGAGAAGTTGGCATGCATACCACTTCCGTTCCAGTCGAGCTGACCAAGTGGTTTCGGATGCCAGTTTACGGCTACTCCGTATTTTTCACAAATCCTTTCCAGGAAGTAACGGGCTACCCATACCTGGTCTCCGGCTTCTGCCGCGCCTTTCGCAAATATCTGGAATTCCCACTGTCCTGCAGCTACCTCGGCATTGATACCTTCTACATTGATACCGGCCTCAAGGCATACATCCAGATGCTCTTCGACGATCTCTCTTCCGTAAGCATTCTGAGCACCTACGGAACAATAATATTGTCCCTGCGGGGCAGGATATCCGTTAGCCGGAAATCCTAAAGGCTTATTGGTTTCAGGGTTCCAGAGGAAGTATTCCTGTTCAAATCCAAACCAGAAATCATTATCATCGTCATCGATGGTGGCCCTGCCATTGGAGATATGTGCTGTTCCGTCAGGGTTTAAAACCTCACACATCACAAGATAAGCGTTTTTACGCTGCGGGTCGGGACATAAGAATACCGGTTTCAACAGGCAGTCTGAAGAATTTCCTTCCGCCTGTTCCGTCGACGAACCGTCAAAAGACCACATCTCACAGTCTTCAAGTTTACCCGAAAAATCAGTTACGATTTTTGTTTTGCTCCTCAAGCTTTGCGTCGGCACATAACCATCTAACCATATATACTCAAGTTTAGCTCTGCTCATGTCATTTCATAATTTAAATTGAACACTAATATCTGAATGGTGGTGTAAAAGTAATATATTTTTAAATAACCCCCTTAAAAATATGGGGTATAATTTTATTTAATGATGTATTTTTGATTTTATGTGTGTTTTTTATGGGGTGTTGTTGAAATAATTGTAAAATATATTTTGTGTTTTTGTGATATGTGTATACATGAGAGTATTTGCAGTAAAATATAAAGGGTGTTGTTTGAATCAGGGGGTAAAACTAACGGATTGATATTTTTTTGTGTTATGCGGTGTTTTTTTACGGGGGTCTTCAATAAAAAAGCATCTTTTTTTTAAATTTGGACTCTTTCGTAGTGGTTCAGGCAGCTTTTGGGAAGCGTCCGATAGGAACAACCTGTAACGGCATGCAGGGGTATAGGTGAGTGAAATTATATAGTAAGTTAAGTATAGATGAATATCAAAAGAAATTAATAACCAACAAAAACTATATGGCAACAATTAGATTCAGAGCGATTCAGGCAACCTTCGGAAGAACAGCGGTTCCCGTACAGGAAACGGTAAGGCGTTCGGAACTGTTCGGAGAGAATGTATTTAACGAGGCATCCATGCGGCAGTTTATGACCAAGGAAGCCTTTGTCGGGGTGATGAGGGCGATAGAATTTGGTGAAAAGATCGACAGGAGAGTAGCCAATCAGGTTGCAGCTGCAATGAAAGACTGGGCCCTTTCTAAAGGGGCTACCCACTATACCCACTGGTTCCAGCCTCTCACCGGGGCCACTGCTGAAAAGCACGATGCCTTTTTTGAACCTATCGGTGGAGGCATGGCGATCGAAAAATTCGATGGCGGACAGCTGGTGCAACAGGAGCCTGACGCCTCGAGCTTCCCGAACGGGGGAATAAGAAATACTTTTGAAGCCAGGGGATATACGGCCTGGGACCCTACCTCCCCGGCTTATATCTATGCAGATACATTGTGTATCCCTACCGTATTCGTTTCCTATACCGGAGAGGCCCTGGATAACAAGGCCCCGCTTTTAAGGGCGCTTCAGGCCATTGACGTTGCTGCGACCGATGTGGCCCGTTATTTTGACAAGAGCGTGACCAAGGTAACGGCAACCCTGGGCTGGGAGCAGGAATATTTCCTGGTAGACAAGACACTGGCCTACAGCCGTCCCGATCTTGTACAGGCCGGCCGTATGTTGCTCGGGCATGTCTCTGCCAAGGGGCAACAACTGGACGATCACTACTTCGGTTCCATTCCGAACCGCGTAGTCAATTATATGCGCGACCTGGAAATGGAGTGTATGAAACTCGGTATTCCGGTAAAAACCAGGCATAACGAAGTGGCCCCCAACCAGTTTGAACTGGCACCCATCTTTGAGGAGGCCAGCCTTGCGGTAGACCATAACTCGCTCCTGATGGATGTTATGGACAAGACAGCCGACCGTCATAACTTCAAGGTACTTTTCCACGAAAAACCTTTTGCCGGTGTCAATGGCTCCGGAAAGCACAACAACTGGTCGCTCGCTACCAATACGGGGGTAAACCTGCTCAGTCCGGGAACAACCCCGATGAAAAACCTGCAGTTCCTTACCTTTTTTATCAATACCATCAAGGCATTTGACCAGTATGAGGAACTGATGCGCGCATCCGTGGCATCGGCGACCAACGACCACAGGCTGGGGGCCAACGAAGCCCCGCCCGCCATTATGTCCATCTTCATAGGAGAGCAGCTGACCAAGGTGCTTGAGGAACTTGAAGATGTGTCCAACGGTAAATTGTCGCCCCAGGAAAAAACGGATCTCAAACTGAACGTAGTAGGCAAGATCCCGGAAATTCTTCTCGATAATACCGACAGGAACAGGACATCTTCTTTTGCCTTTACAGGTAATAAATTCGAGTTCCGCGCCGTAGGCTCCAAGGCCAATTGCGGAAAGCCGATGACCCTGCTCAATACCATAGTGGCCAAACAGCTCGTGGAGTTCAAGAAAGAAGTCGATGCCCTGGTCAGCAAGAAAAAGCTCAAAAAGGATGAGGCCATCTTTAACGTGCTCAGGGAATATATAAAATCTTCGCGCCGTATCCGCTTCGAAGGTGACGGGTATAGCGATGCCTGGGAAAAAGAAGCGGGGAGACGAGGGCTAAGCAATCACAAGAATACCCCGGCAGCCCTCAAGGCCCTTATTTCCAAGAAATCAATTTCCCTTTTTGAGGAGATGAAGGTGCTGAACAAGGTAGAGGTTAAGGCGAGGTATGAAATAGAACTGGAAGAATATACCATGAAACTGCAGATCGAAGGCCGTGTACTTGGGGATATTGCCCGTAATCACGTGATCCCTACTGCGATCAGGTACCAGAATGTACTCATAGAGAATGTCAGGGGGCTCAAGGAAGTTTTCGGATCGGATTTCAAGAAGGTGGCTTCCGAACAGCTGGACCTGATCGAGGATATTTCAGGACATATAGCCGAGATCAATTCCAAGGTTACCGCCATGATCGATGAGCGCAAGAAAGCCAACGTGATCAAGAGTGCGGAACTGAAAGCAGAAGCTTACTGCGACAGGGTAAAACCTTATTTCGATGAAATACGTTATCACTGTGATAAACTCGAATTACTGGTAGATGACGAATTGTGGACCCTTACCAAGTACAGGGAACTGCTGTTTGTGAAGTAGTCTTTTGCAAAACTTTTTCAGATACAGGGAGCCCTTAACAGCGATAAGGTCTCCCTGTTCTGCTTGGAACCAGACTATGAACTGACAACTACCAACTAAGAACTTTTAGCACTGCCCTGCGAGTTCAGTATGAAATTGTGTATTTTTGCGGCAAATCAGATGTATTATGAGTGGTTCGGTAAGTAAACGGTATTCGCAAAGAGGGGTTTCGGCCTCCAAGGAGGATGTGCACAATGCCATTAAGAATATAGACAAGGGCCTTTTTCCGAAGGCGTTCTGCAAAGTGGTCCCCGACCACCTTACCGGCGATGAAGAATACTGTATCCTGATGCATGCCGACGGAGCGGGTACCAAATCTTCCCTGGCATATATGTATTGGAAGGAAACGGGAGATATTTCGGTGTGGAAGGGAATTGCCCAGGATGCCCTTATCATGAATATAGACGACCTGTTATGTGTGGGGGCTACCGATAATATACTGCTGTCTTCCACCATTGGGCGCAATAAGAACCTCATACCGGGAGAAGTGATCTCAGCCATTATCAACGGTACCGAAGAGCTTATTTCGGAGCTGGAAGCATTCGGGGTAAAGATCCACGCCACAGGCGGGGAGACGGCTGATGTGGGCGACCTGGTGCGTACCATAATCGTAGATTCTACGGTAACGGCAAGGATGCGCAGGAAAGACGTTATAGACAATGCCAACATCAGGGCCGGCAATGTAATCGTGGGCCTGGCTTCCTTCGGGCAGGCTACCTACGAAAAAACGTATAACGGCGGGATGGGAAGCAACGGGCTGACTTCGGCGCGGCATGATGTGTTTGCGGGTTACCTCGCGCAGCAATACCCGGAAAGTTTTGATCCGTCAGTGCCGGAAGAGCTGGTGTATTCGGGAGCGGTGAAACTCACCGACAAGGTAGAAGGCAGTCCGCTGGATGCGGGAAAACTGGTGTTGTCTCCTACCAGGACCTATGCCCCGGTAATCAGGAAGATCCTGGAGAAATACGGTCCGGAAGAAATTCACGGAATGGTACATTGCAGCGGGGGGGCACAGACCAAAATACTTCATTTTATAGATGATTTACATATCGTCAAAGACCGCCTCTTCGATGTGCCGCCACTGTTCAGGCTTATCCAGGAACAGTCGGGTACCGACTGGAAGGAGATGTACCAGGTGTTTAACTGCGGCCATAGAATGGAACTCTATGTAGACGAGGCCCTGGCTGCCGATATCATCGGGATTTCGGAAGAGTTCGGTATTGCAGCCAAGATCGTCGGGCAGGTGGAAGCTTCAGACCGTAAGAGACTGACCATAAAGAGCGGATTCGGGACTTTTGAGTATGGAGAAACGGTCTGAAATGACAAAAAAGTCTTAATTTCGCGAACCGAATGAACCAGAGTATATGTTAGACAGGTTAAATATAGTAAAACAACGTTTTGATGAGGTTTCAGACCTGATCATACAACCCGATATTATTGCCGACCAGAAGCGTTACGTGCAACTCAACAAGGAGTATAAGGACCTTCGTGTCATTGTGGAAAAACGGGAGGAGTACAAAATGCTGACGGACAATATTGCCGAAGCCGAAGAGATTATCGAAGACGGGAGCGATGCCGAGATGGTGGAAATGGCCAGGATGCAGCTGGAGGAAGCCAGGGAAAAGCTCCCTGCACTGGAAGAAGAGATCAAATACCTGCTGATCCCGAGAGACCCGGAAGATGCCAAAAATGCCATGGTAGAGATCCGCGCCGGAACCGGGGGAGACGAAGCGTCCATATTTGCCGGAGACCTGTACCGTATGTATACCAAGTATTGCGAGAGCCGGGGCTGGCGCGTGAACGTAGTGGATTTTAATGAAGGGACTTCGGGAGGGTTCAAGGAGATCATTTTTGAGGTCAACGGAGAAGATGTGTACGGAACGCTCAAGTTTGAAGCGGGAGTACACCGTGTACAGCGCGTGCCACAGACCGAAACACAGGGCAGGGTACATACGTCGGCGGCGACGGTAATGGTGCTTCCGGAAGCCGAGGAGTTTGATGTGGAGCTGGATATGGGCGATGTCAAGATCATCCGTACCACCTCGACCGGTCCTGGCGGACAATCGGTAAACACCACCTATTCGGCCATACAGTTACAGCACATCCCCACCGGGATAGAGGTGCGTTGCCAGGACGAGAAATCACAGCATAAAAACCTCGAAAAAGCACTTAAGGTACTGCGTTCACGCCTGTACGAAAGGGAGCTGGCCAAAAAACAGGAAGAAGATGCCGCCAGGCGGAAAAGCATGGTGTCCAGCGGTGACAGGAGTGCCAAGATCCGTACCTATAACTACCCCCAGGGAAGGGTGACCGACCACCGGATCGGGCTGACCCTTTACGACCTGCAGAACATCATCAATGGCGACATCGAAAAGATTGTCGGGGAACTCAAGCTGGTGGAAAATACCGAAAAACTGAAAGAAGGCGATGTGCTTTAAGCCTGCCGGTCTGCCTTACGAAAGGGTGAACGATAATATTGTACTACTATGACAACCCGGGAACTCATTGCCAGTATCCGCCGCAAACAATCATTTCTGTGTGTGGGGCTGGATGTCGATCTTAACAGGATTCCCCTGCATTTACTGGAGGAGGAAGATCCTATCTTTGCCTTTAACAAGGCGATCATCGATGCTACCCACGATCTCGCGGTGGCATATAAACCCAATATAGCCTTTTACGAAGCTTATGGAGTCAAGGGGTGGGAGGCCCTGCGGAAAACCATGAACTATCTCAATGCCCATCATCCCGGTATATTTACCATAGCCGATGCCAAACGCGGCGATATCGGGAATACTTCGTCTATGTATGCCAGGGCATTTTTTGAGGATCTCGGCTTCGATTCGGTAACGGTCGCCCCGTATATGGGCAGGGATTCCGTAGAACCTTTTCTCGCTTTCAAAGACCGGCATACGATCTTGCTGGCACTGACCTCCAACAGCGGGGCATTTGATTTTCAGACCCGGAAACTCGAAGGCAGGGAGCTGTATAAAGAGGTGCTGGAAACCTCGAAGAAGTGGAACAACAGCAGTAACCTGATGTATGTGGTGGGGGCTACAAAGGCCGAATACCTGGAAGATATCCGGAGGATCATTCCCGATAGCTTTCTCCTGGTTCCCGGAGTGGGTGCGCAGGGAGGAAGCCTGGAGGAAGTATGTAAATACGGGATGACTCCTGATGTGGGACTGCTGGTCAATTCGGCCAGGGCTATTATATATGCCTCGAAAGACAGGGATTTTGCAGCACAGGCCCGTAAAGCAGCCGGGGAACTGCAACAGCAGATGGAACATATCCTGAACAGGTAATTTGCCGGGAATGCCATTTCCGGAAACAGCATACTTATGGAGGTATTTAAAGATCAGCTGGGAAATATACTGCAACCGGAGCGTATCCCCCCGGTGCGCATAGTGTCGCTTGTACCTTCACAGACAGAATTGCTGTACGACCTCGGCCTGGAGGAACAAGTGGTCGGGATAACGAAATTCTGCGTACACCCTTATCATTTCAAGGCGGTCAAGACGGTTGTAGGGGGTACCAAAAAGGTACATTTCGACCGTATCAGGGAACTCTCTCCCGATATTATTCTCTGTAACAAGGAAGAGAATACAAGGGAGATGGTAGCCGAACTGAACAGGATAGCCCCGGTGCATGTATCCGATATCCGTACCATAGATGACACCCTCGAACTGGTGAAGCAGTACGGGCAGCTGTTTGCCTGCCGTACGGAGGCCTCGCGTATTACCGGTAAGATCAATAACCGGTTACGGGATTTCAGGGCCTTTATACGGGACAAACCGGTATTGAAAGCAGCGTATTTTATCTGGAAAGACCCCTGGATGGTAGCCGGGGGAAATACTTTTATAGATCACCTCCTTACCCTGAACCATTTCCGGAACATATACGGCGACCGGGAGCGTTACCCGGAAATCGAACTGAAAAAGATACGTATGGAGGGAGACCCGGAGATCGTATTGCTCTCTTCGGAACCCTATCCTTTTAAGGAAGAACACGCTTTTGAAATAGGAAGGTTTACCCACCATGCAAAGACGGTCTTTGTAGACGGGGAAATGTTCAGCTGGTACGGCTCCCGCCTGGCCAGGGCCTTCGATTATTTCCGGCAACTCCGGGAACGTCTTTGATGACTGACTACGAACTAAGGAACTACGAACTAACCAACTAAAAAAAGAGGCCGCAAGGCCCCTTTTTCCAAACTAACTAACTCAAATAATCATTTATGGGAGTTCAAACGAACAACACAAAATTCGGAATATTTAAAATATACACCGGTTAATTTTGCATTAGCAATTTATTAATTATCGGGGGAATAACCGGTGTACTTAATATATAATTAACACTTGTTGAGTTGTTGGGTTATTGAGTTATTGGAGTAATGCCTGGATACTATCGCCAGTTTGCAAACGACGAAATGATCGGAAGCCGGAAATTGTCATTCAGAACAGCCTGTACCGAGTATCGGGAAAGTGAACCTGCCTGCCGGTCAGGCAGGGAATCTCCACCCCGGCACACAGGAACTTCAACAGCATAAAGGGAACGCCGGAGATTCCTCCCCGACTAAAAGGTCGGGACAGGCACTCCGGTCGGAATGACAAAGCCACTGCACTCGGGTGCAATAACCAGCAACTAACAACTAAGAACTAAGAACTAATAATCCCACGGGCAAGTATGGCAGTTCCGTTTGTTATTTATCCTGAACGGCAAAAACCTTCCTCAACAGGTCCGTTGTTCTTGAGGATGCCTTGTTGCGTATCTCCTTTTCCTCTACCGAGATCATGGTAAACACGCCTTCCAGGGCCTGCCCGGTAACATAGTCGGTCAGGTCGGGGTTTACATTGCTGGTGAGGGGCAGGGTGTTGTATTTATTGATGAGGTTGGCCCAGACATCCGTAGCTCCCACCTTGGAGAGGGAATTATTGATAACCGGGGAAAACTTGTCGTACAACTGTTTTTCGGTAGTGCGCTGCAGGTAAGAGGTGGCCGCATTGTCTGCCCCCAGTAAAATGTCCCGGGCATCGGCAAAAGTAATCCCTTTAACCGCATTGACAAAAATGGGAGTGGCTTCCTTTACGGCATCTTCGGCAGCCCTGTTCAGTACTTTCAGCCCTTCGTCGGCCAGCTTGCCCAGCCCTACATCGCGAAGTGTCTTGTCTACCTTCTGCAATTCTGCCGGAAGCATGATCTTTACCATTTCATTTTTAAAAAAGCCATCCTTCTGTGTGAGCTTGCTCACCTGTTTCTTTATTCCCATATCAAGGGCCTGCCGGAGACCGGCGGCTATATCGGTATTGCTGACCGTCCCGGTACCGGAAGACGAAGGGATCTGGTTGACGACCTGTTGCAGTTCGGCACAGGAGAACAACAGGAATACGGTAAGGATGCAAGCTATTTTTTTCATACGAACATTTTTTTGGTAAAGGTACTGAAGTTGTCCGTAGTTTTCAATAGTTACTTCAAGGTTCGTCTTTTATGACAGGGCTACCTTTTTTCGAAAGTACCTTTCATTCCTCCGGTATTGATAATTTCTAATATCTTTCCATTCAGAGTGCTAATTTCGATAATATTTGCTGTGCCGTCTGATGTTGTCACCAGCAGTTTTTCGCCGCCGGAAATCAATTCATAGGATGCCGTGACGGTATTGCCCTTACATTCCGTCCCGTCCAATACATAGGTGCCTTGCAAGACCGTTCCGTCCGCTTCAAATTCATAATAGGTCTGCTTTTCACAATCGTTTTCCGGAAATTGTATCGTACCGTCGGCAGCCATAATCTTGATAAAATACCACTTTCCGAGAATAAGCTCCTCCGGGGCTGGTTCGGGTTCGGCGGTATTGTCATCATCGCTGCTGCACGCTGTCAGCACACAAATCAGTAAAAAGACAATTCCTGTTTTTAGAATATGGAAAACTGGTTTGTTCATAACGTTTAAAGTTTTTGTTCTCAGTTGCAGGTACTCTGGTTCAGACATCGAGTTAAAAGACGTAATAATCATTTCTTTTAGAATCGTGTATTTATTTGCTGTCCTGTTATTTCTTTAAAGTTGTTATTCGAATTGCTATCGTTGTTCAGGGGGTTGTCGTCTATATACAAGTCCGGATCAAAACTGATCTGTACTTTAAAACTGGGAGGAAACTCTTTAGAAACGCGCCATCCCTGATGGGTAAACTGCAGTTCTACGGTCTCGCCGGCATCCAGGTCTTTAAATTTCTTACTGATCAGTGTAATTGATTTTCCGGCAGCCGGTTTTTCAGTCAGATAGACCGACTGTTGTCCTTCCCCGGAGCGGAAGTCGTCTGCCACGTTTTTTATGACGGCTGTAAAATGGATGTTTCCCTCAAATTCCGAGGTTTTTTCAATCTCAAAATCAAAAGATGTTACTGCCAGATCGATCTGTGGGTCTGTATTGGTATCGTCGTCCTGGCAACTGTACAGAAAACCCAGTGTGCAAACAGCTAAAAGTAAAAATTGCTTCATGTTGTTATAATTTTTATTCGATTAAGGTTTTCGTCACAAAGATGGAAGAGGAAAAGGATGAATATTTGCCTTCTCCTAATGGTATAACTTCGCCGTTTTTCCAGTATTGAGCGCTGTAAGAACTTGTACTGCCGTTGTACACTGTTCCTGATATATACACATCATTTTCCTGTACGAAAATGGACGATGCCATGGTCGTAACATCCTTAGGTTTACTTATAATCTCCGGATCGCCGTTCTTCCAATAATATACGATCTCCTTTGAAGCGCCATACCCGCCTCCCACAACATGCACATTGCCTTCGGAAACATAAATGCCGGCGGCGTATTGATCCTCGGTACCTTCCTGTATAAGGGGCACGGGCTCCCCGTTTTTCCAGTATCGGGAACCAGAGGTTCCTCTTCCCGCCACATAGATGTCGTTTTCAGAAAGGAAAATGTCACTCGCATCACCGTGAATGGAACCGTCACTTAAGACCACCGGTGTGCCGTTCTTCCAGTACTTCGCCACATCGCGCGTGCCGTTGGATTCGGTACCGGCTACATAGACGTCGCCGTTGTGTACGGTAATAGATGTTGCACTTGCATCATAAGCCCCATTGGTCAGGGCTACCTGAGCACCATTTTTCCAGTATACAGCTCTGTAATTTGATCCCGGTTTTTCTCTGCCGGCTACATAAACGTCTTTCCCGTCCACAAAAATGGAATAGGCTTCGGCGGGGCTGGAACCGTCGCTAAGCGGTACGGCGGTACTGTTTTTCCAGTATTTGGCGACGCGATAAGAACCGTCGTGTTTTTCGGCCCCGGCCACATAGACCGTGCTGTCGGACACGGTAATAGCATGTGCATCTGCACTGTGGGTACCGTCGCTCAGTTCAATACCTTCGCCGTTTTTCCAGTATTTTGCAACATCGTGACTGCCATTGAATTCACTTCCGCACACGTATATATCGGTCCGATATTGTGGCTCGGACCCGGGATTGTCGTCGTCATTACTACAGCCCATTATCCATAAAGAGAGTACAGACAATACCGGAAACCACCGCAGTCTCCGTTTTTGTTTAACCGTTAACCATTGTAAAATTTTCATGTGTTAATATTTATTGTTTTTTCAAAGGTCATATGGAACATCCATATTATCATTCCTTTGCGTGATTAAAAACATAGTCATGGATGTTTCATCACAATCAAGTTTTTTAGAGATCGGAATAATCGGCCACATAAAGCGAAATCAATACGGCATTTGCCATCTGTGTGTCCGGAGGGCCAATATCTATGGTATATCCTTTGTGGAGATGAACGTAAATAACAGCGGGTATAGCCCCCTTTCCTGATGTTGTACGTTTCCAGTCGCTTCCGGAGGTATAGTCATTGTAAAAGTCGATGAGTTCCCGATGTTGTTTGTCCGGATATTTTACAGTCCGGTGCCCGGAAGTACCATCCCATTTATCGGTAATAACATCACCTTCTTCGGGATAAGGAATGGGAAACGCTTCATTTTTGAGCTGCTTTTTTGTACCCTCAGATCGGCCTGAGCAGGAGATCGACAATTCACCGGCAAACAAAAAAATGATCAAAAAACAATATTTTGCGTTCATTCGAATATTTTTGGGTTAACAGTATATACAAGCAGGATGATATCAATCCCGATGGCTATTGGTTTCTATACCATAGATCAATGTCTGTCCGTACAGCAGTCTGCCCCACGAGCACAGAGTAATCCTGCCTGCCGGCCAGGCAGGGAATTTTCAGTCCTGCCTGAAGGAATTTAATCAGTAAGGCGAATATAGATCAGTAAAAAATGCGGAGATTGTAAAAATTCGAAAAAAGGGAATTACAAGATAATTTTCCTGGTAAGATGGCTATTTGCCAAATGGATTTTGGAAGGAGAATACCCAAAAAAGGCTTTAAAGTCTCGTATAAAATGAGCCTGGTCAAAAAAGCGGTAACGGTAAACCAATTCACCCCATTCGACATGACTGTTTTGAAGTATAGACTGATATACGGCAATAAAACGGGAAATGCGGCAGTATAGTTTTGGAGAAACGCCTATCATTTCTTTAAAATGACTTTCCAGATATCTTTGGGACATTCCGACTTTTTGGCAGAGTTCATCAATGCGGATATGTCCTTCACAGGATTGAATAATCTTACACGCCTCATCAATATTAGGGGAATAAAGAAACGGAGCTTTAGCAGGTATTTGCTGCAACAGCCATTTTTCTATATGAACCAAGGCTTGTTTTTGGCAGGGATCTGTTTCTTCCAATTGAGCGTTCAGTGTTTTTGAGGCGGAAAAAACATCAGTAAAAGGTACGATCTGATTTAGCAATTCGTGTTGTGGAATGCGGAACAATTGTGCTGCTCCCGTAGCCGTAAAAGAAACGACGATCATTTTGATAAGCGGTGTCAACGGCAGAAGTGAAATGTGCTTGCATATATAACCGTGATAGCTCAAGCTAAAGTCATAATCATTATCATTGGAGCTAAATACCTTTGGGTTTAACGTAAAAGCAATAGTATTGTAGCCAACCGGATGTATATCCAGAGGAGCGGCGTTGGGTTTGGCCTCCAATTCAATATAAAAATACCCCTTTACATAAGGACGTAATGCAGGATCAGGAAGTGTAAAAGAAATCAGCATGTTCGTCAGTATAAAGAACAAATATATGTAAATATTTAGCGGTATCATCCGAAGTTAGCCCCATGTATTTCAGTGTATTCCGTTTTGGCTTCAAAGAAGTCAGGACTGACAGTGAACAGATATAGTTTTTTTGGGAGAGTTTATCCTTCTACGAAAAAACGATAGTCTTGTTGTTATAGACCATCACTTTTCTCGAAATATGGAGCTTTACGGCCCGGGCCAGTACGATCTTTTCGAGGTCGCGCCCTTTCATGACCATGTCATTGATGGAATGGGTATGTGTGACCCGTGCGATATCCTGCTCTATGATGGGGCCGGCATCGAGCTCTTCCGTCACATAATGGCTGGTAGCCCCTATGATCTTGACACCCCGCCGGAAAGCGGAATGATAGGGCCTGGCACCCGGGAAAGCCGGGAGAAAGGAATGGTGAATGTTGATAATCCTGCCGGGGTAGTGGTCTATGATACGGGGAGATACGATCTGCATATAGCGCGCCAGGACGATAAAATCTACCCCGGCTTCCTGCAGGAGGCGCAGTTGCTCTGATTCCGCCTGCTCCTTGTTGTCGCGTGTCACCGGGATATGGTGAAAGGGGATATCGAAACGGTCGGCTACGGACCGCAGGTCGTTGTGATTACTGATGATAAACGGAATCTCTGTGTGAAGTTCTCCCGAATTATACCGGCCCAGCAAGTCGTAAAGACAGTGATCATACCTGGAAACAAAAAGGGCCATTCCGGGTTTCTTCCGGTCGGTATACAGTTCCCAGGTCATGCCGTAACGGGAAGCAATGTTTTCGGCAAATTCACTGCGGAAGGCTTCCGGGGTACCCGGACTTATGGCAAACTGGCTTTCCAGCCGCATAAAGAAAATGCCGTGCTCTGCATCGACGTGCTGATCGATATATACGATATTGCCGTTCTTTTCAAAAATAAAACGCGTCACCGAAGCTATGATCCCTTCGGCATCCTTACAGGATATCAGTAAAGTAATGTTGTTCATGCTGTTTCAGGTTGGATACTGTCCGGCCTAAAATTAAGTGAAAAAAGAACGGTAATTTCAGAGGTGTCCCGATATTTTATAAAAATTACAAATATGAACTAAAATCTTATTATTTTTGATAATTCATTAAATTGCACCCGCGTAAACGAGGTTTTGTTGTAAATAAAACATCATTACCGGGTTTTTAAACAGGATTTTTCCGGAATGGGACGAAAACGGGACATTCCGCAACTATACAAAATTCAGACCAGTGAATACACAACCCTATAAACCCGAACACAAGGTAAGGATCGTAACTGCCGCATCACTTTTCGACGGGCATGATGCGGCCATTAACATCATGCGCCGTATCATACAGGCTACAGGAGTGGAAGTGATCCACCTGGGGCACGACCGCAGTGTGGAAGAGGTCGTCAACACGGCCATACAGGAAGATGCCAATGCCATTGCGATGACTTCTTATCAGGGCGGGCATAACGAATATTTCAGGTATATGTACGACCTGCTCCGGGAAAGGGGCGCAGGGCATATCCGCATCTTTGGCGGTGGCGGTGGCGTCATTCTGCCCGAAGAGATACGGGAACTTCACGAATACGGGATCACGAGGATATACTCCCCGGATGACGGCCGGGAAATGGGATTGCAGGGCATGATCAACGACCTGGTGGAGCGCTCCGATTTCCAGCTTCCGGCGTTTGAGGAGGGCCTGGATATCAGCGGGAAGCTTCGGGAGAAGGATGTAAATACCATAGCCCGGCTTATTACACTGGCGGAAAATGACCATCGGGCTTTCGAAAAGCACTTCCGGGCCCCGGACAAAGGGAAAACCGTCCCGGTACTGGGAATTACCGGAACGGGAGGGTCGGGTAAATCGAGCCTTGTAGACGAGCTGGTACGCCGTTTTCTTTCGGAATTTCCGGAAAAAACCATCGGTATCCTCTCGGTAGACCCTTCCAAGAGAAAAACGGGCGGGGCCTTGCTGGGCGACCGGATACGGATGAATGCCATAAACGACGGGAGGGTATACATGCGTTCCCTGGCCACCAGGCAGTCCAATCTCGCCCTGTCCCGCCATATTGCGGAAGCTGTGGATGTGCTCAGGGGTGCGGCCTATGACCTGGTCATCCTGGAAACCTCGGGGATCGGCCAGTCGGATACCGAGATCCTGGACCATTCCGATGTTTCCCTTTACGTGATGACGCCCGAATTCGGGGCGGCAACACAGCTCGAAAAAATAGATATGCTCGACTTTGCCGACCTGGTGGCGATCAACAAGTTCGACAAGAGAGGCGCGCAGGATGCCCTCCGGGATGTAAAGAAACAGTACCAGCGGAATCACCAGCTATGGGAGGCAGCCCCGGATAGTTTGCCGGTTTACGGCACCATAGCGTCACAGTTCAACGATCCGGGAATGAATATGCTCTACAGGAATGTCATGGATAAAGTGGTGGAAAAGACCGGGGCCGGCCTGAAATCTTCTTTCGAGCGACACGATGAAATGAGTGAAAAGGTCTTTGTTATTCCGCCCAGGCGTGTCCGCTACCTGTCTGAAATAGCGGATAACAACAGGAATTATGACGAAACCGCCGAAAAACAGGTGGGCGTGGCACAGCAGTTATACGGTATCTGCCTTACGATGTGCGGCATTACCGGGATAAAAGATCCGGCTGCATTCATCGGTACATCGGGGGTAGACCGTGAAAAACTTGCCGGGGAGACCGGGGAAAGCCGGCGACCTTTGCTGAAACTGCTGCTGGCCGAGTTCGACCGGGTGAAAATGGAACTCGATCCGCATCACTGGAAAACGATATGTGAATGGGCGCACAAGACGGATCGCTACAAGAAGCCGGAATATGTATTTAAGGTAAGAGACCGGGAAATACGGATAAAAACCCATACGCAGTCATTGTCGCACATACAGATCCCCAAGGTGGCCCTGCCAGGGTATAAGGCCTGGGGCGATATACTTCGCTGGACCTTACAGGAAAATGTTCCGGGAGCATTTCCCTTTACTTCCGGTTTATATCCCTTTAAAAGGGAAGGGGAAGACCCTACCCGTATGTTTGCGGGGGAAGGCGGACCGGAACGGACCAACAGGCGTTTTCATTACGTGAGCCTGGGTATGGATGCCAAAAGGCTGTCTACCGCTTTCGATTCGGTGACCCTTTACGGGAACGATCCCGGGCACCGTCCGGATATCTACGGAAAAATAGGCAATGCGGGAGTTTCTGTCTGCTGCCTGGACGATGCCAAAAAACTCTATTCGGGGTTCAACCTGGCCGATCCGAAGACTTCCGTAAGCATGACGATTAACGGCCCTGCCCCGATGTTGCTGGGCTTCTTTATGAATGCCGCCATAGACCAGCAATGCGAATTGTATATCCGGGAGAACGGACTGGAGCCGGAAGTCGAGAAAAAACTCCGCGAACGGTATGACGACCGGGGATTGCCGCGCCCGCAATATCATTCGGCAGAAGGAATGAACCGGTTGCCCGAAGGGAACGACGGCCTGGGATTGATGTTGCTGGGCATCACCGGGGACCAGGTGCTGCCTGCAAAGGTCTACGAAGCGATCAGACAGCGTACCCTTTCCCAGGTAAGGGGAACGGTACAGGCCGATATTCTCAAGGAAGACCAGGCACAGAATACCTGTATCTTCTCCACGGAATTTGCGTTGCGGCTTATGGGGGATGTGCAGGAGTATTTTATAGATCATAAAGTACGGAATTTTTACTCCGTATCGATTTCCGGTTACCACATTGCCGAAGCGGGGGCCAATCCCGTTACGCAACTGGCCTTTACGCTGGCCAATGGCTTTACCTATGTGGAATACTACCTCAGCCGTGGCATGGATATCAACAAGTTCGGCCCGAGCCTGTCGTTTTTCTTCTCCAACGGAATAGACCCGGAATATGCGGTGATAGGCCGGGTGGCAAGAAGAATATGGGCCAAGGCGCTCAGGTATAAATACGGGGCTGACGAAAGGGCACAGATGCTGAAATATCACATACAGACCTCCGGCCGCTCGCTGCATGCCCAGGAAATCGATTTTAATGACATCCGTACTACGTTACAGGCACTGTATGCCATTTATGACAATTGTAATTCGCTGCATACCAATGCCTATGATGAGGCCATAACCACACCTACCGAAGAAAGTGTGCGAAGGGCCATGGCCATACAGCTTATCATTAACAAGGAACTGGGGCTGGCCAAAAATGAAAACCCCATACAGGGAGCGTTTATTATCGAGGAACTTACCGACCTGGTGGAAGAAGCGGTGCTGGCGGAATTCGACCGCCTTACGGAAAGGGGAGGGGTGCTGGGCGCCATGGAGACCATGTACCAGAGAAGCAGGATACAGGAAGAGAGCCTGTATTACGAAAACCTGAAACACAATGGCGAATTTCCCATTATCGGGGTAAATACCTTCCTGAGTTCCAAGGGGTCCCCGACCGTGATCCCGGGAGAGGTGATCCGGGCTACGGAAGAGGAAAAACAACACCAGATACAAACAGTGGAGAACCTGGTAAAAGCACATCCGGAGGCCGTAGAACACGAATTACAGCAGGTCAGGGATGCCGCTATAGCCAACAGGAATATTTTTGAACAGCTTATGGAAGCCACCAAGGTATGTTCGCTGGGCCAGATCACCGAAGCGCTTTTTGAGGTGGGAGGGCAGTACCGCAGGAATATGTAGGAGTGCGGAGTACGAAGCATAAGGCACGAAGTTTGGAGGCGGGCAGGACTGGGGACTTTTTTAATTTAAAATTCAGAATTCAAAATTTAAAATTTTCAAACAGAAACCTGCAAACCAATAACTTGTAACCCGCGACCAAAAACTGGTAAAAATGTTTTTAAAAATAGTCTTTGCAGTTTCCCGAAGTTTATGTAGTTTTGCCTACCTTTTTGAAAGGATGACATATTGAAATGCGCTCGTGGTGAAATTGGTAGACACGCTGTCTTCAGGCGGCAGTGCCGCAAGGTGTGGAGGTTCGAATCCTCTCGAGCGCACAGATCAAAAGCCTGTTTTCTTATTTTCGGAAAACAGGCTTTTTTGTTTCTTACTGCATATTCCGCTTTAAATGCGACTTGGCAATGTGTGTGGTTTTAGCTTTGGCTCGTCTATCTGAACCCTTTTTGAACCCATTATGAGCCGTTTGAGCCCATTATGAACCCATTTTTATAATATAATTAGTTCCTGCACCTGTTTGACCAACTTTTTCAAAAAGTTCATATTTTTCAACTAATTCGGTCAAGTCTCTTGTTGCTGTTGCTTTTGAAACACCAAATAATTCTTGCAATTCAGTATTCGTAATTTTCCCTTTCTCTTTCACGTACTCAACAGCTTTCAATTGCCTGTCATTCAACCCAAGCTTGTCAAGTTGTTCCGTTGTCAAGTTGTTTTTGAACAGCGTTACCGAAAATCCTCCTTCTTGCTCAATAAGTTCGGGTGTAGGCTTACCCAATTTATGGGCCTTGGGAAAATAAATACCAAAGGCCTTCGCCAGGCTAACAAATGCATGCATCTGTCAGCCATAGCATATAACCTGAAAAAGTACCTGAAATTCACTCAAAAACGGGTGAAAAGTGGAGCAGGGATCGTATCCCGCTATTTTTCGTTAAAAATCGACCCCTATAGGCTCAAAAATTGGTTTTTACCCCTTGTAAACAGCCCGCTTTACTAAGTCGTCTAAAAAACAAAAATGCCTTAAAAATTGGTTACGGCCGCCGGTATTTTATAATTTATGGGCTTGTGCAACGGTTACCATTGTTAGGCAACGTTTTTATTTTCGTGTTTTTTGATTTCGTCCAATTCTGCTTTTTTTTCGTCACGTCCCTCTTCGATGTCATAATCATCTTGAAGTCCAAGCCAGAATTTAGCAGAATTTCCAAAATATTTACTCAAACGAAGAGCTGTATCAGCTGTTATTCTGCGTCTACCTTTTATTATTTCCGAAATCCTAGTTTGCGGTATTTTTAAGTCTTTAGAAAGTCTATAAGCCGAGATTTCAAGTGGCTCAAGAAATTCAAAATTTAAAACCTCTCCAGGGTGTACATTTGCTAATTTTTCCATTTCTCTTATTTTTTAATGATAGTCAATTATTTCAACTTCTCTTGCGTTTCCGTTGTCCCATTGAAATATTATCCGCCATTGCTTATTAATTCTGATACTATAAAAATCATTCAGCTTTCCTGTCAGTTTTTCAAGTCGGTTGGAAGGTGGGATTCTCAAATCCACAATGTCCTGCGAGTTGTTTAGCATTCTTAACTTCCTACGTCCGACATTTTGCATCTCAACTGGCATTTTTTTGACTCGGATACCGTTCCAAATTTTTTCGGTCTCTTTCGAGCCAAACGATACTATCATAATTCTTTTTTACGTTACTAACGTCAAAGATAAGCATAAAGTTTGTTTTGTGCAAATGTTGCCTAACGGCTTTGTATAACGCTTCGTTGCGCTTTATCGGTCACTAAAATAACAAAAAAAATACCGACGGGACTTCCCGCGAGGATTTTCCGAAGGGGAAAATCCGGAGCAATGAGCGTTATACGTTGTGCCTGTTGCACAAGTTAGCAAAAAATTCACACAGGATTGATGTTAATTTTTCATAGGGTCATTACCTTGAAGTATGCAAGGCAAAAAAATATATCAAGAGAAGTTGTTCAGCCAGTTCCGATTGAGTGATCGGGTGCCGGAACAGAACTTCTACCGCCGGTTAAAAGAGGCGTTGGATTTGGAATACCTATACCCACTTACTAAAGGGTATTATGGCAGCAGCGGCCAGAAGAGTATCGATCCGGTCGTGTTCTTCAAACTTTGTTAGGTAGGGTATTTAGAGAACATCACCAGTGACCGTAGGCTAATGGATCATTGTAGTATGCGTTTAGATATACTGTTTTTTCTGGATTATGATATCGATGAGGAACTTCCCTGGCATTCTACCATCAGCCGTACCCGGCAGCTGTTTCCACAGCAAGTGTTTGAAGAAGTCTTCACCAAGGTGTTCGGGTTGTGTATCTCAGCAGGGATGGTCAGTGGCCATACCCAGGCCATCGATAGTGCCCCGGTAAAGGCCAATGCTTCTATGGACAGTTTGGAGTTGAAAGTTCCGGAAGAAGATTTGGAGGCCCATTTAAGAAAGCTCCGCCATATCAGTGAGGGGGATAAAGAACAGCCGCTACGCAAAGCAAAAAACAATAAGGCTCCGGCAAGTCAACAAACCCTCTCTGCGAGCAAGAAGGAGTTGCAGGAAATCAGCTGCCCGATATTGTAAAGCGGGTACAAAGAAGGCTATGGAAAACAGGGGTAGTATGGGAAAACTGTGTGACCGATACGGGGTATAGCAGTGGAGAGAACTATGCCTTTTTAGAGGGTAAGGGGATAAAAAGTTTTATACCACCACACGGCACCTACAAAGGCGGCCCGAAAGGCTTTATTCTTGTGGAAAAAGATAATTACTGGTTGTGCCCACAAGGTAAAAAAGTTACCTTCCGAAAGCAAAAACTTGAGAAAGGTACCCTAAAGGATCTGTACTTTACCAGGCGTAGTGACTGTAAAGGTTGCCCGATCAAGGTCCAATGCATAGGCAACAGCCATGAGAAACGGATTAGTGTTACGGCATATCGTAAAGAATACGAGCGCAACATAGAACGGGTCAACAGCCCACAAGGACGCTATATGAAAGGTAAGCGTCAAAGCACGGTAGAGCCTGTTTTTGGCATCCTTACCCAATTTATGGGCCTTGGGAAAATAAATACCAAAGGCCTTAGCCAGGCTAACAAATGCATGTATCTGTCAGCCATAGCATACAACCTGAAAAAGTACCTAAAATTCACTCAAAAACGGGTGAAAAGTGGAGCAGGGATTGTATACCGCTATTTTTCGTTAAAAATCGACCCCTATAGGCTCAAAAATTGGTTTTACCCCTTGTAAACAGCCCGCTTTACTAAGTCGTCTAAAAAACAAAAACACCTTAAAAATTTGGTTACGGCCGCCGGTATTTTATAATTTATGGGCTTGTGCAACGGTTACCATTGTTGTACAGCGTTTTTTATTCATCTAACAAGTCCAATTTCCAGCCAGGATTTGGTCTTTTTTCTTTCCAATCCCAATAAGTTCCATAAAAGTCGTCGTGAAGCATTGAATCCATCTCGTTGTCTTCGTCAAAGTCAACTAACATTACTTCTTCCCATTCTCCGAACTCTATATTTGGGTCAGCTGTTCCGTCAACAATATTGAGGAATGAGAAAAAAACATCAGCAGTATTGCTTGCCAAAACTTTTCTCAACGCACTTTTTAAAGTCGGATTAATTTCCAGCTTTTCTAATTCTAATTTTTCGGATTCTGTTAATCCTCCATTTGGTGGATTGAAACTAAAAGAGTCCTTTTATTGTTTTCTGATAATTTCATTCTCTATGCTGTTTTTTCAAATGTTACACAACGGTGCGAAGCCCCGGGCCGATGATGTGGAATGACCGTAGGGAATTCCACATCATCACACAAATATACACAAAGAACTATTTCTATTAAAAAAATACCTTAATCGCAAAAAGTAACAGTATTTACTTAGGTTTAGAAAATTTTTATTAACTCATCATTTTATATATCATTCATTATTTTGTATATCAAAAATGGATTACTTTTATCCTTTAAACATTTGGGATATGGATGTAAACAGCTATAGTTTTGAGTTCGGTGAACACCGGTGAAAGAAAGTTATCTTCATTCGTTTTCCCTACAGTATACCGTTAAAGGATGAGCTCAAAAAGCGTTTCCTTTCGGCAAAATGGAGCCAGGCCAACAAAGCCTGGTACTTGCCTGATTTCCTTCCACCCGTACACCATTGGAGCTAAAGACCAACTTGGGGCATACACTGGATTTGCACATTCACCCCGTTAACCAAAAGGTATTTAAAGGTCTTGGAAATCAGCTACAACTAAAGGCTATAGCCCGAACACGATCAGAATGTACCTGGCCGAATTTGCCCATTTGCTCAAACTCATCGGCGAGCATCCGGTAGAGGGGCTTTCGCCACAACGGCTCAGGGACTATTTTCTCTATTGTGTGCAAAAAGAAAAAATGAGTGAGCGTAAGATCAACGGAAAAATCAATGCTGTTTTTGTTTCTTACTTTCAAAATATTTATTCACACTCTGTATGTCTCCGGCTTCACAGCCTCTTGCAGGGCAATGACCGAATTGTTTATCTTTGAGCGATGCAGCATTGTATAAAGACCTGCCACATGAGGTATGATCTTAAATATCATTTGGGCCGGATACTGCCCGTCACAAGAAAATATTAATACGAATTACGTGATTATGAAGATATATATAAGCCGGAAAATACCCTCCGAAGTCCTTTTGCATATCGGGCAAAGCGGACTGGAAGTCCACTACAACGACTCCGAAACCTTACCCGAACGCAGTGTGTTTATCCGGAACTGCCAGCAGGCTGATCTGCTTTTAAATGTAGGTATGGCACAGCTTGATGCCGGTTTTATGGAAGCCTGTTCCAATCTCAAAGGCATAGCCCTTACCAGTGTGGGCTATGACCATGTAGATCTCGAAGCGGCGGCCAGAAATGGTATCCCGGTATCCAATACGCCCGGAGTGCTGAGCAGGACTACTGCCGAAACTGCCTTTTTGCTGATGCTGGCCACTTCGCGAAAAGCCTTTTTCCGCGCCGGGGAAGTGCAACGGGGCGAGTGGAAAAAATTCGGGTTTCTGCACGAACTGGGGATAGAGATAAGCGGTAAAACCCTCGGAATATTCGGACTGGGCCGTATAGGTATCGAAATGGCACGTATGTCCAGGGCCGCTTTTGGTATGGACATCATCTATCATAACCGCAGTCGTAACCTACAGGGTGAAAAGGAACTCCGAGCTGTCTATGTAAGCTTTGAGGAGCTGCTGGAACGGAGTGATGTACTTTCCGTACATACCAACCTCACCCCGGAAACCAGGTATATGTTTAACAGGAACAGCTTTGCCCGAATGAAACCCACCGCCATCTTTATCAACACCGCCCGCGGAAAAGTCCATCGTGAACCCGACCTTATCCGGGCCCTTAAAGACGGACTGATATGGGGTGCCGGACTTGATGTCACCGATCCCGAACCCATGCAGCCCGATAACCCCTTGCTGCAAATGCCCAATGTATGCGTGCTCCCTCACATAGGCTCTGCCACCATAGAAACCCGCACTGCCATGGCGCAAATGGCAGCGGATAATCTCCTGGCTGTTTACAGGGGAGAAAAGATGCCACAGGAAGTTGGTTAGCCGTTAGAAGGTCGATTTTGTTGAGCTAACAGCGCTCAGTGTATAAAGTTCTTCAGGAACATTTCCTTATAGCTCGCAGATATTTCCACTTCACTTCCGTCGGTAAGGGTCACATGGCCCCCGTTGCCCTTGTTGTATATTGCGACACAGCGCGTATTGATGATATGCGAACGGTGAACGCGCATAAAGGGCTCCGGGAGGAGTTCGGCAAAATGCTTCAGAAAACGGCAGACCATTTTTTTGCTTCCGTCTTTCAGGTAGATATCCGTAAAGTTACCGTTGCCGCGCAGGCGGATGATATCTTCCATTTTCACCACTTCAAACCCCTCCAGCGTAGGGAGGATGACCTGCCGCTTTTCCGGGGCGGGTTCTTTCAGGTTTTGCAGTAAAATGCGGTTGCGGTCCAGGAGTTCCTGCTTGTGGAGCTGTTCCTGCACCTTGTTTACCGCAGTGACCAGTTCTTCAATACTTATGGGTTTGAGCAGGTAGTAAGCGGCGCTCTGGTTTAAGGCCCGCAGGGAATATTCGGAATAGGCCGTGACAAAGATGGTTTCAAAATGGAGGCCTTCACAGCCTTCCAGGACATCGAAAGCATTGCCAAACGGCATTTCTACATCGAGAAAGACGAGTTGCGGTTGGAGTTCGTGTAACAGGGGGATGGCCATACGGCCGTGGTGTGCCTCTCCGACAACGGAGATCTGCGGACAGTATTTCGCCAGGTAATTTTTCAGTGTTTCCCTTGCGGCGGTTTCGTCTTCTACGATGACACTGCGTATTTTCGGAATATTCATGGTTGCTTTTTTAGCTGCTTTGAAAAATAAATGGTGACCCGGGTCCCGCTTTCCTGCTCCTTTTCGACAATGCGGAACGAATGGTCCTGCCTGTATAATTTGTTGAGGAGCCTGATACGTTCCCTTACATTCTTTAATCCCCGTGAATCGTGCAGCTTCTGGTTATGTGTCTTCAGGGCCCTGCTTTGCGTTGTCCCGATACCGTTATCATCAATGATCACCTTTATATAGCCGGGGGCGTTGGCTACGGAGAGCTTTAACAGGCCTTTTTCTTCCTTATAGCGCAAACCGTGCCAGATGGCATTTTCCACGTGAGGCTGAATAAGCATATTGGGCACCCATGTGTGCTCCGTATCGATCGTAGGGTCAACTTCCACGGTATAATCAAAGGTATCTAAAAACCGGAGATGCTCCAGGTTCAGATATTTTTCCAATAATTCCAGCTCTTCCGCGAGGGTTATAAAATCTTTACTGGACATCTCCATGGTACTCCGCATCAGCCTGGAGTAGGAAGTAAGGTAGGTATTGGCTTCACGTTCGTTATTTTCCGCTATAAACTGGTTGATGCTGTTCAGGCTGTTGAAAATAAAATGCGGGTTCATTTCCCTTCGCAGGGACTGTAAAGCTATTTTCTTGTTTTTCAGTTTAATGTCATAAAACGATTTTACAATCCATCCCAACAGGACCAGCATGAGTATTACAGAGCCGAACAGGACATAGTTCAGCCGGTTGGTTTTAAGGAGCAGCTGGTCTTTGAGTTGGCGTTCGCTCTCCAGGCGGGCAATACGTTCTTCGGTGGTCGCAAAGGCCCGGGCATCAAACAAAGAGCTGTCTGCCCTGATCAGACGGTCAAGGTCATCGAGAAAACGATGATAGGCAGCAAGGGATTGTTGTGTGGACCCCTGTTCCTGGTATACCTTGCCGAGTGCCATAACCACTTCCCTGGCCGCCGTGGTCTTTCCGTGAGTAACGGCGGTTTGATAGGCTTTTTCCAGTAATGTTATGGCTTGCGTGTCTTCCTTCTTTCTCTGGTACAAACCTGCCAGGTGTTGTGTCTGTGCGATGATCTCATCTGTATCGTCTATGGCAGTGGCTTCGTCCAATGCAGCCGTGGTCAGCGCTATGGCCTCATCAATCCTGTTGTCGCTTTCATACACCCTTGCCGCTTCGGTTTTTAGTTTTACCATTTCCCTGGGGCTGCTTCCGGCTATTTTTATGGCCTGTGAATAACTCTGTATGGCACCGGTGGTATCGTCGGCCCGAAGACTGGTTTCGGCCCTTTGGCGGTAAAGGTTTACCTGTTCTTCAAGAATCTCCTCGTCTTCAGCAATTTCAAGGTTCGAATCGATCATATCGAGTTGCGTCTCCGGGTTGTCGTAGTGGCGTACCCGTTTGGCGTCGGTAAAATTTAACCGTGACACCGCCGGTTTTGTTTCTGTTTCCCCGGCCATCCGGTATTTATCCGCAGCTTCGGCATATTTTTCCTGTTGCTCCAGTACCTGTGCCAGCGACCGGGCCACGGAAGCTGTTTTCACACTGTTCTTTTGCCGGGTGTAAATCTTTAAAGCACTGTTAAAGTAGTTTTCCGCCTTGCCGTATTCACCCTGTTCCGCCAGGCTTTCAGCCAGCTCTTCGTAAAGGGTGGCAGCTGTGGTCAGATCGTTTTCGCTGAGGGATTGCCTTAGTTGCTCCGCTTTTCGGGCATTGGTGTTTATTACCCTACCGGAAGATCTCATGACGTTGTTCTGCTTTTTGCCATAAGTAGTACTGTCCTTCTCCTGGGAAAAGGAAAAACAGTGGCATAAGAGTAGTGTAAACACTATATAATAAACACGTTGCATACGGTAATTTAAATAGACCGTGTAAAATAACCAAATAAAAACCACTTAGGAAACCCTTTTAACCAAGTCAAAACGCCATTTCACCCGGTCTTGTCCGCCTGTACGGATATGGAGCCTACTTTTACCACGGATATTTAAATAAATTCTTTATTAAAAACACAAAGCAATGAAAAATTTAGCAGTAATTCTGATCGCACTGATCAGCGGAACAATTTCCGCTTCTGCCTTTGCGGAAAAAGAGCATAAAGTGCCGTTTTCTCCGGAAGATGAAAATTTTAGCGGGAGTATTCAGGTGGCCCTGTTACTCGATACCTCCAACAGCATGGACGGGCTTATCAACCAGGCAAAATCCAGGCTCTGGAATATAGTCAATACCCTGACTACACTTCGCTTTGACGGAGAGGAGGCCCGTATTGAGATCGCCTTGTACGAATACGGCAATGACGGCCTGCCTGCCGAATCGGGGTACATCCGGCAGGTGGTCGGGCTTACCGGCGACCTGGATTTGATTTCGGAGCATTTATTTGCCCTGGGAACCAACGGCGGAAGCGAATACTGCGGTGCAGTTATACAGAATGCCACAAAGAAACTCGACTGGAATACCGATTCCAGGGCGATGAAGCTTATCTATATCGCCGGGAACGAACCCTTCGACCAGGGGACCATTAGCTATAAGGAAGCTATTTCTGATGCGGTCAACGATCAGTTGTTCGTCAATACCATTTTTTGTGGAAGCGGGGAAGAAGGTATCCGTACCTTCTGGAAAGACGGGGCAGAGAGAGGAAAAGGAAAATATTTTAATATAGATTCAAATGCTGTAATACGTCATATTGCAACACCTTATGACGACCGGATTACCAGATGTAACCAATTGTTGAACAACACCTATGTGGGGTATGGTTCCTACGGACAAAAAAGGCTTGCGGTTCAGAATGCACAGGATGAGGAGGCAGAAGAAATTTCTTTTGCCAATATAGCGGAACGCACGGTATCCAAAGCAAGCCGGGCATATCGCAATGAGAGCTGGGACCTGGTCGATAAAATAAAATCTGACCCTGATGCATTGGAGAAAATACCTGAAAATAAGCTTCCGGAAGAGATGCGGGGAAAAACCAGGCAGGAGATGCGCGACTATGTGAACCGGAAGAAGGCAGAACGCGAAAAAATCCAGGCGGAAATTGCCGAACTGGCTAAAAAACGCCAGGCCTATATAGAGAAAGAACAGGCCCGGAAAGGTGTACAGGACGACCTGGGAAAAGTCATCACGGTATCTATCCTGGAAATAGCCAGGGCTAAAGGATACAAACAATAGAAGAGAAAGGGGCAGATCCGTCCGGGTCAGCCCCTGTTTTGTATCATTCCGCTTCGCGGTCGTAAACATTCAGTGTCGTATAGACCTGTTCCATACCGTCGCGGTTTTCGGCGAGGATCATCAGGGCATCGCCGTCTTCAAGGACCGTAGCCCCGTTGGGGGTGATATATTTGTCATCCCTTTTGATCATGGCGATAATGGCATTTTTCGGAAAATGCAGGTCCACGATCTTTTTGCCGATGGAAGGATTGTCGTCTTCCAGGCGAATTTCCTCGAGGGTGGATTTGGCCCCGTCAGACAGGAAGATATCTACCGGGGTCTTGCGTTTGGCCTTTTGAGGCAGGGCAACATGCAGCCATTTTGCGATAAGTGACAGGGTGGTTCCCTGCACCAGTACGGAGGTCACGGACACAAAGAACACAATGTTGAAAATGAGGTCGGCCTTATCGATACCCGCCAGCAGGGGATAGGTGGCAAATACGATGGGAACCGCCCCGCGGAGCCCTACCCAGGAGATATACCATCGCCTCCGCAATTTCATTTTAAAAAGCATGAGGCTGAGGAATACACTGAAGGGCCGGGCAATAAAGATCAGGAAAATGGAAATAAGCAGTCCGATCCCGAAAATGGGAGGGATATGACTGGGGTACACGAGCAGGCCCAGGGTGAGGAACAGGGCGATCTGCATCAGCCAGGCGAGTCCGTCGAACATGCGTATGATGGTCTTTTTGTGTATGATGTCCTGGTTGCCCAGGTAAACGGCACAGAGGTAAACAGCGAGAAAACCGTTCCCCCCGACAAAATCGGTAAGGGAAAAGGTAAAGAACATCAGGGCTATGGCCAGTACGGGGTACAGCCCCTCGAAATCAATATTGATCTTGTTGATGACGAACCTGGACACTTTTCCCATCAGGAAGCCGAGCAGGGCGCCCAGGGATATCTGTTGCAGGAACATGGGGAAAACAGACCATATGCTTTCTTCCGGGTTGAGCACGAGCCCGAGAAAGGCGACGGTGAGGAAATACGCCATCGGGTCGTTACTCCCGCTCTCCAGCTCCAGGGTAGGGCGTATGTTGGTTTTCAGGGCGATGTTTTTGGAACGCAATATGGAGAAAACGGCCGCGGCATCGGTAGAGGAGACAATGGCCCCTAAGAGCAGCCCCTCATAGATCGTAAAATCGGAGATCGCCCATACGAAGATCCCGAGTGATGCGGCGGTGATCATGACGCCCAGTGTGGAAAGGGAAATCCCCTGCCAGAGCACCGGTTTTATCGTCTTCCAGTTGGTTTCCAGTCCCCCGGAAAACAGGATGAAATTCAGCGATACTATACCGATAAACTGTGCGGTTTTCGGATCGTTAAAATAAATTTTCCCTATGCCTTCGGAACCTGCCAGCATCCCGATGGCGAGGAAGAGTATAAGCGTGGGCAGTCCTACACGGTAGGAAGTCTTTCCCGCTATAATGCTGATAAAGAGCAGTGCGGAACCTATGAGTAAAATGTTTTCTGTAGTAATATTCATATACAGGAACTACCGGATCGTATAAAGTGAACCTTAATTGCCGTAAAGAAAAGCATTTTGTTAAAAATATCCTATGCAGCGGGGAATTTTTTAAGGGTGTTGGTTGTTGTTGAAGATACTTTGAGCAGGATTGGAGATTCTTCGACTTCGCTGCGCTCCGCTCAGAATAACAGGAGTGTCATCCCGGGCGCAGTCGAGGGATCTCCGGTCTTTCAGTTATGCTGTTGAAGATTCTTTGATCCGGGAGCAGAGATTCTTCACTCCGCTGCGCTTCGATCAGAATAACAGAGGCTTGTCATTCCGACGATAGGAGGAATCTCAGGTCTTTCGGTGATGCTGTTGAATTTCCTTTGATCGTGTGGGGAGATTCTTCCTCCGCTGCGCTTCGATCAGAATGACATTGTGACTAAACTGCAACTAAGAACTAAGAACTACCAAACTACGAACTAAAACTACCGAAGCGCCGGGAACCGTTGAGGGTCTGCTTCGTGCATGATACCGTATGCCTTTTCGAAGATGTCTTCTGCATTGGGTTTGGAGAAATAGTCACCATCCGTACCGTAGGCAGGCCGGTGTGCCCGGGCCGTAAGGGTCTGCGGGGCACTGTCGAGATAGCGGTATGCGCCCTGTTTTTCAACAATTTCCTGCATGAGATAGGCAGAGGCCCCGCCGGGAACATCTTCGTCGATAATGAGCAGGCGGCTGGTCTTTTTGACACTTTCCAGCGTTTCACCGTGTATGTCGAAGGGGAGCAGGGTCTGTGCATCGATGACCTCGGCATCGATACCTGTTTCCATAAGGTCTCTGGCCACCTGTTCCACGATACGGAACGTAGAGCCGTAAGACAAAAGGGTAATGTCTTTTCCTTCCCTGACCACTTCTATTTTCCCGATCGGGGTTCTGTATTCCCCAAGGTTTTCCGGAAGGCGTTCCTTAAGCCGGTATCCGTTGAGGCTTTCCACGATCAGGGCCGGTTCGTCACTTTCCAGCAGGGTGTTGTAAAAGCCTGCAGCCTTGGTCATGTTCCTCGGGGTGAGGATATACATGCCCCGGAGGAGGTGTATGAGCCCTCCCATTTGTGAGCCTGCGTGCCAGATCCCTTCAAGCCGGTGCCCTCTGGTCCTTACGATAACCGGCGCTTTCTGCTTCCCGTAGGTGCGGTAATGCAGGGAGGCCAGGTCGTCGCTCATGGTCTGCAGGGCGTAGAGAATATAATCGAGGTATTGTATTTCTGCTATGGGACGTAGCCCCCGGAGTGCAAGCCCTATACCTTGCCCGAGGATGGTGGCTTCCCGTATACCGGTATCCGACACCCTGAGCTCGCCGTATTTTTTCTGTAAGCCTTCCAGTCCCTGGTTGACATCGCCTATATTACCGCTGTCTTCCCCGAACACCAGCACATTGGCGTGTTTGCCGAAGAGGCGGTCAAAGTTGTCACGGATGATGATACGGCCGTCCACCATTTCGGGGTGGTCCCCGTAAATCGGCGGAATTTCCGGGATATTGGTGGCCCTGTTCGGAAGTTCGCTGTACAGCAGGGAGCTGTAATTCGGCTGTTCTTCCTTCAGGTAGTGGTCTATCCAGGCAGACAGGGCGTCCTTCTCCGGGGAAGATTCCCGGATCACATACCGCAATGCCTTCCTGGTCAGGGAGAGAATATCCTTTTTGACCGGTTCGTCAATGGCGATCAGGTCGTTTTTCAGCTTGTTGACAAACGACTTGTTTGCACTCACGCCTGCCAGGCTGTCCAGCAGGCCGACCGCTTCTTTCTTTTTATGCTTTATCGGCCTTGTAAAATCGTCCCAGGCCTCTTTTTTGGCTTCGCGTACTTCTTTCTTGACTTCTTTTTCGAGGGCTATGAGTTCTTCTTCCGAAGCAAAGCCATTGTCCAGCAGCCATTCCCTCATTTTCAGGTTGCAGTCATGGGCCTTTTCCCATTCGAGACGTTCTTTGCTCTTGTACCGCTCGTGTGAACCCGAAGTGGAATGCCCCTGTGGCTGTGTGAGTTCGGTGACATGGATGAGTACGGGAACATGTTCTTCCCTGGCTGTCTTTCCGGCCTGTTCATACGTCTCCACCAGGGTGGGGTAATCCCATCCCTTTGCCACCACGATCTCCAGCCCGGGTTTGTCATCCCTCTGGAAGCCTTTCAGTACTTCGGCTATATTTTCCTTGGTGGTCTGGTGCCTGGCATGTACCGAAATACCGTACATATCGTCCCAGATACTGATCACCATAGGAACCTGTAATACGCCGGCTGCATTGACCGTTTCGAAAAACAGGCCTTCGCTGGTACTGGCATTTCCTATGGTTCCCCAGGCAACTTCATTGCCGTTTTCGGAGAAGCCACGGCTGTCGGTTCCGGGCACCTGCCGGTATATTTTGGAAGCCTGTGCCAGTCCCAGGAGCCTCGGCATCTGGGCGGCAGTGGGGGAAATATCGCTACTGCTGTTTTTCTGTTGGGTAAGGTCTTTCCAGTTCCCTTCTTCATCCATGCTGTACGTCAGGAAATGCCCTCCCATCTGGCGCCCGGCGCTCATGGGTTCCTTTTCGATGTCGGTATGGGCGTAGAGGCCTGCAAAAAAATGCCGGGGCGTAAATTCGCCTATGGCCATCATAAAGGTCTGGTCGCGATAGTAACCGCTCCTGAAATCCCCGTTGCGGAATGCCCTGGCCATCGCCAGCTGGGGCACCTCCTTGCCATCGCCGAAAATCCCGAATTTGGCCTTGCCGGTAAGTACTTCCCTGCGTCCCAGTAAACTGCATTCCCGGCTGGTAACGGCGATCCTGTAGTCGTGCAGGACCTGTGTTTTGAAATCATCGAAGGTGATGTCTTTCCGGGAATCTGTTTCAGTACGCATATCGTTGTTTTAATAGGGTTCACAAAATTAGGCAAAACATTCCTCATTTGCAAGAACAGCAGAGGTACAGATATGAAATATTGATAATTAGGATCGTTATTTTTTAATAAAAAATACGTTAAATTATATTTAAATACTTTTTTATTGCGTATTGTGTAATTTAAGGAATATGAAATTAGGAGGTCGGCAAATCAACCCTTTTTCACGAACCTGGTCAGAATAACGATCTGCTGCCCTTCCACGCGGCCTTCTATCTGCTCCGGGTTGTCGTGCACGAGAGTGATTTTCCTGACTGCAGTTCCCCGCTTGGCGGTAAACGAGGTGCCTTTTACGTTAAGGTCCTTTACCAGTACTACCGTGTCTCCCGGCTGCAGTTCGGCGCCATTGCTATCCCGGTGTTTTACATTTTCTTCCCCGTTGTCGCTCCCGGTTGCCGCCCAGGCCAGGGTGTCTTCGTCCATATACATCATGTCGAGCAGGTCCTGCGGCCAGCCCTCGTTTTTCAGTTGTTGCAACACGCGCCATACCACGACCTGTACTGCGGGAACCTGGCTCCACATGCTGTCGTTCAGGCACCGCCAGTGATTGGGGTCCATGGTTTCCGGGTTTTCGATCTGCTTAAGGCAGGTTTCACTGATCAGGATACAGGCATCTGCCCCGTCTGCGGGGGCATGGGGTACCTGGTATACACAAAGGTTTTCGGCAACACCGCTGAGTTCACACACCGCACCGCTGCGCTGGCGTAATTGTGTTTCTATATTCATTTTTAATATGGAATTTAACGAGGCAAAGATAACAGAATTACGGAAGGAAAGGGGAAAAATCGCTCCCAGGGATCAATGTCATTCAGAACGCAGCGCAGCGAAGTGAACCTGCCTGTATCCTATGACTCAGACAAGTTTTGTTCATAAATTTTTTCTATAATTCTAAGGGACGTACCTCATTGTA
>NZ_QLNV01000006.1 GCF_003285545.1 Sinomicrobium soli | reverse complement strand
AGAGCTGAAGGTAAAGACATTGCTTTTACAACCCAATACGAAGAAGAGTAACCAGGTGTAATTGCCCGGACGGATACATTTTTAAAACACTTTTTCAAAGCTGTGTGGCTATTAGAGCCACACTTACGGAGGATTAAAAAATTATTTTGTATGGTAGAAGATGTTGGCAATATTTTTTAATCTTCTGTTCCATGAGTAGCCGAAAGCTCTTTTACAGTAGGGGAATAGGAAAGTAAAGTAAATGTGCTTTGGCTACAAAAAGTATGGGCATAAAAAAAGCAGAACCGATAAGTTCTGCTTGTTATTGATAGAAGTTAATTATAAGACTGTCAAAAATGCGTCTTCAATCTCCTTAAATTTAGGAGCCACCAAATCCATATCCTTGCTGATTTTTTGATTTGTAATCTTGGCGTAAATCTGTGTGGTAGAAATATTTTTATGTCCCATCATTTTGCTAAGGCTTTCAAGTGGAACACCTTCGGTCAGGAACATGGTAGCAAATGTGTGGCGTGCAGTATGAAATGTTATTTTCTGTTCTGTAACAATTTCTGCTTCTTCTATCATTTTCTTTACATGGCTATTGCAGGTAGCATTGGAAGGAACCGGAAAAACATAATCACTACGTGTAACTCCTCTGTATTTTTCAATTATACGCTTCGGAATTTCCAATAGGCGGACGTTTGAAGCAACATCTGATTTTTTTCTTCTGCTGATGATCCATTGGTGTCCATCAAAAAATGACTGTATATTGCTCCATTTCAGCTTTTGAATATCAATATAAGAAAGCCCTGTAAAGCAACTGAAAATGAAAATATCTTTTACAAATTCATATTTGTCCTTAGATGGTTTTAGAAGCATTAGCTTTTCTACATTCTCCTTTAAAAGATAGCTGCGATCAGTTTCTTCCATACTGATTTCGTAATCTTCAAAAGGGTTTTGGCGTATAAGACCCTTTTTAATCGCAAGATCAGCCAAAGCAATAACCGGCATGGTATAAACCCAAACCGTATTATGTGTACATTCTTTATCTATTCGTAGAAAGAAATCGAACTCCCGGATAAAGTCTGAGGTAAGTTCCCGAAATGCCAAATCTTCCCTGTGATAGCGTTCCTTGATAAATTCATTAAGATGGTTGTATACAGTCTTGTATTTATTGTAAGTATTCTGAGAACGTTTTCCTTTGCTGACCATCCTTTCAAAATCCTCATTCTGTTCTTTGAATACTTTAAGGATGGCATCATACATTACACCAACGCCTAAAAAGGACAGCTTTACTTTTTGCGCAGTTGCAAAGCCTTCATCCTTGAGCATATCATCGTAAATCTTGTTGATACGCACCCGAATATTGTCCAATTTGAGATTGGTACTCAGGGCTTGGGCACTTTTACCTAAAACTCTTCCGTGCTTTAAATCCCAATTATTGGGGTTGATGTCCAGTTTGGTACTAAAGGATTTTGGTACTCCGTCAATAGTGATACGTCCCATAACAGGCACGTTTCCATTCTTCTTAGGTTCATTCTTCTTCAGGTAGAAAAGCAGTTTGAACGTGGATCTTTTCTCTTGTTCCATAACTCAATTGTTTAACGTTTAAAATTAAATTTTATGGAGTTACAAGGGGATATGAAAACAAGTGCAAATGACTGAAATATAACGTATTATGTCGTTGCCGATTGGATTATAGTCAGTAACGATTTAGTAACCTAACCTTGTCATTTTAAGCTCAAAACCTGTCGGACACCTACTTCTAAATTTTTCCTCACGTTTTATAAACCACTGTATATGAACGGTCTTAATCGTTTTGCTTACTTTTGCTTTCTCCTAATATTTTTTATAAAAAAACAAAAAAACTTGCGTAGTTGAATAGCTACACATATATTTGTAGTCAAATAGCTTCACAATGAATTTACGCAGAGATGTATTCCAGGCCATAGCCGATCCTACCCGCAGGGCCATTCTTTTCCTGGTGGCCACGCAATCCATGTCGGCAGGTACGATAGCGGCCAATTTCGATACAGCCAGGCCCACCGTGTCCAGGCACCTGAAAATACTTACCGAATGCGAATTGCTGAAGCCGGAACAGTCGGGCAGGGAAGTGTATTATCACCTCAACCCGGAAAAAATGAAAGCGATAGCGGATTTTGTTGAACCCTTCAGGAAATTATGGGACGACAGGTTCAACAAGCTCGAATCGGTCATGAAAGCCTATGAGAGGGGATTGTAGCACATGGGCAGTCAGGTTTCAAATCTCACTTAGTGAGTAAATTTCCAAACGAAAACGAAATGGAGCACAAAACCAAAGTAAGGGCCGAGGAAGGCCGCCAGGAATTGTTTATTACCCGTGAATTTGACCTTCCCGTAGAACTGCTGTTCAAGGCTTATGCCGAAGCAGATTTCGTAGCACGGTGGATGGGCACTAAAGTATTGAAACTGGAGAATAAAACCCACGGAAGCTGGCAGTACGAAACAAAAGACGGGGAGGGGAAGGTAGTCTTCAGGGCCAACGGCACCATACATGAATTTATTCCCAACCGGAAGATCGTCCGTACATTTGAAATGGAGCACGCCCCCTTTTCGGTACAGCTGGAATTCCTGGAGTTTAAAAAACTCACCGACCGTACCAGCATGCTTAGCATTCATACCGTATTCCGTTCGGTACAACACAGGGACGATATGCTGAAGCTCCCGTTTGCCTACGGGATCAATATGGCGCACAACAGGCTGGAAGATATTATGGCGGGCCGGGAATAATCGGAATGATATTGATTTGTCATTCCGACGATGGGAGAACCCCGAAGGGCTCAACGCAGTTAAATCTTCTTTTTGCCGTTATGCTGTTAAAGTTCCTTGGGGCTTGGGCCGGAGATTCCCTGCCTGCCGGCAGGCAGGTTCACTGCGTTCTGAATGACATTTGAGCCCAACTGACTAACAACTAAGAACTACAAACTAAAAAACTATAAACCCCATGTCAAAAAGAAACAAAATCATTTACTGGATAGCCACTATATGGCTGTCACTGGGAATGTTATCCACCGGGATCGTACAGGTGCTGCAACTACAGGAAGAAGCAGACATGATGGCGCAGCTGAGCTACCCGGCCTATTTTCTGCTCCTCATAGGAGGATGGAAAATACTCGGGGTAATAGCCGTACTCATTCCCGGGGTACCGGTACTGAAGGAATGGGCTTATGCCGGGTTTTTATTTGTGATGACCGGTGCCGTTTTTTCGCATATCATGAGCGGTGGCGGCGCTGTAGAGTTTTTCGGCCCCGTATTGCTACTCGTCCTTACCCTCTTGTCGTGGTACTTTCGCCCGGCAGGGAGAAAGATCACCTCTGTATCCCTATTAAACAACTGATATGAACACCAAAGTAGATACTTTTATCAGCAAGGCCGGAACATGGCAGAAAGAATTTGAACTGTTGCGGAAAATAGCGCTGGACTGCCAGCTGGAAGAAGCCTTTAAATGGCGCCACCCCTGTTATATGTACAAAAACAGCAATATTGTGCTCATTCACGGGTTTAAGGAGTATTGCGCCCTGCTGTTTTTTAAAGGGGCCCTGTTAAAAGACCCGCATAACATCCTGGTACAGCAGACAGAAAACGTACAGGCCGGCAGGCAGGTGCGTTTTAAGGGGATTGATGAGATTGCCGGGAAAGAAGATATTCTGAAAACCTATATCTATGAGGCCATCGAAGCTGAAAAAGCGGGGGTGAAGGTCCCTGTGAAAAAGACCTCGGAATTCCCGTTCCCGGAAGAACTGAAACAAAAGTTTAAGGAAATCCCCGAACTCAAAAAGGCTTTCTACGCCCTGACCCCGGGCAGGCAACGCGGATACCTGCTGTATTTTTCCGGGGCCAAACAGGCAGCGACAAGAATATCGCGGATTGAAAAATGCACCCCGGCAATTCTCGAAGGCAAAGGGCTGAACGACCGCTGATTTTCCGGAAAAAACAGGGTATTCCGGATAAAAATCGATAGGTTTGCAGTATACCGGGCTCCGGTAACCATTTCCTTATTCAAAACCATGATGACCATGAAAAACAAGATCAGGACGGGCCTGCTGTCTTTCGGAATGTCCGGCAAAATTTTTCACGCCCCCTTTGTCCGGGCACACCCGGAATTCGAACTGGTGGCCGTGGTGGAACGGTCGAAGAAAAATGCACATACCACATACCCCGGAATAAAGAGTTATTCGTCGGTAGATGAATTGCTGAATGACGACGATATAGAACTTGTAGTAGTCAATACCCCGAACAATACGCATTACGAATTTGCCCTGAAGGCTTTACAGCACAAAAAACACGTACTGGTAGAGAAGCCTTTTACCACGACTTCCGAAGAGGCCGGACACCTTTACCGGGAGGCGGCCAAAAACCACTGCTACGTATTACCGTATCACAACCGCCGTTACGACAGCGATTTCCTGTCGGTAAAAGAGGTAGTGGACAGCGGAAAGCTGGGAAAAGCCATAGAGGTTTACTTTCGTTTTGAACGTTATAAATATGTCATAGGAGAAAAACGCTTTAAGGAAGAGAACATTCCCGGAAGCGGGTTACAGTACGACCTGGGGTCGCACCTGCTGGACGGGGTGATCGCCCTGTTCGGAATCCCGGAGCGATGGCATAAAATCCTCGGAAAATACCGGCCGGGATCACAGGTCGATGACTATGTACACATTCACCTCGAATACGAAAACGGATTACAGGTCTTCGTCAAAACCAGTCTCCTGGTCCTCGGTCCGCAACCCGCTTTTGTGATCAACGGTACCCGCGGCACCTATATCAAAGACCGTACGGACATACAGGAAAAACAACTCCTCGAAGGCATGCAGCCGGACGACCCGGGATTCGGTATGGAAGAGGAACACCGGGAAGGCACCCTGACCTGGCTGGATGACCACGATGTAAAACACACCGAAAAAGTCGCTGCAGCACCGGCTTCCTATCTCGGTATCTTCGAAGCCGTATACCAGACCATAAGAAACCGTAAACCTTACCCGGTTACCGAAGCACAGATCCTGGCCCAGTTAAGGATATTGGAGGAGTAGGGGAAAGGCATATTTTTCCCCTCCCAATACATACAAAAGTAATGGAATGGCCAATTGTCCTGTATGGTGTTTTTCCGCCATAAAAACCCCTGAAAGTATGCCATAAACGGGATTACGTTTACGCCGGACAGGATTACGTATGCCGCTTAAGGGATTATGTTTACGGTATATGCAATCAGGTATACCGCATAAGGGATGGTGTTTGCGGTATACACAATTATGTTTGCTGCATACGGGATTACCTTTGGGTTTATACGCAATTACGTTTACCGCAAACGGGATTATGTTTACGGCGTATCGAGTTATGTTTACGGTATAAGGAACAACTTTCACCGTACAGGTAAATACGTTTACTGCAAACGGGATT
The DNA here is from genome assembly GCF_003285545.1 of Sinomicrobium soli. Classification (GTDB taxonomy): domain Bacteria; phylum Bacteroidota; class Bacteroidia; order Flavobacteriales; family Flavobacteriaceae; genus Sinomicrobium. Next base: position 347,846 of record NZ_QLNV01000006.1, on the reverse strand, counting down.
ATGATTACGGCGTATAGCGTTATGTTTACGGTATAAGGAACTCCTTTCGCCGCACAGGTAAATACGTTTACTGCAAACGGGATTATGATTACGGCGTATAGCGTTATGTTTACGGTATAAGGAACTCCTTTCGCCGCACAGGTAAATACGTTTACTGCAAACGGGATTATGATTACGGCGTATAGCGTTATGTTTACGGTATAAGGAACTCCTTTCGCCGCACAGGTAAATGTGTATACGGTATAAGGGACTATGTTCGGTGTAAACGTAATCCCGTATACGGGCTTTAACAGCCCAAAACAGGGGGAATATATGATAAAACTGCTATTGTGATCACCGGTCTGCCACCCGGGATATGCTTTGTGGATACCGCTAATCCCGGAAAGATATTACATCACCCTCCGGGCGGTGTACAGTGTTATTCATGCGGTTTCCGTGATTACGGATGTGGTCTTTCATGTACTTGTGTTATGTAGCTTTGCGTTTGGGAAAAAACGTCCTGCCTTTTATAATCTTCTGAAAAGTTTTTCTACCTAACATCCTTTACCCAACGAATGGAATACTCTTTGCCCGAAGCGACGGTAGGAGAGTAGGGGAGTGTGTATGGATCTGATACGGAATGCTATCTCATTAAAGCATTTTACTTACTTGGTCAAATTTCTTATCTTGAAAATTTTAAAAAGGCGAGCAATGTATTATCAAAAACTTATTCCAATCAAACAGTTACAGGACTATATCCGATATTTTTGGATATTGGGAAGTTCTATGGACGATAATATCCACAAAAAATTTAAAATTATTCCCGATGGATTACCTGCATTGATATTCCAAAACGAGCCAAACCTGTTTTTTGCGAAAGAGGGTAAAGCTATGCCTCAATTATTCCTGTATGGACAATCAACAAAATGTACGGAACATAGGGTTACGGGTGCCTTCAAAATTATAGGTGTTTATTTTCAACCGACGGCGTTAAAAACTCTTTTCAATGTAGAAGCATTTGAATTAAATAATCAAAATGTTTCCTTAGAACACATTATTGACGACCCTATTCTTGAAAAACTTATTAATGCCACATCTGTAAATGAAAAGATAGACATTCTCACATATTTCTTTCTTAACTTAATACAGAAAATCAGATATAATGATAGCAAAGTGGAATTTGCATCAACATTATTGCAAAGAGGCAAAACGCTGAAAGAAATTCAAATAGAAATGAATATATCGGAACGTTCTTTGGAAAGAATGACTAAGCAATATGTAGGAATATCGCCTAAAATGTTCTCAAGGATTATCCGGTTTCAGTCGGGTTTAAATATATTGCGTAAGACTGATTTTAAGGATTTTACAGAACTTGCCTATATGGCTGATTATTTCGACCAGTCGCATTACATTAAAGAGTTTAAAGAGTTTACCGGAACCAACCCTAAAAATTTTGTACTCAACACAAATGAACATTTAGCAAATTTTCCTCTATGGAAAGAATAGCTGATAATCTTTTTTTGACACCTGTCGGTTTTTTACAATTTTACAAAATTCGCTACTTATAATTTTGGGCTTAAATCAAAAGCATTATTTCGGTATTTCACCAATATGAATTAACACATTTAATTAGTGTATAGATAAACAAGACCAAAATGAGTAAAGACAGCATCTTAAAAGTCGTTAGATTGAATCCTCAAAGTATATCAGCCCCAGTCGGCAAATATTCACACGTAACCATTATTCCAAAAAATTCCGATTTATATACGTTTTCAGGACAAATCGGAACGGATAAAAATGGAAATATCCCCGAATTGTTAAATGAGCAGGTGCATAACACATTTACCAATATTGAGCAGATTTTGGAAAGTCAAAACTTAACCTCTGATAATGTGATAAAAGTTAATATATGGGCTACGGAAGAAATTGATTGGGATTTCTTATATGTTGAATGGGAGAATTTGTTTGGAGAGACGTACCCATCAATGACAGTAGCTTATGTTAAAGGATTGGGGCTCTCAGAACTTAAAATTGAGATTGAAATTTGGGCTTCTAAACAACTACATTAATTTACTTACTGAACGTATTTCTCAAGGATTTGAAAAAAATAGCGGAAATACTCGATGTAGATATTCGGGACTTATTGGTTTCTACAAAGGAATAAATTAAGAGTCAATTAAACCCCCTCGAAAATGTCATATTTTGTTCTATAATTTATATTATGTAAAATAGAATATTTTAAAAACTCACCTACTAAGCTACTATGGTAACCAGCCAAATTCATATATCCCGTATTTTGCTTAAAATCCTACCTGCTCATAATTCGCGTATTTGAAAATTCCCTGGCCGTTGGCCGGAATATCAAAATTATGAGCGTTTACAGTTCAAATAAATCAACACGACTATATATTGCTGTTTATCAGTTTATTACGAAATAACTGCTTTTCTTAGGATGTTCCATAGTACATGTTCAGCCTATTTTACATCATATTACCAAAAAACTGATTATTTCCGTCTATAGCTATTTACAAAAAACTGCCGGGTAAAAAAGCCGATTTATATCATCTTTAACGGAGTCACGAAAAGATATGTCAGTATAAGTGTCGCGGTGACTCCGTTTCCGATGATCGTATTATTTATCGGCTGGCCCGGTCCAGCAGTTCCAGGTCTTCCTGGTCGAGTTGCAATTTCGGCGCATCGAATAACGTTTGCAATTGCTTTTTGCTGGTAGCGCTCGCTATGGGTGCTCCGATATGTGGTTGTGTCAATAGCCATGCCAGTGAAGCGGTCGCCTGGGAAGCCTGGTGTTTTTCGGCAACCTCGTCCAGGGCCGACAGTACGTGCAAGCCCTTGGCATTCAGGTATTTTTTAGCACCATTACCACGGACACTCTTGCCGAGGTCGGCTTCGGAACGGTATTTCCCAGTCAGGAACCCGGCTGCCAGCGACCAATACGGGAACACCGTCAGGTTGAACTGTTCCGCCAACGGGGCGTATTGCTGTTCGTAACCACTGCGTTCCACCAGGTTATAATGAGGTTGCAGGGCCTGGTACCTGGGCAGTCCGTATTTTTCCGAAGCTTCAAAAGAAGCCTTTAACCGCTCCGGGGAAAGATTGGATGCTGCAATATATCGTACTTTTCCGGCCTTGATGATCTCATCGTACGCTTCCAGCGTTTCTTCGACCGGGGTCTTTTCATCATCGAAATGGGTATAGTACAGGTCGATATAATCGGTTTGTAACCGCTGTAACGACTTGTCCACGCCTTCCAGGATATGCTTTTTGCTGGTATCTACCGGGTGCAGGCCGGTCTCCCCTCCCACTTTGGTGGCCATAACGATCTTATCGCGGTTGCCCCGGGACTTCATCCATTTTCCGAGAATAGTCTCCGATTGTCCGCCACCTTTACCGTCCACCCAATACGAATACATATCGGCCGTATCGATAAAGTTAAATCCTTCTGCGGTAAAAGCATCCAGGATGTCAAACGACTCTTTTTCGTCCAGTGTCCACCCGAACACATTACCTCCCAGGTTGATAGGCGCCACTTGTAAATCGGTTTTTCCTATATTTATTTTTTTCATTGTACTGTATTACTATTTAGATGTTTAACATTATCTCATTAATAATCAAGAATTCAACCCTTCAACTTTTCCAAATTAAATGTACTAACAACGTAAGTCCCCCGAACCCGAAGCCCGCCGCGGCCACTCCTGTCCAGCCGAAATGCTGCCAGACGATGCCCCCGATAAAAGTTCCGAGGGCGCCACCGGTAAAATACAACACCATATACACGGTATTGATCCGGTTTCTTTCCGGCGGATTGTTTTCGAATATGATGGTCTGGTTGGTGATATGTACGGCCTGTATACCAAGGTCCAGCAACAGCGCACCGATAACGAGGAGCAGCATACTACCGGCACCGAAACCGAGGATGACCCACGATATCATGGCTATAACGGTCGATACGGCAATGATGACGTTCTTGTTCATCGTGTCGCTCAGTTTTCCTACTACGGTGGCGATGACTGCCCCGGCGATCCCCACCACACCGAAGGCGCCTGCTTCCCGGCTTCCCATACCGAATGCCGGGGTTTCGAGCAGGAAGACCAGGGTGGTCCAGAAAACGCTGAAGCTGGCAAATACCAGCGATCCCCGCAATGCCGCCAAGCGGAGCCGCGGCCTGTTCCGGAACTGGTCTACGATAGAAAGCAGCAACTGCCTGTAGGTTCCCTTAAAATCGGGCGTGATCTCCGGGAGCTTCCATCTCAGGAAGACCCATAACAGGGCCATAATGCCCGAAGCAATAAAAAACACGGACCGCCAGTCGAGATAGCTCCCTATAAAACCACTCAGGGTCCGCGACCCGAGAATGCCTATAAACATCCCGGTCATCACGGTACCTATAGCCTTGCCACGGCTATGGTCTTCCGCCAGCTGTGCCGCCATGGGGATCATGATCTGCGGGATAACCGACGTCAGCCCGATAAACAGGCTGGACACCTTTAAAGCGGCAGGCGTCGGGGCCAATCCGGCCGATATGAGGGCGGCAATGATAAAAGCAAAATCGATGAGGATCATCTTTTTTCGCTTCAACTTATCACCCAGGGGCACGATAAGAAACAATCCCAGGGCATATCCTATCTGGGTAAGCATCGGTACATCGCTGATAGCAGCTTCCGAGACATCGAATTCGCGGGCCATATCGGCCAGCAGGGGCTGATTGTAATAATTATTCGCTACCACCATACCCGTGGTTACAGCCATAAGCAGCAATAACCCCGGGGTTAATGTTCTGTTTTCCAAATTCGCTTTTTCTTGCAATATTAATTATTGTACTAAATTACCAACATTCCTTGGTTTCAGAACAATTAAAAACGGTTTAAAATTTGTTTCTGGAATATTTATAGTGTATTCCGGCCAACAGCCAGGCAGGTTTTTGCAGATGAGGATACCTGGAGCCACAGTTAAAACTCCGAAAAAACGCTACTCTTGTTTATAGCAGAACGATCCTGAGATCAATATGGAAGCATTTCTGATCTTGATACATATAAAATCGAGCGGCAATAAATTGATATTTCTCCATCTCATACCTGAATTCTATCATGAATTAATTATTTTTTTTATAAAATTGGTAAGCTTTATACCGATAAAACCGTACTTTTCACATTTTGTAACATCAAATCACCTGCCGGTGTACTTTTATTGATGATGTTTTTTTAAGTTTGTCATTATTTTACATTAACCAATATATAAAAGCAGATCATGAAAAGGAAAATTTCTGTTTTGGCAAGTATGTTAGGTGCTGTCGTTTTTGCTTTCGGACAGGTTCAGAATCCGGAGTGCCCGCAAAACCTGTCCATATTTGCAGAGCATGCAAAAAAGAAAGATTATGATGCGGCCTACGAGCCGTGGAAAATGGTGTATGAAAATTGTCCTACCTTACACTGGGCCACCTATCATTACGGAGAACGGATCTTAAAGCACAAGATCCAAAGTGATGCGGCCAATAAAGAGCAGTATATCGAAATGCTGAGCGGGCTTTATGAGACTGCTCCGAAAAACTTTCCGGACCGGTACTCCGAAACAGGAAGTCTTATAGACATGGCCCTTCTGAAACACGATAATAAACTCGGTAGCAAGGAAGAAATCTATGATATTCTGGACAAGGCCTTTAAGTCTGACAAGGACGGGTTTAAGAGCCCTAAAGCGCTCTACCTCTACTTCTCTACCCTTGTAGACCTTCAAGGTGAAGGCAAAAAGGACCTTCAGGAGGTATTTGACGTATACGACGAGGTTACGGCCAAGATAGGTGAAGAAAACCAGGAACTTGCAGAAACCATCGTAAAATATGTGCCCAAGGAAGAGGAAGGCACGCTTTCTGCAAAAGAAAAGCAAATACTGGCTGCTGCACGGCAGAACGGGGAAAATTATGAAAAAATAAGCAGCAGTATAGATACCAAACTGGGGAAGCTGGCTGATTGTGATAATCTTATCCCCCTGTATCAGAAGAATTTCGAGGCCAAGCAGGGTGACCCGGACTGGCTGAAAAGTGCTGCGGGTAAAATGGATGAAAAGGGATGTACCGGAGACCCGATGTTCGTAAAACTCGTAGAGGCGCTGGACAAGATCGAGCCTTCGGCAAGTTCCAAATATTACCTGGGATCGCTGTATGAAGAACAGGGAGATAACACCAAGGCCCTGGAGTTCTTCAAACAATCCATCGACCTGGAAACCGACGCTGTGAAAAAAGCCCAGAAATTAACCAGTATTGCTTCGAAAGCCAGCAAAAGAGGACAAAAAACCACGGCGAGGAATTATGCACAACAGGCATTGGATGTGAATCCAGCCAACGGAACCCCCTATCTCATTATAGCTCACTTATATGCCAGTAGTGCCAATGAGTGCGGTAGTACTACTTTTGAAAAGAGGGCAGTATACTGGAAAGCTGCGGAAATGGCCCGTAAGGCCGGACAGGTAGACCCTTCGCTTAAAACGAAGTCGGCCCAGGCCGTTTCAAGTTATATGGGGCGTGCTCCCAGCAAGCAGGATATATTCAGCTCAGGCATGTCCGGAAAAACGGTGACCTTCAGTTGCTGGGTAGGCGGTAGTGTAAAAGTACCTAATCTCTGATCGGAGATATTGCCAGTTATATAAAAAACCGGGCCTGATTCAGGCCCGGTTTTTTATTGAAAGAACAAAGCGCGTTAAAAAACAGATGGGATATGCTCGTCAATATTGTCAACTCCTATCAGGTCTTCGATATACTCCACCTCTTCATAAGGCAAAAGTTCTACAGCCATTTCCAGTACACTTTTAAGGTGAATGTTCGGAAAAGGAATATAGGTGTGTTCATCGCTTTCCATGGTATGCAGGGCCATAATACATACCTTGATAAGGCTCGATACTCCAAAAAGTACGTCCTGGGGCCTGTTCAGCGGCAGGCGGCCCCGGTGGTAAATCCTGTCTGAGTCGGGAGTGTACTTGAAAAACTTCTTTTTCAGCAGCCGCTTGATCTTTTCCCTGGTTTTCCTGACCTGTTCCGGGCTGCAGAAACCATCGGATTCTTCCATAACTTCTGCAAACCGGTCCCTTATGGCTTCCAGGTGTTTGTGAAACAGCTTCGAAATATGCTTTAACATCTTTTCCGATTTGCCTTTCAGTAAGGTGATCTGTGCTTCGGATACCTGTATGTCATTGCCATATCGTACCTCCTTATATGCGGAGTCGAGAAGACGCACCAAAGCAGTTTCCCCGCCAAGATCGAACGGCAGCTCGAATTCCGGGACAAACACGCTGAGATGCTTCAGGTGGTCGCGAATATCGTGACAGACCTTTTCCTTTCCTACCAGCATGATCTCCATAAGCCGGGATCCCAGTTCCATGACCTGGTGGGTCATGAACAGGGCCTGGGAAAAATCTTCTCTCTCCACATAAAATAACGCCCCTTCATTAAATGCCCCTACCCGGTTATAATCGCGGTCAAAACGGCTCTCTGCCCTTTCCAGGGCCTGTACGGGCGTAAGATCGTCCATAAGGTGCTCCAGGGGCTCTTCCGATTTGCTGTATACCAGGTTGCTCTTGTCATAAACCCTGAGGAAGAACAGGTTGCCCTCCTGTAACTGACGCAGCGCATACTGTAGCGAATAGAGCCTGAGCACATACCCGCTCTGATTTTCCAGCATCCCGGAAATAAGTTCTTTCTGGTCCTGCTGCAGGCTCAGGGCCCCTTCGGGATACAGTACAAGCAGCCACTTGAGGTGTGCCTCCCCTGTTCCGGTTTCAAAATAATATATGTATTCGGTGCGGATCAGATTCGTAATCCTGTTTACAATTTTCTGTATATTAGCATTCATCCTGACGTTTATTTAATTTCCAATTATCAATATAATATCAATCACAACAGTTCAGCCGGCGTACTGATTAAAGATCCTGTTTTCCTCTGCGGATTCTATACCTGGAGGTCTCCCCTTTCCCGAAAATATATACCGGTTACGGAGCAACGGCACCACCATTCTCCCGGGAGATTGCTCTGTCAGCTCAATACCGGTTTAAAGGCCACGGTGCCGTCGTTTTGTTTCCTGTCCATATTCGATACCTTTACAATTAGTACACCCAATTCCTGATACAGCCCCAAAAGATTACATAAAATGTACTATTTATAGTTCATTTACAGGATTATTATTTTTTGGCAGCACACCCTTTTTTAACAGCATATTGAGATATGAAATGCATTTTTTTCACTATCTTTTCAGGAGCGAACCTTTAAAGATCTGGCGTTATGTTTCACATACTCATTCCCACGGATTTTTCAGAGAATGCCATGAATGCCGTACATTATGCTACAGCGCTTTATGCCGGGGAACAAGCGGTTTTTTACCTTTTGAACTCCTATTCTCCCAATACCATCAGTTCCGGAGATGCCATGAGCTCTTCCGGGGCCACCCAGACGCTGTACAATGCCGTAAAATCTTCTTCTGAAGAAGGGCTGGAAAGACTCTATGAAGAGGTGGTGAGCAGCAATACCAGTGACAGGCACAGCTTCAGGACCATTTCAAAATTTGATTATTTCTCCAACGCGGTCGCCGATGTCTGTAAGGAAGAAAACATAGATATGGTCATTATGGGAACTACCGGGGCCAGCGGGCTCAAAGAGGCGCTTATAGGAAGTAATACGGCAAATCTGATCGGAAAAATACACATCCCCCTCCTCGCCATTCCCGACGGCGCTGTATTCTCGCCGGTCCGGGAAATAGCCTTTGCGACGGATTACGACACGACATACAGGCAGGAAAACCTGGATATACTGTTTGGTATAGCCCGTCGGTTTTCTTCTGCCGTAAGGGTGTATCACGTTTCCGAAAGGGAAGCCCTGAACGAGGGACAGGAAAAAAACAAACAGGTCCTGCAGAAAAATTTTCCGCCGCAGACCGAATTCTATCTGTTACCCGAAAAATCACTGAGCGACGCTACCCGGGTTTTTGTACACAGCCGGAATATTAACCTGTTGTGTATGGTGGCCAAGAAACACAACTTTTTACATCACCTGTTCGGGCTGAGCCATACCAGGGACATGTGTTATCATATTGACATTCCTTTGCTCATACTTCAAAATGAAGCAAATTAAATGACTTGTATTCAAAGTTTGTGAGGTTTATTATTAAGCTAAAATGGGATTTATTTTGTTATTCTTTTCCTGATTATTTCAGGGTTTCTACTGGTATGTAAAACCCCGAAAATTATAATCCGTTTTTGTTCTTCTTCAACCAGATAAAAAATAGCATATGGAAACCGCGTTACCAGAGATTGCCTTAATTCCTTATATTTTCGCTGGTAATGCTCCGGATATTCTCCGATATAATCAATTTCCTTGTCAACTTCTGCTTTAAAATCTTCGGCCAATGCTTTGTTTCGGTCATTGTACTATTTCCTGGCCTTTCTTAAATCCGAATGTACGATTGGCAATAACTTAATCCTGTAACTCATTACCAATTGCCTTTTACAGCTTCCCAGTCCAAAACGTCATCAGGATTATTTTTATAGCTTTCCAAACGATTATCCAATTCTTTTTTATGTGCTGTTGGGATTTCCTGATGTTGTTCTTTTTCACGTTTTAAAGCACGCTCCAAAACGTCCATAATACTTTCTTTGTCCACATTAAAGAGTTCCTGGATAAAATGATATTTCCGCACTTCTAAATCCATAATGACTTATTTTTATTACTGTAAAGATACGATTTATGTTCCATAGTTTTATATTTCAACGTGCCCGATGCAGGGTTATTCCCCGGTAAAACATAAAAAGGAGGGGATCCCATATAAAAAATCCCCTCCTTCCCCTATTATTATATTACGGTTATCCCGGCTTACTGCGTTTTCTGCTGGGCTTCCTGTTTTAATTGTTCATCGGCCACGATGGCGATTTCCACTCTTCGGTTTTTGGCCCTTCCTTCTACCGTACCGTTATCGTATTTCGGCTGTTCTTCTCCGTACCATTTTGTAGTAAACCTGCCGGAGGATATCCCCTGGCCTGACAGGTAACTGGTCACGGATTCCGCTCTTCGCTGCGACAGTCCCATATTGTATTCGGCACTTCCGGTATTATCGGTATGCCCTTCGACAAGGATAAGCGTATTGGGATATTCCTTGAAGATCCCCGCCAGCTTGTTGAGGGTATTCGACGATTCGGAGTTGATGTTGTATTTGTTGGTAGCAAAATAGACCCCGCTTTTTTCATCGAAGGTCACATTGATTCCTTCCCCTACCCGCGTCACTTCGGCCCCGGGGATTTCCTCTTCTATACGTTCGGCCTGGCGGTCCATCCGGTCGCCGATATACGTACCGGCAGCCCCGCCGACAACACCGCCGATAATGGCTCCCAAAGCCGAATTTTTCTTGTTTCCTATATTATTACCGAGTATTCCCCCGATAACAGCCCCGCCGGCAGCCCCGATAACGGCGCCTTTTTCCTTGTTCCCGGCGTTCCTGACGGTGTCACATCCCGTAATTACCAAAGACAGGGCCACCACTGCGGCTCCCAATCTGATCCATGTTTTTCTAATCATAATTTTTATATATTATATTTTAATACGACCTGGAGAAATGATATACTACCGTAATGGGTTCGCCCTCCACGGTGGTCTGGGTCTGCAGCGTCATCTGCTGCTGGTCCAGCGAAACGATATCCAGGCGATAGCCATACCCCCCGCTTACATCATTTCTTTTTTCATCTATAAACTTAAACTGTAACTGATTGCCGGTTTCTCCCTTTTCATATACAGACCACCTGATATTCCGGGCTCCTTCCATACAATCCGCACCGGGATTAATGGTATACGATCCCGTACTGTTGCTGTTCCTGAAAAACCACTGGCTGCCCTTAAAACAGGCATCAGACACGTCGTTGAACAATACCGACTTGAAATTACCACTGCTTCCGGTGTAAGTCACATCGTTCAGTATCCAGTTACCTACAATGGCTCCCCGGTATTCCTTGTTGGCCTTTGAAAGTGAACAGGAACCGGCCATTACGGCAACGAACAAGATAAGGATAACACGAATTTTCGTCATGATTTATGTGTTTTTTATTTCTAAAAATACGTAAAAAAAAGAAATTTATTGCAATAAACGAGCCAATAAATATATTGTTGTGAAACTATCGACATCAGTACCCCATTAATCGTTGTAATGCATTCCTGAACCTCAATTTCGGTAAATACCCCTCTTCCAGGGCTTTCGCAAAAGGGACCGGTGTTTCCAGGCTGCCCACCCGTATTACGGGAGCGTCGAGGTACTCGAAACAATGTTCGGCAACAAGGGCGGCGATATCTGCTGCGATCCCTCCGAAGAGGGTGTCTTCCTGTAGGATGATCACCTTTCCCGTCTTCCTTACCGAACGGTAAATCGCAGCGGTATCCAGGGGCTGCAGGGTCCGCAGGTCAATAACATCGGCAGAGGCCCTGCATTCATCCACCGCCTCCAATGCCCAGTGTACCCCCATTCCATACGAGATTACGGTAACCTCATTTCCTTCCCGGCGTATCGCCGCCTCTCCCAGCGGGAGGGTAAAATAATCTTCGGAGACCTGTCCGTAAAGACTTCTGTACAGCCCCTTGTGTTCAAAAAACAACACGGGATTGGGGTCTTCAATAGCGGTTGCCAGTAATCCTTTGGCATCTTCGGGAAAAGCGGGATATACTACCTTGAGCCCCGGCGTTTTGGTAAACCAGGCTTCATTGGTCTGGGAGTGAAAGGGCCCCGCCCCTACTCCGCCGCCGCAGGGCATACGGATAACCACATCGGCGTGTTGCCCCCAGCGGTAATGCGATTTGGCAAGATAGTTGACTACCGGGTTGAAACCGCTGGAAATAAAATCGGCAAACTGCATTTCCACTACGGTTTTCATGTGATTTACAGACAACCCCATCGATGCGGAGAGTACGGCCGACTCACATATGGGAGTATTGCGTACCCGGTCTGTCCCGAAACGATCTGAAAATCCCGCGGTAACCTTAAATACTCCTCCGTATTCCGCAATATCCTGCCCCATGAGGACCAGCTCGTCAAAACGTTCCATAGACTGGTAGAGCCCCTCCGAAACAGCATCCACAAAACGGATATTACGCCCCGGGGCTACCGGTGTTCTGCGTGCAGCGACGTGAGGGCGGTATACGTCGTTCAGTTCCTTGTCCGGGTCAAACGCTACTTCCGGCACCCGGGCAGCCGCTTCGTATTCCCTGTTGATTAACGATATCATTTCTTTCCTGACCTCCAGGTCCTCCTCCTCAGAGAGTATCCCCGCATCCGACAGGAATTTCCTGTAATTCACAACAGGGTCCCTTTTTGCCCAGTATTCCACCAGTTCCTGCGGAACGTATTTCGTGCCGCTGGCTTCTTCATGTCCGCGTATCCTGAAGGTCTTGAACTCCACCAGTACGGGGCGGGGGTCCGTTCGCATACGTTCCACGAGTTCGGACACCCTGGTAAACACTTCCAGTATATTGTTCCCGTCTACGATATGGGCTTCCATACCATACCCCCGGCCCCGGTCTGCGAGGTTTTCGCAGCGATACTGTTCCCGGACGGGAGTGGAAAGCCCGTAACCGTTGTTTTCGATACAGAACAACACGGGTAAGTCCCATACGGAAGCCACATTCAGGGCCTCGTGAAAATCACCTTCACTGGTTCCCCCTTCTCCGGTAAACACCGCCGTAACCCTGGGTTCTTTCCGGAGTTTATGGGCCAGGGCTATCCCGTCTGCGACGCCCAGTTGCGGACCGAGATGGGAGATCATACCTATAATATGGTGCTCCCGGCTACCGAAGTGAAAACTCCGGTCACGACCCCGGGTGAAGCCGCCTTCCTTCCCCTGCCATTGCAGAAAAAGTCTCCTGAGCGGTATCTCCCTTGTGGTGAACACCCCGAGATTGCGGTGCATCGGAAGAATGTATTCATCCTTTTTAAGTGCGGCGGTAACCCCGACTGCTATGGCTTCCTGCCCGATACCGCTAAACCATTTGGAAACCTTGCCCTGCCGTAACAGCAATAGCATCTTTTCCTCTGTCAGCCGGGGCAGAAGCATTTTGCGGTACAGTTGGAGAAGCAGGGCATCATCGAGATCTTTTCGGTCGTATTCCGGAATTACGGGAACAGAAGTGGAAAAATTCATGAATCATATATTTTATCCGTACCGTCAAATGTAAATAAAATAACAATACATCTGTCCGGAGTTATATTTTCGGTAATTGTTAACAACTATCTTTTCAGTATAACAGGCTAATTGCCTAAATTTGTATAAGAAAGCGCAATATACCCGTAAAAAGATATACGGGAAAACAAGGATATAATGAATAAGATACCAAGTGTGGATCTGCGGGAATTCCTTTCCGGTGATCCCGAAAAAAAAGACAAGTTCATCAGGGAACTGGGCAAGGCTTATGAACAGATCGGTTTTGTAGCGCTCAAGGGACATTTTCTTTCCGATACCCTGGTCGATAATCTCTATACGGAGATCAAGAACTTCTTTGCCCTGCCGGACGAGGTCAAGAAAAAGTATGAAATTCCGGGTATCGGAGGCCAGCGGGGATATACGTCCTTCGGAAAGGAACACGCCAAAGGAAGAAAAGAGGGCGACCTGAAGGAGTTCTGGCATTTCGGGCAATATGTAGAGGACGACCCGGTACTTGAGGCTGCATATCCCCCGAATGTCATCGTGGAGGAACTGCCCCGTTTTAACGAGGTGGGCAGGGAAACCTACAAGATGCTGGAGAAAACGGCAAAATATGTGTTGCGGGCCCTGGCCCTTCACCTTTCCCTTGAAGAAAATTATTTCGACCGGTGGATCAGGAACGGTAATTCCATACTGCGCCCGATACACTACCCCCCGATAACAGAAGAACCGAAAAATGCCATCCGGGCTGCCGCACACGGTGATATCAACCTGATCACCCTGCTCATGGGGGCACACGGCAAAGGGCTGCAGGTACAGAATCACAACGGGGACTGGATCGATGCCATTGCAGCACCGGACGAACTGATGATCAATGTAGGCGACATGCTCTCAAGGCATACCAACAACAGGCTTAAGTCTACCATTCACCAGGTGGTAAACCCACCCCGGGAACTATGGGGTACCTCGCGGTATTCCATTCCGTTTTTTATGCACCCCATAAGCGAAATGCCGCTGGATTGCCTGGAAAACTGTATCGATGAAAAACACCCGAAACTATACGACGATATTACCGCAGGCGAATTCCTGCACGAACGTCTTATCGAACTCGGGCTTATAAAGGCATAATTCAGGGATAACCAGACTCACAAACTTTAACACTTACGGCATACGTTTTTTTGTAATTTGGCGTTTACGTTAAAATGCAGTGGTCAAAACAAAAACACCATGGCAAAAGGCAGCAGACTGAACAGTCTTGAAGATCTGGGAGGGCTTGTGTTTTCCACAGGCGACAGTCCCGTAAATGAAGAAGAGGAAATAAATACCCTACCCCCGGGAGAGCAGTACCTCGAAGCCCATTTCAGCAACAAGGGGCGCGGAGGAAAAACAGTAACCGTAATCACAGGGTTTCAGGGCAGTGAAGACGACCTCAAGGCACTGGGAAAAATGCTGAAGACCAAATGCGGTGTGGGAGGTTCGGTAAAGGATGGGGAAATTATCGTACAGGGTAATTACCGGGATAAGATCATGAATTTGCTTCGGAAAGAAGGATATCATGTAAAACGAGTGGGCGGATAATTCCCCCGCCGTATTCGGAAGAAAGTTGTTTCTGTAACGTATGTTTTCATATACAACAACTTTTTAAAGTTATTTTATAAAAGAATAAAAGTGGTTTTAGGCTCATTTATAAAACATATTTTTGGCTAACTCTAAACAAAAATCCTTGAAATGACTACAACCTTACACATTACCAACGGGGATGGCTTTACTTCCTACCTCGGGAAGCTGAAGCTGGAAGGGGAAATTATTACCTGGCGTGAGATGCTTTGCGAAGGAAAGACCATTACGGAAGTGGGAAGCGAATCGTTCTGGAAAACACGCTTTGAATTCCTGAACAGGAACTACAGGATCAGCAAGGCCAATTTCATAGAGGCCACGCTTAAGGAATACCGGCGTTTATGTAATCAGAAGACCCAGGAAGAGGTGGTATTGTGGTTTGATGAAGACCTCTTCTGCCAGATCAATATGATCGCTGTGGTCAGCTGGCTCAAGAAACACCGGAAGGGAGCCCGGATATCACTGGTCTGTAAGAAGCAGAAGAAGACCACTCCCTTTATCCTTACCAGCCAGTCGGAGGAGCAGTTACTGAAACTCTACCACTCGCGCACGGTGCTTACACAGGATGATATAGAATACGCCGATTACCTCTGGCAACTGTACTGCAGCGATACCCCCCTCCGGCTCGAGACTTTCTCAAAATTCAACTCCTCCCAGTTCCCGTACCTCACCGATGCCATAGCACTTCATCTCCACAGGTTTCCCACCGTCAAAAACGGGTTGAATGAACTTGAGAACAGTGTATTGTCTGTTGCGGATCAAAAGAGGATCGGTTCGAAGGACAAATTCGTACAGGCACTTATCAAAAAGGACAGCCATTACGGATACGGCGATATGCAATACCTGAATATCCTCGACCACCTGAAACCCTTGTTCAGGTCGTTTAACCCCGTAAGGCTGAACCAGGAAGGTAAAAATGTACTGGCCCGGGTAGAAAACTATTACCCCTTTATAAAAAGCGACGACATATACCTGGGAGGGGCGAAAAAGTACAGCTTTCTGTACCATGAAGACACTTCGAAACTCCTGAAATTGTAATAATAGTCGCGGATCTTGTCATCCCGGCCACATCATATGAAAATCGCAGCTTCTGAACTCGTACTGAACCCGGACGGCAGTGTGTATCACCTCAATTTAAGGCCCGAACACATCGCCCCCGTCATCATCTTCGTAGGAGATCCTGACAGGGTGGAAAAAATCACCCGTCATTTCGATACGATCGAGTTTACTACTCAGAAAAGAGAGTTCAGGACACAGACAGGAACCTGCGGGGGGCACCGGCTTACCGTGATATCTACGGGTATCGGTCCGGACAACATCGATATCGTACTCAATGAACTCGACGCCCTGGTGAATATCGATCTTGAAACACGTACCCCCAGGGAGATACTCACTGCTTTAAAAGTGATCCGTATCGGAACATCCGGAAGCCTTCAGGAAGACATTCCCGTGGGTGCCTTTCTCGCCAGCAGATATGCCCTCGACATCAACGGAATGCTACATGCCTACCGTACGGAAACACTGCGGCATCCCGCAATGGAAGAGGCCTTTATTGCACATACCTCGTGGGACCGGGATAAGGCAAGGCCGCTTTTTATTCCGGGAAGCCCTACCCTGTTAGACCTTTTCCGGGGACCGGAAATATACCAGGGCATTACCGCTACTGCCGGGGGTTTTTACGGCCCGCAGGGACGGGTGCTCAGGCTGCCCCTGCAGGACCCTTCACTGAACCGTAAAATAGACGGTTTTTCTTTTGACTCCCACAAGATCACCAACCTGGAAATGGAAACCTCGGCCATATACGGCCTGTCGCACCTGCTGGGCCACGAAGCCATTTCGCTCAATGCCATTATAGCCAACAGGGCCACCGGCCATTTTGCCCCCGACCCCAAACAGGTCGTGGAACAATTGATCGTTTATGCTCTTGAAAAAATCATGGAAATTTAGAATAGCTTTGACCGGATATATTTTAATCCGGTCCGGGAGTGGCCCTCTAAAATCTGCGGCGATCTCGAGAGTTGTAACTAAATTCTATATATACTTTCGTGTACTTTGCTAATACACCGAACCCCAAGATATAACGAGTTAATTCTATCGTATAAAATAGTCATTATAATTTGAGACATAACAATAAAAATCTAACTTTGTAAACTAAACATTTCAAAAAACACAATGTTCAGTTCACAAAATAAAGATTTAATATGGTTGTTATATAACAGTTCGGATACTGTTTTTACACTCCCATCTTGTTTTATTTTCAGGCTTCATTTTAGTCGCGCCATCGCTTTCCGCACAGCAAAAAGACTTGAAAAAAATTTCCCGATGGTTGATCAAATCGTTTCCGTCCATAAAGATTTAAAAACACAATAGGAAACCTCAAAGAATTTCTTCCAGGTCGCCCTTCCCCTGCCGTACTACCCGGGGTTCTCCTTCGGTCAGGTCTACAACGGTAGATGCCGTGTTGTCTCCGTATCCCCCGTCGATAACCACATCGACAAGATTTTCCCATTTTTCGTAAATCAGCTCCGGGTCTGTGGTGTATTCCAGTAATTCGTCCTCGTCGTATATGGAGGTCGATACGATAGGGTTTCCCAGTCCGCGAACCAGGGCCTGTGCTATATTGTTATCCGGTACCCTGATCCCCACGGTTTTCTTTTTCTTGAAGTCCCTGGGAAGGTTGTTGTTGCCCTGTAAGATAAAGGTAAAAGGCCCGGGAAGCGCTCTTTTCAGGAGTTTGAATGTAGTATTCTCCAACTGTTTTACATAGTCCGAAAGATTGCTCAGGTCGGCACAGATAAATGAGAAATTGGCCTTGGCCAGTTTTACTCCCTTGATCCGGGCTATGCGTTCCAGGGCTTTTGAATTCGTGATGTCGCATCCGAGCCCGTATACGGTATCCGTCGGGTAGATCACCAGCCCGCCCTGTTTGAGTATGCCCACCACCCGCTGTATTTCACGGGCGTTGGGGTTCTCTTCGTAAATCCTGATAAGTTCGGCCATAATCCGGAGTTTTAGGTTTGAATGCAGTTGAATAGCGGGAAGAAAATCCCGTATACAAAAATAAGGAAAAAAGACATATGCACCCATAGGTCTGCTTTGCCAGGTGGATATACGTTTACCATACCCCGGAACAATGTATAAAAAACCTTAACTTTGTCTGAATACACCGTTTTAACGGTATTTGAATAATATCCGGCATGACTGTAAACCGCTATATCGATCACACCCTGTTAAAACCTGCGGCTACTCCCGATGATATCGCAAGGCTGTGCGGGGAGGCCGTAACCTATCAGTTTCGTACCGTATGTATAAACAGTAGTTATACGGCCCTGGCCCGTGATATCCTGTCGGAACATCCCGGGGTGGGCGTCTGTGTCGTAGCCGGGTTTCCGCTGGGGGCCATGAGCAGCAGGGCCAAATTGTACGAGGCGCAGATCGCGGCAGAGGACGGGGCTGACGAGATCGACATGGTACTGCATCTCGGGTGGCTGAAATCCGGCAGGACAGCTGCGGTAGTCAATGAAATAGCAGCTGTGAAAAAAATCATGGGCAACCGTATCCTGAAAGTTATCCTGGAAACCTGTTTTCTCAGCGATGAGGAAAAAATACTGGCCTGTACCCTGGCGGTAGACGGGGGAGCTGATTTTGTAAAGACCTCTACGGGGTTCGGTACCGGGGGTGCTACCCCGGGAGATATCGCCCTTATGAAAAAGGCGGTGAACGGGCGGGCCCTCCTCAAGGCTTCCGGGGGTATAAAGACCCTTGATACGGCACAGGAATACATTGCCATGGGAGTGCAGCGCATCGGCACTTCAGGCGGGGTGGCCATAATGAAAGGACTTGCATCAAACGAATCATACTGACATGAGTATACACATCAGCGCCGCAAAGGGTGAAATAGCAGAAACGGTATTACTGCCGGGCGACCCATTAAGGGCAAAATGGATTGCAGAACACTTCCTGGAAGAAGCCGTACAGTACAGCAGCGTAAGAGGCATGTACGGTTATACGGGAAAGTTCGGGGGCAAAAAGATATCGGTCCAGGGTACGGGTATGGGAATCCCTTCCGCAAGTATCTATGTGCATGAGCTGATCAATGATTACGGCGCGAAACAGCTGATACGCATAGGAAGCGCGGGGAGCTATCAGCCTTTTGTAAAGGTAAGGGATATCGTGCTGGCCATGGCGGCATCTACAAACAGTAACCTGAACAGGCGTATATTTGACCATGATACCTATGCTCCCGCTGCAGACGCCGAATTGCTGATAAAAGCATTGAAAATAGCCGGGAAAGACCGTATTGAAGTAAGGGCCGGCAATGTACTTACCAGCGATACATTTTACGATGATCACCCGGATGAGTATAAAAAATGGATGGAATACGGGGTACTCTGTGTGGAAATGGAAACTGCGGCTCTCTATACCCTGGCGGCCCGTTTCGGGGTCAGGGCCCTCGCCGTTCTGACCATTACGGACCATGTTATTACCGGGGAAAGCATGGAAGCTTCTGCCAGGGAAACGTCGCTCAGGGACATGATAAAGCTTGCCCTGCAGCTGGCATAGCCCTCCGAAATCCGCCCGGGGCATTTCCAATTCCCTTCCTGCCTTGGACCACGATTTACAGGCATGGACAAACTCAGAACGGGTTCATGGAGAAAAATCCAATAATAGTTATTACTTTTGCTGTCCTTATGCAAAAAAAGATCAACATACAGAACAAGCGCGCCCGTTTCGAATATGAGATTCTGGACAAGTATGTGGCAGGGATCGTGCTGACGGGTACCGAGATCAAGTCGATCCGTCTCAGCAAGGCTTCCATTGCCGAAAGTTTCTGTGAATTTAACGACCGGGGCGAGCTCTTTGTCATAAATATGTATATCGAAGAATACGCCCACGGCACACACTACAATCACAAACCGCGGAGCGAGAGAAAACTGCTGCTGAACAAAAGGGAATTGCGGAAACTCCATAAGGAAGTTAAGAATGTAGGCCTTACCATAGTCCCCCTGCGGCTTTTTATCAATGACCGCGGACTCGCAAAGATCGAGATAGCCCTTGCCAAAGGGAAGAAAATGCACGACAAGCGGGAAACCATCAAAGACCGCGACAATAAGCGCAACCTGGACCGGATCAAGAAGAGTTACCGTTAGGCTTCGTTACATTCGGTATCAGCACATTGTAAACACAATCCGGTCTCCGTATTTTTTCTGGGCCAAAGCGCAAATCCCCTGTTCCGATAGCTGTAATATCCTGGGGTACCCTCCTGTGGTCTGGCAGTCTTTCATCAGTACGATCAGCCTCCCCGAGGGGGTGAGCTGTACCGTACCCGGCAATGTCCCCGAAGTGATGATCCCATAATCATTGGGTGGCAGTTGTTCTTCCAGCTGGTACGCCATGCGGTTATTGAGCGTGGAAACGGAAAAACCCCGCCCCAGCATTTCCTTTTCTTCAGCATTCAGCATATCGTATTCCGGTCCGGGATACACCGGTATGGAAGAACCAAACAGGAAATCATTGTTTACCTTGATCTCGATGAGTTCATCTACGGTTCCTTCAAAAGCTTCATGGCCCAGCTCCTGCCCTTTCTTCAGATGGTCGTAAGCGGTAACAGGAAAGTAGAGCGACCGGCTTTTAAGGACCACCGGGGTGCCGAAGCCTCCCTTTATTGCCATATATGCCCTGATGCCCCGTTCGGGTTTTCCGAAAGAGAGCACATCACTCGGGTGTATCCGTATCACCCTGTTATTGGGGATAAGGGTCTGGTTTATCGCGGGTCGTATCCGGGCTCCCGTAATCACTATATGTGTAGGTGCGGTAAATTCAAGCTCCGGGCCGGTCATGGTGATCTCCAGGAGTGCGGCACCGTCGTCATTGTTCAGCAACCGGTTGGCCAGTACGGCAGAAAAACTGTCCATCGCACCGCTTACCGGGACTCCCTTGTTCCGGTAACCGAACCGCCCCGTATCCTGCACAGTGGTAAACAAACCCGGCGCCAGCACTTTAATCATACCATTTTTCATTTTTGAGTTTATGCACCCCGGCCGATACTTCTATTTCCAGGAGTTCGTGTTCTTCACGGCTTATCTCATAAAAACGGACCTTGTCCGCTATGCCGACAGGACAGGGTTTTTTCTTTAACGGATCAAACAACTGCACCGGAGAGTTTCCTATGATGTTCCATCCTCCCGGACTTTGCTGCGGGTATATCCCCGTCTGCCTTCCACCTATGCCCACAGCCCCCCTGCTCACCTTTTGCCGGGGCTCATTTCGCCGCGGGGTAACCAGACTTTCGTCCAGCCCTCCCAGGTACATGAAACCGGGCAGGAAGCCAATGCCATAAACCGTATAAGTAGCACGGGTATGCCGCTTTACGATCTCTTCCGGGGAAATCCCCTTGCGTTCCGACAACAACGCCATATCCGGTGCAAAACCGGGGTGATAACACACCGGGATGCGCCATAGCCTCCGCTCCAGGGGTTTCCGGTCCATACTGCCGTAGAGCCCGGAAAGCCGGTCGGAGATCTCAGCGGTGTTAACCGCCTCGTCAAAGACCAGCAACAGGGAGTGATAGGCGGGGACCTGTTCGCATGCTTTTTCCAGTCTGTCTGCGATTACCCTGCCGAAGAGAATGATGTCTTCCAGTATGCCCTCTTCTATACGTGGCGGCCAGGTGACCAGTATGGCCCCGGGGCCGAAAGGGATTATGGAAATGTGGTATTTTTCTACAGCTGAAGCCATAGTGCTAAGTAGCAAAAAAACTTCCGGATAACAAAGTGAAATCAGTATAAAATACGGAGTTATTGGGTTACTGAGTTATTTAGTCAATACGTAATAACTCAGTAACTCAATAACCTGATAACCATGGCAATTCCATTGCCTTTTTAAACCTCCGGACTTGCTGTCCTGAGTGGTTTATTTATAAGGTTTCAGGAGGTCAGAGCCAGGTATTCCAGTATTTCCACGGCATTGGAATTGTCGCCGTGAAGGCAGAAAGTATCTGCCTTTATCGGAATATAACGGCCTGCCGCCGTACGTACGCGGTGCTCTTCGAGCATGCGTACTACATGTTCCCTTATTTTTTCCTTATCGGTGATCACCGCATCCTTACGGGTACGCGGTACCAGGGTGAGCCGGTCGGTATAATTCCGGTCGGCAAACGCTTCATAAACCACCCCTGTCCCCTTCTCTTCCGCCATTTTTGCCACCTCAGATCCGAAAGGGGCATACAGAACGGCCTGTTCCGTAAACGGCGCTATGGCCTCCAGGAAAACAGCCGCCTTTTGAGTATCTTCGGCCATATCGTTGTACAGGGCGCCGTGGGCCTTGATATGGTGAAGCGCGGCCCCTTTTTCTTCCAGTATGTCCGACAGGAATAAAAGCTGTTCGCGTATACTGCGTATAAGCGCCCCGTCTTCCATTTCTACAGAGCGCCTGCCGAAATTTTCCCGGTCCGGGTAAGACGGGTGGGCCCCGGTATGTACCCGGTGCTCCAGGGCAAGCTCCACCACCCTTTCCATGATGTCCCTGCTCCCGGCATGACCGCCACAGGCAATACTGCACGAGGAAATATAGGGCATCAGCAAGGCTTCGTTGTCCAGTCCTTCTCCCAGGTCACAGTTGATCTTTATATCGGGCATAACAGTATTTTTTGTCCTGCCGTAAAATTATGGATTTTTCCTTATTCTCCCCATCCCAACACCTTGAGGATACTGCGTATGCCGAGAATAACGGTAACGAGGATAATCCCTCCCGAGAGCAGGTTCTGTACCAGGGTGTTCTTATACCGCCCCAGCACCCCGGTCCTGTTGACTGCCCACCACAGGAACAATGCCACCACGGGAAGCAATATACCATTGGCCACCTGAGCAAACAGTATCAGCTCTATGGGATTGAACCCTGCGGAAGCAAAGAGAACGCCTGTACCGATAACGATCATCCACACCAGGCGGAACCTGGTGTCTTTCAGGGAAGCATTCCACCCGAAACATCCGTTAGCCACATAAGCCGCAGCCAGCGGGGCTGTTATGGAAGAGGTGATTCCTGCTGCAAACAGCCCTGTTCCTATAAAATAGACTGCAAACCTGCCATAGACCGGTTCCAGTCCCTTAGCCATATCCATCACGTTCTCAACACCGGTAAGCCCGTTCCCCGCAGCTGTAATTATAATGGCTGTGGATACCAGCCCCCCGAGCAGTACGAACAGCAGGGTATCTTTCCGGGCTGCTTTCAGGTCCCCGGCCCCGCTCCACCGCTCCCTGACCAGGGAGGCGTGCAGAAAAAGGTTGTAGGGGACTACCGTAGTCCCGATCAGGCCGATAATGGTAAGAATGCTTCCTTCCGGAACCTGCGGAATAAAAAGGCCCTGTAATACTTCACCCATATCCGGCCCGGTCATAACGGCAGCACATATAAACGACAGGCTCATGACCAGGACCATAACGGTCATACAGCGTTCCAGTACCTTATAACTGCCGGCATAGAGCAGGACAAAGGCTACCATACCGGTAAGCAGGGGGTAAAACCGGATAAGTTCTTCCGGAAAGACCCCGGCCATCCCGAGGGAAGCCCCGCTCAGGTTTCCCGCCTCATAGGCCGCATTGCCGATGACTACGGCAGAAAAAACAAGCACGATAACCGGTATTTTTAAAAAACGGTGCCGTAGCTGTGCCTTGATGACTTCGGCAAGCCCCATACCTGTTATAATACCAATACGGGCAGCCATTTCCTGCAGGACGACCGTAGCGGTTACCGACAGCGCCATAGCCCATAAGAGGGCATAACCGAACCCCACCCCGGCCAGGGTGCATACGGTTACGGTGCCGGGACCTATAAACGCCGCGGCCACCAGGGTTCCCGGACCTGTTTTTTTAAAAAACCCGAACATCTAATGTGCAGTTTGCAGGGCATATACGGCAAAAGACCCCAGCCAGTGGGTCCCTTCGTAATTGCCGTCTACAATATGGGGCAGCGAATACGCAATGTGTGCATTGGCAATTTTACGCAGGTGGCCGTATTCGGGAAAATCGCGGGCAATGGCATAAAGGCACCACGCCCTGCTGAAGTTTACCCCGTCGAGGTGTACCAGTTTGCCGTCTGTCCTGTCGGATACTTTTCCCTGTTCCCATGCAAAACCGGGATCTTTGAGCTGCGGCAGGAAGTTTTCAAACCAGTCCCGGAATTCATCGTGCGGAAGCACCCTTCTCATGATATCGGCCTCTTCGAGACAGGGAGAGAGAAAGTCAAATCCGCCGGGTTCCCATCCCATCGGGCAATCGCGGTCTCCGGAATAAAAATCCCGGGCCCTTTTTTTAATAAGGGCAAGCAGTGCCTCGTGTTTTACCGTTGCCGCATAGTCATACGCAAAGGTCAGCCCGAATGCGGTATTGGAATGTTCGCCCACACGTATGGGGTAATGCAGCTTCGGAAGAAAGTCCAGGTAACTTTTCACAATAACATCGGTAAGCGGCTGCAGGTTGCGCTCAAGCTCACGGGCCAGCGGGGCATCCCAGGTGTGCAGCTCTCCGGCAAGCTTGAGCAGCCATGCCCATCCGTAAGTACGTTCATACGAGGGTTCTTCCTTAAAATATGCAACTTCCCGTAAAATGTTTTCTGCCGATATGTTCTCCTTTAGCTTCTGTTTTATTTCCTCGCCTTTTTCGAGTCCGGGAAACTGCTTTAACAGGCTCACCAGCATCCAGTGCCCGTGCACGGAGGAATGCCAGTCAAAACAGCCGTAAAATGCGGGATGAAGCGCTTCCGGGCTTTTCAGGCCGGTAGCGTCGGCCAGTGTCTGGCTCAGTTTGTTGGGATATTCGGTCTGCATACAGTGCAGGGGGAGTTCGGCCAGGCGGTTTGCTTCCTCAAGGGTCAGCCTGTGGTAAGTGTTTTCTTCCGGGCCGGCAGTGCCCTCCCCTGTCTTTTCCGGCTGTTGTTTACAGGATACCCACACTGTTGTGAGCAGGGACATTAAAATAACGAGGTGTAGTTTTTGCGCCATATGAAATGTGTTAGAGGATACTGTGTTATGATCCTCTCAAAGATATTTCTTTTTTTTAATTACCCAAGCCAGCCGTCCCGGTCCAGGCTCCTGTACTGAATGGCTTCCCCGATATGGGAAGAAGTGATGTGATTGCTTCCGTCCAGGTCTGCAATAGTCCTGGCCACCTTGAGGATACGGTCATAGGCCCGTGCCGAAAGGTTCAGCTGCTGCATGGCTTTTTTAAGCAGCTGCCTGCATTCACCGTTCAGGGAACAGAAGCGCCGTATCTGCCTGGTACTCATCTGGGCATTGTAATGCAGGCCCGGAATACCGTCAAAGCGGCCGTCCTGTATTTCCCTGGCCCGGATCACCCTTTTGCGTATATCCGCACTGCACTCTCCCTGCCTGTCATCGGCCAGCTTTTCAAAAGGAACGGGATTCACTTCAATATGGATATCGATCCTGTCCAGCAGCGGACCGGATATTTTTCCGAGGTAGCGCTGCATTTCCGAAGGGGAAGAGACCACCGGGGCATCCGGATCGTTAAAATACCCGCCCGGACTGGGGTTCATACTGGCCACAAGCATAAAGGAAGAGGGATAGGTAACACTGAACCTGGCCCTGGAAATGGTAACCTCCCGGTCTTCCAGCGGTTGCCTCATGACTTCCAGGACACTCCGCTTGAATTCGGGAAGTTCGTCGAGGAACAATACGCCGTTATGGGACAGGGAGATCTCCCCGGGCTGGGGATACGTCCCCCCTCCTACCAGGGCAACATCGGAAATCGTATGATGGGGCGCCCTGAATGGCCGCTGCCCCATAAGGCCGCTTTTTTCGATCCGGCCGGCCACACTGTGTATCTTGGTGGTTTCGAGGGCCTCTTCAAGGGTCATGGGAGGCAGAATGCCGGGAAGCCTTTTCGCCAGCATGGTCTTTCCAGAACCCGGCGGACCTATAAGTATGATATTATGGCCCCCCGCTGCTGCGATCTCCATACATCTCTTAATACTCTCCTGCCCCCGTACATCGGCAAAATCGTGTTCGAAGCGGTCCGTATTGACATAAAATAGCTCTTTCAGGTTTACCCGGGTCGCTTTAAGGGGTACCTTGCCGTCAAAGTGATCGACAACCTCTTTTATATTGCTGACGCCATACACCTCCAGCCCCTCTACCACAGCGGCCTCTTTCGCGTTCTGTTCCGGCAGGATAAACTTCCGGAACCCCTCCTTCAGGGCCTGTACCGCTATGGGCAATGCCCCCCTTATCGGCTGCAGGCCACCGTCGAGAGACAGTTCGCCCATAATGATATACCCGGCTATATCATCACTCTTTATCTGCCCCGATGCGGCCAGTATGCCCACAGCGAGAGACAGGTCGTAGGCAGCTCCTTCCTTTCGCATATCCGCGGGGGCCATATTGATGGTGATCCGTTTCCCGGGAATTTTATACCCGTTGGCAGAAAGTGCCGAAGCAATCCTGTAATTGCTTTCCCTGATGGCATTGTCGGGCAGGCCCACAAGATGATAGCCTACTCCCAGAGATACATTCACCTCTATGGTAATCGTCGTGGCCTCCACACCAAAAACGGCACTACCGAAGATCTTTACCAGCATAAACAGAATATTTTTTAGAATAACAGAAATATAAAAGTAAGAAAATAAAACTTTTGAAATAGGTTTTAGACTAAAAACATACTATTGTGATTACCCTTATCTCCCATTCCGGCCGGAAAGTGACAGGAGAAATTTTATATACAGCCGGATTTTTGTTGCATTTGTCATTTCCCGGAAAAAATGGTAGAGCGGAAACTTTTCCTTTTATAACTTTGTATCCCTGTTATCTCGCGCTTATGTACCATATGCATTATTTCCATATCACCTATTGCAAGCTCAAGAACCTTATCGGTGTCTGTTAGTTCCGGCATCAACCATTCTCCGCACACCCTGCGTTATTTTAAAACAGACCCAAAAACACACAATGAAACGAACATGAAAAACTTTAATCAAATATTTCACACAGGGAAATGATTAAAATTTTTCATGTGAGAGCGCAGCGGTTCCTGAATGTGCAGAAATTTTTTGCATATTTTGGTCGGTGCAAAAAATTTTAAACAGATGAAAAAAGAAGCAATCATAGAGGGCATTATAAAGCACAAACAAAACCCTAACCTCCGCTTTCAGTTAAAGGAGAAAACCGAGGCTTTTACCTCCCGTCTTTTCTATACCCTGTTCGACAACGACACCTCGGTGGCCGAAAACATAGACGTTCTCGAAAGGGAATTCCAGGAGATCGTGGACCTTGCCTGCTGGGCCCCGGGGAAACCCTGCAGCAAGATATGGGAAAATTACCTGAACGAACTCCCGGAGATCCTCAGAAAACTCAACCTGGATGCCCGGGCCATCGTAGAGAACGATCCTGCTTCCAGGACCATTGAAGAAGTCTGCCTGGCCTATCCCGGCTTCCTGGCCATAGCGGTCTATCGCCTGAGCAGGCCGTTATACCTGTACGGACTTCCCATAGTCCCGCGTTTAATGGCCGAATACGCACACCGGCTTACGGGGGTGGACATCAACCCGGGGGCACAGATCGGCGAGTCGTTCTTTATCGATCACGCAACGGGGATAGTGATCGGGGAAACTACGGTGATTAAGGACCATGTGAAGGTATACCAGGGGGTTACCCTCGGCGCGCTTCATGTGGAGAAATCCCTTACCGATGTAAAAAGGCACCCTACGGTGGAAAGCAACGTGACCATTTATGCCAATGCTACCATACTCGGAGGCAAAACGGTGATCGGGACCAACAGTATTATCGGGGGAAATGTCTGGCTGACTTCTTCCGTACCGGAAAATTCCATGGTCTATCACACCCCGGATATCAAGATCAAATCGAATGGTAAATGAGATAATGTGATAATGTGGTATCAGGTTACCATATTACCGGGAAAGGCAGTTTGGTAACCTGATAATCACATTTTTTGCTTCTATGTTCCGTTGAACGATAACATGACCCAGGCAACGATGATCACGATCACCACCGATGCGGCAATATCTATCCAGCCATAGGATTTCTCTTCTCCGGGCTGGGGTTTACGCACTGTGGCAAAGGTCAGTCCGGCGAGTTGCTTCTCGTCCTGTGCGGGAGTGAGCAGGCTTACCCCTACAAGCAGTACCACACAAAACAGGAAGAACCAGGCCCCGAAGGTCAGGAAGTTTACCGTAGCCAGGGTATGCAGTACACTGCCTTCGGCAAAACTGTCGCTCATGAGTTCCAGGGCAATTCTCGTCATACCGGCTATAAAGCCTACGACCAGCGTGGTGTATGCGCCCGTGGCATTAATACGCTTGAAGAAGATCCCGAGGAGGAATACCGCAGTGATAGGCGGCGCTATATACGATTGTACCGATTGCAGGTATTCGTACAGTACCCCGGATATGTTGGCCATAATCGGGATCCAGATTATCCCCAGAAAAACAACGATAAGGGTAGCGATACGCCCTATCCTTACAAGTTTTGTCTCTGAGGTTTCCGGCCTGAGTTTCTTATAGATATCTACGGTAAACAGGGTGGAGCAGGAATTGAACACGGAAGCGAGTGAGCTCATGAGTGCCGCCAGGAGCCCCGCAGCCACCAGTCCCCTGAGCCCGGAAGGCAGGAGGTTGCTCATCAGTACGGGAAAGGCCTGATCGGGAGTTTCCCATTCCAGCATTCCTTTTTGTTTAAGGGCCAGTGCGATAACGCCAGGGATAAGAAAGATAAAAACGGGCAGGAGCTTCAGAAATGCCCCCCATATAGCCCCTCTCCTGCCTTCCTTAAGGTTTTTGGCCGTCAGGGTACGCTGTACGATATACTGGTCGGTACACCAGTACCAGACTCCCGTTATCGTACTGGTTATAAGCAGGCTGGGCCACGGAAAATCGGGATCGGAAGGGGGCCGCCACATATTGAAATACTCCGGTCCCAGGGTGGCCTTGAGCTCGCCCCAGCCCCCGGCGTAATCCAGGCCTATGAAGGTCAGCGCCGCTGCCCCTATAACCAGTACGATGGCCTGGAGGGTTTCCGTATAGACAACCGCCCTCATGCCCCCGAAAATGGTATACACCCCGGTCAGTACCACGGTAGAGATGGCTCCTACCCAGAAATTGATCCCGAGCAGGGCCGAAACCACTACCCCTCCGGCATAGATGGTCACCGAAACCTTGGTCAGGACATAGGCTACCAGCGATACTACGGATAAAAACCACCTGGACTTCGCACTAAAACGCTTTTCGAGAAATTCCGGCATGGTAAATACCCCGCTCCTGGCATAAAACGGCAGGAATACCCATCCGAGGATAAGGACTACCCAGGCCTGAATTTCAAAAATAAGCATGGGCATCTTATCGCCCGCTCCCGCCCCGGCAAGCCCCACCACGTGTTCGGAACCGATATTGGAAGCAAATATGGAAGCCCCGACTACAAACCACCCGATATTTCTGCCGGCCAGAAAATAGTCTTCGGTATTCTTGGTCTTCTTCATGATCACCCAGACCGCCAGGCCGAATAATACCAGGAAATATGCAGCGATGCATATCCAGTCTAATGTATCTAAACTCTTCATTTGATATGGTCAGTTTTTTTATTGCCCGAACATACACACTACCATTCGCATATTCAGGGCCTGGTTTTTATTTCACTGAAAATCTGAAAACGGTAGTCGTGTGATATTCTTCTCCCGGGTTTAACACGGTAGAAGGAAAATCGGGTTGATTGGGAGCATCGGGATAATGCTCGGTCTCCAGGCACAGCCCGGACCGGTGTACGTATTTCTCACCGTTTTTACCGGTAAGCGACCCGTCCAGGAAATTCCCGGAATAGAACTGAATAGCGGGTTCTGTAGTGAACACTTCCATCAGTCTGCCGGTGGATGCATCGTAAAGCGACGCGGCCTTTTCCAAGCCTTCTCCCGCGCCGTTCAGCACCCAGCAGTGATCGAATCCCCCGCCGTATTCAAGCTGTTGATCCTCCTGCCCGATATCCTGTCCTACTTTTTTGCCTTTCCTGAAGTCAAAGGGAGTTCCTTCTACCGGCCGGAGTTCCCCGGTAGGGATAAGCGTATTGCTCACCGGGAGAAAAGCATCGGCATGGAGGGTCACTTCATGGTCCAGGATGGTTGCCGTACCCGGGGCAAGATTGAAATAGGAATGCTGGGTGAGGTTGACTACCGTTTTTTTATCTGTCGTTGCCTGGTAGTCCACTTGCAGTTCGTTATCATCCGTAAGCGTGTAGGTAACCGTCGCTTTCAGGTTGCCGGGATAACCTTCTTCCATATCCTTGCTCAGATATTCCAGCTGAAGAGCCACGCCATGGTCCGTTTTCTTTTCCGAAGCGGTCCACACCACCTTGTCGAACCCTTTTTTCCCGCCGTGCAGGTGGTTGGGGCCGTCATTCGTAGCGAGGGTATAGGTCTTGCCGTCCAGTTCGAATTTTCCTTTGGCTATACGGTTGCCGTAACGCCCTATGACCGCCCCGAAATAGGGCACTCCTTTTTGCAGGTATCCTTCCAGGCTGTCAAACCCCAGTACGATATCGCCCTGCTCACCGTTCTTGTCGGGGGTCTGCAGGGAAGTGATAATTCCCCCGTAGGTCATTACCTTCATACTTATCCCGTTAGCATTGGTAAGGGTGTAGCGGTCTACTTCCTTTCCGTCGGGCAGTGTTCCGAACTTCTCTTTGGAGACCGAGGCTTTCATCGCTACCGTTACGGTATCGGCCGGTACTGTGGTGTCATCCTGTTTTTTCGCCTTCTGGTTGCACGCTACAAGGGCGAGCATGGCCAGGGAGAGATAATACGTTTTCATAGATATTGATTTTGATTGAAAAGCATTGCCGGGCACTGCCTGTGACCTGTTAAAGGAAAAAGGATGTTACCCGGCATCAGCATTGTTATTACATATTGTTTTGAAACAAGTGGTAATATACTTCATTCCAGCGTAATTTTTCCTTAAAATCACGCACATTTGTGTTTTTATCTATATGGAGCAATTCTACTCCTGCCATTTCCGCAAAATCTTCTATAAATTCTGTAGTAGCTGCCTTGCTGTAAACCGTATGATGCGACCCTCCTGCCAGTATCCACGCCGTGGCAGCGGTTTCCAGGTCGGGTTCGGGCCGCCATAAGGCACGGGCTACCGGAAGCTCCGGGAGATCGTGCTCCGGGGCTACGGTCTGTACTTCATTGACCAGCAGCCTGAACCTGTTGCCCATGTCCATCAAGGCCACGTTTATGGCGGGGCCTGCATCCACATTGAATACCAGCCGGGCCGGGTCTTCTTTCCCGCCTATCGACAGGGGGTGTACCTCGAGGTCCGGCCGGCCGGAGGCGATGGACGGACAGATCTCAAGCATGTGTGAGCCCAGCACCCTGGAGTCTTCCTTCTGAAAATCATAGGTGTAATCTTCCATAAAGGAGGTCCCTCCTTCGAGCCCCTGTGTCATGATCTTCATCGTGTGTAACAGGGCAGCGGTTTTCCAGTCGCCCTCTCCCCCGTAACCATAGCCGTCGGCCATCAGTCTTTGCGTGGCAATTCCGGGCAATTGCTTAAATCCGTGAAGGTCTTCGAAGGTATTGGTAAACCCGCCGAAACCGCCGTCTTCGAGGAAAGCGCGTAGCCCCAGCTCAATACGTGCCGCATCCCTGACCGCTTTCTGGTTATGGGCCGCCTGGTCTGTATTGTAAAGCTCCCTGTAGGTTTCCACCAGGGCATCCGTATCCTTGTCACTGACTTCATTCAGGTAGGCCACAACATCCCCGATCCCGTATCCGTTCACGGAAAAACCGAAACGCATCTGGGCCTCTACCTTATCTCCTTCGGTCACGGCCACATGCCTCATATTGTCTCCTATACGGGCAATCTTAGTCGTCTGGTAAGTATGCCATCCCACCGCTACACGTGTCCATACCCCGATCTTCTGCTGTACCTTTTCCTCTTTCCAGTACCCGGTAATGACCTTTCGGTTTTTCCTGAGCCTTCCGGCCATAAAGCCGAACTCCCTTCCCCCGTGGGCCGACTGGTTCTCATTCATAAAATCCATATCTATGGCATTCCACGGGATCCCGGCATTGTACTGGGTATGCAGGTGGCACATGGGTTTATGCAGCAGCTGCAACCCCCTGATCCACATTTTTGCGGGAGAAAAGGTATGCATCCAGACCAGCAGTCCCACACATCTTTCCGAGTTGTTGGCTTCCCTGCACAGGGCCGTTATCTGTTCCGGGGTGGTTACGGTAGGCTTCACCACAACCCTCACGGGAATATCCCCGCTGTTATCGAGGTATTCTGCAATTTCGCCGGAGTGCCGCGCCACGTTTTTCAGGGTCTCCTCTCCGTACAAGTGCTGGCTGCCCGTAACAAACCACACTTCGTAATCACTCAATTCTATCATTTTGTTTTTAAGTATTTTTTATGATTTATTTAATGTAATACTTTAAGCTGTTACACTGCTACAGATTTTACTGCCCGTAATAGGCATCTTTACCGTGCTTTCTGTCGTAATGTTTCCGGATCAGGGTCTCCTTAAGCCGGGGGGCTTCAGGATTGATCTGCAGGGTGAGATAGGCCATCCGGGCTATTTCTTCAAGCACCCTGCTGTTGTATACCGCCTTATCGGCATTTTTTCCCCAGGCAAATGGGCCGTGATTTCCCAGCAGTACCATTTCCACTTCCTTGTGAGAAAGCCCCCTCTCCCCGAAACAGTCCACAATCTGTTTACCGGTCATATGTTCATAATTTCCCTCTATATATTCGTCCTTCATGGGAGGGGCACAGGGAATATCGGTGGTCAGGTGGTCGGCATGTGTGGTCCCCAGGATTGGGATGTCCATCTGTGCCTGGGCCCAGGCTACCGAATACAGGGCATGTGTATGCACAATACTGCCTATATCGCTCCAGGTCTTATAGAGGTACGCATGTGTCCGGGTATCGGAAGAAGGCCGCAAGGTCCCTTCCACGATATTGTTGTCAAAATCGAGTATCACCATATCATCCGGCCCCAGGGTATCATAAGGCACTCCGCTGGGTTTTATGGCAAACACCTTATCGCCGTGGTCCGCACAACTCACATTTCCGAAAGTATAGACCACCAGCCCCAGTTCCGGCAAGGCCATATTGGCCCGGTAACATTCTTCCTTAAGTTCTTTATACTTTGAGCTCATATATCATATATTTATCGATGGGTTCTTTCTTCTGTAAATGCAGCGAGTTCCTGGTAATCCCTGTACTTCCCGCTATAGAAGGCCACATTCTCTTTCCTGGGGTGATATGTTTTTTCCATAGGGCTGGCCATGGCCTGTACGGCCTCTTCCACACTGTCATACACACCGGATGCTACCGCGGCATAGATGGCAGCCCCAAGTGCCGGGGCCTGGTCGGAAACGGCAATGTGAATAGGGCGGTTGAGCACATCGGCAAGGGTCTGCATTACAAAAGGGGCTTTTTTGGCCACCCCTCCTATTCCTACTACAGACCTGATCTCCACCCCTTCTTCCTCGAAGCGGTCTACGATCTGGCGTGCCCCGAAACAGATGGCCTCCACCAGCGCCCTGAATAGATGCGGAGCCCCCGTACCGAGGCTCAGTCCGGTAATGGCAGACTTCAAGGCCTGGTCGGCAAAAGGGGTACGCCTTCCGTTGATCCAGTCCAAAGCAAGGGGAACACTTTCTTCCAGCGGTATTTTCTCTGCCTCCGAAGCCAGCCGGGGTATTATTGCGGCCCTGATCTCTTCCCTGATCTGTTTTGCGGTTCCGGCAGGTATCGAACCGGTATCTCCGAGTAAATGATCGACAGGCCAGGCCACGATCTCCCTGAACCAGGCCAGCACATCTCCAAAGGCCGACTGCCCGGCTTCCAGTCCTATCCACCCGGGGATCACCGAACCATCTACCTGCCCGCAGATACCCCTGACGGCCCTGTTGCCGATAACATCGCGGGGCGCCACCATGATATCGCAGGTAGAGGTGCCCATAACCCGTACCAGGGAAAAGGCTTCTGCCCCGGCCCCTACCGCCCCGGCATGGGCATCAAACGTACCTACCGCTACCACGGTCTCTGTGGTAAGCCCCAGTTTTTCACTCCACTCCGCACTTAGGGTGCCTGCTGCCTTATCCGAAGTATAGGTGTCTTCATAAAGGTTTTTGCGCACGGTGCCGAGGTAAGGGTCGAGCCGGTTGAGAAAATCTTCCGGAGGCAGTCCGTTCCAGGACTCATGCCACATGGCCTTATGCCCTGCAGCACAACGGCTTCTCCTGAAGGTTTTCAGTTCGGGAGCCCCGGTAAGGATATGCGTCATAAGGTCGCAGTGTTCCATCCATGACCAGGCCGCTTCCCGTACTTCGCGGTCTTCCCTCGCAATGTGCAGTATCTTGGCCCAGAACCATTCCGAAGAATACACTCCTCCTATAAAGGTGGTATAATCTGTTCCTCCCCACGATCCCGACAATTCGTTGATCTCTGCGGCTTCGGCTATGCTGGTGTGGTCTTTCCAGAGGATCATCATGGCATTCGGGTTTTCCTCAAATCCCGGAAGCAGTGCCAGTGCAGTCCCGTTCCGGTCTACGGGAACGGGGGATGACCCGGTGGTATCTATACATATACCGCTGACATCACGGGCGTCTACCCCCGAGCGTCGCACTACCGATTTTACGGTGTGTTCCATGCCTTCTATATGGTCTGCCGGATGTTGCCTGAAACTGTTTTCCGGGGCGTTACAGTATTTCCCGGCTTTCCACCTCCGGTACCAGTGTACCTCGCTTTCCAGTACATTTCCCCCGGCAGTATCTACCAGCACCGCCCTTACCGAGTCGGTACCGAAATCCAGCCCGATTACATATTTACTCATTCCCAATATTTATTTGCAACAGTTTATTTTTTCAGACATAAGACTTCCGGATGCGACCCAGTATAAAAGTCCTGCCTCCCGAAGTCTTAAATCGTTATTCCAAAAGTCCTATTTTAATTCCAGTACCACTACCGAAAACGGGGGAAGTTCGACCTCCAGCTGTTCCTTTCCGGCCTTGAATGCCTTAAAAGGTCCGGGGCGTACCGTATCAGGACTTTCAAAAGTGTTGTGGTCCTGGAGCTTCGAAGCGGCAAGAATGGTTCCCTCTACATTTTTCGGGCGTTTCCCTTCTACATTCAGGGAAACCGTATGCTTCCGGGAAGCATCGATATTGACCAGCGATACGTGTACGACGCCATCGGCATTCCTCGATGCCGATACCGAAAGTGCCGGGAGTTTTTCTCCTTGATAGGTATAGTCGACATTGTCAAACGTTACCGGGATCAGTGTGGCATCCTGGTGTACATTATACATCTTCATCACGTGATACGTAGGGGTAAGTATCATTTTTTCCCTTTCGGTGAGTACCACGGCCTGCAGTACGTTGACCGTCTGTGCCAGGTTGGCCATTTTCACTCTCCTGGCATGATTGTTAAAGATATTGAGTGTAGTGCCCGCGATCATGGCATCGCGCATGGTGTTCTGCTGGTACAGGAAACCGGGATTCGTACCGGGTTCCACCTCATACCAACCTCCCCATTCGTCTACCACGAGGGCTATCTTGTTTTCAGGATCGTATTTGTCCATGATAGCGCTGTGCCTGGTCACCAGTTCTTCCATATGCAGTGCGCTTTTCATGGTACTGAAGTACTGTCCTTCGTCAAAGGTGGCGGCCGGTCCCTTGTTATTCCATTCTATCACCGCATAATGGTGCAATGCCATTCCTTCTATCAGGTTGTGCTTTATGTTTTTCATCAGGACTTCGGTCCACTTATAATCATCGCTGGACGCTCCGGAGGCGATCCGGGAAATCCCGGCTTCGTTAGACCATCCTGTCAGGAAAGTAGCGTACTTCCTGTACTCATCGGCATAGTATTCCGGAGTCATGTTTCCCCCGCACCCCCAGGCCTCGTTCCCGATGCCCCAGAACTTCACGTTCCAGGGAGTTTCCCTGCCGTTCTCCCGCCTCAGGTCTGCCATCGGGCTCTTGCCTTCGTGATTGGTATACTGTACCCAGTCGATCAGCTCCTGTACGGTTCCGCTCCCCATGTTCCCGGCCAGGTAAGGCTCCGTCTCCAGGAGTTCGCACATATCCAGGAAATCGTGGGTGCCGAAGCTGTTGTCTTCGGTAACTCCGCCCCACCAGCGGTTTACTATCGTGGGACGCTCTTCCCTCGGGCCTATCCCGTCTTTCCAGTGGTAGGTGTCGGCAAAACATCCCCCGGGCCACCGCAGGTTCGGTATCTTCAGGGCTTTAAGGGCTTCCACTATATCATTGCGCACCCCGTTGGTATTGGGAATGGCAGTATTATCTTCACCGATATAAAATCCGTCGTATATACACCGGCCCAGATGCTCGGCAAAATGCCCGTATATGTGTTTACTGATCTTGTACTCCCCCGCACCGGTATCTATCCTGATCTGCTGCCCGCTTACACAAAGCACCGAGAAGGAAGAAACCAGCGTTAAAATAAAGGCTTTGGCTGTCATAATGGTTATTTTAAAAGTGTATGTTTTACATTTGTAAATGTAATCAAAAAATGTGAATACCACACTTTCGGAAGAAAAAAATCTGTATGTGTGATATATTCAACAAAATTTACGCTCAACAGGCACTTTTAAAATACCCCTTTTCGATTTTCCTAAAATTAAATGTATATTTACCTGCCGGATAAGACGTATCTTACACTGGGCAATATCTCTTCTCCTCTTTGACAAGTGTCTCAATAAAGAAAGATAGTGCGGAAAATTTTTTGTTACATATGGATTACAATTACAATCAGGAAGACAAAGCGCTTGTAGCAGTCGACTGTATTATATTCGGGTTTGATGAAGATGATCTCAAACTGCTTCTCATAAAGAGAGGGTTTGAACCCGAAATGGGAAAATGGTCCCTCATGGGAGGGTTCCTTAAGAAAAACGAGACTCTTGACGAGGCCGCCAACCGGGTATTGCAAACCCTGACAGGCCTTGATGAAGTATATATGGAACAGCTGTACGGGTTCAGCAAGATCGATCGCGACCCTGTGGAGCGTACGATCTCTGTGGCGTATTATGCCCTTATCAATATTAATGACCACAATCCCAAGCTGCTGGATCAGCATTCTGCCCAGTGGTTCTCTATCGGGGATATTCCTCCATTGATTTTTGACCACCACGAAATGCTGAACAAGGCATTGCGGAGGTTGAGAAGGCGTACTTCCACCAACCCTGTCGGTTTTGAATTGCTTCCCAAAAAGTTTACCATGCGGCAGCTTCAGAAACTGTACGAGGTTATCCTGGACGAGGAACTGGACAAAAGGAACTTTCAGAAAAAAATAAAACAGCTCGACGTTCTTGTCAAACTGAAAGAAAAGGACATGACATCATCCAGGAAGGGATCTTTTCTCTACGAATTTGACAAGGAGAAATATGAAAAAAAGGTTTCCGATGGCTTTACTTTTAAGATGTAAATGCCCGCATCTGCCGGAAACATGCGTATTTATTTCATTTTCAAATCATTGAGATTCGTATATTTTTTTCTAAAAAAAGTCGTTCCCTGTTTGGCAACTTATTTTTTTTCTACATTTTTGTAGCCGATTAGGCTAAACAGGAATGAAACTCGTTTATAATCCCGGGTGTGCCATAAGGAGGAAGTCGTTATGGTATACGGTGCTCAGGAAGGACCACCGGTTTTTTAAGCTCACTTCCGGAATTCTATCCAGATTTTACTCTTGTTCTGCGGCAATTGCCGCAACGAGTGCCGTTGCCCTGCGCATTTGATCTTCCCGCTTTTTTTATATATTGTAGTATACTTTAAGCCCTTTATCCGCAAATTAAAAAAAGCAGTATTGTAATGAAGACCAAATACATTGATCTTATCGATCAGACCTATTATTTTCCGCAGGAAGAATTTACCCTGGACAATGACACCCTTAAATTTCACGACATAGACCTCATGGCCCTGGTCAGGAAATACGGGGCACCGCTGAAATTCAACTACCTGCCCCAGATCAGCAATAACATACAGAAGGCCAAAAAATGGTTCGACAAGGCCATACAGGTACATGATTACGACGGCAAATATCACTATTGTTACTGTACGAAGAGTTCTCATTTCGAGCATGTTCTCAAGGAAGCTCTCAAAAATGACATTCATATAGAAACCTCTTCGGCTTTCGATATCAATATCGTCAACAACCTGCTGAAGCAGGGAAAACTCACTCCTGATCACTATGTGTTGTGCAACGGGTTCAAGAGGGACCAGTACATCCGGAATATCGCCGGCCTGGTGAACAGCGGACATAAAAAATGTATTCCCATTATCGATAATTACGAGGAGATCGACCTGTTGAACGAGGCTATTGACGGCAGTTTCGACATCGGCATCCGCATTGCCTCGGAAGAAGAGCCCAAGTTTGAGTTCTATACCAGCCGGCTGGGGATAGGCTATAAGAATATCGTTCCCTTCTATAACCGGGCCATTGCCGGCAATAAGGATGTAAGGCTTAAGATGCTGCATTTTTTTATCAATACCGGGATACGGGATACGGCCTATTACTGGAATGAACTGCTCAAATGCCTCAGGGTGTATACCCAGCTGAGGAAAATATGCCCTACGGTAGACAGCCTTAATATCGGTGGCGGTTTCCCGACAAAAAGTTCGCTGGCCTTTAATTACGATTACGAATATATGGTCGATGAGATCATCAACCAGATCAAGATCGCCTGCGACGAGGCCGACGTGCCCGTACCCCATATTTTTACGGAGTTCGGCAGTTTTACGGTGGGCGAAAGCGGCGGGGCCATTTACGAGGTGTTGTATCAGAAACAACAGAATGACCGGGAAAAATGGAACATGATCAATTCTTCCTTTATCACCACCCTGCCCGATACCTGGGCCATCAGCAAGCGTTTTATCATGCTGGCGATCAATCGCTGGAACGATGAATACGAAAGGGTGCTGCTGGGCGGACTTACCTGCGACAGTGACGATTATTACAACAGTGAGCAGAACATGAACGCGATCTACCTGCCCAAGTACAGCAAGAGCAGGCCGCTCTATATAGGGTTCTTCAATACCGGGGCCTACCAGGAGACTATCGGCGGGTTTGGCGGGTTGCAGCATTGCCTTATCCCCTCTCCGAAACATATTCTTATCGACAGGGATGAGGAAGGTAATATGACTACCGAAGTGTTTGCAGAACAGCAAAAGGCAGAAGACCTGCTCAGGATCCTCGGGTATGATGAAAACTGACACCGGAACCGAATGTCCCGGTATTGATTATCATTGTTTTATGATCTATATTTAATGTGTTTAATCCGAACAATGCCGCAGTAAAGCGGTTGATGTCAAAAATCAAACTGTGATGAACAAAAAAACATATGCCGGGATCCCTGATAAATATGCCCGCATTGACGATGCCAAAGTAGTGTTGATCCCGGTACCCTATGACGGGACCAGTACCTGGCAGAAAGGAGCAGACAAAGGACCGGAAGCATTTTTGCACGCTTCCGAGAACATGGAACTGTTCGATATAGAGACCCGGTCGGAACCTTATAAAAAGGGGGTTTACCTGGCCCCTGCAATTACGGAAAACTCCTCTCCCGAAAAAATGGTGGATACGGTACATAAAATCACCAGGAGCTATATAAACCAGGAGAAGTTCGTTACCGTTTTCGGAGGGGAACACTCTGTTTCCATCGGGACGATAAGGGCGTTTAACGAATGTTTCGAAGACCTTACCGTAGTACAGATCGATGCTCATGCAGACCTCAGGCCCAAATACGAAGGGTCGGCCTGTAATCATGCCTGCGCGGTATACGAGGCCAGCAAAACGACCAACCTCATTCAGGTGGGCATACGCAGCATGGACATTTCGGAACTGGAAAACATGGACGAGAACCAGGTGTATTTCGCGCATGATATCATCCGTGACGACGAATGGATCACCAATGCCGTGCACCAGATGACCGAAAATGTCTTTATAACCATAGACCTCGACGCTTTCGACCCTTCCATCCTTCCCTCCACCGGCACCCCGGAACCGGGAGGATTGCTCTGGTATGAAACCCTGGAATTCCTGAAAAAGATCTTTAAAAAGAAAAATGTGGTCGGGTTTGATATCGTTGAACTCTGTCCGAACGAAAAGGAAAAATCGTCGGATTTTCTTGCGGCCAAACTGTATTACAAAATGCTGGCCTATAAATTCAGGTATGCTTCGGGAAAACCCGATGAAGACGAGGAAGAAGACTATGACGATTAACAACACGAACAGAAAGAGTCGGAAGCCGGGAAGCTCGAAGTCAGAAGAAAATATACGTAGCACACCGGCTATTAAATCTCAAAAACGAACAAATATGAAAGGCGCTATTTCCCAATTTATTGAAAAGTATTACCTGCATTTTAATTCAGCTACCGTTGTTGATGCGGCCAGGGCTTACGAGCAGCAACTGCAAGGCGGTGCCAAAATGATGGTCACTCTTGCCGGGGCCATGAGTACTGCGGAGCTGGGCAAGATCTTTGCCGAGATGATCCGGAAAGACAAGGTACAGATCATTTCCTGTACCGGGGCCAACCTCGAAGAAGATATCATGAACCTTGTGGCCCACTCCCACTACAGGCGTGTGCCCCATTACCGCGATCTCACTCCCGAAGACGAATGGAAACTTCTGGAACAGGGACTGAACCGGGTCACCGACACCTGTATTCCCGAAGAAGAGGCCTTTCGCCGCCTTCAAAAGCATATTTTCAGGATATGGAAGGATGCGGACGACAAGGGAGAACGCTATTTCCCCCACGAATATATGTACAAGCTGTTGCTCTCCGGCGTACTCGAAGAATATTACGAGATAGACCTCAAAGATTCCTGGATGTATGCCGCAGCCGAAAAGAACCTGCCCATTGTGGTACCCGGGTGGGAAGACAGTACCATGGGAAATATCTTTGCCTCATATGTCATTAAGGGCGAACTCAAGGCATCTACCGTAAAAAGCGGCATCGAATACATGGCTTACCTGGCAGACTGGTACGGTAAAAATTCAGGCAACGGTGTGGGCTTCTTCCAGATAGGAGGCGGTATTGCAGGCGATTTTCCCATCTGTGTGGTTCCCATGCTCTACCAGGACCTGGAAATGCACGATGTACCCTTCTGGAGTTATTTCTGCCAGATCTCCGATTCCACGACCAGCTACGGGTCGTATTCGGGAGCTGTTCCCAACGAAAAAATAACCTGGGGAAAGCTCGATATGGATACCCCGAAGTTTATCATAGAGTCTGATGCCACCATAGTAGCCCCCCTGATTTTTGCATATTTGTTAGATATGTAAAATGCAGCATAAAATTACTTGCGTACAAAATTTATTTTAATTTATTTTCAGGCAGCATTAACAACTCCCTTCATGAAACGAATTATAGTTGATTACAAGAAGCTTACCAACGAAATACTGACCCTGTTGGTAGAAAAATATCCCGACGGATACGGCGATGACGACATCATAAGGTTCAAGAATGCCAGCAATGAGACCGTTGAAGCCCTGGAGGTGCGTACTGACGAGGCGGTGTACCTGGTAAAAGTGAGTACCAGGCTGGCGAACACCATGGAAAATTTTGATGAAGAAGAAGATGATGATTTTGATTCGGGAGATATAGGGAATTCTGTGGATATTCCTGACGATAACGATCCTGACAACGAATAAAAAAGAGGCTGTTTTTCCCGGAAGACAGCCTTTTTTTTATTCGTGACAACCACACAATGACTGTCTGCACCATCCGGGCAGTATCGATTGACAACCCGGTATATCCGGGTATATTTATACAGAATACCGCTCCCTGAGGATGTTCAGGTGATGGTCGAGATGTCCGGAAATAATAAAACCTATCGCCCTTACCGATATATGATTACCGCTTACCGAACCGGTACGGAGCAGCATGGTATCGGTAAAGGAGTGAAAAAGGGATACCGTACTCAGGCGCGCAGCCTTAAAATCGACCAGCAACTCTTTTGTACTCCGGTCATTCGCCCCGGAAAACGGCACGTATTCATCCTGCTCATACCCGGGGAGGTCGGTGGCGTCATTCCTCGCTATACGCAGGGCCCTATAGGTAAAGATACGTTCGGTATCTATGACGTGCTGGATGACCTCGGCAACCGTCCACTTGTCTTCGGCGTACCGGTATAACAATTTTTCCCGGTCCAGTGCCTTAACATGGTTTACAAATTCGTGTTCCGTATTTTTAAAGGCTTCCATAAGTGAGGTCTCCTCCAGCCTGAGGATGTATTTCTGATAATAATACTGATACTCCCTGTCTTCCAGTTCCCGCGAATTCATATCGTAATGTTTTTGATGAATATAAATTATTTTTTTGACAATATACACCCCGGACGGCGGAAACTTTAAATGCGTTCATTGTACATTAAGCGTTTACTTTTTATTTTTGCACAGACACAACGATTTTTATAACCAAACAAATTTTATATGGGAAGAGCTTTTGAATTCAGAAAAGCACGAAAATTCAAACGCTGGGGAGCCATGGCCAAAACGTTCACCAGGATAGGAAAGGATATTGTCATTGCAGTAAAGGAAGGCGGCCCCCATCCTGAGACCAATGCCCGGCTGAGGGCCGTGATCCAGAATGCCAAAGCCGCCAACATGCCCAAGGACAATGTAGAGCGGGCCATAAAACGGGCTTCCGATAAAAATACCGAAAATTACAAAGAGGTACTGTTCGAGGGCTATGGCCCGCACGGTATAGCCGTACTGGTAGAAGCTGCTACGGACAATAACAACCGGACCGTTGCCAATATCAGAAGTTATTTCAACAAGTGCAACGGCAGCCTCGGTACCAGCGGTTCTGTGGAATTCATGTTCGATCATACCTGTAATTTCCGTATTAACGGGGAAAGTCTCGATATCGAGGAACTGGAACTCGAAATGATAGATTTCGGTGCCGAAGAGGTTTTTGCCGATGACGACGGTATCCTGATCTATGCCCCCTTCGAGAGTTTCGGGGCCATACAAAAGGAACTGGAAAGCCGGGATATAGAGATACTGTCTTCCGGTTTCGAAAGGATCCCGCAGGTGACCAAAAAACTCGACCCCGAACAAGTGGCGGACATCGAAAAACTATTGGAAAAAATAGAAGAGGACGACGATGTACAAAACGTATATCATACGATGGAGGAATAGCTTTTGAAAACCATTATTAATCCAGGCGTTCATAGAAGTCCAGCTCGCCTATGGCAAGAGTATCGTCTTCCCCGGCGATCTCCGTTGCGGTGACTCGTACCTGCCTGGCCAGTACGGGACTGCCGAACATGTATTTCCGGGTGGTAGGATCGTTGACCAGGTTGCCGAATTCAAACACTCCCGCAGGTTTCCAGTTCTTGCCATCCGTACTCACCTCTATGATTCCCCCGGCCATCATTCCCCGGCTGTCCTGTTTCCGGGGAGTATAGGCAAAACCACTTAACACATATTCTTCCCCCAGGTCTACCACTATGTAATGTTGCCTCTCCGAACTTTCCGATTGCCACCAGGTATTCCTGTCTTCATCAATGGCCATCCCTGCCTTATGCCTTGCGGATTCACTATCCGTTTCCTTTACCTTCCAGCCGTTTTTCGGTATTCCCAGCACTTCCGAGGTTACCGGGCCTTTCTCTCCCCTGATCACGGCCACTGCCTTTACCGCTCCCCCGTCAAGTTCAAAAGGCCCCGAATACGCTGTACTCTTCATTGTGGGCAGGCTACCGTCTACAGTATACCGGATGTCCATGTTTTTATAGAGATTTTCAGAAATACTTTCATTATGGGGTT
Organism: Sinomicrobium soli; assembly: GCF_003285545.1. Lineage (GTDB taxonomy): Bacteria > Bacteroidota > Bacteroidia > Flavobacteriales > Flavobacteriaceae > Sinomicrobium. Next base: position 304,273 of record NZ_QLNV01000006.1, on the reverse strand, counting down.
TCCAGTTGAAACCGGTCTCCACCGGCCGGATATTCACTTTTCCGTCGCCGGACCTGGAAACCTGTAGTTGCGGCGGACGGGTTTCATAATAAAAAGCGCCTATGGTGGCTATGGAAGGATCGAGCCTGCTGGCCTCCACACGCAGCCTGAACCTGGATGCCGTTACCTCGGGAAACCGCAGGATACGCTTATATCCGATATTGGTGGCCGATGCGATTTCTTTCCACGAATCCCCTGTCCAGGCATCCACAGTATGCTTTTCCACACGTTCGCCATGTGTATCGATTGCCTCCTGCACCGACAGGCGGTTAAGGGTTACCGGTGCCGGGGTATTGATCACGATTTCCTTCTGTTCCCCTTTTAACGGCACAAAAGTACTGAGGTCGTTGTCCAGCACTGCTTCCGGGGCCGAAGCACCGTTAAAAAGATTGTTCCCGTATGTTTCCCTTATACGCCGGCCGGCTTCATTCAGTACGCTTACATCCTCCGGAGAAAACCTGCCTTCCCTGTTCGGCGGGATATTCAGGAGAAAGGTAGAATTTCCCCCTACGGAGCGTTCGTAGATATCGAATACATCATCCGGACTTCTCACTTTCTGCAGGTGGTCGTCCCGGTAAAACCAGCCTTCGCGGATGGAGGTATTGGTCTCTGCCTGCTGATAGTGCAGGTATTTTGCCTTATAGAGTTTTTCCCTGCTGCCGAGGTCTTCGTCCGTCATATCCGGAAAGTGTGTGGCCGTATCGGGGTTTTCCCCGTAGGGGATCACGTTCCACTCCGTAGACCGCGTTTTTCCCGATTCATTGCCACACCAGCGAACATCTTCTTTTCCGAAGATCACAGCTTCAGGGGCCAGGGTATGGATCAGCTCTTTCCAGGCCTTGTAATTATAGCGCTGCCCCCCTTTTCGTTTCGGATGGGCCCCGTCGAACCACACTTCGTGAACAGGGCCGTATTCGGTGAGCAGCTCAAACAGCTGGTTCAGGAAATACTCATTGTAGTCATCCACTACAAACTCAAACTTCGTGGTATCGGCAAAAGGCCTTCCCGGCACTTCCCGGGGAATGGTTCGCCGGGTATAGGTACTCAGGTTCCCGTACAGTCCGTCAGGATTCTCGATCTGGTAGAGGTCTGCCGGGGAAAGGTAGATCCCCAGTTTTAACCCGTATTTCCGGCAGGAAGCAGACAGTTCTTTCAGGATGTCTCCCTTGCCGTCCCGGAATCCGGAAGACATGATGCCGTACTGTGTGTACCGGCTCTGCCACAAAACAAAACCGTCGTGGTGTTTTACCGTGAGTATGACCATCTTCATTCCGGCTGCCTTCATGGCTTCACACCACTGGTCGGTATGCAGTTCCTCCAGGTCAAAGACCGCAGGGTCTTCGGTACCGCTCCCCCATTCCTTTCGCGTAAAGGTATTGGGACCGAAATGTATGAATGCAATAAACTCATTCTTCAATGCATCCAGCTGATTGGCCGTCGGGATGATATGTGCCGCCTTTTCAACGATGCGTTCCTTGCTATCCCCCGGATCAATAGCTATGGTATTCCGGAATGGTATATCATTCTGGGCGATACAGGCCGATGCCAGGGCCACAAGTGCTGTAAATAATAATGGCTTACGCATAATGTAATGTTTGTTTTATGGTATTATCTGCTCAAGTCATAGAGCAACTGCTTTCCCTCGTTTACCAATGAAGCACAGGGTGTTTCAGGAGCTTGTTTAATATCGAATTTTGAGATCCCTTCTTCGAGTTTCTGCAATTTTTCCGTATCGGATGCCGCCGTGAACGCCTCTCTTAAAATACGGATTTTTTCGGCATCCTGTATCCCCTCTTTCATTCTTTCATAACGGATGGAACTCCTGCCGCCGGGATAAATGACGTACGTATCCCCGGCCGGCCAGGTGCGGAAACGGGAATCGGTCAGCGGCTGTTCTGTCCAGGAATTATAAGACCAGTGCAGGTAGCCGTCGAGCCCGGCGGCCATGGCGTACCACCCCATAAACACAGCTTCCGAAGGGTCTGAAAAGGTAAAGATATTGGGAAACCCGTCAGAACAGCATACGTAATAGGTGCTGATAAGCCCGTTTTCCTTTCTGAATTCAAGGTCCTCCTGGTCGAAGGATGCCCCGTAAGCCACGCAGATATCCTTTAACATGGGATATTCGCGGTAGCTCTTATGATTGTCGGCCAGGGCGACCCCCAGTTCGGGAACCGTCGTTTCCAGCAACTGAAGGGCTTCTTTCATCTCTTCCGGTGAGCGCTCATCCATGGCTATATTGGTAATCTCCAGCCATCCCCTGGACCCGAGATGGTCCCGGAACGATTTGAGGAAGGGGGTCCAGGTATCCCGGAATATTTCCGTTCCCGGTTTTGCACTTATATTGACCATCTCTCCCGAAGCTTCGTCCATATAGTGGATCTCGTGATTCCACGGCAACAGGGAATAACAGTTGATCTGCTTATCCACCCCGAGGTCCATCATGAAACTGATCCACCGGTCGAATACGGTATAATCGTATTCCCAGCTTTCGTCGGCCTTTCTGGTCCAGCTGATCATATCTTCATACGGGTCGTGGGTCTGGTTGTTCCAGGGGTCTTTGTTGACATTGGCGGTAATTACCTTTTGCCCGGCACCGGCCAGCATCTGCATGGGTACTTTCAGCAATTCCCAGTGCTCCTCAGACCATACCTCTACCCCGTTTACCCGGGCTACTGCCGAGGGATGCTGCCACATGTCCAGGTGAAAAGCCCAGTCTCCGGGACCGGGCAGTGTCTGTGGCAGGACCTCGAGGGTGATATCAAGTTCCCGGGGCTTATGATCTCTCGCAAATACGCTTAAGGTTCCGGTATATATTCCGGGAGCAGCCCCCGGAGGAATATCGAAACTGAGCCATACGGGCCGGGTGGTACGGGCTTCCATATCCATACAATCTGCATTATCCAGGGCATCCGCCGACAGGGAAACCGGGAAATCTTCCGGTTTCCGGTGCCCGCATCCCAGACCGAAAGCATCTGTGAGTACATAACGCACAAACCGGGCCCGGGCGACAGACGCATCCATCACTTTTCCATCGTCTGTCTTAAAAGGGGAGAATTCAAATTCCACCTGTTTTACGGGGATATCAGACCACATGACCATCTGTGCCGAAACCCGCTCCCCGCGCCAGCCACTCCCCTTCCAGTGCACGGAAGCTTCCACATCGGGTACGGCCGATTTGGCATAGCGCGTATCAATGGTCCCGAAAGAAAGCTGAAATCCGTCAACTGCCGGCCAGTTGTCGTCCGGTACTTCCGGATCTTCGGCTTCTGCATAGGTCTCACAGGATCGTTCCGGACGGGAAGTATTGCAGGCAGTACATAAAATAACCGCCAGGAATAGCAACAGGGAATGGTGTTTTTGTCTTTTCACGGGTTTGTTGTTTTATCAAGAAAGTGTTTTCGAGCACGTTTTTTTTGGTTGTATTACCAGGTACGAGCATTATCAATCATAATCTGTTACCGGAAAACAATAATGAGTTAATGATTTGCCAATATAACTAAAAACGGGTACTTTTCAACACTCTTTTTCCTGCCATCTGCAGAATATAGAAGCTATAACCCAGGTATTACTCCACGGAAAAAGCCCATTCCATCACAAAATCATCCATTACATATCCTTTTCCTATGGGGATCACTTCTTCGGCTACGGTACTGAACCCGATCTTTTCATAAAAACGGACGGCGGGATTGAATTTGTTTACATTTAAAGACAAAATACGGTCTCCGGCTTCCCGGGCCACAGCTCTTGCACGGTCTATCAGGAACCTGCCGGCTCCCCTGCCCTGGGCTTCCGGAACGACATACAGCTTGTGTATTTTCGTGGTATTATTATTTCCACACCCTGTTTCACAGGAAATAAAACCGAGCATTTTACCGTCTTTTCCCGTGACAAAGAAACGGTGCCCGAGCACATCGATCTGCTTTCTGAGCGCTTTCTCCGAATACATCATTTCCAGCATATAATCAATCTGCTCCGGGGTAAGAATATCTTTAAAGGTTGATGGCCATGTACGTTTTGCCATATCCTGTATCAGCGGAATTTCAGAGGTAGATATTTCCTGTATTGTTAAGATTCTCATTCCTATTACCGTATCAGTGCCCTTGACTTTTCCCGGATAATCTCGGCCACGCTTTTATTTTCTATTTTACTTTCCAGCCAGGAGATAATATCCAGGTACAGGAATGCTCTTCGTTCATAGGGGTCATTGTCCAGTTCCTTGAACCTGGCGTGTAATTTCCTGAACTCCCCTTTCAGCTCATGGGGATAGATATTGCCAAGGTTACGCAGAAACCTGATCATTTCCTTCTGCACTTCATGGAGGTCGTTCATCTTGAGCAGAAACTTATAGGTACTCTTCAGCTGTACATCGAGGTGGTAGTCCATTCCTGCTTCGTAATGTGCCACCAGGCTCAGCACCCTCGAAAAACACATCAGGTCTTCCCGCATGGTAAGATTTTTGTTGTCTATGATCTTTTTGAGATAGGCAATACACATGCGGTTATCGCCATTACCGAAATACATGCAGGCGATCTTGTAATAGAACACCATGACGTGATGTTCATCAATAGTATCTTTGTGTACTTTCAACTGAGACAGGATCTCATCTACCAGCATCAAACCTTCCTCAAAAGACCCCTCCATAAAGTGAAGATTCAGCTTGTTGATATAGATGTAAAGGAAAGACAGTGATGCCACATTTTCGTTTTTCGGAAAAGGCCCGGATGCGATAACCTCCTCCAGTCTGTGTAATACGGCCTTGAACTGCGTGCCGTATTTGAGCATGAACAGGGCCTCCAGCAGGTAATTGTTACTTTTCAGGTAATACACCGGGTTCATGTAGATCATCTGTTCGTTTTCGTGAAACAGGTCGGTCAGTTTACTGGCGTATTTAAAACTGGAAAGAAAATCCTGGGTGAGAAAACTATACCACAAATACGCCTTGTAGAGCCATAGTTTTTCCCGGAAACCGAGATCTTCAAGCCGGTAATGGGGCAGGCGCGAATTAAAATATTCGGCTATGCGCTGATGTTCTTCATCGCTTTTCACATATCCCGATTTCAGCAATATGCCATAGAGCTGCAGCGACAGGTTCGAAAGCCTGCTGGCAATAACATTCTGTATGCTCAGTTCCTTGGCCTGTACCGATAATTCGTCGGCACGGCCGCTGATACTGCGTGTGATATACTGGGTCTCGATAATTTTCTCGAACTCCACGATCTCAAAGGCTATATTCTTTTCCTCGTTCTCAATGGCAAACTGCTTCGCCTTTTCCAGGATCTTGAGACTTTGCCGATAGAGCCCCTTGTGATACAATATGGTAGCAAAATCCAGCTGTTCCCTGATCTGTATCCGGATATTCTGATTTACCGGGTTCAGCCGTAAGCTCACCAGTACCTGTTTGTACAAATGGGCCTTGAGGTTAGACAACTGCTGCTTTTTGACGATCCCGCTCTTCAGGATCTCCTTTTCACTGTAATCCTTCATTTTGTCCAGCAGGTTAAAAAGTGCGAGGAACTTGGCATCGGCATTCACCCCGAGGCGGTTGACATACAGTTTGAATTGTCGTTTTTCAGATTTCGAAAGGGATTTAATCAGTATAAACAACGAATCTTTTTGCGCATTTGTCATTGTAATAAAATAAGATTTAAAAACCTAATTATCAAATTGTTAAGTTTTATATTTTTTGGTTAAGCATTGTAAAGCCCTTCAGACAAAACCCTTTGTTTGAATTTGCAAAATATAAATTCGTAATAGAAAAATAAAATTAAGACTAATAATTTGACATGAGTAAAGAAAAAGTACAAATCTTTGACACCACCCTCCGCGATGGCGAACAGGTTCCCGGCTGTAAGTTGAACACCGATCAGAAACTGGTTATAGCCCGACGCCTGGACGAACTCGGGGTCGATGTCATAGAAGCCGGTTTTCCCATCTCCAGCCCGGGGGATTTCACCTCGGTCGTCGAAATAGCAAAGATAGTCAAAAATGCAACGGTTTGCGGGCTTACCAGGGCCGTTAAAAAAGACATCGAAGTAGCTGCGGAAGCCCTGCAGTATGCCCGGAAACCCCGTATCCATACCGGTATAGGAACTTCTGATTCTCATATCACACATAAGTTCAGGGCAACAAGGGAAGAGATCGTAGAAAGGGCCGTAACTGCAGTGAGCTACGCCAGAACCTTTGTAGACGATGTGGAGTTTTATGCCGAGGATGCAGGACGTACGGACAACGAATTCCTGGCCCGGGTATGCGAAGCCGTTATCGAAGCGGGAGCTACCGTACTCAATATTCCGGATACCACCGGATACTGCCTGCCCGAAGAATACGGTGCCAAGATCAAATACCTGAGGGATAATGTAAAAGGTATTGAAAAAGCCGTCCTGTCGTGCCACTGCCACAACGACCTGGGATTGGCTACCGCCAATTCCATCTCCGGGGTGGTCAACGGGGCAAGACAGATAGAGTGTACCATAAACGGTATAGGCGAACGCGCCGGAAATACTTCTCTTGAAGAAGTGGTGATGATCCTGCGCCAGCACCCTGCCCTCGACCTCGATACCAATATCAATTCGCGGCTGTTGTACAGCACCAGTAAAATGGTGTCGGAGAGTATGGGAATGCCCGTACAGCCCAACAAGGCCATAGTGGGGGCCAATGCCTTTGCCCACAGTTCCGGAATTCACCAGGACGGGGTCATAAAAAACAGGGAAACCTACGAGATCATAGACCCGGCCGATGTGGGGGTTACGGAATCTGCCATTGTGCTCACCGCAAGGAGCGGAAGGGCTGCCCTGGCGTACCGGGCCAAAAAGGTAGGCTATGAACTTACCAAGCTGCAACTGGATGACGTATACCGGGAATTTCTGAAATTTGCCGACGTGAAGAAGGAAGTCCTGGACGATGATATCCACGAGATCATGCAGGTCTGTAAACTCGGTGAGATCAGGGCCGTGTAACCATAAGGGGCAGACCGGCAAAACTTAAAAACTTAAAAACTCTTCCCCGGTCTATCTCGCCTGCTCACCATGCAACTAAAAGTAAAAAAACAGATGAAAAAGACATTATTTGATAAGGTATGGGACAGCCATGTGGTCGATACCGTAGAGAACGGACCACAGATCTTATATATAGACAAGCACCTGATCCACGAAGTTACCAGTCCGCAGGCCTTTGCCGAGCTGGAACAGCGCAACATTCCCGTTTTCCGGCCCGATCAGATCGTAGCTACGGCCGATCATAACGTACCCACCCTCAATCAGCACCTGCCGGTAAAGGATGCGCTTTCCAGGAACCAGCTGGAACAACTTACCACAAACTGTGAAAAACACGGGATAACGCTGTACGGGCTTGGGCATAAGTACCAGGGAATTGTTCACGTCATGGCCCCGGAACTGGGGATCACCCAACCGGGAATGACGATGGTATGCGGCGACAGCCATACTTCCACACACGGAGCCTTCGGCACTATTGCCTTTGGTATAGGAACAAGCCAGGTAGCCCAGGTTTTTGCCAGCCAGTGCCTGTTGCTGAGCAAACCCAAAAAAATGAGGGTAAGCGTAAACGGAAAACTGAAAAAAGGGGTACTCCCCAAAGATGTCATTCTTTATATCATTGCCAAACTGGGCACGAATTCCGGAACGGGGCATTTTGTGGAATACGCCGGGGACGTCTTCGAAAACATGAGTATGGAAGGCCGGATGACGGTGTGCAACATGAGTATTGAAATGGGTGCCCGCGGCGGAATGATAGCCCCAGACGAAACTACCTTTGAGTATGTCAGGGGCCGTGAATTTGCTCCCGAAGGGGAGGAATTCGAAAAGAAAACAGCGTACTGGAAAACCCTGAAAACCGACGAAGGGGCTGTATTTGACAAGGAATACTCCTTCGACGCCGAAGATATCGGTCCCATGGTTACCTATGGTACCAATCCCGGAATGGGCATAAAAATAGATGAACACATCCCAGTAACAGACGATATCTCTTTTGAAAAATCGCTGGAATACATGGGATTTGAGAAAGGAGAAAGCCTGCTCGGGAAACCCATCAACTACGTCTTCATAGGGAGTTGTACAAATTCCAGGATCGAAGACTTCCGCGTCGCGGCGGAATATATCCGCGGAAAGCAGAAGGCGGCAAATGTCAATGCCCTGATCGTTCCCGGATCGCAGCAGGTAGCGAAACAGATCGAGGCAGAAGGGCTCAGAGAAATTTTCGAAGAAGCCGGGTTTGTATTGCGACAGCCCGGATGTTCGGCCTGCCTGGCCATGAACGACGACAAGATACCCGCAGGAGAATACTGTGTATCTACTTCCAACCGGAATTTTGAAGGGCGCCAGGGCCAGGGCGCCAGGACCATCCTGGCCAGTCCGCTGATTGCCGCTGCAACAGCCGTAAAGGGAGCTGTCGCAGCCCCCTATGAAGAAGAAACAGCGGTTTTCGCATAACAATACAATGACAACATGGAAAAATTTACCACACATACCTCGAGGGCCATACCGTTGCCCATAGAAAATATAGATACCGACCAGATCATTCCCGCCAGGTTTCTCAAGGCGACCAACAAATCGGGATTCGGAGAAAACCTGTTTCGCGACTGGCGTTACAACAAGGATGGCTCGGAGAATACCTCTTTCACCCTTAACGACCCTAAATACCGGGGGACCATCCTTATTGCCGGTGATAATTTCGGGTGCGGGTCCAGTCGGGAGCACGCCGCCTGGGCACTGGCAGATTACGGGCTTAAGGTTATCGTATCCAGCTATTTTGCCGATATATTCAAGGGCAATGCCCTGAACAACGGACTGCTGCCCGTGCAGGTAACTCCCGAATACCTCAAGAAACTGATCAACACCGTACAGGAAAACCCGGAAACGGAAATTCTTGTCAACCTCGAGGAACAGTACATCGCTGTAAAAGGCTCCGGGGACAAGGCTACCTTTGACATCGGCCCCTATAAGAAATTATGCCTGCTCAACGGATATGACGATATCGATTTCCTGATCAGTAAAAAAGACAAGATAGAAGCATTTGAACAGCAATAAAAACCGTAGTTATGAAATTGAATATCGCCCTTTTACCCGGAGACGGCATCGGTCCTGATGTCGTGGAGCAGGCCGTAAAATCGCTCCAGGCCGTAGGTGAAGCATTCGGACACAGCTTTCACTTTGAAGAAGCCCCCGTCGGGGCGGCAGCCATTGACGAAACCGGCGATCCGCTGCCCGAAGCGACCCTCGCCGTATGCAAGAGATCAGACGCCGTACTTTTCGGGGCCATCGGCGATCCCAAATACGATAACGACCCGAAAGCAAAAGTGCGTCCCGAACAAGGGTTGCTCAAACTGCGAAAATCACTCGGGCTCTTCACCAATATCCGGCCTATAAAGGCCTTTCCTACCCTGATAGAAAAATCTCCTTTAAAAAAGGACATTATTTCGGGAACGGATTTCACCATATACAGGGAGTTGACCGGGGGAATTTATTTCGGGGAGAAAAAGCTCAGTGAAGACGGCAGCACCGCTTCCGATCTCTGCGAATACTCGGAATCAGAGATCGAACGCATTGCACATCTCGCCTTTAAGGCCGCCAGGAGCAGGCGTAAGAAACTGACCCTGGTAGACAAGGCCAATGTACTGGAAACCTCCCGGCTCTGGAGAAGGGTGGTCGGCAGTATCGGGGAAAGTTATCCGGATGTGGAACTTGACTTCCTCTTTGTCGATAATGCCGCCATGCAGATCATCCTGAACCCCGGGCAATTCGACGTTATCCTGACCGAGAATATGTTCGGCGATATTATCTCCGACGAAGGCAGCGTCATAGGGGGATCCATAGGATTGCTGGCTTCTGCCTCGGTAGGGAGTGATATCGGCATGTTCGAGCCCATTCACGGTTCGTATCCGCAGGCCAAAGGCAAGGATATTGCCAACCCGGTAGCGTCCATTCTCTCCGCAGCCATGCTGCTGGAGCACTTTAATCTCCAGGAGGAAGCCGATGCTGTAAAACTGGCTGTGGAAAAATCGCTGGAACGCGGCGTGGTCACCCCCGACCTGGACAAGGAAAGTACTTATGGAACTGTTAAGGTAGGCGACTTTATAGCCGACTATATCCTCCATAACGACGACAGTACCCAGATAAACCGGGAGAACATAGAATTCGGGCAATCTACCATTATATAATGGCCTTATCCGTTTCAAAAAATACATTATTGTGTTTAACGGGTGGGTTATTGCCTGGAAGTAATATATGTTTTGACGATCCGGCACGGAAGCAAAAATCCGGAAACACTTGAATTAAAATAATAAAAAAGAGATTGCTCCGAAAAGGCAATCTCTTTTTTTTATTGGTCAAAAAAATTCAAAAGAATCCCCGGTAATAAAATGACCGGGGGCCCCTAATGATGATTTATAAAATATAATCCGTGTTGACAAAGTTGGAAGCCTTGCTCGCCAGCAGTTCTTCGAGGATTTTCCTGTTGTAGTCGTTGTCTTTCGACGCCACAAACGTACGTATGGAGAACGAACGCAGGGCATCGTGAACGCTGAGCGTTCCCACGGCGGAATCCTTTCTTCCCGTAAACGGATAAACATCCGGCCCCCTCTGGCAGGAACTGTTGAGATTTACCCTGCACACCAGGTTTACCAGCGTGTCGATAAGCGGGGCCAGGGTCTTGATATCTTTCCCGAACAGGCTCACCTGCTGTCCGTAATTGGATTCGGCCATATCGTCAAGGGGTTCCTGTATACTTTTAAAAGAGAGTACAGGGATCACAGGGCCAAACTGCTCTTCACTGTACACACGGGCCTCCTTATTCACCGGGTAAAGCACCGCGGGATAGATATAATTCTCCGAAAGTTCTCCTCCCTTTTTGTTGATCACCTTTGCCCCTTTGCTTACGGCATCATCTATCAGTTCCTTTATATAGCCCGGTTTTCCCGGTTCCGGAAGCGGGGTCAGCATTACTCCGGGCTCCCAGGGATTACCGAATTTAAGTGCATCCACCTTTTCAGAAAACCTCCTGTTGAACTCATCAGCTATATCTTCGTGTACATAGAGTACTTTAAGAGCCGTACAGCGCTGGCCGTTAAAGGAAAGGGTTCCTGAGATACATTCGTCTATGGCAAGGTCCAGGTCGGCATCCGGCAATACGATAGCCGGGTTCTTGGCTTCCAGTCCCATAACCAGCCTTAACCTGTTCTTATTGGGATGCTGATCCTGAAGGGCTATGGCCGATTTGCTGTTTCCGATAAGGGCCAGCACATCAATACGCCCGGTATTCATGATGGGGGCTGCCACTACCCTTCCCCTTCCGAAAATAACATTCACCACGCCTTCCGGGAAACTGTTCTTAAAAGCTTCCAGTAGGGGAGTAAGTAACAAAACCCCGTGTTTCGCGGGTTTGAACACTACGGTATTCCCCATGATCAGTGCGGGAATCAGCAATGCAAAAGTCTCGTTGAGCGGGTAATTGTACGGCCCCATACAGAGCACCACCCCGAGCGGCCCCCTGCGGATATGGGCATAAACCCCACCGTGCTTTGCAAACCGGGCGCTATCCCGGTCCAGCTGCTTGTAGTCCTCGATCGTATAATAAATATATTCTACCGTCCTGTCGAATTCCTTTTCGGAATCGGGAAGGTTCTTTCCTATTTCCCACATCAGGAGTTTTACAACCTCTGCCCTCCTCGTTTTCATCTGGGAAACAAACTTTTCCATACAGGCGATGCGGTCTTCCACCTTCATGGTGGGCCATAACCCCTGCCCTTTGTTGTATGCATTGCAGGCTGCATCCAGGGCTTGCAGCGCCGAAGCCTTGTCCATATCAGGCACTGTCCCCAGCAGGGTGGGCCCGTATTCCCCATTGTCACTCCGGGTCTGTATGGTAGAATATACCTCGGCAAAAGCCCCTTCCCATTTTAGGAGTTCCCCGTTGGCAAGGTAGGTTTCCTGACGCAAGGGTTCTTTGATCCTGAACTCTTCTTTTACGCTTTGCATTAGTGTGTTGATGTTTGTGGTTAATGATTTGTTTTTGTGTTTTTAATCTTGATGGTAAGGCTGTTAATTACACCAGGAATTGGAACAGGTCCGGTTTGTTATTGAGATAATCTCCATAAAAGTGGTGTTCCTTCATACGTTCGATAAGAGGCTCCAGATCGGCCTCACTTTTGAGCTCGATACCTACCACTGCGGGGGCATTTTCCCGGCTGTGTTTCTTGGTATACTGGAAATGGGTAATATCGTCATTGGGCCCGAGTATCTCGGCCACAAATTCCTTGAGTGCCCCTGCCCTCTGTGGAAAACGCACAATAAAGTAATGTTTGAGATTGGCATATAACAGGGCCCTTTCCTTGATCTCGGCCGTACGGGTAATATCGTTATTGCTCCCGCTTACCACGCATACCACCGTCTTATCCTTTATGGTATCGCGGTAAAAATCCAGGGCTGAGATCGTAAGGGCACCCGCAGGCTCTACCACTATGGCATCCTTGTTGTAAAGGTCCAGGATAGTCTGGCAGACTTTTCCTTCGGGAACGGTGATGACATCGTGAAGAAACTGCCTGCATATTTCAAAGGTCTTGTCGCCTACCCTTTTCACTGCGGCACCGTCGACAAACTTTTCTATACGGTCCAGTTCGGTATTGCGGTTGTTCTCGATAGACCTGCTCATGGAGGGGGCCCCTTCGGGCTCTACCCCGATAATCCTGGTCTGAGGTGAAAGGGCGTTGAATACCGCCGACAACCCGGAAGCCAGTCCGCCCCCTCCTACGGGTACGAACAGATAGTCGATGGGAGTATCGGCCTGTTCCAGGATCTCAAGCCCCACGGTGGCCTGTCCTTCGATCACTTTTTCATCGTCGAAAGGATGTACAAAAGTTTTTCCCTGTTTGCGGCATTCCGCCAGGGCCGCCTTGTTGGAGTCGTCGAACGTATCGCCTTCCAGTACGATATCGATCTGGTCCCCTCCGAACATTTTTACCTGGCTGATCTTTTGTTTCGGCGTAGGCACGGGCATATAGATGGTTCCCTTTATGCCCAGCTTGTTACAGGACATCGCCACCCCCTGGGCGTGATTTCCCGCACTGGCACAGACAATTCCGCGGGCCTTTTCATCACCGGAAAGAGACCTGATCTTATTATATGCCCCCCTGATCTTATATGACCTGACCACCTGGAGATCTTCCCGTTTCAGGAGTACATTGGCGCCGAATGCCCCCGAATAGGTCATACTGGGAGCAAGAGGTGTGCGTACGGCCACTCCTTTTAAAGTTTCTGCAGCTTCCTTTACCTGTTTTATCTCAGGTATATATTTCGTAGTCACGTCCATAAATCTTTTCTGTTTTCGGCTTGTCATTTACTGCCTTGGGTCACTTAATGGCCCCAAAAGCAGCAAAACAGCCGTTTTTATGTAAAATTTCTACTTCGCCGAATCCTGTTTTTCGCAATAATTCCATCTGGTAGGTCACCGATCTCGGCGAATCTTCCTTTTCGATATACTCAAATACATTCTGCCTGTAATCAGCCCCGCCTATCTGTTCCAGGTACCTGCCGTATTCTTTCCAGAAAAAGGTGTGTATTTTTCCCGAATCGTGTGCAACAAGGTCTGATATCCAGAAACTTCCTCCGGGTTTTAAAATACGATACACCTTTTCAAAGACGCTCTCCCAGTCGCTATCATCCCTCAGATGGTGCATTACGGCTCCCGCAAGGACAATATCGAACTGCCCGTCTGAAAAGCGGGCATCCCGGATATCCCCGTAAAAAGTTTCTATACGTCCGCCGGTATTCGGCCTGATGCGTTCCTCTGCCCTGCGGAGCATGGGTAACGAAAGGTCTACGAGACTACAGTTCAGGTCCGGTATCCTGGAAAGCATTTTAAGGGTATAATTACCCGCTCCGCATCCGATATCGAGGAGATCGGTGGCTTCCGGGTTCACCGCTTTTGCCGCCCCGGTAATGAGCTCCAGGGAAACCGGTGCATCTATGGTCGATTTCTGACCGGTGTCCAGGTTGGAAAAACGTTCCACATCCTTGTCGAAACGCGATCTTATCTCTTCGTTGGTCGACTTATGGCTGAAATCCTGTTTCGCAGATTCTCTGTTCATCTTTTGTTCCTTGTTCAAACGAAGTGGTCCGGCTGAAAACCAATACCCCGGAACACTCCCCGGGGTAATGGTCTTAGTTGCAATCGTGAAATTAAACTATTTTCTTCATCTCGGTCATCGACGCACGCAAATACGCCCCGACTTTCTCTACCGGGTGTTTCCTTATCTGGTCGTTGACCTGTATGAGTTCCCGGTTATCTACGGTATTATCCGTACCGAAAGATGTTCCGATCACGTCGGTATCTATCTTTTTCATAAAGTCTCCCAGCAGGGGCTTACAGGCATGATCGAAGAGATAGCACCCGTACTCCGCCGTATCCGAAATGACCCTGTTCATCTCATAGAGTTTTTTCCTGGCAATGGTATTGGCTATAAGCGGTGTTTCATGCAGCGATTCGTAATACGCCGATTCTGCAATGATCCCGGCTTCGGTCATGGTCTCAAAAGCCAGCTCCACACCTGATTTTACAAAGGCTACCATCAGTACGCCACAATCGAAATATTCCTGTTCCGGAATAGGGTCTGAGGTGATTTCCGTCTTTTCAAAAGCCGTTTCCCCGGTGGCCTTTCTCCAGGTCAGGAGATTTTTATCATCATTGGCCCAGTCCTCCATCATAGTTTTGGAAAAATGACCGCTCATGATATCGTCCATATGCTTCTGGAACAGCGGGCGCATAATATCTTTCAACTCTTCCGAAAGGCGAAAGGCTTCTATCTTGGCGGGATTGGACAAGCGGTCCATCATATTGGTGATCCCCCCGTGTTTCAAGGCCTCGGTGATGGTTTCCCATCCGTATTGTATCAGCTTGGCCGCATATCCGGGCTCGATACCTTTTTCCACCATTTTATCGAAGCTCAGGATAGACCCTGTTTGCAGCAGTCCGCACAGAATGGTCTGTTCTCCCATAAGGTCAGACTTCACTTCCGCTACAAAAGAAGAGCGCAATACCCCGGCCCGGTGCCCGCCGGTAGCTGCAGCATAAGCCTTGGCCTGTTCCAGTCCGTCCCCGTTCGGGTCGTTCTCGGGATGAACCGCAATAAGGGTAGGAACCCCGAATCCGCGTTTGTACTCTTCCCTTACCTCAGAACCGGGACATTTCGGGGCTACCATGATCACGGTGATATCTTCACGGATCTGCATGCCCTCTTCCACGATGTTGAACCCGTGCGAATAAGACAGTGTAGCTCCTTTTTTCATCAGGGGCATCACGGTACTGATCACCGAAGTATGCTGTTTGTCCGGGGTCAGGTTACACACCATATCTGCCGTAGGGATAAGCTCCTCATAGGTGCCTGTCTTAAAACCGTTCCCGGTGGCATTTTTATACGATTGCCGTTGTTCTTTAATGGCTGCTTCACGAAGGGCATAAGAAATATCCAGGCCGGAATCCCTCATATTGAGCCCCTGGTTAAGTCCCTGGGCCCCACATCCTACAATTACGATCTTTTTACCTAAAAGTTTTTTTACACCTTCGTCAAATTCGGAGCTGTCCATGAATTCACATACTCCTAATTGCTGTAACTGAAGCCTCAACGGAAGCGTGTTAAAATAATTTGCCATTGTTATAGTTTATTTTAAAATTCAATTTTAGTTTATTTAATGCTTGGTGACAAGAATCTCCCTCCGCGGACCCTAAACCGGGTCAGGCATTCTGAAATTCCCGGAGCAGGGCCGATATGTTCATTTCGCTCTTCGACACGGCTATCCTGCCCGAGCGGACAAACTGCATGATCCCGAAAGGTACGAGCTCGTCGTACAGCGCATCGGTTTCGTGCCGCCTTCCCGTTTTTTCTATGACAAAAAATTCCCGGGCCACCGTAACGATATTGGCATTGCTATTTTTTATGATATTCTGTATCTGCCGTTCGTCAAACAGCAGGCTTGACTTTATCTTGAACAATGCGGTCTCCTGATAGATGGTTTCCTCATCGGTGTGATAGTAGGCCTTGATGACCTCTATCTGCTTTTCCAGCTGTCCCGCTATTTTGCGCACCTGGTCTTCACTCATATCGGCCACGATCACAAAGCGGCTTACATTTTCGATCTCCGACTCCGAGACCGTAAGGCTCTCTATATTGATATGTCGTTTCAAAAAGATCGCTGAAATACGGTTCAGCAGGCCTATGTTGTTTTCCGAATATATGGAAACAGTATATGTATTATTCATTTTTTATATGCTGATTTCTGTTATTACCCTTCCTGTTTATTCCAGCCTGCAATCGGATACCGATGCCCCCGTAGGGATCATGGGAAATACATTGTCTTCCTTTTCCACGCAGACTTCGAGAAAATAAGCTTCTTCCGAAGCTATCATCTCATCTATGGCTGCGTCGAGATCTTCCCTTCTGGTCACCCGTTTTGCCGGAATATGGTACCCCTTGGCAATGGTGACAAAATCCGGGTTTATCAACTCGGTAGAGGCATAGCGTTTGTCAAAGAACAATTGTTGCCACTGGCGCACCATGCCCAGGAAGTCATTGTTGAGTACCACGATCTTTACCGGGACTTTCGTCTGGAATATGGTCCCGAGTTCCTGGATGGTCATCTGGTAGCCCCCGTCGCCTATGATGGCTACGACTTCTCTCTCCATTGCTCCCATTTTGGCACCTATGGCTGCCGGAAGGGCAAACCCCATAGTACCGAGCCCCCCTGAGGTTACATTGCTCTTGGTCTGATTGAACCGGGCATAACGACAGGCGATCATCTGGTGTTGTCCCACATCGGAAACGATCACCGCATTGTTGTTTGTCCTGGTATTGATCCGTCTTATAACCTCTCCCATGGTGAGTTTTTCCTTTTCCGGGAAAAGATCGTTCCTGATCACTTTATCGTATTCTATGGCATGCATATCCTTGAACTTCTGATGCCAGGATTCATGCCTGTTTTCTTCAAGGAGGGGCAATAATTGTGTGAGTGTCTCCTTCAGGTCACCCAGCACTGCCACATCGGTTTTTACATTCTTGTCGATCTCTGCCGGATCGATCTCGAAATGGAGCACCTTTGCCTGCCTGGCATAGGTTTCCAGGTTTCCCGTAACCCTGTCGTCAAAACGCATACCCAGTGCGATAAGGACATCACATTCGTTGGTCAGCAGGTTGGGGGCATAATTACCGTGCATCCCGACCATTCCCGTATGGAATTCGTGATCGGAAGGCAATGCGGAAAGCCCCAGAGCCGTACTGGCAGCCGGAATCCCCGTCTTTTCAATAAAGGCTTTTAATTCCGCTTCGGCCCTGCCCAGTATGACGCCCTGTCCGAACACAATAAACGGTTTCTTTGCCGCATTAATTACCGCAGCCGCTTCCTGTACCTTTTCCGGTTTTACCACCGGTTTCGGTTTATAACTCCGGATACCGGTACACTTTTTATAAGAGAAGTCAAATTCCTCGAACTGGGCATTTTTCGTAATATCGATCAGTACGGGTCCGGGACGTCCGGAGCGTGCTATATAAAAGGCCTTGGCCAGCGCTTTGGGAATATCGGCAGCCCTGGTGACCTGGTAACTCCATTTGGTCACCGGGGTCGATATCCCTATGATATCGGTTTCCTGAAAGGCATCGGTTCCCAGCAAGTGACGGGCCACCTGCCCGGTAATACACACCAGGGGGGTGGAATCTATCTGTGCATCGGCAATACCGGTAACCAGGTTGGTTGCTCCCGGGCCCGAGGTTGCCATGGCGACCCCTACCCTTCCGGTAACCCTCGCATATCCCTGGGCCGCATGTGCAGCACCCTGCTCGTGGCGGGTAAGCACGTGATGCAACTGGTCCTGGAACTTAAACAATTCGTCATACACCGGCATAATGGCACCTCCGGGGTATCCGTAAATCAGATCCACTCCTTCTTCGAGAAGGCAACGGATAACGGCTTCCGCACCACTTATTCTTATGGCTGCCTTTGTCTCCGTTTCTGCTAATCTTTCCTTTAATGTTTCCATACTTATCTATTATTGCTACGCCGGTTATGGGGTATTGCAGACGTTTATCCGGTATACTCCATACGGATTAAAGATGTTTAGAATTCGTCTGTTACACAACCCTGTGATGCAGATGAAACCGTCCTGGCGTATTTATACAATATTCCTTTTTTGTGTTTCAGCGGAGGTTGTTGCCATCCGGCCCTTCGCGCTTTTAATTCTTCTTCCGTAAGTTCCACTTCTATGGTATTTTTTTCGGCATCTATGGTAATGACATCCCCGTCTTTCACCAGGGCTATGTTTCCGCCGTCCTGGGCCTCCGGAGATACGTGCCCTACCACAAAACCGTGCGACCCTCCCGAAAAGCGTCCGTCTGTAATAAGGGCCACTTCCTTCCCGAGTCCGGCCCCCATAATAGCGGCAGTAGGCTTGAGCATTTCCGGCATTCCCGGGCCTCCTTTCGGTCCTTCATAACGAATGATAACGACATCGCCTTTTTGTACCTTACCTTCCTTTATCCCCCGGTTGGCTTCGAATTCACCGTCAAACACCTTGGCTTTCCCGGTAAAATTCAGCCCTTCTTTCCCGGTGATCTTCGCCACTGCGCCTTCTTCGGCAAGATTGCCGTACAGAATGCGGATATGTCCCGTTTTCTTAATGGGATGGTCCAGGGACCGCACGATGTCCTGCCCTTCTTCCAGATCGGGAAAAGCTTCGAGATTTTCTGCCAGCGTTTTCCCGGTAACCGTAAGACAGTCGCCGTGTAACATCCCTTCCTTCAGCATAAATTTCAGTACGGCAGGAATACCTCCCACCCTGTGAAGGTCTTCCATGACGTATTTCCCGCTGGGTTTCAGGTCGGCCAGGAAAGGAGTGTTTTCACTGATCCTCCTGAAATCGTCCAGGGAGAATTCTATCTCCGCCGCCTTGGCTATCGCCATAAAATGAAGTACTGCATTGGTAGACCCTCCGAGTACGGTAACCAGGCGAAAAGCATTTTCCAATGCTTTCCTGGTAACGATGTCCCTGGGTTTAATATCTTTCTCAAGCAGGTGTCTCAATGCTTTTCCGGCAGCTATACAATCTTCCTTCTTGCCGTCGTTCTCTGCCGGGATAGAGGAATTCTGCGGTATGGCCATCCCCATCGCCTCTATGGCAGAAGCCATGGTATTGGCCGTATACATTCCCCCGCAGGCACCGGCCCCCGGGCAAGCTTTGTGGATCACATTTTTATACTCTTCTTCCGATATGCTTCCGGCCACCTTTCCGCCCCAGGCTTCAAAAGCAGAAACTACATCCAGTTTTTTCCCGTTGTGACATCCTGCAGCGATGGTTCCGCCATAGACCAGTACCGCCGGCCTGTTTATTCTTAAAAGAGCCATAAGTGCTCCCGGCATATTCTTGTCACATCCCACTACGGTTACGGCACCGTCATAACACATTCCCTTGACTACGGTTTCGACAGAATCTGCGATAATATCTCTCGAAGGGAGAGAATAACGCATTCCTTCCGTCCCCATCGATATACCGTCGCTCACCCCGATCGTATTAAAAATGAGACCGATAAGATCAACTTCCGCAGTACCCTGTTTTACATATTCAGACAATTTGTTAAGGTGCATGTTACACGGATTGCCCTCATACCCCGTACTCGCAATGCCTACCAGTGGTTTTTTGAGGTCTTCATCGCTGAGCCCCAATGCGTGGAGCATCGCCTGAGCTGCGGGCTGGGTAGGGTCCTGGGTAACTTGTCTACTATACGTATTTAACATTCTTCAATAAAAATTAGTTTTCTCTACAATACTTTACGAACAGCTAAATTATTTTATATAAAATCACCAGCATTTTAACATGAATTCCGTTCTTTAAACTCAACATCCCTCATGAATTATTACACTGTTGATTTACAACATATTAAAATGCATTCAACTATCATATCCAAAAATTACGACAGCCTTAAAAATCAAGGGCCCGTATCCACCATCCGGTTGATACAGGCCCTTCGCATACGGCATAAGACCACTGTATCAACCCGGAAACAGGCTAATGACGATGACTATAATAATGACCGTATTCCTTATCACAATATTCATTTTTAAGGGTCAGATGAAATAAAAAAAGCCTTCCCGGTTTCAGGGAAGGCTCTTCAGATCGTTTCATACATACCATTCCCTGCTACGATGATATAATCACCACAGTAATGACAGTAATAATATGTATGAAATATCTTTTCATGTGAACAAATATCATAAAGTTTTTTCAATTACCAAGCCCCGAAACAGATTTTATTTCCCCTTAAGTCATAAAATCATAATAATCGTGTATTATGTTACAGATGAAACCCGGTATACACCCGGAATGATGGCCTGGCTATTTCGGCAGATCAATAACACCGCTTAAACTTTCCACCAGAGGTGTAATTTCCGGTTTTCTTTTTGTGCGCTTTGTCAGTGAAGCCAGATAAGACTCAATAAGCTTTGACAAACTTATATTGTTCGACCTGGCATAAACCTTTGCCTTTTCAATGACAGCCTGATCGAGACTTAATGTGAGTTTCTTGTCCATACCATTGTTTTACATGTAAATATACAAATATTATACGTAATACTGAAATATAAAAACGAACTGCAGCTCATATAATTCCTTAAACCGCCCCGATTGTTAAGACAGGGGGTTATGCGGATCAATAATTGCCCTTTAACTCTTATTTTCCAGCAGGGGGACAAAACGGAATTCCCCGAACTCACTCTTTGCGAATTCCTTTGCCGACTTGCGGACAAACATGGTCATGATCTGGGTATCTTCCCCGACGGGGATCACCAGCCGCCCTCCTATTTTCAGCTGGGCCAGCAATGGCTTCGGCACCTCCGGTGCTCCGGCGGTTACAATAATACCGTCAAAAGGAGCCTCTTCCGGGAGTCCCTTATACCCATCGCCAAAAATCATTTTTTTGGGGCGATACCCCAGTTTGGGGAGAAAAAGGCTGGTCCGTTTAAACAGTTCCAGTTGCCGTTCTATGGTATATACCCTGGCTTTCATTTCCAGAAGTACGGCCGTCTGGTACCCGCTTCCGGTACCGATCTCCAGGATCTTTTTTCCCGGGGCAACCTCCAGCAGTTCCGTCTGGAAGGCTACGGTAAAAGGTTGTGATATGGTTTGTCCGGCAGCTATGGGAAAAGCCTTGTCCTGATAGGCGTGATCTTCAAAACTGCTATCCATAAAAAGATGTCTGGGCACCTGCCTGACGGCATCCAGCACCCCGGGGTCCGAAACCCCCTTGCCCGCAATGATTTCTGCAAGCCTGTTGCGCTTTCCTTTATGTTTCAGGGTATCTTTCAAGATCGTATTGCAATTGATGTGCAGGTAAAGTTACGACGAAAAAACTATTGGGCAAATCCGTAAATAGTTTATTAGTTCTTAGTTTGAGTTCGCTGATTTGGTTACAAGTTGAAGGTTTGGTTTGACCGGAGATTCCTCGACTGCGCTCGGGACAATCCTGTCATTCAGAACGCAGCGCAGCGGAGTGAACCCGCCTGTCCGGCAGGCAGGGAATCTACACCCCAGCCCAAAGAAACTTCAATAACATATCGTAAGACCGGAGATTCCTCCATTGCAATCGGAATAACAACTCCCGACTCCCGACTTCAGGCTCCGAGCTTAAACCTGCAACAACCCTTAATAATCCCTGTATAATCTTGGTGGTATTGATCCGAAAACCTTATTTTTGTTGAAATCAATAAACTGTTCCTATGCTTAAAGCCGGAGTTCTGGGTGCCGGGCACCTCGGAAAGATTCACCTTAGATTATTAAAGCAGTCTTCAAAATACGAACTTGCCGGATTTTATGATCCGGATCAGAAAAATGCGAGAAAAGTGGCCAGGGAATTCGGGTACCATATGTTTTCCTCGGTAGAAGAGCTTATTGAGGCCGTTGATGTGGTTGATATTGTCACACCTACCCTGTCGCATTACGACTGTGCAAAAAAGGCCCTCGAAAAAGGGAAGCATATTTTTATAGAAAAGCCCATTGCCAATACCGTGGAGGAGGCCGAAAAGATCATAGCCCTGGCCGGGAAACACGGGGGCCAGGGACAGGTGGGGCATGTAGAGCGTTTTAACCCTGCCTTTCTTGCAGTAAAAGATAAGATACGGAACCCGATGTTTATAGAAACCCACCGGCTTGCCGAGTTCAACCCGAGGGGGACCGACGTTCCGGTGGTACTGGACCTTATGATACACGATATCGATATTGTACTGAGCCTGGTAGATGCTCCCGTGAAAAGCATCAATGCCAGCGGGGTTTCGGTGATCAGTAATTCGCCGGATATTGCCAATGCGCGTATTGCCTTTGAAAATGGTTGTGTGGCCAACCTTACGGCCAGCAGGATCTCGTTAAAAAACATGCGCAAATCACGCTTCTTCCAGAAGGATGCCTATATCTCGGTAGATTTCCTGGAAAAGAAAGTGGAAGTCGTCAAAATGAAAGATGCCCCCCGCAAAGAGGATGAGTTTGCCCTGATCCTCCAGAATGCCGAAGGGATCAAGAAACAGATCTATTTCGAAAATCCGAAAATTCCGGTCAACAATGCCATTCTCGACGAGCTGGAAACCTTTGCCGACGCCATTGCAAACAACACCTCGCCCGTAGTTACCCTTACCCAGGGCAAGGAAGCTCTTAAAGTGGCCATGGAGATCATCGCCAACTTCTGAACATACCGGGGCCCCGTTGTTCCCGGCGATGCAGAACAGCCTGTTCTGTTGCCGGCCGGCAGCCTCGTGACAGGCCCGGAACGTACCCCGGACAGCCAGAGAACATTTACACTAAACACATAAATAGCACACTATGAAGAATATTGCAGTTATCGGTGCCGGAACAATGGGAAACGGTATCGCTCATACTTTTGCACAATCCGGCTTTAAGGTAAGTCTCGTCGATATTGGTGAACAGGCGCTGGAAAAGGGAATGGCTACCATAGCGAAAAACCTCGACCGGATGATCGCCAGGGAAACCATCAGTGAAGAAGATAAAACGGCAACACTAAACCGGATAACTCTCTCAACAGATATGAAAGAAGCCGTTGCCGGAGTCTCCCTGGTGGTGGAAGCCGCTACCGAAAATACTGCCCTTAAACTGGATATCTTCCGAAAACTGGAGGAATACTGCCATGAAGATACCGTTCTGGCGACCAATACATCGTCGATATCCGTTACCCGTATCGCTTCGGTAACCCAAAGACCGGACAAGGTAATAGGCATGCACTTTATGAATCCCGTTCCCCTGATGAAACTGGTGGAGATCATACGGGGATACGACACCTCCGACGAAACCGCAAAGACCGTTACCGCCCTCTCCGGACAACTCCGGAAAATACCGGTAGAGGTCAATGACTACCCCGGTTTTGTAGCCAACCGTATCCTGATGCCCATGATCAACGAATCTGTGGAAACCCTCTATCACGGTGTGGCGGGAGTTGCGGAAATAGATACCGTGATGAAACTGGGGATGGCCCACCCCATGGGTCCCTTACAACTGGCCGACTTTATCGGGCTGGATGTGTGCCTGTCGATCCTGAACGTCATGTATGACGGATTTAAGAACCCGAAATACGCGCCCTGCCCGTTGCTGGTGAATATGGTCACCGCCGGAAAATTGGGGGTAAAATCGGGCGAAGGGTTCTACGATTACAGCGAGAGCAAAAAGGCAGAAAAAATATCCCCCATGTTTTCGTAGAGACGCAATATTTTGCGTCTCCACATATCACACATATAAAAATTACGGATATTCGAACAATGTACCTCCCGCGCATTGCCGCAACAACAACAATAAACAACACAGGGGCCACATTTGCCCCTCGTAAAAAAGAGAACAGCGCATGGCATTAATTCAACCTTTCAGGGCCGTACGGCCTTCCAGGGACAAGGTGGGACTGGTAGCGTCGAGGTCGTATGAGAGTTATTCCAAAAAAGAACGGGAAGCCAGGCTCAGGTATAACCCCTACTCTTTCCTGCATATCGTTAATCCCGGATATAAGTTTCACCGGGAGGTTTCGGGTGAGGACCGGTTCAGGCTGGTGCGGAACAGGTACCTGGAATTCAGGGAAGAGGAAATTTTTATCCGGGATGAAACACCTTCACTGTACATCTATAAACAAAAAACCAGGAAACATGTTTTCTGTGGTTTTCTGGGAGGTGCAAGTGTGGATGATTACAAAAATGACGTGATCAAAAAACACGAAGAAACCATCAGGACGCGGGAAGAACTGTTTATGGAGTACCTGGATACGGTGGGGTTCAACTCTGAGCCTGTATTGCTTACCTATCCTGACAGCGCACCCCTCGAAAAAGTCATTGCCGAAGTGACCGCGGCCGTTCCCGAATACGAATTCACCACCACAGACAGGATAACCCATTACCTGTGGAAGCTGTCGAACCCTGAAAAAATAGCAGCGGTCCGGAACGAATTTTCCGCGATGAAAAGTATCTACATCGCCGACGGGCATCACAGGACGGCCTCATCGGTCCTCCTCGCAGAACGCAGGCAACAAATTAATCCTCACCATACCGGGAAAGAGCCCTATAATTTCTTTATGGGATATTTTATACCGGAATCTTCCCTCAGGATATATGAATTCAACCGTATGGTCAAGGGGCTCAACGGGCTTTCAAAAGAGGATTTCCTGATCAGGCTCGATGAGTATTACCGTATAGAGGACCGGGATACGGAATGGTATAAACCCTCAAAAAAACACCATTTTACCATGTATCTCGACGGAGAGTTCTACTCCCTCTACCTGAGAAAGACCGCGTATCGTTTCGGGGATGTGCTGAGTACTCTGGATCCGCAGTTACTGTACGATACCATCCTGAAACCGGTATTGGGGATAGCGGACCTCCGGAACGACAACCGGATAGGCTATGGCAGCGGGAAAAACAATATCGTTGACATGAAGACACAGATAGACAAGGGAAAATACACCGTAGGTTTCGGGATGCTCCCCCTTACCATGGATGAGATCAGGGCCACGGCCGATGCAGGATTGAAAATGCCTCCTAAAAGCACATTTATCGAACCGAAACTAAGAAGCGGTCTGACCATTTACTCACTAAGTGAGATTTGAGATGCTCCGGGGGTATTGACAAATTTTAAATTTTATCTGAATCAAGGAATGATGAGTATATCTGAAAATCTGAAAGCGATTAAAGAGGAGCTTCCCGGGCATGTAAGCCTGGTTGCCGTATCCAAAACCAAACCGGTCGCAGACCTGATGGAAGCTTATAGGGCGGGACAGCGTATTTTCGGGGAAAACAAGATACAGGAAATGACAGGAAAGTGGCAGCAGATGCCCGAAGATACCGAATGGCACATGATAGGGCATGTCCAGCGGAACAAGGTAAAATACATGGCCGAATACGTCTCCCTGGTTCACGGGGTAGACAGCCTGAAACTCCTCAGGGAGATCAACAAGCAGGCCGCAAAATACCACCGGAGCATTTCCTGTCTCCTGCAGGTGCACATCGCCGAGGAAGAGACCAAGTTCGGAATGGACGAAAACGAGGTACTGGAGCTGCTCCGGTCGGAAGAACTCCATACTTTGACCCATGTAAAGGTGGTCGGGCTTATGGGTATGGCTACTTTTACGGATAATGAAGCACAGGTGAGAAAAGAGTTTTCCGGCCTGAAAAAACTGTTCGACAAATCGTCTTCCTTATCTCCTGAAATACAGGTCCTTTCCATGGGGATGAGCGGTGATTACAGGATCGCAATAGATTGCGGCAGTACCATGGTTCGGATAGGAAGTAGTATATTTGGGGCGAGGAACTATCATTAAATTTTTTCAGAACACCTCCGCCCACGAGGGGAAAACGGACGGGTTCTGCGGATCAGGGATATATGTACGCAATATTAGACATCGAAACGACAGGAGGTCAATACAATGAAGAGGGGATTACCGAAATAGCCATACACAGGTTTGACGGACACAAGGTTACGGACCGTTTTATCAGTCTGATAAACCCCGAAAAGGAAATACAGCCCTTTGTGGTAAACCTGACCGGGATAAACAATGCCATGCTGCGGTCTGCCCCGAAATTTTACGAGGTGGCAAAACGCATTGTCGAGATCACCGAAAACTGTACCATAGTAGCTCATAACGCCCAGTTCGACTATCGCATACTCCGTACCGAATTTCAGCGACTGGGGTTCGACTACAAGCGGAAAACACTCTGTACGGTAGAACTTTCTCAGAAACTGATACCCGAAGCCGGATCGTATAGCCTGGGAAAACTGGTCCGCTCTCTCGGGATCCCGGTAAGCGACAGGCACAGGGCCAATGGCGATGCCCAGGCTACCGTAAAGCTTTTTAAGCTGTTGCTGGCCAAAGACCAGTCCAAGACCATCGTAAGGGAAAGTATCAAATCTGAAGATACGGGGACACTGTCTCCCAAACTGCTGCATATCGTGGAAGAACTTCCCGAAACCACAGGAGTATATTACGTACACCGCAAGGACGGCAACATTGTCTTTATTGAAAAAAGCAAGAATATAAGGAACAAGGTCAACAAACAGTTTACACGCACCGGAAAGAGGTCGAAGCTCATCCAGCAGGAAGTCAGTGCCGTGACCTATGAAGAAACCGGAAGTGTGCTTATCGCGTCCCTCAAGGAGCACGATGAGATCAGGAAAAACAGGCCGAAATACAATCCGCAATACCGGTTTCCCCTGTTTTCCTTCGGACTGTATTGCGGGACGGACGAAAAAGGATACCTGAACCTCTATATCGACAGTACCGGGAAACGCCAGAAAAAGCATCAATCCGCGGTAATGACCTTCACTTCCGTACATGAAGCCCGGACCCTGCTCTACAAAATGACCGAAGAATACGGATTATGCCCGAAACTCACAGGCATATCCGAAGCCCGGAAACACTGCCATAACTACACGGTACAGCAGTGTCGCGGAGCATGCGTGGGCCGGGAACCGGCAGAAAGCTATAATCAAAGGGTGCGGAATGCACTGGAGAAATACAGTTATCCTCACGACAATATGCTTATCATCGACAAGGGGCGGAGTACCGGAGAACGCAGCGTTGTTATGATAGAAGAGTCTGTTTTTAAAGGAATTGCATTCTTTGACCTAAACTACCAGGTAAACAATATCGAGATTCTGAAAAAGGTGCTCACCCCTATGGAAAACACGGCAGACGCACGGCATATCATACAGTCTTTTCTCAGAAAGAACAACGGGTATAAGATCGTAGAATTCGATACTCCGGGGAAACCGGGCAATCATGGGGGCACAAATTCTTAATTGCCGAATTTAACTCTTATATTTATACCGGAAATACTTACACATCACAAACTTACTTTCGGAAAACCGTGAGAGAGAAAATAAAATCCAGATACGAGATATGGAAACAGAAGACCCATATCATTATATATGGGGTGAATACTCCTGCAGGGAGGCTGTTTGATATCTGCATTCTCATTCTTATCATACTCAGCATTTTCGTGGTCATGTTCGAAAGTATCGAGGAGATAGACAGCAAGTATCACAACCTTCTCATGATCCTGGAATGGGTTATCACCATCATCTTTACCATTGAGTATATTCTCAGGATCATAACCGTCAAAAAATCATGGAATTACATCTTCAGTTTTTACGGGATTATCGATCTCATTTCCATACTGCCCATGTACCTGTCCTTTTTCTTTATAAACACTCACGTGCTGGCTACCATAAGATCGCTGAGACTGCTAAGGGTATTCCGTATCCTTCAGCTGATGCGTTTTATCGGGGAAGCTTCACAGCTCAGGGAAGCACTTACCGCGAGCAGGACAAAGATCGTGGTGTTCCTGTATACGGTGCTCATTATCTCTGTGGTTATCGGCTCGTTAATGTTTATTATCGAACAGGACCACAACAGCGGTTTCACCAGTATTCCCAGGAGTATATACTGGACCATCGTTACCCTGACCACCGTGGGATACGGGGATATCGCCCCGCAGTCGGAGCTGGGACAGCTTATCGCCGTGCTCATCATGATCCTCGGTTACGGTATCATAGCCGTTCCTACCGGTATCGTAACAGTGGAATACGCCAAGTCAAAACGCGAAAGGGAAGAGCATGAAAAGGCCCTTAAGGCAGGAGGCAGAATATGTACCCAATGCCAGACCCCAAACTATATACCGCAGGCGAGGTATTGCTATCACTGCGGAAAAGAACTCCCTGCCCTTCCCGGACAGGATAACGGAGGGGAAGATTAATTTTTATCTCTTATTCGAACTTGGAACCGGAAAACAGTAAATACCTGATCAGCGTTGTAGGGCCTACGGCCATAGGCAAGACCGCACTGGCCATTCAACTGGCCAGGCATTTCAAGACCGTAGTCCTGTCTGCAGACTCCAGGCAGTTTTACAGGGAAATGTCCATAGGTACCGCAGTTCCTTCACCGGAAGAGCTCGCTGCAGTCCCCCATTATTTTATCCAGCACAAAAGCATATTCGAAACCTACACCGTAGGCGATTTTGAACAGGATGCCATAGCGCTCCTGAAAGACCTCTTCCAGGAACACGATACGGTTATTATGGCCGGGGGCAGCGGTCTTTATGTCAATGCCGTACTGTACGGGCTCGACGATTTCCCGGAAGTATCCCCAGCCCTGAGAGATGCGCTGAACACTACGCTCCGCAAAGAAGGAATTACCGCATTACAGCAGGAATTGAAGGCACTGGACCCCCTGTATTACCAACAGGTAGACCTCCATAACCCGCAACGCGTGATCCGCGCCCTGGAAATAAGCAAGGGCACCGGAAAACCGTATTCTTCCTTTCTCAAGGGGAAAAAACAATCCCGCCCTTTCAACACCCTTTCCATAACACCGGATGCAGAACGGCAGGTAATCTACGACCGGATCAACCGCCGGGTAGACCTCATGATGCAGAACGGTTTGCTGGAAGAAGCTAAAGCCCTGCTCCCCCACCAGCACCTGAATGCACTTCAGACCGTAGGGTACAAGGAATTGTTCCGTTACCTGGAAGGAGATTGCGAACTGGAATTTGCCGTAGAAGAAATCAAAAAGAACACCCGGAGGTTCGCCAAACGGCAGCTCACCTGGTTCAGAAAACAGCCCGGTACCCTCCGGGTAGATTTCCAATCGGAGCCTTCCGAGATTATTACCCGGATCTCTGACGAGGGCCCAATCCGTCAATAAGCCCAAAACCAACACCTTCAGATAGTTGTAATTTCATCCCCGAACTTCCTGAAATTTTTACTTGTACAAAAGCAAAACAATCCTATATTTGCACCGCTCGTTTACCGGGTATACTACATGACAAAAGCTTAGGGGAGATACTCAAGCGGCCAACGAGGACAGACTGTAAATCTGTTGGTTTTACCTTCGCAGGTTCGAATCCTGCTCTCCCCACTTATAGGGTATTAAAATTAAACTTTTAATACGTAAATAAATGAAAACCAGTGAAATGTATTTTCACTGGTTTTTTTTGTATCCATTTAAAAGCGTATTCATTGATGTCCTATTTGATGTCCTATTTAGTTTAGGAGATAAATTCCTAAATTTACAGTTCAAGGCCCGTATTTGACTTTCGAGGCGATTTGGCTTTCGTTTTAACTGATTTTCCAATCTAAAACGAAAGTGATGACAATTACACACACATTCAATGTTCACTTCTGGTTGAAAAAAACCGCCATCAGAAAAGATCGAACGATCCCGATCTATGCACGTATCTGGATAAACAGCCTTTATGCCGACATCAGTACCAAGGAAGCCGTCCTTGAACAACATTGGTGTACCAAAGCAACCAGGGTAAAGAAACGGAAAGAAAAAGCAAAATTCCTCAACGACAATCTTGATTTGATCGTTTCCCAAATTAAAAAGGCTTATAAGGAATTAAAGAATGAAGAAAGACCAATAACAGCACAGGCCATTAAGGCCCGCTACCTGGGGAAGGACAGAGCTGTTACGACTGTTAAGGAACTTCTAAAGTATCATAAGGAGCATGAACTGAAGAAACTGGCGCCTGGTACGAGGGGGAATTATGGTGCCACGGAAAAGTATGTCGAGCGATTTATAAAAAAGCAATATAAGTCAAAAGATATTCCACTGGTCCAGGTAGGTTATACATTCATAGTAAACTTTGAAGATTATCTCCGCACTTGTCCCCCATTACGGGAAGGCCAACCACTCAACAACAATGGGATTATGAAACACCTCGAACGCTTGCAAAAGATGACCACCTTAGCCTTGAAACACGGGTGGATCAAGACAAACCCGTTTGCCTTGTACCAGCTGAAGTATGAAGAGTTTGATTGCCCATTTCTGGAACAGTTTGAACTTGATTCAATGGTCATGCTTACTATTTCAAATAAAAGCATGTGCTTGGTACGGGATATATTTGTTTTCTCCTGCTATACAGGGCTTTGTTATATTGAGGTGAAGAATTTGAAAAAAAAGGACATCGTCAATGGAATAGATGGAGAAGAATGGATTATGGTTAGACGCCAGAAATCTAAGACTCCTGTTAAGCTGCCGTTGTTGGATGAAGCTAAAGAAATTCTTGAAAAATATGCCGATTATCCATCTGCTGAAAATAACTATTCACTATTACAGGTATTCAGTGACCAAAAGATTAATAAATATCTTAAGGAAATTGCCAAACTATGTAATTTTGATAAGAATCTCACCTTCCATGTGGCGCGTCATACTTTTGCAACCACGATAGCTCTTTTAAATGATGTCCCCATTGAAACGGTTTCAAAAATGTTGGGCCATACCAAATTATCAACTACACAGAAGTATGCCAGGGTCGTTGAAAAGAAAATCAGCAAGGATATGATGCAATTAAAATCCAAACTGAAGAGTTCAAAGAAAAACTTGGAATACACGGAAACGAAATATGATCATTTGAGAATAGTTTAGCCTGAAGCGTTTCCTGAAGATTTTGCGTTCAGTAATAAGAATATATCCAAAATGACCGTTGCCGTTTAGTTGGTTTATTTCAATTAACTCATTTTTGTTCACTTTAAAGAACCCGGTCCCACTGGTGAATTCCATGTTTGAAAATAAGTTCTTAAACATATTGTTCCATTTCGATTATGCATCAAATTCCAAAATGCCCGTTTGCATGGCCCTGACTATTTTTCTGGCGAAGGCGAGGTCTTTATCCAATGCCTTGGCCAAGGCCAGAGTCAGCGGCCCGGTTTCTGCATCCAGTTCTTTCTCTAACAATCCTTTGATCTTATCACCCAGGTCCCGATCCAGTTTCAGGATGCGCTGCATTTTCCGGCCCATAATCCGTGCCGAAACACTATGCATTTCAAAATCTTCCAACCCGAACAGATCGGCATGTTCGGCATTCTCCCGGTAGAGTTCCGGTTCATATAGTGCCCAGGCGATCCGTAAGATTTCCGCCGTGTCGCCCAGGTCCTTCATCCGGATCTCCGGTTTTTCGGACCAGGCAATCAACTTCAGGATTACCAAGCCATGTGCAGGGCTAAAGGGTATGCTGAACCCTTCCGGATGTTCAAACATTTCAATGTCTTCCGCCACCTGTTGCATCCCCACTGCTGAAAGCTCTATCTTTTCATTCAGGAAGGAAACCATCCTGTTTTCCTCAATACCCCCGAACGGCAACAGATCGAGTACCGTCTTTGATCCTTCATGGAACATCCGGTAAGGCATATTTCGTCCTACATCATCAAATCCATACTTTTTGAGTTCCAGTTTTATGGCATTGTATCGATCATGGTCCGGGACCATTATAGCAAAATCAATGTCAGCTGTGGCCCTTATCGGTCTTTCCCCCGCCCGGTACAGGGCAATATCCCTTGCATTGGCCCCTATCAGGTAATAGTTGACTCCATGTTCAGCAAAAACCTTTTCCAGAATTCTGTAAACCTCCCCGTGCTGGGCAAAGGAATATGCTTTAAAACTGTGGTTCGAGGTACTCATTCAAGATGTTTTGTGCCATTTCCAGATTTCTTGGTTCCCCTGAATATACCAACTCGGCATATATCAGTACCGGATGTACCACATTTTTATACCCTACATAGTTAGAAGCCGTTTCCATTTTGTTGGTTTCCATCCAGAACGGTGCATATAAGGTAACATTCCCATTGGGGTCCGGTACGAGTTTTAAGGTCTGGAGGATATCCCTCTTTTCCCTGAACGTGGTGAACATACTGAATTTCTGTGGAAAGAAATCATCGGTCAGCAATGCTGCGGCCGGCTCCCCACTCCAGAATACCTGGGGCCTTAAGAATTGGTTCTTCCAGTCGCTCTGTAAATCTCCGGAAAAGGAATAGGTGCCCAAC
This sequence comes from Sinomicrobium soli, assembly GCF_003285545.1. Taxonomy (GTDB): domain Bacteria; phylum Bacteroidota; class Bacteroidia; order Flavobacteriales; family Flavobacteriaceae; genus Sinomicrobium. The sequence continues at coordinate 271,891 of NZ_QLNV01000006.1, read as the reverse complement.
AGGAAATTGGGCAATATCTTTTCATTGACCAGAGGTACCCAGCGGTCCAATAGTTCCTTATATCCCAAGAGCTGGTATCTTTTGTTTTCGCCCTCGTGGAAAATATAGCCATGTTCGGACAGCCCCTGCATGACCTTGCTCACGCTCCCCAGGGAAATCATGCTGATATGTGCCAGATAACGTTGGGTCTCGTTGACCAGATCGGGGTTTTGTAGAAAATGATAGATCAGTTGTCCCCCGGCCTGCGTAAACACTTTTGAGGAAGGCTTTACATAGGGCGTCGCATTATGGCGTTCCAGATACACCCTCAACCCGGGAAGGTTGAAATAGGCATTGCCAAAACTGTCCATATAATTGATCCTTTCGGCCCTCAACATATCCTTGGCCGTTGGGGTAATGTACCTGGCGGCCACCAATAACGGAAATTCCTGTTCCTCCTTTAGGATGAACGGTACATTGTGCTGCCTGATCTCATTTCTGAAATAAACAGAAACCTGTTCACCGTTGAGTTCATACACCGGCAGTCCGGGAGGGTCCGGTGCGCTCAGGAAATTGGCCTCGATATCCATATCCAAGCCTTCGATGAAGTTTTTAAAATACAGAAAATCCATTGCTTAGTTCATTTTGAAGCTTTGTTCATGAAACATGAACATTCAAATATAATGAACATTATTGATAATTTCACCATCCCTTCAAGATTATTTTATTCACATCATTATTTTTTGTTTTTCTGTACAAACAACAAAGAAACGTTCTCCTGATAACAAATCCGGACCTGTCATTTTCCTAAGCTTTGGCAATAATTTTAGTTTACTGCCAAAGCTTAGGTTGAATTGGAATATGCGAACGCAATGCAGACGAAAGTGAAAACTTAATTAATGGCAAAGTTGAAAGTGAAGCACTATGAAGCCTGTACTACGTTTATAGTCCTCTGGTTACTTTTTACAATAGTTCAAGTCAATCTGAAAGAACCGCAATTAAGTTGAATGTCCCCTATAGCATCCAAAACCTCTCTCAAGTTTAATGATTTGCCCCGAAATGTTAAGACCTTCGCAAGGGGATCGTATGAGCCATTTTTATTGCGATCGACCATTTTCCAGGTTGATGGGAAAGGATCGATATCCAAATCTCTATAGACAGCGGAGGATTGATTTGAAAACCAATCGCTTATTCGTTCGTCATAATGCTCGAAATGATTTCGGAACGTACGGTATGAAAGTAAATTATCGTTATCGACATTGAGTAGCCTCCGCAAATGTTTGCCACGGGCACAATGCTTTTTCTGGGGCCAGAGTATCTTGGAGAGGTTCCCGGCTGCCGCAAGAATGGATTGGATCGAAGACCAAATTTCAATCTCGTCGAAATTCTCATAGGTAACGGACAGACGATCGGAAGCCTTTTTTGCAATCTTGGATTGCAAGACAATCTCACCTAAATATACCATTTCGAGAACCCCGTCCATAAGCTATTTCACATACAGCAGTTACACAACTTTTCTTTCTTCAATCAAAATACACTACAGGTATCCAATATACTCAATTTCCCCAAAAAGATCCAAATTTTCATCCTCTTAAAAATTGGTTGCAGTGATCCTTTTTAACCTACTCAACGAGTTGGCTTTTTACTGGATTCGCCCAACTTTCTATTTGTTCATGTTTCATGAACATCTTAAAATAATGAACAATCATGATTCCAGATTCCCTAACAAACACAGGGCTACCTTTAGAACAGCGCTTAGCTTAGAAAAAAACAGTACTATAAATATATGCTCATACAATATTCCCGAAAGTTAAGCTCGCAAACTTTTCTCGGACAAGGGACGGCATAAAGCCGTTCCTCCCTCACTTTTTATTCCGTTTCCTTGCCACTCCAAAAATTTGTCTTCCGCTTGGTGTCCTGCTCAAATATTGTTTAACCATAAATTCATGTATCATGGAAACGAAGACAAAACAAAGACAAACCGGCAAAACTGCGGGTAAAAGAAAAACAACTCCGAACACTTCCAAAAATGAAGTTGCCAGAAAATCCTCCCTCCTTCAGGTGCAATACCTGGACATGGATTCCGTAAAACCCGATCCTAACCAGCCCCGAAAGACCTTCAACGATGAAGGCTTAAAATTATTGGCTCAGAGCATTGCCCAGCACGGGGTACTGCAACCCATCACTGTCCGGAGATCAGGTAAGAATTTCATCATCGTTATGGGCGAACGCCGCTACCGGGCCAGTAAACTGGCAGGGCAAAAGACCATTCCAGTCATGGTCAGAGAATACTCCGGTAACGACATCATGGAGGTGCAGATCATCGAAAACCTGCAACGCAAGGATGTGGAACCCACCGAAGAGGCCGAGGCCATCGCTTTCCTGGTCGATATATACGATCCGGCAGAGATTGCCAAACGCCTGGGGCGCTCAGAAAATTTCGTTCGGCAACGGCTTAAACTGGCAGGGCTGATCGAAGGGTTCAAAGAGTTCATCAGAAGTGGAGAAATGTCCCTTTCTCTCGGGGTAGCCGTAGCACTGTTCGAAGCCGGGGAACAACAGATGATGCTGGAAAGCCTGAATGGGAAGTTCCAGGCCAACCAGGTCAAACGAATGGTAGACCAACAAACCTTTGACCTGGCCAAGGCTCCCTTTGATCTATCCGATAAAAAACTAATGCCCAAAACAGGAGCCTGTACCATCTGCCCCTTTAATGCCGCCAACCAGGGTAACCTCTTTGGCGAAGGTAAAATGGTCTGTACCCGAACAGCCTGTTTTGAAAGCAAAAAGTCCAGGACCCTATTGAACCTGATCGAAAGGGCCAAAAAGGAAGGGTTCCGGTTAGTACCCGAGATCAGCAAGTACTGGAAAGATGAGGAACGTAACCAAATGGTTATCGCTCAAATGGAAAAACAGGGTTTTACCATCTCCATGATCGATGAGCTGGAGATTATTAAAAAACCGGTAGAACCGACCCTGAAGGCCATCAAGTATCAAAATCGGTTTTACGAGTATACAGATCAGCAGCTACAAGAGAACCTGGATGAAGCCTTAGAAGAATACAAGCAAGCGAAGAAGCATTATGATTCTGCCACTACAAACGGATTTGAAAAAGGTATGCTGTTGGATACCGACACCTATAAGACCGAAGAGATCTTCGTTAAGATGAGGGAAAACGCCAACGGGAAAGAAGCTACCCATACCCTGCCCCTGGAAAAGCGAAAAATGTCTGAATGTACCCCGGAAGAACAGATTACCAAGATCAAAGCACGGGAAACCCGGAAAAAGGAAATCGAAAACAACAAGCTGTTCGAGGAAGTGGTACAAATGATCCGGGAAACGGAGTACATCAACATGGATAAACCCTTGTCCACCGACGAAATGGCCGCTTTTGCCATCTCCCTTTACCAGAATAATATCGGGTATACCGCCCAAGGCCAGCACTTCCAGGGTTTCTTTGGAGATACCATCAAAGGCTCCAGGGAAGAGATCGTGAACCATTTCAGGAAGCACTTTAAAGAAGCTACCCTGAACAGGCTTATCCGGTTTCTGCTCACCAGTCAGGTACACTTCGGGGAGCGGAACCATACCAATGACAGTACCAATGTTGCCTTTTATATGGCCATGAAGGAGTACTATAAGGCTGATGTGGAAGCCATTGAAACCCGCTATGTCCAGGATAGAGACAAACGAGAGAAGAGGCTGAAGGAACGGATCAAGGCACTCCAAAAACAGGTCAAGGCCTCGAAGGGGTAACCCTCAGGATGGGAAATGATTAAAGGGTTCGGGAAACCGGACTCTTTTTTTACTCCCATTTATTTTCGGAGAAATTTCCGGAGGCATATAATGGATATCAGAAACCCGCTTTCTGACAATAAAGGTTTGTGTTACCGGGAAGCTTATATCCGGACTGCCTTATCGAATAACTCATCGTCCCCTCTTCCCATGTAAAAAGTAAAAATTGTTAAAGTTTGGAAACAACGTCCCTTCTTTTGTAATTTTGGACATTTTCCAATTACTTGGAATATATCCAATTTTTAATAATGAGCACTACAATTCTCCATATGGATTTGGACACCTTTTTCGTGTCCTGTGAACGACTGCTGGACACCCGTTTGATGAAACGGCCCCTGCTTGTCGGTGGCCTTGGCGATCGGGGGGTTGTGGCGGCATGCAGCTATGAGACCCGGCGGTTCGGGGTGCATTCGGGCATGTCCATGAAAGTGGCCCGCAGGCTCTGCCCGGAGGCAACGGTCATCAAGGGCAATGCCGGTACCTACATGAAGTTTTCAGACAATGTAACGGAGATTATCCGCGAAAGTGTTCCCCTCTTTGAAAAGGCCAGTGTGGACGAGTTCTATGCCGACCTTTCGGGCATGGACCGTTTTTTCGGGTGTTATAAATATGCCTCGGAACTGCGCCAACGGATATTGAAGGAAACCGGGCTGCCCATCTCCTTCGGACTGTCCAAGAACAAGGTGGTCTCCAAAGTGGCCACCGGGGAGGCCAAGCCCAACAACCAGATGATGATCGATTTCGGCTACGAACGGGAGTTCCTGGCCCCGCTCTCCATCCGGAAACTGCCCTCCGTCGGGGAAAAGACTTATGGACTTTTGTCCAATATGGGAGTCACCACGATCCGCACCCTTCAGGAACTGCCCCTGGAAATGATGGAAAGTGGCTTTGGCGTCCATGGCCGTACCATCTGGATGCGGGCCCACGGACTGGACAACCCGCCCCTCGTCCCCTTCCATGAACGAAAGTCCATTTCTTCCGAGCGTACCTACGGCAAGGACACCATCGATATGGACAAACTGGAGACCACGCTGGTGGCCATGGCCGAGAACCTGGCCTACCAATTGCGGCGTGGCCAGAAAATGACGGGCTGTGTCAGCGTGAAAATACGCTACAGCGATTTCCAGACCTATACCAAACAGAAACGCATTCCCTATACCAGTGCCGACCATATCCTTATCCCCCTGGTCCGGGAATTATTCCATTCCCTGTACCAGCGCAGGATGCTCATCCGTCTGGTCGGGGTCAACTACAGCCATATCGTGGGTGGCTACTATCAGATAGATTTGTTTGAGGACAGCGACAAACGACTGGACCTCTACCAGGCCATGGACAAGATCCGCAACCGCTTCGGGGAATCCGCCCTGATGCGGGCCTCGGCCCTGGGTGCCCGTACCATCGGAAGGGGCGGGAACCCCTTTGATGGAAAGCCTCCTATTTTATTGGCCCATAGACAGCAATAATGTACCTGAATTGCCATACATATTACTCCCTGAACTACGGAACTTTTTCCGAGGAGGAACTCTTGGCCCTAGCCGAAGCCCAAGGGGTCCGGACGTTGGCATTGACCGACATCAACAATACCTCCGTGGCCATGAACTTTGTACGCCTGGCCCGGATGCAAGGTATCAAGCCCGTGGTGGGCATTGATTTCCGCAACGGCAACCAACAGCAGTTCGTGGCATTAGCCAAGAACAATGAAGGATTTCGAGAGCTCAATGCCTTTTTGTCCGGGCACCTGCATTCGGGAAAACCAATAGCCCCCGATGCTCCGGCCTTTGATAATGCCTATATTATTTACCCTTTTGAGAAGGTACTGAAAGAGGAACGCTCCCGGTTCCGGGAACGTGAATTCATCGGGGTATCCCTGGGGCAACTGCGCAAACTGCGTTTTTCCCATTACCGGAATGAGCACGATAGACTGGTGCTCTTGCAGCCCGTGACCTTCAGGAACAAAAAGGATTTCAATACCCATCGGCTGCTCAGGGCCATCGGCCTGAATACCCTGCTCAGTAAACTGCCCCAATCGGAACAGGGCAACCCCGACGATACCATGCGGCCCATTTCGGAGGTGGAAGGGCTTTTGGCCGACTTTCCCCATATCCTGGCCAATACCCGGAAATTGCTGGAGGACAGTTCCCTTGATTTCGGGTTCGGGAAGGACAGGGTCTCCCAGAACCAATCCCGCTTCCTGGAATCGAAAGAAGCCGATTTCCAAAAGTTGAGGGAACTCGCCCAAGCAGGGCTGCCCAGGCGTTATGCCAACCCTTCGGAAAATGTAAGACAACGGATGGAACGGGAACTGGAAACCATCCGGAAACTGGACTTCGTATCCTACTTCCTCATCAACCACGATATTGTTTCCTATGCCCGGTCCAGGGACTATCCTTATGTGGGACGGGGTAGCGGGGCCAATAGCCTGGTGGCCTACCTAATCGGTATCACCGATGTGGACCCCATCGAACTGGACCTGTATTTCGAGAGGTTCATCAACCCATTTCGGGCCTCGCCCCCTGATTTCGATATTGATTTCTCGACATGGGACCGGGACGATGTCACGGCCTATATCTTTAAACGTTTTGACCATGTCGCCCTGTTGGGCACCTACAACACCTTTAAGTACCGGGCCGCCGTCCGGGAACTGGGCAAGGTCTTCGGCCTGCCCAATGAAGAAATCGACAAGCTGGTCTCGGACCGTCTCAAACACCATGACCTGGATGAGCTCTCCATGCTGGTTTTGAAATACGCCACCTATATTCACGGGATGCCCAACTACGTCAGCGTACATTCCTCGGGAATCTTAATCCTGGACCGTTCCGAGCATTACTATTCGGCCACTACTCTACCGCCCAAAGGTTTTCCGACGGTACAGTTCGATATGATCATTGCCGAGGATGTGGGGATTTTCAAGTTCGATATCCTGGGACAACGTGGACTGGCCAAGATCAAGGAGGCCATCTCGATCATTCGGGAGAACCAGCCCGAAGCGGAACTATGGGACATCAAGGATGTGGAACGCCTCAAACGGGACCCCAACATCAACCGTTTGTTAAGCGAAGGTCGGGCCATCGGGGCCTATTATGTGGAGTCTCCGGCCATGCGGGGCCTGATGAAAAAACTGGGCACCCATGACTACTTGGGACTGGTAGCCGCCAGTTCCGTCATCCGCCCGGGTGTCTCCTCCTCGGGAATGAAGGACGAATATATCCGTAGGGAGCGGGAACCGGAACGCCGGAAGCAGGCCAATCCCATTCTCTTGGTGATCATGCCAGAGACCCATGGCATCATGGTGTATCAGGAAGATGTACTTAAAGTGGCCCACCTGTTTGCAGGGCTGGACCTGGGCGAGGCCGATGTCCTGCGCAGGGGCATGAGCGGCAAGTTCCGCTCCCGGGAGGAATTCCAGGCCGTCAGGACCAAGTTTTTTGTCAACTGTAAGGAAAGGGACCATGATGCCGCTTTGACCAACATGGTCTGGGAGCAGATTGAGAGTTTTGCAGGCTATGCCTTTGCAAAGGGACATTCCGCTTCCTATGCCGTGGAAAGTTACCAGAGCCTTTACCTGAAATGTTATTTCCCGCTGGAGTTCATGGTCGCCGTGCTCAACAATGGCGGTGGCTTCTACGATATGGAACTCTATGTCCATGAGGCCAAAATGTGGGGGGCTTCCATCCTTCCGCCCTGTATCAACCGGAGCGACCATATCAATATCATTCATGGACGTAACATTTACCTGGGGCTGGGAAACCTGCGGGATCTCGAACGGCCTGTCATCCAGCGGTTGCTGACCGAACGGCAGCTCCATGGCAAGTTCCGGGACTTTGATGATTTTATCGACCGGGTGCCCATTTCCATAGAACAACTCTCCATACTGGTACGTATCGATGCCTTCCGTTGTTTTGGGGTGCCCAAAAAGGAAGTCCTTTGGCATGCGGTGTTCAAGACCCGTGCCTATGGTAAACGCACGACCCAGACACTACTGTTCAAGCCCAGGCACCGGAACTTCAAGCTGCCCCAGTTGCCCTCCCACCCCGTTGAGGATGCCTACGACCAACTGGAACTATTGGGTTTCCCCCTATGCGGGTACTATGCCCTGATGGACGGGGAACCAAAGAGCCGACTTGTGTACCAGGATTTTCCGGACCATTTGAACAGAAAGATACTGGTCTATGGTGCCATGGTGCACACTCGTACCAATACCACCTCCAAAGGGGAAGTCATGCGCTTTACCACCATGCTGGACCTGGAGGGGAATTTCTTTGATTGTGTCCACTTTCCGCAGGTCATGGACCAAACGCCCATTCATGGCAAGGGCATCTATGCCTGTTATGGAACGGTGACCGAGGAGTTCGGGCATTATAGTTTAGAGGTTATGGCCACCAAAAAACAACCCCTGAAACCTGATCCCAGACAGGCTTCAAGAGCATTTGTAAGAAAATAAAATCTAAATGCCATATAATTTGTCCTCTTCGTAAAGAAGATTTGCCGCCAGTTCGAACCTGTGGGCCCGGGATTCGTAAAAATGCATCATATACCCTGCCGTATTGATAAAAACGATCCAGTCTCCTGTTACAGGAAGGTTCCGGAACCTTATTTTTCGTTTGAGTATAAATTCCTGTTCCAGGCAATATCCGCCTACCAGATATCCTTCGGCTTCCGGCCCGGAGCTGGAAACACGGCTTATATGAACAGGGTCGGAAAGAAAATCGGCACTGGAACTCCTGAGCTGGGTGCGGTTCATCTCCAGTCCCACCAGAGTATTTCCGGCGCTGTCCTTTTTGGTAAAGCATACTTTTGCCAGCGTTATCCCGCACTGGTCCAGTAGCGACCTGCCCGGTTCCAGGTGCACCCGGATACCCTGCGAACGGAGCACCTCGCACAAGCGCTCACCCTTTTCATTCGTACTGTCCAGCACGGTTCTGAGAAATTCTGCCCCGTGTTCCCGGTTAAAATAAGGATATACCTGCGGGCTGCCGATAACCTCTCCGCGGTACAACTGCAGTCCCAGGCCGTCGTTGTGAATGGTTATGGGGCTGCGGTCTCCCCTTACCGACTTCTCCAGCTCCCGGAAAAAATCGCGCCACTGGGTTTGCTGTTCCAGATAGTTTACCAGTATTCCTCCGCCCATATCTATACTTTCGGTAGCAAAACCTTTCTCTTTCAGCAGACGTACGGCCTCCAGGCACTGCCATAAGGCTTCTGCCCTTTGCCCGGTAGAATAACCACTGAGATGAAAATGAAGTCCGCGATACTTCAAAAGGTGATATGTTCCGTCATGGCCAAGGTTCCGGCCTGCCCAACCGGGAATTTCTCCTACCGGAAACCCGAACCGGCTGTACAATACCTCTCCCTCATAGCGAAAATGACTGGCCCTGAGCTGCACCGGTACCGTACACCCTGCCTCCTCACAAACCGATTGAATTAACCGGCATTCGTCTTCGTTATCGATGACCAGGGGAACGCCATGCGTCACGGCAAGTTTTACGAGCGCTTTGTTCTTGACCGCTGCAGTAACCACCAGTTTGCGTGGATCGGCTCCCTGTTCCAGACATTCCCGGAGCTCCGTATAGCTGGCCGTATCCACACCTTCCCCTTCGCCCAGGGCTACTTCAGGGTATACCAGACATTTATTGGCCTTACGGGCAAAAAACAAGGTATATTCGAGTCCGAGGTTATCGAAAACGGACCGGAATTTTCCGATATTTTCCCGGAAAGGCACCGTACAGTGGATATTTACCGGCGACCCGTGCAGTGATAATGCTGTTTCCATACGCTCTTCCTGTCGTAGCAGTTCGTGTACCCACGGATGGACCACCGGGGTGAGTTCCGGCAGATAATCAGGTTTTTTCATAACAATTTTCTTTTAAAGTCCGGGCCCAGAGTGCCCCGAAATTATGTTTTTCACGCGAAAGGCTGTCATTGTCAAGTACTGTTCCCTCGGTAGGAGTGCCATAGGCATACACCTGCAAGACACTTCCGGAGGCGGTAATCACCCTTCCGTTCCGGTCTAAGGTTATGGCCCCCACACGGAAGGTATCATTAACCAGCGGAGTTACCAGCCCCTTATCGTTAAGGTTTGCATACAGCCTGTTATTCCCTTTTTCCAGAGCGGCGCGGGCTATACGGGCATCGATTAGGGCGGTAACGGTCTGCAAACCGTCCGGGACCGATAACATTACCTGTTCCTGGTCCACCCGAAGCTGTGCAGGGGGCTCGCCGGGCAGGCGTATGGTCCCCGACCGTATCAGGGCAAGGACTTTTTTCATGTTAACTACCGGCGGACCGAAACTTACCCTGGATAACGGGCCGTACCAGTTCTTGAGGAACTCACGGTGCGACTCACCGGTAAACCCGCAGAACTCATATAACTGTGCAACCAGCGGTGTGGCGATGCGCCATACTGCTGCGGCAGCCATAAGCGGGCTGTGACATTCACCTTTTTCAGCCTCGGCTATGGTATGGGCCATATAATCGATAATAAATGCTCCGTATGAGGAGTACTCTTTCTGCCATTGCGCAGCAGGAAACAACAGCTGCTTCCACCCGAAACGCTGTGCTCCGGGAAGTTTGTCCATATATTCAGAAACGGCATTTTCCTCCCTGGATCCGAGTAGGGTACTGTAATAGGCAAAACATATTTCCTTCTGAAGCACCGGGAGGATATCCGATGTAAAATCAAGGGGCTTTTTCTTTTTAAGCCGGTCTGCCCATTCCTGGCTGAGATAAAACAGACGGTATGTCTTGTGGTATATCCCCATACGGGGGATCATGGGTAGATTACTCCTGGAAAAAGGGTACAGCAACGGTTCGCTCCCCGAGGGACTGTAGGTCAGGGTATCTCTCCCGTGAAAACGGCCTCCCCTTCCTTCGGTAAGGGCAAGTGCCACATCCGTAAACGATAGCCCCATTCCCAGAACAGCAACGGCATCCCCGGCCGGAATGGCATCGAGCAAGGCTACCGGATAGGGCGACCTGAAGTAAAGGAACCCCGGCTTTTCCGTAATCTCGTCCGGAAAAGAAGTGCTATTATCATAACAATGCCCTGTACACAACAACACGCTCCGGTAAACGTATCCCGGCAACGGAGGAAAAGCTATCCGCCCACCGGGTAGTGGCTCCATTGCCGTGATCTCACGGGCCACCATACAGATCTCAATATGTTCCGGAAGGTGGTCGAACAAGCAATACAGGTAATCCCGCAGATAGGTCCCGACAAGCGCCCTGGAAGCAAAATCCTCTGCAGCCGGACGTTCCTCCGAAGTGGTTTTTGCCGCTATCCATTCCACCAGGTCGGGAAAAGACGGAATTACCGATACGGGAAGCGCACGGGTATGACATCGGATATGGCCGATACAAAAGTTTATGAGCAGGAATTCCGGCTGGGTTGTCCTGAAATTGGGGCCACAGGCAAAAAAGTTATCGCTGTTGAACCAGTGGATGCAGCACTTCCCGGAACCATCCTTAAGCGCACTGACCGCCCGTTCCAAAGCATAAAGTCCTTTAGGCCCTCCTCCCACCACCGCAATATGCCGGAATGAGCCGGGGTCGGGCAGGCGGCTATGTCGGGCATAAAACGACTGCCAACAGCGTTCTTCCCGGTTTCCGCAACCTATATGTGCCCTGGTCCAGATCATTGCCCCGCATTTACCCATGTCTCATTATAAATCGTATCCAGGTACCGCTCGCCACTATCGGCAAATATCCCTACTACATCACTACCCGGCGGTATTTCGGGACTAAGTTGCGTCACTGCTGCAATAACCGCACCGGAAGATCCTCCTATAATCATTGCTTCGGTCTCCACCACTCTCCTGCAGGCTGCTACGATATCTTTTTCGGCGATATGAAGTACCCGGTAAATTTTTTCCGTTTTGACGAATGAGGATGGTCTTGAAGAACCCATTCCCGGAATACGCCGCTTTGCCGATGTATCCTTGAAGATGACACTCCCTTCGGCGTCTACAGCCACCAGTCGCGTTTGATGCCCCAGGTTTTCCAGTCCTCCGTAGATCCCCATCAGCGTTCCGCAGGTACTGGTAGGAACAAAAATATAGTCCGGTACGCGCTGTAAAGACTGGAGGATTTCCTTTACGGTCTCAAAATGGGCGCCGGGATTGTCGGGATTGGTATATTGATCCGGATGAAAACTGTCGGGAAGCGTATCAAGCAGGTCTTTGACCTTCTGCAAACGAGTGTTGAGAAAACCTCCTTTACCGTCATCCTCCTCTACACATACCAGTTCCGCGCCGAAAGCCCGTAGAATCTTCTCGGCCTGGGGATTGATATAAGGGTCCACTACAAGGACGAGCCTAAGCCCCATAAGGCGGCATATTCTTGCCAGACCAATCCCCATATTTCCGGAAGTAGACTCCACAATAGTCGTTTCCCGGGTAATATGCCGATTTTCAATAGCCCTTTTTATAATCCGCGTTGCCGTACGGTCCTTAATACTTCCACCGGGGTTCATATATTCCAGTTTGGCATAAAACTGTAGGGCCTGCGAAGAAAACACGTGCTGCATTCGTACCAGCGGGGTGTTCCCTACGGGAAGTGAAGAAGGTTTTATTTTCATAACCATTTTTGAGATTAATATTCAAACGGGGTATGGCGGGGCAGTGCAGAAAACGGAGGTTCAGGCAGGGACTTTCCTTTTCGGCTCGCGTTCCCATACCCTGTGACTTTTCAGGGCGGAAATAAAGCCTTTTACCAGGGTGTTACCGGAGCCAAACAGCAACCCTTTATCGTTCTTTTCCTTTTTTATATAGGTGTGCTCCAGCAGTTGTTCCGCATCTTCAGAAAAGGCAAGGGGCTTACAGTGGCGGTACATTTCATGGATAAAATGAAAGACATCGGGCTCCTTTTGCAGTGTTTTTACCGATTTTTCTCCTCCCGGCACATACAAACCGTCGTACAATACGGAAGCATCGGTAAGGAAACTGTGGCCGATCTCAATTTTCTGACCACCAGAAGTTTTTATATTTCCTACATCGGGAGCGATGAAGACCACCTCGGCACCTCCTTTTTCAAGCTCCTTTTTAAGCTGGTCTACGGAATTATCGGCTACACCACCGGCCACAAGAAATGCAATCTTCCGCGTGGCTATGCTGTTATTCTTCTGCATGGCCATACTCAGTGCCGGGGATTTTTCCACTTCCGGCTTCGGTGGTTTTACCGGGTAATCGGGATGGTTCTGCCTGGCAAACCGTAGAGTATCTTCAGACAGTCCCTTCGGTACCCGAAGCCCGAGTCTGGAGGCCACCTTCCCGGCCAGGTCACGGTCTATTTCCGCCAATATGCCAAGATATCGCTTCCGGATGGCCACGCCCCCCACCTTGCCCAGCTCAAAACTGTAGGCATCGGCTATATGGGCCTGTTCTTCCGGGGTCTGACTTTGATAAAAAAGCCTGGCCTGGGTAAAATGATCGGCAAAGCTCTTGCTCCTTCCCCTTACTTTCGGGGCACTGACCTTTTCGGGATAGGACCCAAACCCCCGTCCTTCCATCATGGCATGGTAAGGGCAGCCGCCCCCGAGACTGTTAGGAAAATAGCTCGCCTTGCCTTTTACGATATCCCGTCTCATGAAACCATCTCTCTGGTTATTGTGCACCGGTGCCACGGAACGGTTTATCGGCAGTTCGTGAAAATTGGTACTCCCCAGGCGGCTCAGCTGGGTATCGGAATACGAGAACAATCTTCCCTGCAACAAGGGATCGTCAGAGAAATCAATACCGGGAACAATATGCCCGGGATGAAAGGCTGCCTGCTCGGTTTCGGCAAAGAAATTCTCAGGATTTCGGTTCAACGTCATTTTTCCTACGCGCTGTACAGGTACCAGTTCTTCCGGAACAAGCTTGGTAGGGTCCAGCACGTCAAAAGAAAATTTATCGGCTTCTTCCTGCGTAAAAATCTGCAATCCGAGTTCCCATTCCGGGTAATTTCCCTTTTCGATATTTTCCCACAGGTCCCGGCGATGAAAATCAGCATCGAATCCGGAGATCTTCTGGGCTTCATCCCAGGCAACCCCGTGAACTCCCAGAAGGGGTTTCCAGTGGAATTTCACAAATACGGAGTCTCCCTTTTCATTGACCAGCCGGAAAGTGTGTATACCGAAACCTTCCATCATTCTCAGGCTTCTCGGAATGGCTCGGTCAGACATCGTCCACATCACCATATGAGCCGCCTCGGGCATCAGGGATACAAAATCCCAGAACGTATCATGAGCCGATGCCGCCTGCGGCATTTCGTTATCCGGCTCGGGCTTTACGGCATGTATAAGATCGGGGAAATTAATAGCATCCTGTATAAAAAACACCGGTATATTATTTCCCACCAGGTCGAATATGCCCTCATGGGTATAGAACTTTACGGCAAAACCACGTGCATCCCTGGCAAGATCGGTAGAGCCTTTCGAGCCGGCAACCGTGGAAAAGCGGACAAATACGGGAGTTTCTGTCCCGGTATCACAGAGAAAAGAAGCCCTGGTATATTTTTTAAGTGATTTGTACAGGGTAAAGGTGCCATGTGCCGCACTACCCCTGGCATGTACGATACGCTCGGGGATACGCTCGTGATCGAAATGGAATATTTTCTCGCGAAAGATAAAATCTTCCAGCAGGGACGGACCGCGCTCCCCTGCCTTAAGCGTGTTATTGTTGTCGTGCACATTTACTCCCTGATTTGTGGTAAGGATTTTATCCTTATTATCCACCATATCCTTATTCAATTGCACTTTTTTTTCATTACCGCCCTTTGTCTTTTTAGTTGCCATCTTAATACTTTTTGAACTTTTATGTTATATAATATAGTAAAAATCAACAACATCAAGTAAGAACAACACCTTTTTAACAGTATTTTACCAAACCCTGTTATAAAAATCAATTGCACAACCTCCATTATCTCCACAAGCTAAACCCGGAACACATTTCCCGAACCGGTGACCGGAAAGGTTCTTCCGTAAGTTACCCGACAATGAGTTCCCTATAATTTCCGGAATCCGGGAAAGATAAAAACCATAGACCTTTTGAACAAAGTGTTTTCGGACGTTTGAACAAAGTTCCCCGTAATCAACGCCCCTACCTTTGTTCCATCAAAAAATCTAAAAAATGGAACACACCAATTATCAGGGGGCCCAGCAACGCCCCATCGGTTCAGGTTTCAATGCAAAATCTACCACAAGCGAGGTCATCCGGGGCATTGACCTAAGCGGGAAAACAGCTATTGTTACCGGGGGAAATACAGGTATCGGACTGGAGACCGTAAGCACGTTGTCAAGTGCCGGGGCCAGTGTCATCGTTCCGGCAAGGGACATCGAAAAGGCAAAACGGAACCTGGATGGCATCGCAAATGTAGAAATCGAGGTCATGGACTTAATGGAACCGGCCTCCATAGTTGCCTTTGCCGAAAAGTTCCTCGCCTCACAAAGACCACTCCACCTGCTTATCAACAATGCAGGCATTATGTGGGTGCCGTTGCGCCGGGACAAACGTGGCTTCGAGTCCCAATTGGCCACAAATTACCTGGCACCCTTCCAGCTTACCGCCAGGCTATGGCCTGCCCTTAAAAATGCACAGGGGGCAAGGGTGGTCAATGTCTCTTCCGGAGGGCACCAGTTCGCTGATTTTGACTTTGAAGACCCGCATTTCAGGCAACGGGACTATGAGACCCTTTTGGGCTACGGGCAGTCAAAAACCGCCATGAACCTGTTTTCCCTTGAACTGGATGCCCGTGCAAAAAAATACGGGGTCAGGGCCTATGCGCTTTGTCCCGGTGCCGTGGGCGGAACGGAACTCTCCCGGGAAGCACCAACAGACCTGTTCCAAAAGCTGGGGTACACCGATGCGGAGGGAAACATCCTGCCCGAAGTCGCAGCTTCGCTGAAGACCATTCCCCAGGGAGCTGCCACAACGGTCTGGTGTGCCACCAGCCCCATGCTGAATGAAATGGGCGGGGTGTATTGCGAAAACGTGGATGTGGCACAATTGGGAGAGAATACTTCCGTCATCGGTGGGGTCAAACCCTATTCCCTGGACAGGGAAAATGCAAAACGCTTGTGGAAATGGAGTGAAGAAATGACCGGGTTGACCTTCGACACCGGCTCCATTTCGTAACTTTGCAGGTATGGAGGCCATGGACTATACAGTGGATTACATCAATCCCGAGATCAAACTTTCCTGCTACGGGGGCAAGCTGTTCAAGACAGAGGCCGCCTTTGACGACCATCTGCTGGTATGGTTGATCTCGGGGGAAACCAGGGTTATAGGTGCCGATGAAAACCTGGTGTTCGGTAAGGGAAGTACCTTCATGATACCACGGCACCTGCTGGCCACCATCATCAATGTACCAAAGGACGGATTGCCGCACAAGGCCGTGGCCATGCACCTCTCCATAAATAGGCTCCGTGAATTTTACAGGGACAGGGAAATGACCCCAAGACCTGCCCCTGGCAAAATAAGGAGTTTCCGGGAGCATCCCCTTTTACGGAGTTGCATGGCATCGCTCATCCCCTATTTTGAAATGCAGGGAACTTTTCCAGGGGATATTGCCTCATTGAAGATCAACGAGGCCATCAGTATCCTCAGGAATATTGACCCCGGGATCGACCATGTACTGGCCAATTTTGAGGAACCGCATAAAATAGACCTGGCGGCCTTTATGGAAAGGAATTTTATGTTCAACATGCCGCTGGAGAAATTCAGCTATCTCACCGGGAGGAGCCTGACCACGTTCAAAAGGGACTTCCACAAAACCTTTGGCACTACACCACAACGCTGGCTGACGTACAAACGCCTGGAAAGAGCCCATTACCTGTTTACCGAAAACCATAGGCGTCCCATCGAGGTGTGTTATGAAACGGGCTTTGAGAACCTGTCCCATTTTTCCTTTGCCTTTAAAAAACAATATGGCTATGCACCCACCCAGTTGCTGGCCAGATTGGACATTGCATCAAAATCACATTGAATATGCCATGGAACCCGGATACATACAACCAGTTCAAACAAATCAGGTACCACCCTTTTTTCGACCTCATGGATATGATATCAGAAAAAGGATTGAAAAAGGGTGTGGACATCGGTTGCGGGACCGGGGAACAGACCGCCTTGCTCTCCGGGAAATTCGAAAAGGCCCATTTTCTGGGTATTGATTCCTCAGCGGAAATGCTCGCAGGCTCGGAAAAGTTTGCCGGGGACAATGTACGGTTCCAGAACCGCTCCGTGGAGGCCTTTGCCCGGGATGGTACCACCTGGGACCTCATTTTCAGTAATGCCGCCCTGCAATGGGCAAATGGGCATCAGGAACTCTTTCCCGCGTTAATGGCGAAACTCCATACCAACGGGCAATTTGCCATACAGATGCCCGTACAGAACGAAAATCTGCTCAATAGGATACTGCTCGAACTCGTACAGGAACGACCCTTTGCAGGTTTCCTTCAGGGTTACCGCAGACTATCACCTGTGCTGGGCATGGACGACTACGCCCAACTCATGTTCGACAGTGGCCTGGGGCAAATACAAATCATCCAAAAGGTATATCCCATCATTGCGGATGGACCGGATAAACTCTTTGATTTTATTTCGGGTTCTGCATTGATTCCTTATATGGAACGCATGTCGGAAAAACAGCAAGAGCTGTTCGTCACTGAATTTAAAAACCGTATCCGCTCGACCTTCAAATTTCCGGCCATATATGCGTTCAAGCGCCTGTTCCTCTATGGGACAAGGTCATAGTTCCATGATGGCCTGTTTGGTATAATATCCCCAGTGGTATAAACCTATTCCTTACCCTTATCCATGGATACATTTCCATATACACCGTAAAATCCGTTGTCCGGTTAATCCGAAGGCAGCCATTTCCCCTTCCATAAAATCTCCACTCCTGTTCCCGGTTCCTGTAAGAACCGGAAAGTCTACTGCATCATCTACCAACTACCACAAGACAACGTGCCTCATAGTAGGCAGGTTTAAATTCCGTTCATGGCGCAATAATCAAATAAGGAAGTCCAAGGACAGGGTTTCTTCACGCCATCCCTTCGTCAAGCCCTTCTTGGGGCCTTGCCGGGGCTGTCTGAAACCCGGTCATTGGCCAAAAGATTTTAAGGGGTTTTATAATAAAAAAAGCCCTGGTTGTTTTTCGGGGCCTCGAAAAACAGGGCAGTGCCCAAGGACTTCTATTCAGGACACGATTTGCTTGCCTCGCTAAACTGCGGTATCGCTCACCCGCAAATCAGTCAGAAAGAATTCCTAAGGCCCTTGTAGAACCTGTCAAGGCCAGGACAAGTTTACGAAACAAATGCGGGCTTCCACTTCCTCGTTTTTAGCCCTGCGGTAAAAACCACGTCGCAGACCCTCCCGATTTCTCCCGTAAAGCCTGGACAGAACCCACTTGTTTTATGGTGCTGCGCACGTAGGAAAGCAAACAAACACCCCCTTAAAATTTAAGTGTCTTACATAACCATCTTATTCGAATATCAGCCTTAGACCAATAGGCGCGTCCAACCTTAAAACAAGGCACAAACAATATATGGATCGTATACATACCCTTAAAACACGGAAGTTATGGAAAATTGGAACAGTATCAAAAACCAGGAGATCAAAAGGAAATTTGTCAACCGGGAAGTCCTGGCTCCGGTGAACCTGTTGGTGGAATACATCTTGTCTCATGAAGATCCGGATGCTCCCTTTAGCCTGGATGACATTACCCATCTATACTACTATACGGATGCCGAAGGAAATCACTACTCGGAAACCGAAAAAGTATACCAGCTTGAAACCTGGCAGGAAGCATTGGAAGAGGCAGAAATCCTGTTGGAAGAAGATCCCGACAATACCGCTCTGATCAGCCGTATCTCGGCCCTGGAAAATGACATTGAAGCTCTGGAAAACGCTGAACAACAGATGTGGGAAATCTATGAATGGTGGATCATTACCCCCTGGCTCGCAAATGAATTGAAAGCTTACAGTAAACCAATACTTACTGATGGACAAAATTACTACTGGGGACGCTGTACCACCGGGCAGGCCATCCTGCTGGACCGTGTGATCAGCCGGATTTGTGAGGATATGGAAATTCTACACGGAATGTGTAATGCCTGGCTTTAAGCCGGGCCTTTTTTTGGGATTTGGTGATTGTATTTACGCTCCGTGATAGGAAGTAAGCGCTTCCTATATCACGTTTTCCACGATCACCACAATCTCTTTTTTTCATCCTTAAAACTATTAAGGGAACCATTCAAGAAAAATCAATTAAAGCTGTTTAAACACTCTCTGAGACTTCCGTATTTCCGGCTATTCCCGTGGCAATTCCAATAATCCCCCTCCCCGCCTCACCCCAAGTTTTTTCGATGCCATTCTCGGCAAATGCTTCCTCATGCATTTGCTGGTCGAATAGCCAAAAACCCGGGGTAAGCCCCCCCTAAATTTTAAGGGTTTATAATAAATGAAGCTCTGCATGTTTTTCCGGGACAACGGAAAAACAAGTGCGGTATAACGAATTCTAATCAGGACACCGGTCATTTCACTCGCTTAACTACCGGTACGCTCCCTCATAACCGGGTCTGAAAGAATTCCTAATACCCCATGGAACCTGTCCAGGCCAAGACAAGTTTCTGAAACAAATGCCGGTATCCACTGCCTTGTTTTTAGCCCTTCGGTAAAAACTACGTGGCGGACCCTCCCGATTTCTTCCCGAAAGCCTGGACAGAACCCACTTCATTTATGGTGCTGCGCACGTAAGAAAGCAAACAAACACCCCTTAAAATTTAATCGCTGTCAACGCTACAAGGGGTATTTATTAACCTTTAATTTTTTCAATTATGAGTACATTAAGAAACCGAGTTCAACTCATCGGAAATGTAGGGCAAGACCCTGAAATCACTACCCTGAAAAATGGTAGGAAAGTAACCCGTTTTTCACTCGCCACCAACGAGTATTACAAAAACACTAAAGGAGAAAAAGTGCAGTCCACCCAATGGCACTTTATTGTAGCCTGGGGTAGAAATGCAGAGATTGCCGAAAAGTATGCCGGAAAAGGCAAGGAAATTGCCCTGGAAGGCAAACTCACCTCCCGATCCTACGAGGACAAGGAAGGGCACACCCGTTATGTGACCGAGGTCGTAGCTTCCGAAATCCTCCTGTTAGGTGGTAAACCGGAATAATTCAAGCAAAAGAGGGTGTTAATCTTCCTAAGACGGCACCCTCTTTCTTTTCTCATTTATTAACCTTTAAAGGAAATCAAAATGAATATCAAAGCTAAAAAAATTTCAGAAGAATTGAAACATTTTACCGGGTCAGAGACCTTTTACACCCTCCAGCTCTTTAATGCCCGGTACACTGAAGGAGTGCAATACCTCGTGGATAAAGCCGGTTGCTTTTGGCTGGTGATCGATATTTGCGCTGTTTGCGTTAGCCCGCTAAACCCGCACTCCTTTGCATGTATTACCCTGAACCTCTGGAATGAGCAGGAGCAAAAGGAAAAAGGGTGTGTAGCCACCCTGACCTATGACGACGGGAATGGGAATGTCTTTTATACGGCCAATTACGCCTATACGGACTTCCCGTTACCACACATCAAATTCTACTTTACCGATCGTACGTTACTCCTACCCAGTGAATACTAAACCTCAAAAAGGGGGCTACCCGCTCCCTTTTTTCCCTTTTAACCATTCATAAAAATTTCCACGATGAAACAGCAAAAATACACCCTTAACGAAATACAGGTGAGTTACAGGAATAGGTTAAGTATTAAGGAACATGAAAAGGTCATTTCCTCAAAACACGCTAAGGAGGTCTTATATCACCTCTGGGATAAGGATACCATAGCCCTGCATGAATCCTTTAAGGTACTATTGCTGAACAATTCCAATAAATTCAAAGGGGTTTATGAATTGTCCAAAGGCGGGATTACCGGCGCCTTGGTGGATATCCGTATCCTGATGGCCATAGCCCTTAAAACGCTCAGTACGGCACTGATTGTAGCCCATAATCACCCCTCCGGAATACTTTGCCCGAGTGATGCAGATATTAAAATAACGAAGAAAATCCAACGGGCATGCAAATATTTCGATATTAAGCTACTGGATCATATTATCCTCAGCCCATCCGGGGAATACTACAGTTTTGCCGATCAAAGAATCCTGTAACCATAACCGGAATCATAAGTAAAACCTTTGGGGTATGCTCAAAGGTTTTTTTGTGCCCATCCCTTAGAAGTAATACGCTTTACATATCGCTTTTTGCGCGGATCGAACGCCCAAAAAGCGATAAGGGGCAAGCTCGTTTTTTATGGTCGGGGCATACCGGAAACAAACCTATCCCTTATTCACCGTAAAGGTCGTCCTTAAAAAATATTCCCATCAAAAGACTACGGCATAAAGCCGCTCGTGCCTCGCTTTTTATTCCGTTTCCTTTTGAGCTGAAATTTTTCTGAAGAACGGCCTTCACGGTAAATAATTAATAACTTAAATGCATGCATTATGAAGACAACAGTCAAAAAATCGCTGGAGATCCCGGCACGCAAACACCCCAGGAAAACATCCAACACCTCCAAAAAGGTGGTGGAAAACAAAAACACCAAAGAAAAATCATTTACCCTGGTGGTCAATCTTTGGATATTCCGATACGAATATTCCAAAGAACAAACAGAAACGCCACAGGAGAAATAGTTCTCTTAAAGGCCCTTGCAAAAGGGTCTTTTTTTTGATCGTTACCGGCAGCATCTGACGTTTTGAGATCCTCAAAAAATCATTTCCATACGATTCCCTCACAAATATGCCTAATTGCAGGGAAATCGCGTTTTTCCCTGACCGGGATTGTGCCTATATTTAAGACAGGATATCATATCCCACTTTGGTACGGCTACCGTATGATCCGACAAGCCGGATCGGTTTGACTTTCCTTATGGCCGTACTGAAAAATCGCACTTAAAAATCTCCCGGATGGTCAAGTCCGGGAAAATCATTTTGTCCCTGCGGGACAAAAAAGGAATAGCAAGAGGGTAACGCGCTAAAGCGACGTTACAGTGTTTTTATTGATGTTAAAACACTGAATTACAGAATTTTGAAAGAAGACCCCATTAATAATCAACCAGACAATACCGGGATTTTTGACGCAAAACCGCCGCCAGTGCCCGAAAAACCGTCATTTTTTGCGTCAAATCCCTATCAAAAGAGAAGAATACCATGAAATATGAATTCGCCACCATACGGATTAAAAAAAAGATCGCAGACCGGTTCCGGGTATTCTCCAAAAAGATCGCTCCCAACCATAGCCAGGCGATGGCTTCCATGCTGGATTTCTTTGAAATCAACAAACTGTCACCAAACGAGATACTGGGCCCCAATATGGTTACCCTGGAAAAGAAACTCAAAAGCCGGTTGCATGCCGTAGTGGCCATCATAAAAGACATGGAAAAACACCAGACCAAACCTACCGTAGCCATGCTCCAAAATCTCTTTGAACAGGCGGATACCGCCCGGGGAAAATCCAAAGTTCCCGGAAAGAAAAAACGGCAGGAGAAAAAAAACATCCCCGGTTCGGGAGACAAGACATCGCCCCTCACCAACCTGGACCTGGAAGAGGCCTTGGAGCAAGTCTCACTATACAAAGAGAAACATAACCGGGCCGTACAGGAACTATCTCATACCAAAAAAGAAATTACAACATTCCTGGACAAGGTAAAACCCATCCGGAGCAATTTCGGCAAACCCTACCTGCGTATCGACCTACCGGTAGAAGCCCTGGAACGCCTCAAACGAAAGTTAAACCTTAAACAGTAATATCATGTATGTCACCATCACATCGCAGCGTATGAGCGACACCTATAGTAATAGTGTGTCCGATTTCGTGGATTATCTCGAAAAGGAAAATGAAGATAAGGCACCACAGGCCAAGGAACATTTTTTTAACCAGGAGCACGATAAGGTTCACCGGAAAGAGGTTATTAAGGACATTGACAGCAATACCGCCAAGCTCCGGAAAACCGAACCCCGCTTCTACTCCATTACCATAAATCCCAGTAAACGGGAACTACAGCATCTGCAAAAAGGGACCATGAGCCTCAAGGAGTATACCCGGGAAGTGATGAAAAGCTACGCCCAATCCTTTCACCGGGACCGGGAAATTACGGTTAATGACCTGAAATACTACGCCAAGATCGAACATCACCGCTCCTACAAGGGCTTTGACCTGGAGATCCGCGAAAATGCTCCCTACTCCAGGAAAATTGCCCGGCTTAACAACAATATCCGAAAAGTGGAACGCGGGGAGCTGAAGGGCAATATCCGGGACATGAAAACCCGGATCAAACAGCTTACCGAAGCCGCCCCGCATAAAATAGACGGGAAGCTCATTGCACAAGGCATGCCCAAACCGGGGCTCCAGACCCATATTCATCTTATTGTCAGCCGTAAAGATGATACCAATACCTATAGCCTCTCTCCCGGGGGTAAATACAAGGCTTCCCAGGTCGAGCTCAACGGAAAAACGGTCAAACGGGGCTTTGACCGGGATCATTTTTTTTCAAGTACCGAGAAGACCTTTGACCGTATGACCGGCTACCGGCGCAATTTTGCGGAACACTACCAGGCGCGTAAACTGATGGTAAACGATCCTAAAAAATACTTTGAACTGCTTTTAAAAGCTCCGAAAAAAGAGCGGAAAAAGGCCCTCTCGATTCTCCGGGAATCTGGCATCGGTATCCCGAAACTCGCTATCCCCACTACCAAAACCCAGCTCGCCCTTAAGACCATTAAAGCGCTGCGCAAGGCCATTAATGTCACCAAAGATGCAGAACACGGCTATTAACCTTATATTACTTCAAACAATGTTTCCCTATAATTATATCTACCTCCCCGTATTTACACTACTACTCTTCTTCCCGGCCATAAGGTTCCAGGGCATCCATAAGGGTTTTGCGGCCACCGGGATCATGTCCCTGTTGGCCGGGTTTACCTGGTACTGGCACATTCCGGGAACAGTCGGTTTAAAAATCGTAGCTATAGCCCAGGGCCCTGCATGGCTATTGCTTACCGCGGCGTATATCCGGATGTGTTATATACTGCTTCCAAAGAAACCAAAAATATACACGGTGAAAATCCCGCATGCCGGCGGATCGCTTACCCTGCACAATATCCGAAGGGGTGTCTCGATCATCGGGGCGGCCGGGAGTGGAAAAACGGAAAGCGTGGTCTATAAGCTGTTACAGCACCTCGGGGAGCACTCCTTTTGCGGGGTAATGCACGACTACAAGCATTTTGAACTCACCGAGATCGCTTATCCCCTGTTTCAACGGGCGAACATTCCGTTTTATATCGTATCCCCGGATCAGATCTATTTCCGGGTCAATCCTATTGCACCACGATACCTGGAACAGGAGGAATCCGTTAACGAGGTCTCCCGCGTCCTCTTGGAAAACCTCCTGGAGATGAAGGACTCCTCGGCCGTGGGGTCCTCCCGCTTCTTTAACGACGCCGTAGAAGGGCTTATCGCCGGGATGATCTGGAAACTGCGCACGGATTATCCGCAATACTGTACCCTTCCCCATGTCATCGCACTATACCAGTACCTGGATACCGAGGAACTGGCCGATTTTTTGAGTTCCAACCGGACATCCCACGCCATGGCCGATGCCTTTATCAGCGGTATCGATTCGGAGCGGCAGACTGCAGCAGTCAAAAGCACCCTGGCCAACGCTTTTAAAAAGATCGCTACCAGGCGGCTCTTTACCCTGCTCTCCGCGGATGAAGTGCCCCTGGATATCAATCATGAGGATCACCCTGCGGTGGTATCCCTGGTCAATAACCCGCTGTTTGAAACCTCTTATGCTCCGGTACTGGCCACCATTATGCACACCATGACCAAACAGATGAGTGTTCGCAGTCGTTTACCCTCCTTTGTTCTTATGGAGGAAGCCCCCACCATACGGCTTCTTAACATGCACCGTATCCCGGCAACGCTCCGGAGTTTTGACATTACCACCCTGTATGTCTTGCAGGATAAGATACAAAACGACCTGCTCTATGGGGATAAAGCCAGCAAGGCTATCCTGAGTAACCTCTCGTACCAGTTTTTCGGAAAAGCCAATGATCCGGATACGGCCCGGTATTACGAACAGTTTTTTGAGATCGTAAAACGGAAGGCCACCAGTGTCAGTAAAGGGGAATGGACCAACCCTCGGACCCGAATCACCAAGTCAGAAAGAGAAGTAGCCAAGATCCGGGCAGATCGGTTTTTCAGGCTCAAACCCGGAGAGTTCGTGGCTTTTGCCGATGGCAGGGAAAAACGGGTACAATTCAAAAAGCATGTCATCGCTAAAGACTTGCCCCCACTACCGGAAAACCCGGTGGATATCGATACTGGGTTTTTGAGGATTCATACCGAAGTCAGAAATTTGTTCGGATGATTCTCTGTAGTCATGTCATAGATTAACACCCTTATTAAAAAGTATATCTAAAAAAGGGCTCCGTATGATAATGTCGGGCAACCAGTATACATACTTCATTACTGATATGCTCTTTGGTCACTTTTAATACGGAAACAATTTCTTTTGCGGAATAGAGTTTCTCCAGCTTTTGAATATCCTTTTCAAAACTTGATGCAGTTGTGGCAAACAAAGCCCTGGGAATGATAATAGCCTTATCCCTTTTTACAGATAATCTACTGGCATCCATATCCCAAAACAGATGCTTGGGAAAATGTTTCACTATGTTTATTGCCTTTTCCATAACTGTACTAAAGTACAAATTTACTGAATATTGGACCATTACACTAAATTCATGCCGGAATTAGTAGTCAATATTCAAGCTGATCGGTTTTTCAGGCTCAAACCCGGAGAGTTTGTGGCGTTTGCCGATGGTAAGGAAAAAAGGGTACAATTCAAAAAGCATGATATCGATAAAGCCCTACCCCCACTACCGGAAAACCCGGTGGATATCGATGCCGGGTTTTTGAGGATTCGTGCGGAAGTCAGGAAACTATTCGGATAGCGTGTTATCGGATGATGTGTTATATGTCACAAATCTCCTTCCCTGCCGAACTGCCAGTTAACTTAAAGATTTTGATTTTTAAATACTTTGCTCTCAGAAAGGACTCAGACCGTCCCATATGCGTTCAGGAAAATTCACTACTTTTAATAAGTGTTTAATCTAAAAAATGTGGTCATATGAAAGATATTAAAGAACTTGATGAAATCGTAACATCTATACTTTTAGAGAATGTCCTAAAATCTACTGAAATCCAGCAGTTGAATTTTTTTGTTTTTGAGATCCTCTTGCCACTAATAGTGCAGGAAGACGACCGTGCCATACATTTAAAGCTTGGTCACATTCGTCACTTAAAGAGAAAAAAAAGCGAGCTGTTAGACAGGCTCCGAGGGGGCTATCCCGAGTCACTTCTGACCGATAGAAAGATAGAAGAGCAAAGTTATTACGATGATCTGATTGATTCGCTGGAAGCTGAATTAGAAAATCATTAGACCCCCGCCTCCCACATATACTCATTGCTTTAATTCCATCACCCTATGCCCATTCCGCTCCCCCATCTCGATCAGCAAATTTTCCTGTTTCCCCAAAGTGAACTTCGGGAACACCAGTACAAAACGTTTCCGCTCCTTACTACGGACCACCTCCGGAACCTGGTGGGTGTATACGGTATCATGTAAGATCTTCTGGTACGATGCATTTTTCTTATTGTTCCCATTCTCCACGTAAAGCCGGATATAATCCAGCTCGTAGTCGATAGCCGATTTGTTTTCCAGTTCCAGGGATACATAAACCTCCCCGCGACGGTGTACCACTTGTTTCAGGGTAAGTTTGAGTTTTTTACGCCTTTTGGACGTGATCCGTTTGTCCTGACGTATGAGGTACTGGCACAGGCGAATGATACCCGTCTTTCGGTTCGGGGCTATTTGTAGAGTATCCCGGTACGTTTGTTCCTGAAGGGAAGTATCCTTCTCCGGCTTTAATCCTTTCTCATGGCCGATGCTTTTTTGTTTCCCGATAAAATAATTAAGCTCCGGGAGCTTCTCCCGGTATTTCAGGATATAGCTATATACCTGGCCGTCCGTGGTGAGCACCAACAGATTACTCTCTGCACCGGGCATGGCCTTAAGTAGCCCCAGGTATTGCGGGGTCTCCGGGTTGTAAGTAAATACAAAATGGTCTGCACCGGTAATCCCCTGGCGGATAGGCTCCGGGAAGAAAAGGGATACGGTAGTTCTATCATTGGCATAGAGTGTGTCCAATGGTTTTTGGGCACTCAGTGATCCATAGATCAGTACAAATAACAGGATGATATAGGTTTTCATAAGCATGGTATTAGTTATTGTTCGTTGTCGGCTTTAAGAATAAGCGCATAATGGTTATAGATGGTGTTGCGGATCTTACGGTTATCCCTGCGAAATACGTTCTTTAGACCCCGTACCTGCGGTACCCCGGCAATGTTAACCCCCTGGATCACATCGTCGGTGATCTGCGTAGTGATCTCTTCCCGGAAACTGTTCTCGATATAGATCCCTTCATTGCCATCCTGCAAATCGTAGGCTTTAAGATTCACCGCCTGGTGATTGATATTGGTAATGGTAATCATGGCCCGGTTTGCCTTGAGTTTTACAAAGCCATAGACCAGGGTGTTTTTGGGAACACTGACATCCCGGATAATGGCATCTTCGGTAAGGCGCAGCTCCAGCCTGCTGTTTACCTTTACCGTTTGGGTGTTATGGATCACCGCACGGATCACCGGCTGGGTATAGCTTTTGGGAGTGGCAGCATCCCACAGCGCCTTGCCTACCTTAAAAAAGCCTTCCTGGCCTTTTTGTATATCTCCCGGATCGGTTTTATCCTGCGCATTTACCCTGGTAGTGCTATCTACAGCAGTAGTTTGGTTGCTATTGCGGTATCCCCTGGCCTGGTAATCGATCCTCCCCTGGCGGTAGATACTATCTACCATACGCTGCTTTTTCTTTTCTTCCAGGTCCGGGTCATACACCCCTGAGGAATCCAGTAAACGCTCGTCATAGATACTCGGGGCATCCGACTTCTTTTTGTCTTTTAGTTCGTCTACGGCTTCCAGCCGATCCCGGTACTCCTCTTGCGAAGCATTTAACTTCGGCACCGAGGTCTGCTCCATGTTCTCTGATGCTTCCTGTTTTCCTCCCATAAAAAACACGGCATATCCTATGATAAACAGGAGTATCGTCCCTATCACACCCCCGAAAAGGAGTTTCTTTTTATCGATTTGTAGTTTCATTTGAAATCTTTTTTAAACTGTTTTCAAAAAATTGGGTGACCAGTAAGCCATGTGGGTTCGATGGAAAATTCCGGGCCACCGGGATAAGCTGACCGGTAGTGATAAGCTCATAGGTGTCGGTCACCGACCCCCGGTTGATCTCAAATATGGTTCGCACCCTAAAGGGAAAGGGCTCCCGGGACACATCCACTTCCGATTGTATACGGGTAACTTTCTGTACCAAGGCGTATTGTATTAAGCGATTATACACCCCATCAGCTTTTTTCTGACGATACACATGGTCTACGGAACTGTCTCCCAGCCATAGCGCCTTTTCAACCTGTTGCTTATAATTGGATGCTGATAGGTCATAAAAATAGCGGTGGAAATTATCCAAATGCGCCCTGGCCTCAATCTCCAGGTTCTCCCGGTGGGAGGCCAGCTTCAGAGGGATCACACTGCCCTCGGTGCTCACCACAAAAGCATTATTTAAAGATTTTTGGTATATGATATAGGTAAACCAGGAACAAATTATCGTCGCCGTAAAGGCCATGATAACTACGGTTATCACCACAAAGCGATTGCTTCGTAATACATTTGCTATATTGGAATAAGGTGTTTTCATATATACTGTTACTTTAATTTTTTTATGTATTTGAAGGCACTGCCCGCCTACCCACCTGCAAACAGTCGCATGGTAAAGGATATGGCCCGGCGGTATAATTTGAACTTTAGAATAATGATAAAACCCAGGGTCCCTACTTCGATCCAGGAGGAAAAAAAATGACTGCCCAAAGAGGTGCCGAAAAGGTTTTCCCAAAAGTTGGTATTTAGCTCTTCGTACACCAGATTGATAAAAACATTGACCAGGAAAAAGGCCGGGGCGATCATATAAACGGCGGCGTATAGTTTGAAAAAGTTGTAGGCCATATCCCGGAACTTTTCGAATACGGCCATGCTTATAACCAGCGGAAAAAACGCCCGCATAAGTCCTAACAGGAAAAAGCGCTCAGCCAGGAACAGCGGGTAAATAAACAGGTCAGTGAGCCACAATACGAAACCGACCGAAAAAGCCAGCAGCTTCATGCCGTAAAAGGGTGATGTCAAAAAATCGTAAAGTACGGCCATCGCTTTTTTAGCCGCTTCAATAGTCCCCACATCCTCTCCTACCGGGAAATCATGTAATTGTATCGGCAAGAGCGCCGGGGCCGAATCACGGTACTGGGTTTCGATAGCCACCAGTACCCCGTCAAAAAAGTCCAGGACCTGGGTAGAGAAGATCACCACCAGAACGACAGCAAAATTTTTGGCCAGTTCGTTGGGATGCAGCCCCCAGGTATACCCACCCTGCTCGGCTACGCCTTCATTGTACTTTTTAAGAATATTAACCAGGAAAAATAAGACGGCCAGGGTTTTCATCCCGGTAATGGTATATTGTGAAAAATCACTGTCCTGTATGGTCTGGTAGATCGCATCCAAATATTCCAGGCCTATTCCCAATATCAGCATACCTTCCATATTTTTCCTTTTTTAATCTCTTTTTGATAAGTTGTCATATCCTTTTTAGTGGGCGCTGAGCGGGCACCTGGTGAATTAGCGGACGGCTTCCCGGTGGTTGATCACATCCTGCATTTCCCTGAGCTCAATAACAAACTGGTAGCGCCGTTTTTTCAGCTCCACTTCTGCCATCATCACCCGGCTGTTTTCCTTTTGCTGCCGAAGCACCTCCAGGCGTTCGGCATCAGTCATTTCCAGGCTGTTGCTGGTCAATAGCTGTTGCATAAATTCCAGGTCTTCCAGGGAACGGTCGATAATGTCGTTAAAGGCGTCCGAGATACTGCGGATCTCTTCCGGACGGATATAAGGAGAGTCCAGAATATTCCTGAGATCATCCCGGACCATATCAAACAGTTTCTGGTTATTACTCACGATCTCCCGGACCGCTTTAAGCTGCTTGATAACAGTGTTCACTTTTTCGATACGTTCCTTCTGTTGTTTTAGAAATTCCACGGTTTGCAGTAGTTGCGAGGTCTGTTTGGCCGATTCGATCAACTGTTTCCCCAGGCTGATAAAATTGGTATTGTCATACACCGGCCACCCCTGGGCCGTAGCAGTGCCAGTGGCACAGACGAGAAAAATAAAAATACAGATATAATTTGCCGTTTTCATGACCTGGTGGTTTTTTGAGTTGTGGTTTTTACATATTCCTGTATAGCCTTTTCCATACTGCCATATTGCTTGTAAAGGGCCATTATGGCTTCGTTTTCGGTGCCGTCGGTCAGGTAGGCGGCAAATACCTCAGGGGGTACTTCCAGGCGGAAAACATTGCTCTCCTTTCCGATCTTCAGGAAGAGTTCGGTGTATTTACGATCTCCCGTAAAATTGTTGCGCATGGATCGTAGCTGGTTCAGATCGTGTGAGGAAAGGTTAAGACGCTTTTGCAATTCATCATAACCCTTTTCGTTGCGCAAACTGTAGATCACCTGGGTGTTCTCCAGGATACTGGCCGAAGTACTGTTTTCCGGTAATTGATTAATGGATTGCAGGATGATCCCGATAGCCCCGTTCTGTTTCCGGATGGCCTGGTAATAAAATTCTACACTCTCCAGAACATTGTCGAACTTCAGTTGTTTGGCAAATTCATCAAAAAGAATGATCCCCCGCTCTGCCCTGTTCTGCCATACCGTACGCTGTATGGCCGATTTGATGAGTTTGAGCATCACCGAGAGGATCTCCTTATTATCCCGAACTTCGTCCAGTTCAAAGACAATAAGTCTTTTGTCCTCGATCTTATAGGTCTGGTCGGCGCTGGTCTCGAACAGAAAACGGTACAAGCCTTCCCCGATATACTCGGACATGATGTGCAGGAAATGGGGAATATTAAAATATTCCGCCCCGACATGTAAATGCTGTAATAAGGTATCCTGCCTATCTTCTACAAAACGATAAAATCCCTCAAGGGAGTAGCTCCCGGAAGTATGCTGGTAGTAATGTTTCAAGACCTTTTTCATGGCTACTTCATGCCCCTTGGCGACCTGTAGCCCGGAAGCGCTGAGTTCCAGAAGAAAGGTAGAAAGGTCCTCCAATCGCTCCGGGGTGACACCGTCACCGGGGGATTTATAAAATGGATTGATGCCAAGAGGTTTACCATGTTCATACCGCAATATGGCATGGTCCTGGGGATAGAGCTTGGCAAATTTTGTGTAGGAACCGCCCAGGTCGATAATGACAAGGCGTACATCCTGCTCAAAGTATTGCCTTAAAATATTGTTGGCCAGAAAGGATTTGCCCTCACCGGTAGGGGCGAAAATGGCAAAGTTCCGGGCCTTGATACGTTTCTTTCTTTCATCCCATACATCTTTAAGTACGGGAATATTGTGTTGCCGGTCATTAAAGATCACCCCGGTATCATCCGACGTGTAATTGGTGTTATTAATCCATAAACACAGGGCGTGTTTAAGGTCAGTCACATACAGGTCTTCATCGGTCAGGTTGGGACTATGACCGAAATAACTATTTAGAAAATAATGTTTTCGGGCGTTCCCGCGTGGCACATAAGGAGTCATATCCAGTTCCTTGAACGCTGCCTTCACTGCGGAAGCTATAAAGGGAAGCCGCTCCGGTACACGCGTCCAGGAGATCACATTGAGGTGGCCCCGGATCACCCGGCTACTCTCATCATGATTGATCCGATGCAGGATGTCCTGTATCTTCTCCAGCACCACCTTGTTCTGCGTGCCGAAATTGGCGCTTTTCTTGAGTTCCTCCACCCGTTTTTCCAGGAGTTTCCGCCAGCGGTGTTTGTCATCAAGGTAAAGCACCTGGTTCACCACATGGTTCTCATTCAGATGCAGCCCGATCCCATCGATAAACCCCTGATGAAAGGTAAAATCATCCGAGGTAAATTTGTCGTTGACCGTACTGCTTTGCAGGCTCGCGCCAAAACACAGTTCACTATGGATAGCAAGCATATCAAAATAATGGTCCCCGATCTGCATCTGGTCTCTGTTCCAGATAATATCCGTTTGAATATCCTCCTGGAACCCGTTAAAAAACTGCGCAGTGAGCTCCGTAATCTCAGAAGGGGTTAATGGCTCCAGGTGTAACTTCCGGCTGTTATTGATAAAGTTTGCCGCATCCTGTACGGCGTTTTCAAACTCTCCGGCCATTGCGTCCATGGAAGTCACTATATTTTTCGGAAGGTTTTTAAAGGGATTGACATACCCTCTTTTATTGAG
Organism: Sinomicrobium soli; assembly: GCF_003285545.1. Lineage (GTDB taxonomy): Bacteria > Bacteroidota > Bacteroidia > Flavobacteriales > Flavobacteriaceae > Sinomicrobium. The sequence goes on along the minus strand of NZ_QLNV01000006.1, from coordinate 239,664 downwards.
GGTCTTGTTTTTGGGCCAGCAGAAAAACAGGTAGCTCTGGTGGGCTACATAAAACCTGTTTTTAAAATAGCTATGGGTGGCCTTTTCCAAAAAGGATGTATTAGGAAGGTTTTGCGCCTGGTACCTTGTTTTTTTATAAACATCCTGTTTGTGGACTACCACGCCGGCAGGCAAACCTTTCAACGCCTGGAACCAGGTACCGTGCAAATCGTCAAAATCAGGTTCCGATAAGGAATAGATCTCCGGCAGGGTTACTTTATAGGCCATGATAATAGTGCCGTTTGAAGCGAATACCACATGCCCTTGAATATCGGCTATCGGGTGAACATCAGATAAATTCAATTTCATAATTCAGGTGGGAGTTTAATTTATTGGAAATGATATGCGGAAAAACGTTCCCAAACCTCAAAAGCCCGGGATCATGGGTCAGCCGGGTCAGAACCATGTAGAGCGAAAAATTGACCAGGAGCACAAAAAAGATGATCCCCAGGCTGAAAGAGAAAATAATAGCCAGCAAGGAGCCTATCACGGAGATCATCTGTATGGCAAAAAAACCTATGGGCAACCCCAAAATCATAGCCCGCTTACGGATCGCCTTGTACGGAGTGAACTGCTTCATCCGTTCGGGGCTATACGGTTAAGCCTATCAGGTAGGTGAAAATACCCACTACCGCTCCGGCAATAAGTACAAAGATCAGCACCCGGGTAATCCCCTTCTTCAGGTCGGCATTCTCCCCGAAAAAATGGCCTGCATTAAACAAAAAGCCGACCAGGAAGATCACCCCCAGGATAAGGGGAAATACCGAACGAATCGTTTCAGAAATATTGTTGACGCTATCCTCGATACCGCCGATCTGTGCCATACCAGACAAGGGCAATAACGCCATTACAGAAAGTACATGTAGTTTTTTCATCAGAAATCGGTTTTATGGTTTCTGATGTAAAATTCACAGGGATATAAAAGAATCGCCTTAACATCCCTAATTTTTAACGATCGGTTACGTTAATTTTTAAGGAAATTTTAGTCCGGGGACAGATTCCTTGCATTTTGCATAATCAAATACACCAAGATGAAACCAGGACGACTATTATACCTTCTTATCCTCTCCGGAAATCTCCTTACGGCAGTCGCACAGCAGACCCGACCCGTGGTCGTGATCGATCCGGGTCACGGGGGCACAGACCCCGGGGCAATCGGTATTCAGGGGATTCGGGAAAAGGATATTACCCTAAAGATCGCCCTGCACCTCCGGGCGCTTGCCGCTGAAGATCAAAATCTGGATCTCTATCTGACCCGGTATACCGATACCCTGATTTCCCTGTCCGCCCGCGCCCGGCTGGCCAGAATATTAAAGGCTGATTGGTTTGTGTCGATTCACTGCAATTGGGCAAACCATCCCTATGCGCGAGGCACAGAAGCTTTTGTAGCATTTCCCGGGACAGGAGTCGATATGTATACCCGGAAATCCATCGCCCTAAGTATCGATCTGCTGGACACCATGGAAGATTCCTCCGGTTTTAAAAACCGCGGGGTGAAGTTTGCAGGGTTCCGGGTACTTAACCAGACTGCCACACATTGCCCGGCAGTACTCCTGGAAATCGGGTTTATCTCTAACCCGGAAGATCTACGGCGTATAGCGCCCTATCGCATAGCACAATTAATAATCCGTATAATTCAAGAAATCGATGAAAAGTGTATACCTTAAAACCTGGAATGTTCTTCTACCCCTGTTCAAATCACTTTACGGTGAACTCAAAACCGGAATAAGATTTCTTTGTATTTTTGTACCCCGGATACCGTCACTACTCCACCGGAAAAAAGGGAAACAGGAAAACGACAAAATCTAAGGAAGGAGATTTTTATGTTAACGGAAATAGGTGATTTGCCCGCTACCGCAGGGGTTTATTTTTTTTATGATGACCAGGACAGGATCATTTATATCGGTAAGAGTATCCATATCCGCAAAAGAGTGCAACAACATTTTACCGGGAAGGACCGCAAATCACTGAAGATACAGACCTTCACACACAGAATTGCCTTTGAGGAAACCGGCAGTGAGCTCATAGCCTTGCTCTATGAGTCTGATCTCATTAAAAAGCACCAACCACTATATAACCGCTCTCAAAGGCGTACCCTATTTCAGTATGGGCTTTATCTTACGGACAAGGACGGATACCAGGCTTTACGTATCGAAAAGATTACTCCCGGCAAGGAAGAAATCACCTCATTTACTTCCTTAAGAGAGGCCAAACAAGCCCTTTTTCAAATCACTGAAAAATACCAGTTGTGCCAAAAGATCAACGGACTGTATAAGAGCTCGTCCTACTGTTTTCAATACCATATAAAATCTTGTAACGGGGCTTGCATGGAGGAAGAAGCACCGGAACGTTACAACACCAGGGTTACCACTTTTTTAAGCAACATACGCTTCCCGAAGTTTACAAGGCTCTTCAAAGTTCCCGGTAGAACACCAAATGAAATTGGATTGGTATCCATGGAAAATGGAATCTATAAAGGTTTTGGCTTCTGCCCGGTCGATACCCCTGAAGGAAAACGGGATAGCTATATCACCCCGAGGCAGGATAACAAGGATGTCCGGAGAATACTGATGCGGCATTTAATCCGGGAAGGATGCTGAGCACATCCGGGAAAACCTATATATCCAGATCACACCACAACAACGGATGGTGACTGGCGGCTTCCTGTTCATTTTGCACGGTATCATAGGTCTCCCACTGCGACCGGTTTTTGGGCCACATCCCCTTGCGGTTCAGGCCGCTGGCAGTAACCCTGTCAAAAAGTTCCGGGGACAGCAATAAAAAATCTTCCTGCCGGATGTTTACCCCCAGGCGATAGGCCCCCAGCCGGAAATAACTCCCGTCTTTGCCGTTATCAGGCGTGGGCTGAAAGGTGGGGTGTTTGGAAATATCCTTAACATCCGTATCCCGGAATATGGGCGAAAGCGCATCGGCATAATAGGGCATATAGAAGGTCCCGGCCATAATGATATGGGCCTCACCCTGCCCGCGTAATTTCCGGTAGGCTTTGCCCATAGCATGAGCCTGCGCTTTACGACGACCCGTTACCCACTCCTGTTTTCCGGTGGGGGATTGCAACTGGGCAAAAAGCACGTGTACCGTTTTCTTTTTGGAGCATTGAAAGGTGTAATGCTGAAAATCTTGTGGAAACAATCCTACGCCCTCCCGGAGCACATTAAGACTACGAACGCTATGTACGGGATATTTCTTATTGGACATCACCCCCATTTCCAATCCCCGGTAATCATGTCCGCACAAGACATGGAAATGATGATATATGCTTTCTTCGGTCTGGCTAAAGAACAGGTCGTTAAAATCCTCTACAGTGGTACGGTCTTCCACTTCCTGCAACAGCAGGATATCCGGGTTCACCTCCCGGATCACCCTGGCTTTGTTCGCTATAGCCTGTTCGCCCACCGGAAAGGTCTGTACCTTGATCCAACCGTTCCAATGGGTCAGGCTGTCGGCTTTATAATCCATCGTATGCCCTCTTTTGCGGATATACAGTCCGCCCCAACGCCGGCGCATCACGACATAGGGTTCGTACGACACCCGTTCGAATCCCAATAAAAAGCTAAGCTCCCGCATGCGCTCATAGTCCCGGTCCGTACGCCGGTCTTTGGTCAGGTAGGTTTCCAGTTCTTCCATCCACATTTTTACGCCCCGCCCTACATGTGGTTGCACCAGGCCAGCGTCCCTGTGAAAGATATTTTCTACGTTGTAAAAGGCTATTTTCATAATGCTGCTATTTTGTTTGGTTACAGGCAGGCACCACCTGCTTACGTTTGTCTTTGGTATGGTTGGGAAAGGCCACCAGGTTGAACATTTCCCGCATCCGGCTGCGTACCCGGTTGCCGTAACGATCTTCGAGTTCTTCAGCGTTCAGGTTGGTAGTGGCATGGGTCATCACCCTATGGTTTTTAAACAGCTCGTAACGCGACAGCAGGATCTCTCCCATCACATTACAATCCTTTCCGAAATGCCGCCCGGTAGGTTCTACCCCGAGATCGTCAAAACAGTAAAATCCGCTATTGCCATAACCTGAAATGGTCGGATACCCCACATGGTTAAACCCGAATACGATATTGCGGCAGGGAATAAGCTCATAAGGCCGCCGGTGCGGTACCAGGTACCGCAGCAGTTTTATCAGGCTGGTCTTCCCGCAACCAACCGGCCCGGAGAGCAGTAACCCCTTGTCCGGATCGATCCCCAGTTTCCGGCAATTCATTTCATCCCGGATGATGTAATTACAGAGGGTAAACAGTAGCTCCCGGTCCTCTCCATATAGCTTAAAACCCCTGCCGAACAATAGCTTTCCCTTGGCCTCCAGGTAGATCCACATTTTCGCAAAGCTGTACACCATTACCTTTCCGTCCCAGTCGCCCAGGGAGAATTCTACGGCGCCTTCCTTGATCTTAGAGGGGTTGCGCATAGTTTTTGGCTTTTGTGGTTTTTAAATGATCTTCCTGTCCTCTGCTACGGCCCTTCTGGTATTCGGCTACCCGAAGCATCCATTTCTCGGCGGCGGATGACCAGTTGGTGATCGATATCCCCCCGGCGGTTTTCCATCCCGTAGACTGGTAGTGGTGAAAAAACTTATGGGCTTCATCCAGCGGCCAGTTCTGCGCTTTAAAAAAAGTTTCGATAGCATGTTTAGATATGGGACTGTAATGATCCCCTATAGGGTTAGTTTGTTTTATAGTTTTAATAAAGGTCCCACCAGTGGGACGGTGGTGTCCCATCTGTGAACTACCCTGTCCCGTATTTGAACATCCTTCGCCTATACCTGGTTCACCTGTGGGACAGTGCCGTCCCGTGACCGGGACAGCTCCCCCACCCGCAAAGCACATACGCACCTGGCTTCCCAGGTGTGCATTTTTCGAAGGAAGATAGTCCACGTACTGCCATCGGTGCAGGTCGCTCATATAACGATGGTAGGTAGAGCTGCTCCGGATGGCCGCCAGGGGCATCAATTCCGCCCGCCGCACGCGGAAAGAGGCAGCAAACCCGGATTGGTTCCATGACCGGAACAAAGCCATATACAGGCTGATATGCCCGGGATGCAGTCGCGGATCGGTACGGAATTTTTCAAATACCGTATTAAGGTGGTGCACATAGTTCATAGGCCTACTGATTATCGATCCTGGAGTCTTCCATAAGTCTTTCGATATCCTCCGCATCATAATAGATGATCCCACCGATCTTACTGTAGGGCAAGGTGCCGGTAACACGTAGATTCTGAAGGGTACCGGGGCTCAGGTGTAGTAGTTCCATGACTTCCGAAGAACGAAGCCATTTTTTGCTCCTTCCGGAACTATGGGATTGTAAAAGCTGGCGGAGATCTTCCAGGAGTTCTTCCTTAAACACCCGGAGATCGTCTGTAGTAATAATGTTTGCTGGCATAACTGAAGTTTTAAAAATCCCGCTACCAGGAAGGTTATGCTTTTTTTATCCCGGCAGCGGGAGGTTGCGATTTGACTTTCGTTATGCAAAACTCCCTTCCAAATGTTAAGGGTTTTATACAGCAGGTATGTAATTACATCAAACTTTAACACTCCTGAAATTTGATGTGTTTTGACTGTTTGCCCCGGGGTTTCAGGCTTCGAAAACATCAAAAGCCTTCATTTTTCACGACGGTACCATCAGGCCAATCCCCCAGGGGCCTATATGTAATTACATACGCCTTACATACTGTCGTCCTGGTCCATTTTCTGGGAAAACCGGAAGATGAGCTCTTCCAGGAACCGCGCCCGCTGCCCTTTGCGCGACTTGATGGCGGCATACGCCCGGTATACATGGGGAAGCCGAATGTCAAAGAACTTTTCAAAAATGGAGGTGATCTCCCGGATATCCGCCTGCCCATGGTTAAAGACTTCCCCGCTGTGCAAGGCGTAGATTAACTCCGTCAGGGAGGCTTTGGATGCCGTCCATGACAATTTCGATTTTAACTGGCGTACCCCCGCACCCGGAGATAGCCGGTCCAGTTCATGCACCAGGTAGACGATCAATTTTTCATAGGCCAGTATGGTGGCGGCCATGTGGTCGTGGCTGGTGGAAAACTGGCTGTCTTCCAGGGCGTAGATCGCCTCGGTACTCAAAAAAACATCGGCCCTGTCCCTTAAAAAATATACATGGTCCAGGGCCGTACTCCCTTGACGGTAGTACCGGTAGAAATCGCTGTGGGCATTCAGGTAACGTTGTAACACCTCAATATGCCCGGCAAGGTACTTCCGTTGGGCCTTGTCGTGGCTCACAGGACGACGGTTTTCCAGGTCCATAAGCCTTACGTAGTAGATCAGCCGGCTGGTCACCTGCGGTTTGATATGTTTAAAAAACTGCTTCTCGCTGTCCTCGCTGGTAAAACCTTCATGACATACCCGCTCGCGCATCTTATGGAGTACCTCCCGTACAAGTCGTATACCTTGGGGGGCCACCAGGGCGATCTCTGTTTTTGGGGTTTCTATGTCTTTAAGTTGTTCTTCCAGTGCCCGGAGCATCCTCTTATATGTATTCATGGACTGGTATTTTGTGGGTTAAAAAACTCATGATCCGGCAGGACCATGTTAGAGAGCCTTCTAAATTAACACGCCTTCCGGGATAAAAAGGGTACTAAAAGTGTACTTCTTGTATACTTTTAGTACCCTGCCCCTTCCGTTACCCTTACTACATTTACCCCTGTTAAGCTGCTTATTACATGAGCATAACAACGACGCTCATGTCCCTTAGTGCACTACTGGTATTAGCATGGAGGCCACACCGCTGGCCCTGTTCGGTACATTTTATCATTACCTAAAACCGTTATTATGAAAATTATAATGCTGGTATGGCTCTGCGCATGTTGCCTGGGGCTCCACTCATGCACCCTGGAGGAAGAACTCGCCGACAATCCGGAAATCCATAAGCCCAAAACGGCTACCCGGGACAACGTGAGCACCCCACCCGACAATGAAAGGGATTAATTTTAAATCCATTTTTTAACACTAAAACCGAATAAAAAAATCCTTTAACCTAAAATGTTAAGGGATTTTTTAAATTTGTGTAACATCAACACCATCTGGTGGCGTGGTTTTAGGGTTTAAATATGATAGCATTGTTCTTATCGCTCTTGTCTGTTTCTGTACGTCCTGTCAACATTACAGCCCTGGGCAGTTACCGCATGTCCCTACACCACCCCGATGGCTCATAGACACGCAAAACCATGATGTCCCCGAACAAGGATATTTCAGGCCCGACAGCCTGTTCCATTCCCTGCCACTATGCAAGCAGGATACCGCCATAACCAAACGTCTCTTAAAAATTGCCCAACTTGCATATGACAAGAACGATACGGTATTGTTTCGCAGAAGTAACCGTGTGGCCCTCCATTATGCAGCGTTCTTTAGTGATTCTGTAGCCCTGGCAGATGTGCATTGGAATTACGGGGGCTTCTACCTGCAAAAGGAAACTTATGATAGTGCCTATTACCATTACAATAAAGCCCATCTGCTATTTACAAAAATCCCCAATCGTTATTACGCCGGGAAAATGCTCTACAATATGGCCATTATACAGGGCCGGTTAAAAGACTATACCCGCTGTGAAGTTTTGCTGTATGATGCCATCACGCTTATGGAGCGTTTTAAAAAGCACAAACAACTCTACTATTGCTTTAACCTGTTGGGAGTTATCAACGAGGAAATGGGAGAAACCGACCGGGCCGTATCCCATTATCAAACGGCTCTGCAACACCTGGACAAGATTGAGGACGGCAACAGTTTAAAAGCCCATGTCTACAACAATCTCGGGGTGCTGTACCAGAAACAGGGCATCCAGGACAAAGCCCTGCGGTATTTCGGTAAAGCCGCCCCTGAAACCGTAAAAGCCCATAATCCCACCCTGTATGCCCGGCTTATCGATAATATCGCCTACAGCCGTTTGTTGCACTCCGATACCCTCGGGCTGTACCGCCAGTTCCTCGAAGGGCTGGCCATCAGGGAAAGCCTGCACAACCAATCCGGGGTCATCGTCAGTAAACTCCACCTGGCCGAATATCGGGCCGTAAGCCGGGACACCACCGAAGCCCTGCGACTGGCCCGGGGCGCCCTGAACATGGCCAGGGAAATTAGAAATAACGAAGACATCCTGGTGGCCCTGCTCCTGCTCTCCCAACTCGACATTCCTGCGAAAAGTGCCTATCTGCAGGAATATATCCGCATACAGAAATATATTGCCGAACAGGAACGTACTGCCCGAAACAAATTTGCAAGGATACAATATGAGACCGACCAGTTCATAAAAAGAACCCGCCAACTCACTTCTCAGAAAATATGGATTCTTTCTATTGGTGTCGCCCTGTTCCTGCTACTGATCTCCTTATATATGTATTTCAGGCAACAGGCCAAAAACAGGATTCTCCGACTGGAAAATAGACGCCAAAAGGCCGATGAGCAGCTCTACATCCTCTCGATAAACCAGCAGGAACGTATCCAAAAAGCAAGAAACCAGGAACGATGGCGCATCTCGGAAAACCTGCATGGTGGCATCCTGGGCGAGGTGTATGCCCTGCGCCTGCAATGGAAGCTCCTCGAACTACAGGGAAAACCCCGGGATATACGGCAACATCACGAATTTCTCCGGGAATTAAGACAGATCGAAAGTAATATCCGGGATGCCTCCCATGCCTTGATCCGGAGCCTTAAAGATCATCCCCTCGACTTTATCCATATCCTGGAAAAGATGATAATATCCCGGTGCCGGGCCGGTGATCTTGACTATCAGTTTGCAGACACCTCGGGTATACATTGGGGTATGATAACTCCAACAATAAAAGCCAACCTGTACTACATTCTTGAGGAAGCCCTGAGGAATACGGTAAAACATGCCAGGGCCAGGCATATAGTCATTGGGTTTACCCGCGAAGACAACACCCTGGTCATCACCTATAAGGATGACGGCAAGGGCATGCGGAAACATCAAAAAGGCATCGGGTTACAGCAGCTCAAAAACAGGGTCCGGCGATTGAACGGTTCCCTGAAAATCCATTCTTCCCCCGGAAACGGAACTACGATCACCGTCATCACCGAATTAAACAGCTAACCATAATACATGAATATTCTATGAAAGATCTAAAAACACATTTAAGTATTCTGCTGATCGACGACCACCCCATTGTACTTAAAGCTTACCGCGATGCGCTGGACTATACCACCAGGCAAAAGGGATGGACTTTTGATATTACCGAAGCCCGTAACAGCAATGAAGCCCTGCGGCACCTGGAAAGGATCTCGCCCGTGTATCAAATAGACCTCGTGTTCCTCGACATTCAGTTACCACCTTCGGATAATGGCACCGTTATTTCAGGCGATGATCTCGGCCTTAAGATCCGGCAGCGATCACCGCAAACCAGGATTGCCGTGCTTACCACTTATAACGATCCGTATCGCATACATTGTATCCTGCAAAACCTCCAACCCGAAGGGTTTATCGTGAAAAACGATCTCGAAGGGGACGAAATGTTCTTTATTATCCGCAATATCATGTGCAACCCTCCTTACCACAGTGCTACGGTAAGCCAGGCGTTGCGCTCCGTGATCTCGGGGCCCGTACTGGACAAGGTAGATCGCCGGCTGCTTTATGAGCTTTCCCAGGGCGCTACCCTGGAACAAGTGGAAAAGGTGGTCCCCCTGGGACGTTCGGGCATCATTAAGCGTAAAAACAAACTGAAATTTAAATTCGGTATCCCGGACGGTGACGATAAAGCGCTGCTGAAAGTGGCCAGGGAGAAAGGGTTTATCTGATACCCATACGAAAAAAAATTGAAATAACTGTACTATAAAAGTACCCTATGTGGGTACTTTTAGTACCCTCTTTTTTATAGTAATGTAGTTAACTTTACCGCGTGAAAACGGATAACGGGATCATCCTCCCGGCATTTAACCGTATAGCATAAGATTAGAGGTGTGGGTAACCCATTATCCCCGACACGCTGACCCCCGTAACGCCGGTAGAAACACCGGAGTTAAAAAAGAAACGATCGCTGACCAATCCAATAACCTGCTTACCCCGCAATGAAACCATTTACTGTTAAATCTCATGATACCAATCGCAACAATTATGCTGTGATTCTCATTGACGATAATCGATTGGCTACCTGGATGCTTCGCAAGATACTACATCGCATCGGAAAAAGGGAAAATATTTCCTTTCAAATCCGGGAAGCCACAAGCATAGCAATGGCTTTGCTGCTCATTGAGCAGATTTCCTGTTCCCATAATGTCAGCTATATATTTTTAAACCTGCAAATGCCTTCCATTTCAGATGGTACTATAATCTCTGGGGAAAGACTCGCCCGCACCATCCAACAGAAATACCCGGACAGCAAGCTGGTCCTGTCTACCTCATACCATAGTCCCTATCATATCTATGCCCTGCTGGATGAGGTTTCGCCCGAAGGTCTGCTTATTAAAAAGGATATGGACTATTACAGGTCCATATTGATACTGAGAGCTATTCTTCTATGCCCTCCGTACCTAAGCCCTACGGCGGCCAGGATCATAGAAGAAGGTGGAAGAGACCGCTATACCTTGCAAAAATGGGATCGTAACATCCTGTATGAACTCTCGCAAGGGGCTACCTTATCTGACCTGGAGGCCGAAATTCCTATGGGAAGATCTACCATTGTACGGCACAGAAATAATTTGAAACTGCATTTGGGCCTTACCGTTGAAGCCACTGATCGCACCCTGGTCATTGCTGCCCGGAAGAAAGGAATTATTTGAGCGCGACATACACCGTTCTTTACTGCAAAAACTATTTCACAGTATGTTGTGAATACATTGATTACTCCTTAGTCATAACAAAAAAAATTCCAGTTCCGCTTAGCCTGTTACAGATTAGTCATGTTGTGACAAAATGAGCTGAAAATGAACCGATTGTTCCGCAAGATGAACCGATCGTGTTCACTATTTAACATTTGGAACTCCTAATTTTAATTCATCAAAAAAAGTAAAACCAAAAAGCTGCCTGTTATGAAAACATATACAATCCGTTATAAGAAACTTTTGGTAGAGATCATCTGCTTGTTGTTTATTCTGTTGTTTGTGTATGCCGCCTGTACTAAACTCATGGAATACGACAAGTTCCAGGTACAGTTGGGGCAGTCCCCTATACTAACGTCCATCGGTTCATGGTTGGTTTGGACAGTGCCTGCCGCAGAGCTGGTCATTGCCGGGATGCTGGTGGTGTCCCGCCTGCGGCTTATGGCATTGTACGCTGCCTTTAGCCTGATGACCATGTTTACCGCCTATATTTTTATCATCCTTACCTATAGCCCGTTTGTGCCCTGCTCCTGTGGGGGCATCCTGGAAAAAATGGGTTGGGAAGAACACCTGGTGTTTAACAGTGTATTTGTCCTGCTGGCCCTTACCGGTATATTGCTTCTTTCCCGCAAGCAACACGATGATGTTACCAGGCATTCCCAACAATTCATCCCTCACCATAACTAACTTTACCATGAAAACAACCGTCCTGAAAATAAGTAGCTGTTTTATCCTGAGTATACTGGTGGTAGCCGGACTATTTGCTTGGTCGCGGCAAAAAACCCGGAAGGACAATGGCTTTTACCGGCTACTGCCACCTCACCCGGCTATTAAGCTAAAGGCTATGGATTTGGAGTATAATTCCTATTATGTAACCGGAACGGACAAAGAAGTGGTGTACCTGAGTAATTATACCGCTCCGTTACACCTTGTGAAGGTAAGTTTACCTGACCTGGACACCACCCAAATTCAACTTCGGGTGGATACCCCGGACATGAGATTCCGGAAAAATACCGAGGTGGCTGTACGCCCTCCTTATTTTTATCTGATGGACGGGGTAACACCCATGCTTAAAAGAGGAAAACTGGGGGAATGGACGGCCCGTGACTTTATGTATAACGAAGCCTATTTCTCTACAGCCGTACCTTTTGGCAGTGCTTCCCTATTTATTGATGCCCTGAGCAATAAGACCAAAGAGCGCAGCCTGGGCATAGAGACCGATACCGAATCCCATGTACGACTGGTGCCCGAAGTGTTGGAAAAGCAGTTGGATGGGATTTTCTGTACCAACGGAAAAATGCTGTATAACCGGGAGCTGCACCAAATGGTATATGTGTATTATTACCGCAACCAGTATATCGTTACTGACACCACTTTAGCGGTACAGTACCGTGCCCATACCATAGACACCATATCCCGGGTACGGATAAAGACCGGGACTATCAATGACGGCAAGACCAAAAAACTGGCCTCCCCACCGTATGTAGTAAACAACAACGGAGCTACCTCCGGGAACTTTTTATATGTGCAGTCTAACCTGATGGCCAAAAACGAAAAGCCGGAAGACTTTGAACATAAAACGGTTATCGATGTCTATGACCTGGTACGGCAGAGCTATGCCTTTAGCTTTTACCTGCCGCCCTACCGGGAGCAACGGGTCTCCCGCTTTTATGTGACCGGGGAGTACCTGCTGGCAATACATGGACAACACCTGGTGCTTTATAGGCTATACAACGAATTTACATAACAGAACCAACAATATTTGCGCGCGTGAAGACAGGGTTACAGGCCTCTGTATAAATAACTGCCTGTACTCACTGATTTTATTAATTTTAATCTTAATTATTATGAAACATGTTAAGTTTATTTTACCAGTAATGGTATTTGTAATGGCTATTGGAATCTCGTTTGCTTCCATTGGCCTGGAAAAAGAAGTGCAATCCGGTCAATTTGTTGGCTCACCATCATGTCCGGAACTTGCTGAACCGGAATGTAGTGAAACAGGCGAGTTTGATTGTCAAGTTGAATCTCTCTCATTAGAAATGACTTTTGATGTCTACGAAAATGCTACCTGTTCTGGAAATATTCACAAAAACGTTACTCCTGAGCCGATAGAGATTCCTTAAAATTTTTCTTTAAGGGATAGTAAATTAAGGGATTGATTCATAAAGATTCAATCCCTTTCAATATCGAGTAAAACAATGAATTTAAAATAATATTTATTTGATTTTCATAATCTCAGAAACCTGTCTTAGTACGAAAGGAAAGTAATTTTTCTTTTGAAGTGTTCTTTTAGCCAGCTGATCTATCTCATAAGGCTTTATTTCTTTTATGTATTGATTTTGCAGAGCAAAGGTATTTACCACAGCTTCCTTATTTTTATACTGCTGCACCAATTCATCTAAAACACGCTGGTTACTCGTTTCTGTACCCATATAGAAATAACTTTGAGTTAAGTCTACGGCTTGTTCAAATTCAATCTCGGAAATACCCTTATCTCTAAAATGAACCAGTTCTTCCCAAACCATTGCAATTAATCTGTCAATGTTTTCTGCAGCACATTCAAATTTAATATCCAGACGATGCCAATTTGGACCTTTATCTATTGGAGTAACAGTAGTAATGAAAGTATTCGCTTCATCCTGATACCGCAATCTTCTTTGTAAAATATTTTTCAAAGCTCGAGCCATTACAAATTGGATAACCTTGCCACGTGTAGATAAGGGGTAATTATCTACAAAACATAATTTTACGATGGCTCCAGTATAATCCTTTCTTTGAACTATTACTTTTTCATGGGGACCTTTAGACATTTCGTATTCTTTCATTTTAAACTTATCACGCCTTTCGGTATCCGGAAGTGAACCTAAATATTTACTGATTTGTGGCAGTATTTCCTCCAACTTAAAATCACCGGTAAACACAAAAGTAAAATCTCCAGCATTGGCAAAACGCTCTTTATAGATTTGATAAGCCCTTTCAAAATTAGTTTTATCCAGGTATTTTAATCGTTTTAGAAAACTTATATGGTTGCTGTTGCCGAATGTGCTTGCTATAGTATCTGAAAGCCTTTGATAATTATTCAGAAACCTGGAATAATACGCAGGATACCTCAATTTCCAGTCCTCGAAGGCTCTTTTATCTTTGTTGGGTGTAGTAAAATAGAGATGAATTAGTTGTAACACATCCTCTAAACGTTCTTTGTCACACCGCCCTTTTATCCCTTCTTCATGATTGTTAATATAAGGTTGTACTCGGTTTTCCTCCCAAGGGAGAAAACCTTCTATATTAAACTTATTCATCCCGTTTACCCCACTGTGGCTAATAATTTCGCCTGCATTAATGGCGGAATAGTAATCTCCTTTAGCATAAATGGTTGCTCCTCCAGGACTAAAACCGTGAAACATGATCTTGTCCGCATATAATCCTTTAGGCTGAAATTTTTTGAGTACAACTTTTACACCATTATCAAAGGTGACTTCCGTAATTCCTGCCTGTTTTACTTCTTTAAGTTGGTATGGTTGTTCCTTCAAACTATTTTTTTTAACCTCTCCCATCAAGCTGCTAATTTTCTCAGTATGTTTCTTGAAAGGATGTACTTTGGACTGCCAGGCCTCGGCTATCCACTCGTCTACCATGTCCCCGTTATATTGATCCACTTGGCCCGGGCTTAGAAATACAAAATCCAGAGCCTCAGCGGGTGTAAATAACTGGGCAAACTTCTTACGTATAAAGCTCATATCCATTGTGTCTATAATACCTAAAAGCATGCTTGTTTTGTCTTCCGGAAAAGCAGCCCCCGTTAAAAAGTGATTTTTACATTCTTCTATTAGGGTAGCTTGGTGAACCTTCTTCTTCGCTAAGATCTCCTGCTTTAGTTGCTTCTTTACCTGTTCAAATTCTTTTGGTGAAAATCCGTATTGCTGTGCTATTTTTATCTCTTTTATCACCTCCTTTACAGCCACATTCAGCATATTCTGAGTATCAATTTGCATCCCTATTGCAAATACGGGATAATCTTCATGTAATTTGGTGTGAATGCCCCTTGCGATAGGCATATAGCCATCTCCCAATTGCATGATGCGATTATGCAATAATTCTATAATGACACGTTTGTACATGTCTTCCTGAAAATCTGCTTTACTTACGAGTCTATTAGATCGGGGCAGACGAAAATAAAGCCGTACTTCTGGTGTGCTTATGTTGCTACTCCTTATAAAGATTCGCTTTTCTTCCTGGTTCAAATATTCACTGGCAAAATCCCTTTTTTGCCGTAGTGAAAAAACCTTTTCTAAATCAGAAAAATGTGACTTAACTTGCTTTATGATCTCATCTTTGTCCATGAATATGTTTCCAACAATAAAAACAGCCATATTCTCCGGACGGTACCAATCGTTATAAAAACGCTGGAATACCTCCGGGGTATGTTCTTTTAAAGATTTATCTAAATCGGATAATTTCTTTACTCCAGGGAAAATTCTTGACCTATAACTATTCCCACTGGGGGCCATTTTACCTTTGGTACGGTATCGAACTTCTTCAAAGACTTCATCCGTCACATGATTAATAATTTCCAGATCGAACCTTAGGTTAGCGGCAATTTCCCTAAACCATAACAGAGCTTCCTTAAAAGAATCTGTGTTCTCCTTTTGGAAATTAAAATAGTACCGAGTATAATCATATGGAGTATTTGCACTTACATTAGCCTTATTAATTCCCAATTTGCTTTTGTTCTCTGCCTCCCAGATTCCCTTAGGATATTGCTTTGTTTTATAAAATGGAACATGCTCAATGGCATGTGCCACTTGTTTTTGATCTATATCCTCATCACGAGTTCCTCCCTTTACAAGGAACTCCATAAGCACCTCGTCACCATCCGTATCTCTTTTACAGATATAATAGGTAAAGCCATTATCCAGCTTTCCATAGGTGATCTCCGGGTTTAAGGGTAAAGAGTCTAACATGGGAAAGTCTTCTGGACCCTGGGGTACTACTTCCACCCGGAAAAACAGCCCGACCACCAGGGCCAGGATAAGCGATCTTGCATTTTTTTTGATATGTATGCTGAGTTTAATAACCATCGTTATTGGGTTTTAGGTTCGGGTTTCTGATCATTTCGTTTTCCGGGATGGGGAATAAAACATCCGTAGCTTGCCAGGTGGGTTTTAATGTCCCTAAAATGGCATCTGCGGTGTGGGTTCGTTTCAGGTCCAGCCAACGGTGCCCCCATTCGGTAAATAATTCTCTTCGGCGCTCCTGAAGAATGGTGTCGAGTAATGCCGTTTTTCCAATTCCTGGTTGCACATCGGCAATAAGCGGTATTGCTGCCCGTCCCCGTATTTTATCCAAGTCGGCAATGGCCTCTCCCAGCTTATCCTGTTGCGCCCGGGCTTCTGCCTGGATCAGAAATTGTTCGGCATAACGCAACACCATAGAATACTCAGTTGGGGGATCTGTTGAAGTCTTTATTTTATATTTATACGGATAATAGTATCGACGGCCATTTTCATCCTCAAAAAAACTTATCCAATGCTGCGTCCTTTCATCTTCCGGGGAAAAGTCACTTAACAATTGTTCTGTCAGGGCTACCCGGGGTGGAGTCGCTTGTATGATAAAAAGATTTCCTTCATTGGTATTCCCTCCCACATCCGGCATAATTTGCCATAAGGCTTCACGGCTATTGGCCAGAAACACATGATCCAAATCCTGTAATAACTCATATGTCTGTGTTGCTTCAATCACTTCACTGGCCATAGTTTCCGCCTTTTGCCACTCTTCCTGGTATAGGTAAACGCGGGCCAGTAAAGCCGTAGCCGTATAATGATTGGGACGGGTTCTGTCGGAATCGACATATTCTATGGAAAGTAATTCCCTGGCTTCTTCCAAGTCGATTATAATTTGGGTGTATACTTCTGTTTTTGCCTCTCTCGGCAATAGGGCATTTTTTCGGTAATCCGTAGTCAACACCAAGGGCACATCACCATAGAGATTGACCAGGTAGAAGAGCGAAAAAGCCCGGACAAACAGTGCTTCTCCCCGTAATTGTTTTTTAAGTTCCCTGGTGACCCCATCGGAGGTTTCCAAGCCTTCCAGGATAGCATTCGCCATATAGATGGTATTGTAGGCTGAAGACCAGATACTGGCATTCCCGGAGTTGTTTAAGGTGATCTCGTTTTCGTAAAATTCGAAATCCGCCGTTGCAGCAATATTATGAGAAACTAATTCATCAGCCACCAACCCCCCAATAGCCGTTACAGAATATATATGCCCACTGGCAAAATTGTTATTGTCCATACTGTAATACATTCCTTTTAGAGCGGAAATTGCGGTCTGGTCGTCTCCAAAAACAGCTTTATCTACAATCATGGAACTGGGCAGATCGATATCTACAAATTCCCGGCACCCTGCCAAACAAAAACAAAGGGTCAGGACTCCTATTAGTCTATAATGTACTTTCATAATAGCTCAAAATTTAAGTTGAATTCCACCAGTAAACATCCGTAAGGAAGGCAATGCAGTGATACCACTACCTGGATATTGTGGATCTAAACCAAGGTAGTGGGTTAACGTAAAAAGATTTTGGGCATGCAGGTATACTTTACAAGCCTTCATCCCTATTTTCGATATCCATCCCCCAGGAAAGGTATAGGATAATGAAAGTGTTTTTAAACGCATAAATGAAGCATCACTATTATACGCTATGTCACTATTTTTGGCATACGTATATTGTCGGTTGCTGGCGGTTGTTGTTGTATATTTTTGAATTTTGGTGCCATCTCCGGGTGCCTGCCAGCGATTTAATGCCAAGGTAGAGACATTAGCATAGGAAGCCATTGATGCTCTTCCGGGAGTATGGTTAAAGATAAATTGATTGCTTACTCCTGTTTGTCTGACAAATTCCAGTAAAACATCCAACTGGAAATTTTTATAGCGAATACTGTTATTTATGCCCCCGTAGTATTTTCGCCCTAAAGTTTTGGTCAAAATACGATCGTCATAATCATATCGGCCGTCTTCATTCACATCACGAACCTGATATAAGCCGGTTTCCGGGTCTATCCCTGTATATTCATACACTAAGGCAATATTAAGCGGCTTACCCACCCTATATTGATTAGCATAGGAGGATTGTTCTATACCATCATACTTTACGAGAGTATTCTGGGGCCAGGTAATATTAAAGGAAGTATCCCAGCTAAAATTAGCTGTCTTGATGTTTTGGGTATATACTTCCAGTTCCCAGCCTGTATTGCGTACGGTAGCGGGCATATTGGCCTGTACCGAACTAAAGCCCGTAATACCCGGTAAAGCATAGCCGATAAGCTGGTTGGAAGAGCGGTTGTAATACCAGCCCACCCCGGTACGGATACGGTCGTTAAGAAGCCCGATATCCAGGGCCATTTCCAGTTTTTTATTCACCTCCCAGCCATAATCCGGGTTAGCCAATTGAGAGGGATACAATTCCCCTGTCCCTCGATAAGGCTGATAAATCGCATAATAGCCATAATCAGGAATCTGGTCATTACCTGTTGTTCCATAACTTCCCCGCAATTTCCCAAAGTTGATAAAGGGAAGAGATTTTTTAAAGAAATCTTCTTCAGAAAAAATCCATGCCGCACCAACAGCCCCAAAATTCCCGAAACGGTTTTCCGGGCCAAAACGGGACGATCCGTCCCGCCGCCCGGTAAGGTTTATAAAATACTTCTGTTTCCAGTTATAGCCTATTCGTCCAAAAATGGCAGTATAGGCATAATCTGTGTTATCCTGTTGTGAAACATTAACCAAATCCGCCGCTGTTAAATTTCCTATTAAATCCTTGTTTACATATCCAGTTCCTACAAGTAATAAAGTTTCCGAAGTATTTTTTTGGAATGTGGTTCCCAATAAAGCATCCAGTTTTCCTTTTCCTAAGTTTTTAGAATACAGGATTTGTGGCTCTACAATCCAAGAATTTCTTTTAGTTGTACGGTATTGGGATCTATGTTGAAGAGAAGGTCTATAAATAGGGGCATATGAATCTATAGGTTCTTTGATAAAATCCTCTGTATTCATATCGGTATAGCCAGCACTTACCTTTAGATCTAAATCTTTCAACAGATTATAATTTAAAACAGTGTTTACCACCATATTTTTTGAAGAAAGGTCTTGAGGCATTAACTGTCCTGCAAGGGGATTAGCCCAGGCAGAGTTTTCCCACCAACGTAGATCCCCATGTTCGTCATAAAGTGAAGGAGCATTAGGAGGTAACCAAATAGCTTCACTTATAATTTTCGAATTATTAAACAGCTTATGTTTATCGACACCATAATTAATAGAAAGCGTAGCCCGAAAACGATTATCCTTAGACCTATGGTTTAAGTTTAAATTCCCGGTAAGTTTATGATAGCCAAAATCTCCGGGAAATACGGTGGTTTCTTTATGGTACGAACCTCCTAAAAGGAAGGACGTACGGGCACTTCCCCCGGACACACTCCCATCCAGATGAGTAATATTAGCCGTGCCGCCTATAAGTTCCTTTTGCCAATCGGTATACCGGTTTTGATCCCAGGTACCATTGACATCATAAGCGGTTGCCGGGTAATTTTCGATCCCATCATTAGCAAAGGCTTCCCTGCGCATTTCCAGGTACTGCTCCGTATTGAGCATATCCATAGTATTGGATACCTTACCAACTCCCGTATAGAGGTTAAAGTCATACATTGTTTCGTCCGCACCTTTTCCCTTTTTAGTGGTAATAAGTACCACCCCGTTGGCCCCACGAGAACCGTAAATAGCCGTGGCATCGGCATCCTTTAGCACTTCTATACTTTCAATATTGTTAAGGTTTAGCGTGTTTAACGGGTCTAACCCAAGAGGAGTTGGTAAGCTGGAAAGGGTTCCTAATTCTGTAGAAGCCACTGGAACACCATCTATAATATACAATGGGTAGTTACCATCCCCTCTCATACTATTTTGTCCACGTATCCGTATCCGTGTCCATGCTCCCGGAACACCGCTTAATTGGGTAACTTCAACCCCGGCCATACGGCCTTGTAAAGACTGTAATGGTGTAGAAACCGGTTGCATCTCAATGTCTTTGGCGGTAACGCGCACTATACTCCCCGTCCGTTCCCGTTCCTTTACGGAGTAGTACCCTGCGTTTACCACCACTTCCCCGAGGGAGGTAACGTCTTCTTCGAGGGTAACGTTAATCACAGGCGTATTGCCTACGGCACGCTCCAACCGTTTAAAGCCCACATAAGTAAACATCAGCGTATCTACGGCCGTGGCGCGGATGCTGTAGTGGCCCTCTTCGTTGCTAAAGGTGCCTTGTCGTTTGCCTTTGAGCAGGACATTTACCCCCGGCAACGGGAAGCCGTTGCTGTCGCTTACGGTGCCGTTGATGTGTTGCTGGGGTTCAGGGGGCGATGTGGTGGTATCTGGTGGTGATGTTTTCTGTGTAGCCTGGGGTTTGGGTTTTAGCACAATATGGTTACCCGTAATTTCATAGGTCACTGTATCGTCTCCAAACAAAGATTGCATGACTTCACGGATGTCTTTTTTCCGTGCCTTTATGCTTACTTTCCGGCTCAGGTCTATTTCGCGTTTTTGATAATGAAACCTGAAATCGGTAGTGCGTTCTATGGTTTCCAGGACTTCCAATATGGTAGCCCCGTGCATGTCCAGGGTTATTTTGGCTTGTGCGTAGCCGTCATTGGCATGCAGGGTAGAAAGGGCGACCAGGAAAAACAGGATAAAGAGTTTCATCTTCAGGTCAAATTTCAGGGAAAGGGGTATCCTTTCGCCCGGGTTCGTGGTGAATTTCATAACTTTGTCATGATTTAGTTAGTTTGTAATTAAATCGATCCTGTCTTCGGAGCTTGTTTGCCGCATCCTCCGAAGATTTTTTTTGCCCGGTACTTCCCTTTACGGTACAGCCAACCCGGCAGTGCTTCTGGTATTACTGCTTCATAAATCTTATATATTTGGTGTTACACTACGGTGCAGTGTGTTTTTCCTGGGGTGTCTCCAGGGCCTGTATGGTTATTCTACTCCCTTCCCGGTGGTACCGGAACGGTTTTAATTTTGCGAGAATGCGCATTACCAGTTCAAGGGAATCTTCCTCGTGGAAGGAAGATGTTAGTTGTTCGGTGTCCAGCGCGGTGTAAGTGTTCTTTATCGTCACATTATAATGGCGTTCCAGTTTGCGAAGGATAAGGGCAAAAGGATCGTCCATAAAATATAACTCCCCGCTGGTCCAGGCGGTGTACTTATGCACATTCACGGCAGCTATGGTCATACTATCCTTATCCAGGGTGGCCATTTGTCCGGGGGTGATCTTCCGGATATCTTCCGCCCCGCTGCGGTACACTCCTACACTCCCCTCTACGAGTACGGTATACGGGCTGGCTTCGTTATGGTAACTCGTTACATTAAACCGGGTGCCATAGACTACCGTGTTCATATCGCGGGTAGCCACGGTAAAGGTGCGGGTGGTATCGCGGGTTACTTCGAAGAAGGCTTCCCCATCGAGGTAGACTTCGCGGGGCTTTCCGGGCAGAAACTGCCGCGGGTAGCGCAACGTAGAGCCGGCGTTCAAATATACATGAGAACTATCAGACAATACTAATTCAAATTGCCGGCCATAAGGCACCGAAAGCTTATTATACGCCGGCCCCGTTGTTGCATTGCTCACCCTATTGTTATAGACCAAAATATGCTTGTCCTGTTGGCCCACCGTCTTACCGTCTTTGGTGGTGATGGTTCCCGTAGCGTCATTATCAATGACGTGCAGGGTGCCGTCTTCCAGTTGCAGGGTAATTTGTGGTGCTGTTGGTGTCCCCTCCCGTTGCCATAATCCAAACTGGAATACCCCCCATAAAGCAAGCCCGGCAAGACCTGTAAAACCAGCAGCGACCTTTAGCCAGGTACTACCCTCCCATCCCTTTTGGGTAGCTCTTGTACTTACAGGTTTGGCTTCCGTACCGTGTTTGATATTCCGGAAGACTTCTTCAAAATCCTGGTGTACGTACCTACTTGCAGCGTTAGCCTTTTCGTTTATGGCCCTGTTCCATCCCCGGACCATTTCGGCGGCTTCGGCTACCGTCTCTTTCTGCCAGGGATGCTCTCCCAGGAAAGCTTCCCAAAATTGCTGTGAGTCTTCATCGGGGTGTAGCACCCATTGCTGGAAGTACTCGTCCTGGCAAAAATCTACCGTTTTGTAATGCTTGTATTTCATACGAACCGGAAATTGAAGAACCCTTTTTATGGGTCTCTATGATAAGAGAGGAAGAAAATGGCGGTTCGTGTAGGGTAAAATATGAAAAAAAAAAATGAAATTAACACATAAAACACTGTTTTTCAATGTGTTTATCTTCATCAGGGAGTGTGTAAAATCCTATTTTATTCATGGTCCAGAGCCTTTTTCATAACCTTCTGAATCCATACCGGGGCCAAGGCTATATCGTAAAGAAGATGTTTTTTATTTTCTTCTTTGAGCAGGGCTATAATCTTTCTCTCTTCCTTTGCTGTTAATTGTTGTTGTCCTATCTCGCGGAGGGCCTGGATAACCAACCCACTTATTTCGCCTTTAGCAGACAGGTTTTTTGGCGTGGTTTTTTTTAGCTTAATGGTTCGCTTTCCCAATTTTATTTCACGAGGAGCCCCATCAGTTAGAAAAACCAATTTCATGGGTACTTGCGTACTAAGCCCCAGTGCACTCATGGCATATACCCCAGTAGGTACTAACCTGATTTTGTCCCGCTTAGCAATGGCTTTAGCGATTTCTTCTGCCGTTGGTATTACTTCGCCCACATATTTGCTTATTTTGGGACGAACATATATACCTTGCGCTATTCGTCGTATGTATCCTTCTTTTTCCATACGATGCAATGCCAATCGTACGGCATCTGACGACCCGAATTGCCTGAAATCATCGGGAAATAGTAATACCCCCCGACCCTTTCCGGATATATGTTTTTTCATTTTGAATGCTATACTTTCCATTATTAACACTTCTTTATTTGTAACAAATTTAGCAAATATTTGTTACAAAACAAGGAACGGTATACAAATTAAAACAAGATCATGGCATCTACTGGTTTTGGGTTATTACCTTCCCATCACCTGCCTAAGCTTTTCAAAAGCCTGCCGAATATGGTAAGAGACATTATCCTTTTTAAGGTTCAATACTTCGGCAATCTGGCTATAGGATAGCCCGGCATAAAATTTAAGGTGTAATACTTCCTGTTGCCGTTGGCTAAGTTGTGCTCCCGTCTTTGAAAACCGATCATATCCATTATATACCAATGTATTAATTTTGTATCTTTGAAAAAAGGTTACTATTATGGATCTGGAAGCACGTAAAATATCTTTTGTACAGGAATTTTTAAGACTGCAAAATGAAGACATTGTTAGCGGACTTGAAAAACTGTTGCGCAAAAGAAAAGCGGAACTCATAGAAAATAATATGGCTCCTATGACTCAGGAACAGTATGAGGCTGAAATAGACCAGGCTATGGATGATTCTAAAAACGGAAGAATGATTAAGGCCACCGATCTTAAAGCTAAAATCAACAAATGGGGTTAGAAGTTTACTGGTTGCAACTTGCCGAAGATAAACTTAATTATTACAGTGTAAGAGCGGGAAAACGTGTCGCCAGGAAATTGGTAAATGAAATTGTGGATGCTACCATTGGTATCGAAAAACAGCCTGAAATAGGCCAGATAGAGCATATCCTCAAGCACAAAGAAAAAGATTTTCGTTACCTGGTCTGTAAAAACTATAAAATTTTGTATTGGATAAATTATCCATATAACCGGATCGAAGTAGCCAACGTGTTCGACACCCGTCAAAACCCTGCCAAAATGAATGAAACTCTTTGAAGGGATGCTTAAGATGCTTCTTTTCGGTAGCATTACCTCTCCCGGGCAGGGTTATTACGTTCCCATCACCTCCCTAAGCTTTTCAAAAGCCTGCCGAATATGGTAAGACACGTTATCTTTTTTAAGGTTCAATACCTCGGCAATCTGGCTATAGGATAGCCCGGCATGAAATTTAAGGTGCAATACTTCCTGTTGCCGCTGGCTAAGTTGGGATAATGCTGCTTGTAGTTCCCGGTGGGTTTCCCGGGTCTCCCATGCCAGGTGTACATTAGGCTCTTCGGTGGCTATCTCAGGCCATTTATCGTCTTCATCTATGGTGTGAAGCAGCTTTCCCGCTTCCCGGGCTTGTCGGATCATCGTTCTTCGCAAACCCACCAATAGATAGGCTTTTAATACTTGAACTTTACCAAGCCCTTCCCGGTGCTCCCACAGGTAGATAAAAAAATTCTGAATGGCATCTTTCACTAATTCACGATCGCGTACCATTTGTAATCCGTAATGATAAAGCACGGAAAAATGCCGGGCATACATGGCACAAAAAGCCTCCCGGTCCCCGGCCTGGAAACGCTGCCATAATTGCATGTCATCGGTGAATTGGTCCCTGGTTATACGATCCCCGTTCCGGTTGGTATCCGACACATGCTGCCTCAAAATAAAATCGGCTTTCATGTCATACTGTTTTGTGTAAATCACCGGGTATGAATATACCGGGCCAACATTAGCTACCAGGGATGGAAAAGATAGCTACATAAGGTTCTTTTTGTTTATACATGATCCGAATAATAAGATCACTATAACGCTTCTCTGTAGGCCGCACCTTACCGGGCAGCCGGGAACTTGGTTTCCGGGATTTGGGCTTTTTAAGGGGATGGGATGGCTGTTACATACCGTAACAGCTTAGGGCTAAATTATGAATTATTTTTATAAAACAACAATTATTCATTAAAATTCGTTATAGTACGAAGGCCGGAAAGGCTGTTTTATAGTAGCCTACCAGTGTGCCTAAGATTAAAGAATTCCGTAGATGTTCTTCTTATTAATACGCTTTACAACCAATGGGGTATAATCGTCTTTGAAAAATTACAACTGCGAGTGTAGAAAATCAGCAGTATCATTCAACCCTTGTTTCCTTAAAATATCAAGAACTTCAAATTCGTTTAAATCCGGATTTCGCCGATTCAAAACTAATTGTTTGAAAGCCTTAACGGCTTGATCTGTATTTAAATCAATAATATCAGTTAAAAAATCATCAGCCGTTTTAGCCGTTAAACCAAAGGATGCCAGGTAATCCTGGGGGAAATCTTTAGTATTATTAGTGACAATTACATTAGCATTGGTCTTTATGGCGGCTGCTAAAACATGGCAGTCTTTTGGATCTGGTAACCTTAAATGAGTAATCAGTCCCGTATAATTCGTGACCAAAGCATCAGGAAAAGCCAGATTCGCTTTTTCTACTCTTTTTAAAGCCTCTTGTTCACTTACGCCTTTGCGCTGCATCACATCTTTCCATTCATCAAAGATATGCTGACTCCATTTTGGGGTATACATTTCATAGTATGCAAACCAAAAAAGCAGATCTCTTGTCTCTATAGGATAAATAACGTTGGTGTCCAGAACACATTTGAATCTTACACTATGAATCATATAATCCCAATTCTTCGTCAGCCTTCATCATGTCAATGATATGTTGTTTCTGACTCTTTTTCATTTTTCTTTTGTAGCGCATAACATCCTCAAACCTGACTCTCCTGTGCTTACCGACTTTGGTGTACTCAATCGCACCGTCTTCGAGTAGTTTAACTAAATGAGGTCTTGAACATCCCAAAATTTCGGCAGCTTTTTGGGTCGTTACTTCTGTAGCCACCGGAACAAGAGAAAACGGCTTACCCTGGCTCATAGCCTTTAAAATTTCGCCCAGAAGTTTTAATGCACGCAACGGGATTCTGATGCTTTCATGGGTCTCTTCAATTTCAATTTCCGGATTTTCCGACTTTAATTGTTCTATAACAGCGGCTAACGCTTCATAGGACTCTATGGCTAACTTTTGTTCGTCCTTTGAAGGTCTGTTTATTTTTTTTATTGGTTCCATGATGGTTGTGAATTGCTTTCCAGTTTTACAAAAATAAACGAAATAAACGAAACATCGTTGTAAACTAACGTTAATAAAAAAATAATATCTTTAAGTAAACGTTACTGCGATAATATTCATTAGACATTTATTAAGCTGTTCGTCAATTGGCTTTTCTGAGAATTAAGCTGTTTGGGGTTAGATTCTCATAGCTATTACAATTTAAATCACAATGACCCGAATACAAAAAATGATCATCCGGAAAATGGCCCAGGGCTATACACAGGCCGAGGTGTCTGGCTATCTCAAAAACCGGGACATTCGCCCGTGTAGTTTAAGCACTATAGAAAAGGAGCTCAGTAAACTCAAAAAAGAGTTTAAGGCACAGACCATCATACACCTGTTCGTGCTACTGGCCCGAAAGGGCCATATCAAGATATAAACATTGGTTTTTGTTAAAGTACTCATATTCTTTCCGGTAAGAACCGTATTTGGATATCTTTGTCTTTGCTAATCTAACTACCTATTCTAAGAACACCGGCATCCGGATGAGAGTTCCGCACTTCGAAAAATATTCATTTTTTAGGGGAAAGTGACCGGTGTTTTCCCTTTTTCTACACTTTATTACGGCAAGCCTCAAAAGGTTTACAAATCGCGTACAGACCTGATAAGGACCATCGAATTTCTGAAAAACTGCTTGAGCCCCCAAGCAGCATAAAACAATAATTTTAAAAATTAGCAAGGCATTTGAAATATTCTAAAAAGTGTTATCAGATAAGTCTGTCTTCAATTTCACCCTCAATTATTGTCAACAATTCCTACATTTTTTTATCTCTTTTAAAAGTGTGCCATCAATATCTCATAGCCTTGGAAAAATCGCAAAAAATCACCAGTGAGGTGGTGGAAAAACTGTTTGTTAAATACTATACCCCTTTGGTATATTTTGCGCGCACGTTTATGGCAGATACAGCACGGAGTGAAGATATCGTTCAGGAAGCCTTCATTCAATTATGGGAGAAAAGCGATAAAATAGTAATAAAATCCTCACTCAAATCTTATTTGTACATGATGGTCAAAAACGGTTGTCTCCTTGCGCTAAAGAAGGTAAACATCGAGGATATACGCGATATCTCTTCCTTACAAGCGGCCTTATTCCTTGCCGATAAGGATGACTATGTGGCACATGCAGAACATCATAATCGGCTTATTCATCAAATACATAGCGCCATGGAGCGCTTTTCAGATCAGAAAAAAAAGATATTCATTATGCGCTATTTTGAGCAAATGAAATATGAAGAAATTGCAGAAGCCCTGGCCATATCTGTAGGTTCTGTGAAAAAGCAGTTGTACAGAGCGAAAGAAGATATCATAAAGCTCACCATGTATTTTTTCAAACCCTTTCTATCCTTGTAACAACGACATGGTACGACGCTAAACCAGGATTTGGAATTTCCCCTAATGTAACCAGATTAAAGTGTTTTTTTTTAATCCTATTGTACCATGTAGCTCCCTTTTGATATCAGATCAGAAGGGAGTTTTTTATTTCTATATTCTAAAAAATCCCTCTTAGATAAGAATTAATCCCTCTTAGATAAGTTCTATTGCTTCATAATACGTAATTTCCTACTTTAAAGAAATGCGTTCATTTTATAACCCTCAAGATGAAACACCCCTCAACATCGCACCGATCCCCCAAACTATATGTTACAGGGAGTATGCAACACCCCAGTTGAGTAGATTGACAAACAACTCACCCTTAATTTAAACCACCTCAAAATGTACTTACCCAACCAAACCCAAACCTACTATCTGATGCAAATATTGAGTTTGATCTTTACCGGGAATTTCAGTTACCGGCTCAACCTCTCTACAGATGATCCCATATTTAATACCGTAATCCGGAATATTAACCACATGTCTGAGCTTATGGAGCAGAAATTAACTGGCCGCGAAGGCGATATACTTGCCGACACTCCAGGAGACACACTCGCTTTCACGCTTGATCATGCATTTCGTATACAAAAATTTAACCGGTTTGCCGAGTTGTGTTTAGGTACCTCTCCAGGCACATTAACTGGAACCGACTTTTCCTCACTACTTTCCGAAGGCAACCTGGATAACTGGGAATATGCCGTACTACAGCTCACTACCCGTACCCGTCACTTTTTTACCAATTTAATCTACAAAACCCATCACGGCGAGTACCCTACCTTCTCCTTTCTATTTCGGGCCCCCGATGACGGAACCTTATACCTTACCTCACAGCGACATTCCTTTACAGAACAGGAACTCGATCAAAAATTATCCCGGGCCATGAAAGACATAGAACATCATATGCCCTCCTCACCTGGTACACCACAACCACAAAATAGTGAAGAAGAGCTTATCCATAACATCGCGGCCTATATACGAGAACATATACAGGAGCCCTGGCTTACCGTAAAAGGACTTGCTACGAAGTTTGGGATCAACGAGAAAAAACTGAAATCGGGATTTCATACGTATTACGAAACCTCCGTTTATCATTATTATACCAATATAAGAATGGAACAGGCACTACACCTGCTTAAAACCACAGACCAGTCTATAGTGCAAATCGCCGATAGCACCGGGTATAAGGTGCTATCGAGTTTCTACCGCTCCTTTAAACAATACTTTGGTTGCAGCCCGGGAAGCATCAGGAAAAACCGCTAAGCGACCAAGTGAGCAATTTCACACATTATATAGCCTGCTGGTCGTTACTATTTGCAAAAACGACTGGAAGGTTCCCGGAATTAGGAAGAAAAAGTACGGAATTGCGAATAAAATAGTACGGAATTAGGAAAGATTAGTTTATTTATTTACAGAACTTTACATCAGCGAAAAACCTAAAATAAATTTGAACTATCATGATTTTTAAATTTTTCGTTTAAACATGTCAGAAGCCCGGGGCAAAGTGAACGTGCAGACCGGTAAAAAGAAAACCTGCTGCTCCGGGCTTTAAAAATTTAAACTAATTAACCAACACCTATATAATGTTAGGCTTAGGGAGTTATGTGTAGTTTTAAGAACCTGGTCGGAACACGTCATAATTTCTACTACTCCTTAGCTCCCTCAGTCCTGACAAGAATTAATAATGTAAACAACCTAAATCTACCCCAAAGATGAAAAATGTTGTATTAACCCTACCTCGTTTTGTGCTCAGGCATCGAAATATCATTTTGGAAATTATCTGTTACCTCTTTATTTTCCTGTTCCTTTATGCTGCATTCAGTAAACTGATGGACGTACAGAAATTTCAGGTCCAGATGACGAAAAGTCCATTAATTACCAGTTTTGCACCACTTTTAGCCTGGGGTGTTCCTATCCTGGAAATTATTTTAGCCTTTTTTCTTTTTATGCCACGGTTACGTATTTACGGTTTATATGCAGCATTCTCCCTCATGTTCGTGTTTACCGGATACATTTTTATTATCCTAAATTATAGCCCCTATGTACCCTGCTCCTGCGGGGGGATATTAAGTAGTATGGGTTGGGGAGAGCACCTCGTATTTAATAGCGCTTTTACATTACTGGCCATTTTTGGAATATTAATAAATAACAGACCTCAAACCAAAACACAGGCTTATGTTATAGCTTAACCAAAAAAAATATCTATATACCTTAACCACCCCAACCATGAAAAGAACCGACAAAAAATCACTCCTCCTCATAGGGCTTTGCGCCGTCGCAATGATAGCCGTACTGGCGGGATTATATGCACTTTCACCTCTTAGCAGTTATGAAATTTACAGAGGCAGTTTTGATCGTAAATTTTTACCTGAGGGCAGCGTGGAGCGTACCGCTGTCTTAGATTTAGGCCTTAATTCATTCTACTTATCAGGAATTACTGACGATGCCATTTATGTGAGTAATTACACCGCTCCGGCCTATTTAATGCGGGCAGATCATGAACTTAAAGATACTGCGGTGCTACCCATCAATATTCAATTGGAAAAAGTAGATAATCCAAGACAGTTCAGGGCCAGGGTACAACCACCATATATTTATCTTTTTCATGGCATAAAACCCGCTATTTTACGTGCGAACCTAAAAGAAAGAGTTGCACGACAATTTATGCAGGATAGCGCTTATTTTGTGGATGCCATCCCTATTGATACGACCAAATTTGCAATCAAATTTCACAGCAAAATTCAACAAGCTTACCAACTTGCTCTGGAGACGAGTTATGAACCCTATTTCAAACCCAACTACAATATCTTGGAAAAGCAAAAGGACGGTTTGTTTTCTGTAGACGGAATTATGCATTACAGTAAAGAACTACAAAGGCTTGTTTATATCTATCGTTACAGGAATCAATATAATGTTATAGATCAAGACCTTAATCTCGTCAACAGGTTTAACACTCTGGACACTATAAGCTGGGCACGTTTTGAAACGGCGCGAATTGAATCTGACAACTCTTTTACCCTAACCTCACAACCCTCCGTTACTCAGCGCTCCAGTGCACTTGATGGGCAATATTTATATAACATTTCAGGTATTATGTCCAAAAATGAAAATGAAGACAACTTTGCAGCAAACTCTGTCGTAGATGTTTATAATATAACCAATGGTAATTATTTGTATAGTTTTTACATCCCAGCCTACAAAGAGCATAGAATGATAAAATTTAAAGTACTCGGGGATTATCTGGTAGGGATACAAGAACAATATCTGGTAAGTTATCACATCCCCAAACCTGAGAAAAGTTTATCTAATACCTCATACCATAACAACCAGTTGGGGCAAAAATAAATTTTAAAAAAATAGTTGAACCATAAATTACTTAAAAGATGAAAAGAAGAAGAATGCTGTTTGGAATAGTATTCCTGGTTGGTATCACCTATTCCACAACTAAAGAATTGATCCCCGAATATACTCATGTAAAGGCATATATCACCGAAAATGATTATTTCGAAAATGTCCTTTACTGTTTGCCCCTAACGGTGACTTGCGAAAGTGCAGGAGATTATGTCTGTTCTGCCAAATTAAATGTATCAGAAGGAAATGATATTACTAATAGGGTATACCGGGATATTAATTGCACCCTCCAATCAAATCATTCCAATCAAACGGCTATTGTTTCAAATATGCCGGTTTATAAATTGGTGGAACCTGAATAGAAAATAAACTCTTAAGACAATACCCTTATTACCGGTAATATAAGGCCGGGAAGAAGCCATGCCTGGTAAACCAAAGTTGGCCCTAATATTAATCATTAAACCAAATTATCATGAAAACAAAAAAAGTTTTTTTCGGAATGCTGATAGCTGTTTTTGCTATTGGAAGCGCAGTAGCTTCTGCTTTTGCACCAGAACTCGTACGTGTTAAGGTTTATCAAACAGAGTCGGATGCAGACAATAATATTGTTACTTGTCAGCCAGTAAACACTACATGTGAAAGTACTGGTGACCAACCGTGTACTGTTATTCTTGATGTTGAGGAAGGGAATAATACAACCTCTGCAGCTTATCAGGATAACAACTGTACACAGTCTTTGATGAACGATAATGCAATACCTTTTGATAGCGGAGTATCCGTCTATCAGCTGGTTGAACCCAATTAATTTTATTTAATAAGGGTTGTCGAAACATTTCGACAGCCCTTATTTAATTAACATAGGTGAAACCTTATAATAAAGTCCCATCATTAACACAACAATCTCCCTTATACCTTATATCATCCCAACATATTTTACTTAATTTCATGTTCGGGTATTAGCCTTAGTATACTCGCACAATGATCGGCCAGATATCTCCGTGCCGCCTGTTGGATATCTGCGGGGGTAATAGTATCAAGTACTTCCAGTTCTTTCCAGAGCATATCCAGAGGGAGGTTAGTTTGGCTCTGACTCAACAAGTAATCACTCATTAACTTGGGCTCGTTAAGTAATCTCGTCAACTGCATACGAACAGTGTCAACTGCGTTCCGAAAAATCACATCCTCAATATTTCCATCCAGAACAGCCTTAACTTCCTCTTTAACCAACTGTTCCACTACATCCAGATCAGCTACACTGGTCATTCCTCCTGACCGCCCATTGGTGATACTGATACAAAAAGTAGATGGGTCTAAGGTAAGTCGCGTATTGAGCCCCCAATAACTACCCTCATTTCTTGATCTTAAGTAGATTATTCTATCAATCAGTTTTCCCAGGACTTTTATTCTCACACGGTTTGTTGGAGTATCCGAAAAAACCCCCGCATAAATTAGTGCAATCTTATATTGATTTCCAGGGTCCGCAAAAGATTTAAAAATTCCGGATTTCGGATCGGCTGTCTGCGCCTCCGGTCTTTCACCTTTAACCGGCAAGTTCCCCAAGTAGCGACTAACCAAGGGTTCAATAACATCTACATCAAAATCACCACTGATTACAAACGTCAGATCTTTTGCACGCCTAAATATTTCCATATAAAACTCTAATGTCTTTTCTAAAGACATAGCCTCGATATCTGCCATACTAAGGTTATCTTTTTTTTGAGGTGTCTGCCCCATAATTTCACTTTTAACCACGGTATAAATTGAAGAAGATTTTTCCATGTGGTCTGTTTTCACTCGTTTTTTAGCACGGTTCACCCAATCAACAAACGCCATTTTATTTCGATTCGGGGCTGTAGCATATAAATAGACCAGTTGCAACATGCCCTCTATATGAGAAGCACCCGTCTTTCCGTTAATCGAAATACCATCTTCTAAAACTTTGGTAGATACCTGTACCCCGGTGTTTTTTTCGTACCGGGCCAGATCAAATTTATCCCAACCGCCTACACCTCCATGGGCTACAATGCTTCCAGCCTGCAACGCTGTCGTTTTATCCTCCCCATAAAATAAGTCAGCTCCTCCCCACCCCTTTCCATATAAGGTGACTCCCAGATTTTTAGGGTTGGCCACAGGGTATAACAATACCGAAATACCATTATTGAGTAGTAATTGGGTAATACCAGTACTCTTGATACCAGACGATGTATACGAAACTTCATTAAGTGCGGCAAGTTCCTTATCGGATAATAAATTGGATAGTCCTCTTGTTTTGCCTTCGGTATAAGAAGCAAGATCAGATTCTTTTATTGCAGCAATCCAGTCTGAAATTTGTTTATCATTGGGTAGGGTTGACGCATCAATGCCTTCAGGCAGCAAAATAACCACGTCCCGGTCCGGGGCATCCAACCAATGCTGGGCGTACTGTTGTACATCCTTAGCTGTGATAGTATTCAATAATTGAATTGCCACACGCTGTTCATCTTCCGGGTCCAATGGTATTCCCCCAAAAAGAAAATGATTGATGTATTGCTGAGATAATCGTCTATGGGTTTTTAATTCGACCTTCAAATGTTTTATCACCAATTTTTTCGCTTTTTGCAATTCTTCCGGGCTAAAGCCATGTTGATATACCCGTTGAAGTTCTGTCATGATTTGGTCAAATGCCGGCTTAAATAAAGTGATATCTTGAAGCCTCCAGCTTGTTTTCAAGGCTTCAATTTGTATTGTGCGGGGAAATGGCTCTTCATATTGAAATACATTACCGGTGATGGGTGCATTATACTGTTCATGAAGGTGTGCTAACCGGGGTTTTATCATGGTTTCATAGAGCGATGCCAATAGTTTTTCCCGGTATTGTTCCTTATCGGCAATACGATCATTTATTCTATCCGTATTGCGTTTGTAGTAAAGTTCAACCTCCACATCCTGATTTTTTGAGGGTAAAACAACTACCTGGCTGCTGCCAGGAAGTGAAATCCGTCGTTGTTTTTGAAATTTTGGGAGAGACTTTTCCTTTGGTATATTTTTCATAGGAAGGTCACTAAAATAGGCTCGAACCTGCTTTTCTACACTATCTACATCAACATTCCCAACAATAATTAACGCCTCTTGATCCGGACGGTACCAATCCCGGTAAAACTTAACAAGGGATTCTAGTTCGAATGAACGGATATTTTGGATCTCTAACTGTTTTGCTTGGGGATCTATGTTTCGATGTCCCTTTGGTCGATTTAACAGGATAAAACGTTTTTTTTTCGTAAGTGCTCCCGTTATACCCTTCGTTTCTAATTCCTCAAGAACTGTGGTCCGTCCAAGTTTTGCGACCAAAGCAGAATCCATCAGAGCCCGTTCAATTTGATCATATCGGGCATATATCCGAAGTCGTTTCAGGCTTTGCTCAAATAATTCCGAATGCCCTTCGGGTATACACCATTGATATTTTACGCGATAATCTCCTGTATTCATTATCCAACCTGATAATTGATTATCTGAATAATACTGAGCCATGTCTCCAATTTCCGAAATTTCCATCAAAACCAGCATGTGTTCTATAAGATGCGCAAGACCGAGCTGATCCGAATCTTCTAATCGTGATCCAGGTCCTATTAACTGGAACTGGATACCTGGCTTTTCACCCATTGAGATATCCTCAAAATGCCGTATGTAATAGGTGAAACCATTTTCTAACTTCCCCCTTCTTAAATGGGGGTCCATGGGAAGGGTATCCAGGTCATGGTTTTGTCCATTAAGAACTGACACCCCCCATGTAAATATTAAAACCGTATATAATAATAGGCTTATTTTCATCATCTGAATATTTTGTTTGGCAAATTTGCCTGTGACACACCTAATAACCTGGATTTTGATGTCCCCTTAAAGCAGGGTTATTGTTGATCTCCTGTTGAGGAATAGGCCATAACAAATCATCCTGCATAATTTCAGGTTTAATGGAGCTTAAGACCTCCACAGCCCTCCCCGTACGTTTAAGATCATGCCAGCGATGTCCCCATTCAGTAAATAGCTCTACCTGTCTTTCATGCATAATAATTTCCAAGAGGTCAGTTTGTGATATAGTGGGGTTTGTCTCTGAAATCATGGGTAAATTGGCCCGCGACCGAATAACATCTACATCGTCAATAGCCAGTGCTAATTCTCCCAAATGAGTATGGCATTCCGCTCGTATTAAATATTGTTCCGCTAAGCGGAATATGGTTTGGTATTCAATTCTGCTGTTTCCCGTATTATTAACTTTATACTTATAAGGGGCATACAGCCCCGAAGGATCAAGTCTTATCCATTCACTCTCTCTTAAATCTCCGGGTTCAAAATTGTTGAGAAAATCACTTTTCAGTGTGCTGAAATAGTTCAAGTAAAAAGAAGTCCCAAAAAAGATACCTTCACCAGTAGCTAAATTATTTCCACTTCTTGATAACCAAGGGGGTAATTGCCAGATGGATTCCCTATTGTTGGCAACCGTAATATTATTCAGTTCAACTAATTCATATAACTCATCGCTAATGACCTCATTGGCCATTACGACTCCTTTTTCCCATTTTTCCTGATACAGGTATACTCTTGCCAATAGAGCTTTGACTACACTATTATTTGCTCGTATTCGTTGCCCATTCCCGGGATAGACATTCGGTAGTAGATCCAGGGATTTGATAAGGTCGGTCTCGACCTGGATATATATGTCTTCCACAGGTGTCCGGGGTATATTGGCATTTAGGGTATAGTCTGATGTAGTTACCAGGGGAACAGCCCCAAATAAATTCAACAAATCAAAATGTGATTTAGCCCTGATAAAAAGGGCTTCGCCTACCAATTGATTTTTTAAATCATTGGAGAGGGTATTTGAATTTTCTGTGTTTTCCATTAAAACATTCGCTTGATAAATCAAAGAGTATAAACTCTGCCATATCCCTTGGACGTAACTATTATCCGCAAGAATATTGTTTTCTTCATATTGAAGTAGAATGGCATTATTAGCCTGCGGATGGTATAATTCCCCAGAAGCCAACCCCAGTGCGGCTTGAGATCCGTTAAACCCACCTTCGTAGAATAAATTGGACGTGCGTTGCATACTCTCATATACCCCTCTCAATGCAGCCTCAGCTGTCCCTGCATCTTCATAAACTGTTGCTCTATCCATAAATGTGGTTGAAGGCATATCCACATCAACAAGATCTTCACAAGAGAGGGATAAGAATGCTATACTAAAACCCCATAATAGTTTTTTAGTAGTATTATATATATTGTAAATCATAATATCGTATTTAGAAAGTGATATGAAACCCAGTGGTAATCATTCGCAACGGAGGCAATCCATACCTGGTTTCCGGGTCAGGACCGCTGTAACCGGTAAACGTCAAAAGATTTTGCCCCTGAACAAAAAGTCTTAAATTTTTAAGATTAAATTTATTTATCAAGCCTTTGGAAAAGGTATAGGATAAGTTCAAGGATTTTAACCGTATAAAAGAAGCATCTTCCAGGTTGCCAGTACTTGACCTGAATTGTGAAAAGCTAGTTCCCATGGTACCCTGCGTAGAATACCGTTGTACATTGGTCATATCACCAGGCTCCTGCCAACGATCAAGAACGTAATCCGGTTGGTTAAAGTTATAGCCAGGAGTTCTACTCTCAATAAATCGTGCATTCTGTCTCGAAAACTGGAAAAGGAAAGAAAGCCCTAAGCCTTTATAACTTAATTCCTGAGTAATGCCCCCATAAAAGTCGCGGTCTAAAGCATTATTAAACACTTTGTCTTCGTCATTAATAATCCCGTTATCGTCTTTATCCAGGAACTGGTGTTCCCCAGTTTCGGGATCTACCCCTTCCCACACATACAACCGTTGTATAGAGAGTGATTCTCCTACTTTAAAAATGGTGCTATAGGGTGAGTCCTCTATCCCTTCAAAAGAAACCAGCTTATTTCGGTTGACAGATAAATTAAAGGACATGGACCAGGTAAAATCAGGATTTTGAATGAGGGTACCCCTTAGTAAAAATTCCCACCCGGAGTTTTGTATTAGTGCTTCAGAAAAATTATCGGTGATAGAAGTAAAACCAGTAGAATAGGGCAAAACCCGGGCGATCAACTGGTTTTTCGACCGATTCTGATACCAATTGGTCTGTATAGAAACCCTATCTTTAAGAAAGGATAATTCTAAAGCCAGTTCTAACTTGTCGGTTTTTTCCCAGCGGAAATCAGGGTTATATAATCCATTGGGGATTAAGGTCATATTTCCCATAAAAGGGATACTCAAGGTGTATAGATCAAGATATTTATAATTTCCAATCTGGTCGTTCCCTGTAGTGCCATAACTTCCTCTTAGCTTACCAAAACTTATAAAGGAGAGTTTTTCTCGAATAAAAGTTTCATCAGAAAAGATATAGGCTGCCCCAATGGCCCCAAAATTACCAAACCGTTTTCCCGGGCCAAAACGTGACGAACCATCTCGTCTACCGGTTAAATTTAAAAGATACTTATTTTTAAAGGTATACCCTACCCTTCCGAAAAGAGCTGCATACTTATAGATCTCTTCTCGGTCTATTGGGATATTTATTATAGTAGCGCCCTGTAAAGACCCCAAAAAAGCATCTTGGTCATATTCCTCTCCCTCAATCAAAGTTCGTTGATTATTTTCCTTTTGATAGGTAGCTCCTATCAATACGTCAAAATGATGATCCGCAATATCATAAGACCATTCCAACTGCGGCTCTATCAACGTAGATCTTCTCATATTGGTGTGGAAGTTTGCGGATGCTTTTTCCCCCCTACCCGTTTCTATATTAAATCGTCGTTCCGGGGCTATGGAGGTTAATGGACTTTTTCTAATTTCATCTACTTTTAACTCAGTATATCCCGCATTTAACTTGATACGGAACTGGCTAAAAATCTCGTAACTCAGTCCTAGATTACCAACCAGGTTCCTACTATCCGTTTCTGTAGTCACCTTTGTACCCGCCAATGGATTGACCCAACTCGATACACCTGTTAACGGATCAATAGCCCAATTCAGTTCACCATTCTCATCAAAGAGATCCGGCGCATTCGGAGGTAATTCCAAAGCATTTGACACCGAGGAACCACCTGAAATATCATGCATACCAATACCATAGGTTGCCGAGACATTAGCCGTAAAACGATTATCTTTAGATCGGTGGTTTATATTAATATTGCCGGAAGCTCTGTTGTAATTAGATTTTCCGGGGGTTATCAAACTTTCCTTGTGATATGCCCCTCCAAAGCGGTAATAAGTATAACCGTTTCCTCCGGAGATATTACCTTGAATATCCGTAATGTCCGCGGTTCCTCCTAAAAGTACCTTCTGCCAATCGGTATACCTGTCCTGGTCCCAGAAATAGAGGTCGGGATCTCTTCGCCTAAGATCCTCAATAGGGATATTCAAATCAATTTCATCATTGGCCAGGGCTTCACGCCGCATTGCTAAATACTGTTCGGTATTCAATAAATTGGCCCGGGTTGTATATTTTCCAAGCCCCTTGTACATACTCAGTTGAAAATCCGTCCCTTCACGCCCGCCCAATTG
The DNA here is from genome assembly GCF_003285545.1 of Sinomicrobium soli. Lineage (GTDB taxonomy): Bacteria > Bacteroidota > Bacteroidia > Flavobacteriales > Flavobacteriaceae > Sinomicrobium. The sequence goes on along the minus strand of NZ_QLNV01000006.1, from coordinate 201,562 downwards.
GCCTCTCTTTGTTGTAATAAGGATCACCCCATTTGCCCCCCTGGAGCCATATATGGAGGTAGCATCGGCATCTTTTAATACTTCAATACTTTCTATGTTCTCCGGATTAATAGTCGCCAGAGGATCTATGCCTCCTATAAAAGCCGTACCTCCAACGCTGGATATTGATTCGGAACTTACAGGTACACCGTCAATAATATACATAGGTCGTCCTCCCTCAGAGAGCCCGGCCATGAGTTTTCCAGGTACTCTTAAGCTATTTTCACCCCTAACCCTGATTTTTGCAGCTATTCCCGGTGTTCCGCTGGATGGTGAAATCTCTAACCCGGTTACCCTGCCCTGTAATGCCATTAATGGATTGGTTACCGGTTGGTCCTGTATTTCTTTTGAGGTAACCCGCGAAATACTGCCGGTTCTGTTTCTTTCAGATATTTTATAATATCCGGCATTTACAACAACTTCATCTAAAGAAGTAATTTCTTCTTCCATTTGTACATCCAGTATATCCTGACCACTAAAAGTAATTTCAATTTTTCTGAATCCTACATAAGAAAAAACCAATACGTCCTGGGGATTTACCTTTAACTGATAATAACCATCAATATCCGATAAGGTTCCTCTCTGAGAATTCTTAATCATTACGGTTACTCCAACTAAGACTTCTCCTTTGGAACCAGTAATTGTACCGTTTACCTGAAATTGTTGTGGCTTTAAGTCGCCCGAAGTTTTAATATCGGGATTTGAAGGATCTTTAAACAATAGTATCTGATTATTCTCTTTAATCTCATACCTTATTTGTCCTGGGGACAAACTCTTATCTAACAGTAATTTGGCGTTAGTTTTTCCTTTTTTTAATGTTACTTGGGGTAATCCTTTAATAATATCATCTTCAAATAGAAAAAAATAGTCACTCTGGACCATTATCAGGTCAAAAACCTGATGCACCGTCATTGTTGTATCGTTCTCGATAATAATAGTACTCTGGGAAAGTCCGCTTTTTGGAGTCATCCCCATGGATACTATGCAGAATAAGCCTATTAGCCCCCTCATAAGATATCGTATTAGCCATTTTCCACAAGGGAACAGGCCTTTTATACTTAGAAAATTCATAAATTTGAAGTCAGATTAGTTATGTTTTTAGCTATTCGATCTTGTAAAAGGAAGAGTTGATATTGTGAGAGATGGAAACTTTTCCTTTTCTTCTTTAATCCATGATGGGGCTCATGTGAAGTTTTATACTGTTACAGGTGCTTCATATATTGTACGTTTTTTATGGTTAGTTTTCTATTCTATTCTATAATCACGGTCTTTCCTTGTTTTCTAAATTGAATAGAGCTTGAAATCATGCTAAGCACTTCATCTATACTTTGATTTCGGTCTACAACACCACTAAACCGGGTTTTTGGGCTCTTTTCGGTTTTATATATCACATCGATATCATACCACCGTGCCAGGTCTTTCATCACATCCCGGAGCGGTGTACTCCTGAAGGCAAACAGCCCCTTTTTCCAAGCGGTATATGAAAAAGGACTTACCTGGTGTATGGCTATTGGTTTACCCGGGGTTACAATGGCCTGATCTCCGGGGGCGAGCTTCTCACGAATACTTTCGTTGGTGATGGCTATGGCGCCCTCCACTAAGGTGGTTGTAATGTGTTCGGTATCCTGAAATGCCGAAATATTAAACTGTGTTCCCAAAACCTCGATTTCCTGATCTTTAGTTATCACATGAAAAGTACTGCCTCCATACTTAGCAGCCGGTGATACTTCGAAATAGGCTTCTCCATAGACTAACTCTACTTGACGAGGAAGACCTTTTGCAAACTTTTCAGGATATTTTATTTTAGTCTCATTATTAAGCCAGACTTTGGTACCGTCTGCCAATTGAAGAAAATACTCGCCACCTCGTGGCACACTGAGTTCATTATAAGGTATTGCACCATCGGTAGGAGCCTCCGAAGTATACACAATTTGAGATCCGTTACTGTGCGCATGATTTGAATTATACTCATTTCCTTCAGCAAGTGGAACTTGAGACCCGTCTTCCAACGTAAGGATAGCTTTACTGCTTCCGGCAAAAATAATATCCTCTTCAAGATCACTCTTCCTTTGGTCCGCATACCATACCCCTGCGATACCAAGCAGCACTACAACACCGGCCGCAACGCCATAGCTCCAGTACCTATGTCTAAGTTTCTTTTCAGGTGGTGAAATAAGCTGATGCACCTGATTCCACGCCAAATCCTCATCTGCACGGTTATATATTTCTTTTCGCCTCTCAAAGTATACCTCATGTTCAGGATCTTCCTGGAGCCATTGTTTAAACTTCTGTTCTTCGTCGGAAGCCAGAAGTCCTCGTATTTTTTTTATTAAAAGTTGAAAATTGATCATTCTAACTATGCATTAATCTTTTTATACCATCACGCTATTATGTACAGGAGCTTACCACAGATCAACAGTAATACTAACAAAGGATTTTTATACATGATTACAAACATTGCCCTGAGAATGAAAACATAAGCTTAACAGATACCGCTTTTATTAATGTTTTCTTAATAGTAAGACGTACATACTTTAACATCGGGTGTCATAAAAAATCAATTATTTCTGAAATTATTTGGGGGTGTAGACCGAATTATCTTCTCCTTTCCCCTTTTGAGATATCCTTTAACCGTATTTAAGGAAATTCCGAGTTCATCGGCAATTTGCTGATATCCATAGTTTTGAATAAACTTTAACTGAAATACCATTTGCATCTGTGGAGGGAAATCTTTGATAATTTCCATGATGTGCAAATACAGTTTATATTGTTCCTTTTGAAGTGATACGTCTGCACCGGTATCCTCATGAACATGATAAATACCATAAAATTCTGTCCAGCTGGCCATGTTTGTCTTTTTTTGCTTGCGCCAGTAGTCCAAACAGCGATAGCGTACCATTGCATACAGGTATGCTCTCATGGAGGATTTTATATTAATCTTTTCCGCATCATTCCAGATCGTTATAAAGACGTTTTGTACAATATCTTCACTCTCAGGAAAATTGCTGATAATCGTTTCTGCATACACTACCAGTTCTCGATAATGATCAGAAAAAAGTTTCTTAAAGACTATCTGGTTGCGCTTCCGGATCTCGGTAAGAATAAAATTCTCCTCCATAAACATTCTTAAGTAATAATTACAATGACTATCGACATCAGCACTAATCATGAAACATAGCCCATCGCTTCCATGGATTAGCTAATGGAATCAAACGGTTTAGGTTTCTTCAATAAATGATGCATTATCTGTCTGTCTCAAACAATGCCATTTGTAATCATGTATAAAAAATGTTCACAGCGCAGCGAGTTACCCCGCTCTAACCAGCCGTAAATATAGTGTGCAAACCTACACACCTTATAATGCTTACTCGTTAGATCATTCTATGTTAAAAAGCTATAAATGATTTGTGGGGGCAGATTACGGTGGGGTTACCGTAAGAACGTCTAAATTCTTAACTAAGAATTTACTTTAGGGAAGTTGGATTGAATTTTCAAATATAAAAATATCTAACAATATACCATTAAAAACCAAGTTATTTCCTTCTTTTTCACATAAAAATTTAATATAATTTACAATTAACTATTGAATACATACTATGTCATAATTACAAATGTAGCGCTAAAGCTTTGGTTCTTTGGAAACTAAAGTATTTACGTAAAAAGTATAATAAGGGTTTTTCAGGAAGTTGGATTTTTTTAAACCAATGTAAATAATACCGGTTTTAGGGATGTGAAATTTTAATTAAAATACCATATATCAAATATACAAACAACTTTTAAATGACAAAATATGTATTATAGGTTATTTATTGTTCTTAATCTTATTATTCACTTTGGCTTATGGCCAGATATAAAGACACCAGAGCACTAAAAGAAATAGGTAAGCGTCTCAAAGCAAAAAGACTTAAGGAGAATCTTAATATCGAAGATGTGATCGAAATGACTGGATTCACCTATAAGAAAATATCAGATATGGAAAATGGCCATGAAACCTCACTATCCTATTTCATTCAGGTATGTTTGGCCATCAGGATACATCCCTGTGACCTATTAAAATTTGATATAGGAGACCAACCCCGATTTAAACTTTCCCCTACCCGGAGGGAAAAATCCCGGCTTACCCCACGAATCATGGAATATATGGATAAAGGTTACTTTAACCAGCCGAGAACAGCGCGGGACGTAGTAGAAAAATTAGCAGATGACTTTGGCCTGAAAACTGACTCCTCCACAGTATCATCGATTTTAAGAAGAATTGCACTTGAAGAACAACAACTACTACGTATCACGAAATCTGGTAGAAATAATCAATATCAAACGAAATCACTATAGTTTTACGTCAAAAATTTAGAAAATAAGACAATTTCTAACTTCTCCCAAAAACACTCTTTTATTAAGAAACTTTATCCTACTATTCTCTATTTTGTACAACAATCCATAAGAGTAACCTGAATCTTCATCTTCATCATACAATTGAGAAATTATGGCTTTAAAACTACCATCGTTAAGTTTTACTATATCATGAAAAACTAATACAACTGTTTTACTATTCATATTTTCAATCTCATCTTCCGCAATATCAATTGCTTCCTCCAAATTGTTTGAAACGATTCTTTTTATTTTCTTTTCATCATAAAAAATATAGGGAGAAAATTCCGAACCACTCTGGATACTCTCGATGGCCAATTCCTCTGCCTGTTCAATAACCAATTGCAGTCTTTTGTCTAGATTTGTATATTCCATATACTATTTATTTAAACGTTTGATTTTAATTGGCGGCGGGTCATTTAATGCGTCTTCCAAAGGCTTGGAAGGGCCTTTATCCTTAAATACCCATTCAACATCCCATCCTTCTTCAGCCAATTTTTTATCGAAATTCATTTCCGCCTTAATTTCTTTATTTAAAGGTACGTTTTGTCTTGAATAATCCTTTACTTCTACTGCTTTTTTTGCCTCAGTATCTGCAATATCAAGTTTTCTTACAACGTTACCATTTTCATCTTTCATCGGTACTTCTCTTTCTCCCCATCCTATTTCCTTCTGATATTCATCAGCTGCCCTATTACCACGCTTGGCATTTTTCATATTAGCTTCATATCGATTACTCCACTCTTCATAAGACATCTCACTATCGGGCTTTTTCTTTTTATATGCTTCCCATCTGGCGGCTTTGTGCTCTGGTGTTCCTGGTTTGGGTTTAGGATTTTTATCTTTTGCCTCAAAAGCATCATGCTCCCCATCTTTCTTCGTATTTTCAACATCTAAATCCTTTGTTTTTATTGTGGTGTCTTCATCAGCCTTATGGGCATCTGCATCATCCGCCTTATTTCCGGCACCGCCGTCTTCCTTAGGTTTGTTTTTCTGATCCAAAAGATCACGTTTCCCCTGTCCTACCGGGGCCACCATCATGGCCATTCCAACATAGTCCTGCCAGGTTCCGTGCCCCGATAAGATATTACCTGCAGATTCGTAGACTCCTATCTCCATTCCAAAAATTCCCTTCCCCACATCTCCAATACTTGTCGATCCGGTTTCTCCGTAAGTAGCCGCAGCATTCTGAGCGCCCAGGACTCCACGAATTGCCAAACCTACCTTACTTACACTTTCTATCGCATTAACCGCAAAGTTACGGGGCATACTTTTCACGAAATTAAGGCTGACCTGCCCCAAACCTCTGATACCGCCTCCTGCAAGGGCGCTGGCACCACCGCTTAAAGCGGCTCCTCCCATTCCAACAGCCGCTCCAGCCATCATCCCCTCCATAAGTCCGCCAATGTAATTGGCACTTCCCAGAGCTATAGCCTGTCCCCAGTTTTTAATCTGTGGAGCAAACGAAACTGTTCCTCCGGCAGCACAAACCATGGTATGATCTCCGGTAATGGTAGCAGAACCCTGGGAAATAAAATTTGATTTACTCCCGGACCATTCCCTTTTAGAAGCTATCTTCTGACCACACATCAATCCGCCCGCAACAGCCCCAATAGCGGCTCCAACAAGGCCAGCTACAGCTCCTAAAGCAATTAAAGCGGCTCCTCCGGTGGCTACGGTGAGTACACCTATTACTGCCAAAGCTACAACAGCTGCCGCGGCTGCCAAAGCCATTAATAACATTAATTTTTTACATCCGAAATCTATCCAACTGCTCGTAGAGGTATCCTCCACGGTAATGTAAATCTCTCCACTCGCCTTTTTGGTTCCTTTTCGGGTACCCTGCATTTGAGCGGGGACATTCCCCATGGAACACATCCAGAAATCCTTTTCGGTAATGATCTTGTTCCCCATAGCTCTATACCTTTTGCAAGATTTGCTTACGTTTTATGTAACCAATCTTTGTCCCCAAAGGGCTGCGGATCGCTTGTAAACCGAAACTCCATATTTTTATCTTTTGCCCCGCCGTAAACGGAAGCCCTTCCTGGATACGGACAATCAAATTCGTTATGCGGGTACCGTTTTCCGGCGAATGTTTCTCCAAACCAAAAGCGATGCTTTTCTTTCCAAGACGAATGACCCTGACATCTACATCTTTGGGAGCATACTTATATTTTTTAAGTTCCTTATACATCATGGCTTTGGTAACATGTTTTCTTAAACTGTCTGGAATACGGGTTTATTTCGCAGGTTATTTTTTTCGGCTAAGGAGGTATCACTAATGAATCGATAGTGCATTTTGGTGTATAATAAATCGTGATTGGCAATTTCTTCTTTGGACAGAATCGCATCCATTAATTTCCCGGTACGAGGCTGGATCAAATACGTGCTTTCTTCCTTCAAAATGGGGTCCAGGGTAGCTATATCCAACTGATTGGCAAACTGGTTATACGCCCGGTTATTAAAACCCGGGGTTAATGACGAAGGTTCCGCTTTGGAGTATACTTTAATCGTATTACCATCATATTTCATATTCTTCTCTCCAAATATGGAATAGGCCCAGTGTATATTCGCAGTATTGAAAAAATTCGTTTTGGCCACTTTTTTTTGTGTGCTGGGAAGATATTCACCGTAGACTTCGCCAAAATAAATACTGAAAAATTCACTGGCCTGAATACCGGCCTTAAGCTTATCGGTATCCTGAAAGATACTGTCATTTAAACTTATAGCATTCTGAATATCCGGGGAACTTCCCATTGCTTCCTTCATTTCTGCCTTTGTATGCTTCCATTTGCCCAGGATCAAGTCCATGTTTAAAACCTCCAGAATCTTTCCTTTACGGTCTATGATTAAATGTAATTCACTGTACATTTTGCCGAACACCCGGCTCACGGCAGCCATTTCTTTTATCAATGGATTATTGGCTTCCAGCAGAACGTTATCCAACTGGATCAATTCGATTTCCATTTGGTCCTGTACTTCATCTATACGGATAACCCTGAAATCCCAGCGTATCTGTATCTTAGACACCATGTGAACACTCACTCCAAGCATATCAGAATCAATGGTTAATGTATATTTTTCCTGAAAGGGTTCTTTTATTACTATACGGTAATCCATCCCGAATACATTAATTTATAAATACCTCTCCTCCATCCATCTTGGTTTGCCCTGCGATGTGGTTATTCTTTGCAGTTATTAAAGTATTGGCCGTTCCTGTTACCTTAATATCTTTGCCATTAATCTCAATAACTCCATCTTTTTTAAGAATGAGAGAGCTCTCTCCTACCGTAATGGCAAACTGTTCGTTACCAGAAAAATTAATAACGCCATTCTTATCCATATTCAAAGTACTCGCACCTTCACCAATATTTATATTCTTGGAAGTACTCCCATTAATATTAATATTACCGGCTCCATCCATAACCAACAGGGCAGCTCCTTTATCCGTAATGGTTATACTACCATCCTTGTCATTCATAATAATTTTATTCCCGCTTTTACTTTGTATGGCTTTGAGATTATTGTCGGAGTCGGCATAGCCACTCTTGGCCTGGTTGTGCTGTACACTACCGGTTACATAGGGCATCTCGGCATTACCACTTTGGAAATCGACCATCACGCTTTCCCCGATCTCCGGGATAAAGTGAAAACCCTTGCCCGAACCTCCGTTTGGTGTGGAAAGGGGGATCCAGTCTGTGGTGAGTGCGTTTTCCTGCTGCCAGGCCATTTGTACTTTTACCCTGCCCAATCCCTTCGGATCATTATTTTCCTTGACTATGGCAGCCTGGCTTTCGCAGCGGGGGTATTCGCCAGGAATGCTATAGGGGGATACCTGCACCGAGGCCGGAACGGCGCGGAAGGTGTTGTTGTAATCGCCGGTATCCATACAACGGTGTACCACATCAATCACTTTATACAATCCCTGCGAGCTGCCGTCTTCATCCAGAATACGCACTGTTACTCCCGGGCGCAAGGCCGGGTTTTCACTGCTGGCATTCAAAAAGACCATATTGGCCACATGACGCTTAAAGCTCATCTCGGCAAAAGCATCCATATCGGCCTTGCCGGTACCTTCGTTAACGAGCTGGTTGTGCTGCACGGTGGTCTCTTTGGAAAATACCCTTCCTGAGGATTTGACCAGTTCGGCAGCTATTCCATTAGCCGTACTTTCATAATCCCGGGTTGTACTTTTCAAGCGCTCTCCCTCGGAAAGATCATTACCATTGTACTTGAACCGTGTGGGGCGTAGGCTCATTTCGAAGTCGAACCGGCTCAGGTTAAACCCGTAATGCAGGGCTATCTCCTCTCCGATATTTTCCTGCCCTATAATCACTTCTGTCCCGTTGTAGTAAAACCACTCCCCCTGCCGGGAGCAAAGGCGTTTCAGAAAGTGGAAATCACTTTCGTTATACTGTACCACATAAGGATAAGGGGTATCTTTTAAGGGTTGGGTCCTGATTTTCAATAATTGGGTATCGTATTCGCGGGTGCTTTCATGCACCACATCGCTTAAACTTTTTTGCAGAAAGGACATGGATTCCGGACCGTTGTCCATCAGTATGGTGGGGCTATAGGCCCTGAATTGTAACAGCCGGCCAGTGCTGTCGTTGATATTACGGGTCTTTATCCGGGTTACTATTCCTTTAAAATATCCTGTATCGGAAGAGAACATGCCTCCGGTACTCTGCATGGAGACCAGGATGGTTTCCCCGATAAGCTGGTGGTAATTGCCCTTTAATCCCGGATTGCGCAGGTATACTTCCTCTTCCCGGCATTCAATGGTCAGCTCGTGGTGACGGTCTATGCCCTGGCTTAATTCAAAATCGACAAAAGTGGTGATATCCAGCCCTCCGATCTTTACCCTAACATCTGTTTGTAGTGTCATAACACGTATTTTTACCTTTCTTTACTTAGAATTCAGAACCTTTTTTCCATTCCATGGCATGCACCAAAACCCATTGACGGTCTTTCTCCCGGTACCAGGCTGTAATATTGGTCTTATTGTCTTTTTCCCAAACCGTTTCTTTCAGCGTAATGGATGCCTTTTGTCGCTCCTCTTTGGAGAAATGATTAAGGAGCTCTATTCTGGATTCCGGAAGGGCATCATCCAGTATAAAGGTTTCAACATGCAACGGCGCTCCGTATTCGTCCATTGCCACCTTAAGGCTCTTCCTTTTTAATGCTTCTATAGTTACCGGCAAATACTTCATGGGTTTCTCCTGGTTTTGAATAGTTTCACTTTGGGCAGCTTTCTGTACCACAGGTTCCTTACATGCTAATAAAACACAACACCCTATAATAAGACCTATATTTTTCATTTCAGTGTACATTGTAAATACTAAAAGAGGTTTCCGGAACCATTTTGTCCAGTTCCTGTATCAAATAGTCAGCATGCCTTTTTCTTAACTCACTACCTACGTTCATTATACTCGATCTGTCCTCATAATATGGGCTACTACTTCCGTATTCATCTCCGTGAGTAGTAGCATAAATTGAATTGCCTGCTGCATGTCCGAATTCATGGGCTACAGGATATTGATGATAACTATTCCCGTTTTTTGTCCGCGCTACCACTACCAGGTCTTCCGTATCCAATTGAATTTGCCGGGCTCCCCATCGCACACTACTGGTATGAAAATCGCCAGGAGGAATTTTACGCACGAAAACTTCCCAATGCGGATTGGACAGTACCCATTTGATATCAAAATTAACGGTAAAGTCTTTGTGAGTGTAGCTTTGGGCAAAATCAGATTTTCCTTCTACCCTGACCTTAAAATGGCCGCTCCAATTTTGCCAGATCAATTGGTCGGCCTTATTGTGGAAAGTTCTTTTTTCATCATAACTCCAGGAAGTATCTGTATTCCACTGATACATCCAGCGTTGCTGTACCAATATGGTTTGCCGGTAAGGCTCTATGATGATATCCATACGGTCTGTCTTCCTGGTGTAATCCATATTAACAGGGTTTCTGTGAGTGACTATAGCGTTGCAGGCCATTTCTTTTTATAGGGGGTGTTCCCGATCTGTATCTCCTGGGCAGAGATTACAATTTCCGTGGTCATGGGCTCGTCTCCATTGGCACGAAACCTCTCTTTATAACGAATACAATAGCCCTTGGTAAAACCTATAGATTTCATCCTGCTCAATCCGTCCCGTTTATAAAAGGTCAGTTTGCCATCCTTGACCTGGGTACTGCTGATAGCCCAATCGGAAAAGTGGTCTTTCATGTCGGTCTCTACCACCACACGGATTTCCCCACCTTTGGCATTAGTAGCCGGTTTGCTGTTGTGGTCAGTCCCTTTTTCTACTAGAATATCATATTCCAGAATAGTATAGGACATATTGTCAATTTCTAACTTCGCCAGGAAACTCATAGGCTTATAACTATTAAAATATCATACTTTCTCTTGATTATTCCACACCATACTGAATAACTGACTATTAAACAAAATTGTTAATCCATACATGGACCTGACATCAATTAGAATCAGTGAAACATTTAAATACACAACTAATGCTCCCAATCGCTGAACGCAACGTAAGAGCACTATATAAATATGTAGTATCTATCATTTCCCCGTTAAATCTCGGTCAGGGATACTCAGGATAGGTTTAGGCTTATAGGGGAGAACAGTACAGGAAATACAGATATCCCCTGCACTGTTATAAATTTATATCCCGAAGGATTATAGCAATCTCATTTTAATGTTGGGTTATATTATACCCATTCATTTAAATGTTCACCTCCGCCGGTGTTGAGTACACGGCAAGATATGGTAAAGGTCTCCGTAAGGGGATTATTGCCGGAGGCATCAAAATTCTCCTTGTACTTCACCAAATACCCTTCGGTGAAATTGACTTCTTTAAGTTTCGCATCGGTATCGCGCTTCAGATAGGTGATGGTTCCGTTTTTGCGCTCGAAATTGTTGGTCATCCACTCAAAAAAGAAAGAGTCTCCGGTGGATTCTACAGTAAGGTAAATTCTACCTCCACGTGTTACCGAAGAAGGACGCCCAGTGGCATCGACTTCCTGGGCCAGGTCGTAATTTGCGTTCAGAATATTCACTTTCTTCCCGCCAACGATTAATGTTGCTTTAAATGACATAATACTTAAAATTTAAGGTTAACAAATAAAATACCTACTAAAAATTGATTTATATATAGCATGCAAGATATTAAATCTCACCATTATATGCAAAATTTTGAATATTAAGAAAATGTTTTTCTTCTCAAATGGAGAAATAAAATCGAATACATTCATCATTCTTTACTTACATTTAATAGTGAGAATATTAGAGGAAGTGAAAATAAATATAGCAGATATTTACCGTAATCCGGGATTATAAGTACATCTATACGAATTCGTCAATACCTTTAAGTATCTGACGGAAAAAATCCAGTACCTACAACAGTTAATGGAATACTATTCCAAACCGGATGCCAAAAAGGAGCAACTGCAAAAAGTGCTTCTCGGAAGTGATTGTCGGAACCATTCCTCTTTTAAGACATGAACATGCGAGGCGAGATACGGTTGTCATTTCCTGATATCCGGGTTGAACCCAGCGGAATTGTCACGATGGCGGTTTTCACAGTTCGTCGGTATTGTCATTAATGATGCCCAGCCTTTTGGCACGCAACTGCCAGTTGCGCCGTGCCAGCACCTGCAGGTCTTCCACACTGTCGCTTTCGTCTACGATCTCCAGTCCCAGCAGGGTTTCGATAACATCTTCCATGGTCACTACCCCGCTTACCGCCCCGTATTCGTCCACCACCAGAGCGATGTGTTCTTTTTGTACAATAAAACTCTCGAAAAGGTCGGGCATGGGCATACCTCTCTGAATGACCCTAATGTTACGTCGAATGTCAGAAAGCCTATGATCTCCATTGCCGTCTATGATCTCCTCCATCACCTCATCCTTGAGTATAAACCCCGTAACATTGTCAGGATTACCCTTATAAACCGGAATCCGGGAAAAACGCAGTTTAGGGTTGCTCTTAAAGAATTCCTCTATAGTCAGGTCTTCCGAGGCCGTTTTTATGACCACCCGCGGGGTCATGATATCCTTGGCGTGTATTTCTCCGAACTGGAGCAGGTTTTTGATCAACTTGCTCTCACCTTGGTCAAATACCCCTTCCTGCTCGGCAATATCAGCCATGGCGGTAAAGTCTTCACGGCTGAACACTGATCCGTGAGACTGTGATCCGCCGATGAGCCTGGTGGTCAGGCGAAGCAGCCATAACATGCCAGTGTAGTGCAGTGGAAATATCATGACTCTAAGCATTCCGGTAGTAATACCCGTCAGCTGTTTCCAATAGGTGGCCCCTATGGTCTTCGGGATGATCTCTGAAAGAATAAGTATCAGGGCAGTCATTACTGCCGAAACGATACCCACTGCATTATTGCCGCTTCCGTATATCTTTTCGGCCTGGACCCCAACCAGGATAGCCCCTACCGTATGAGCTATGGTGTTAAGCGTCAGGATGGTGATAAGAGGTTTGTCAATATCGCTTTTCAGTTCTTCCAGCCGGTATGCAAAACTCTTTTTTTCTTGTTTCTTAAGGTTTATATAGGTAGGAGAAACACTAAGTAAAACCGCTTCGAGTACAGAGCATACAAATGACAACAGGAGGGCACCCAATCCATAAATGATCAATAATCCCATGAGAGGTTATTAGTATTATAGAGTAAATTTAGCAAATAATAGGGTAAGGTCACCATTTAATTGAGGGGAGACTGTCTTTAAATATTATTGTCAAACCCAAATATTTCACAATATACTCTTTGTTTTTCCTGGTAATTTAAAAGCAATTTTCATCATAAAAACACCGTATTTAACACACTACCTTTGCTGAAATTTTCAATAACTAATGAATCTATTTATCATCTTACCACGAGAACTGCATTCCTTTATTAATGTTTATCCTGAAACAAATCGGATACCGTATTCAACGACGTCTTATTTTCGGCCAATACAACAAGGATATCCCCAACTTTAAGGATGGTACTGCCATCGGGAGTGAAGAATTTATCCTTTCTCATAATCATGGCTATAATGGTTCCTTTAGGAAAACCTATATCTACAATAGCGTGTTCTGCAAAAGGATTACCGGATTTAATTTCGATCTCTTTCATAATAGATTTCATATGTTCGTCCATCAATTCCTGGACAGACAAACGTTCTGTTTCGTTCTGTTGCCTGGATACGCCTAACCAATGTGCCACTATGGATAATGTGGTTCCCTGCATTAATACCGAGATCAGGGAAACAAAAAAAACAATATTAAAAATGAGGTCTGCCTTTTCTATGCCTGCCAGCAAGGGATAGGTGGCAAATACAATAGGAACTGCCCCCCGTAAGCCTACCCAAGAAATATACAACCGCCTTCTAAGCTTCATCTTAAAAAAAGCCAAGCTGATAAAAACCCCAACAGGGCGTGCGATAAAGATCAAAAACAAGGACACCAGAATTCCGATGCCCATAACCGGAATCATCTTCGATGGAGTAACCAAGAGTCCCAAGGTAAGAAACATGGCTATTTGCATTAACCAGGCCAATCCGTCAAACATACTCACAATAGTCTTTTTGTGAATCAGGTTCCGGTTACCGAGATACAAGCCGCAAAGATATACAGCCAGAAAACCGTTACCTCCCAAAAAATCAGTAGCAGAGAAGGTTATAAACACCAAAGCAATGACCAGGACAGGATAAAGCCCTTCGAAATCAAGCCTAATTTTATTAATGGTAATTCGACTGATATATCCGAAGACAAACCCCAGGAGCACGCCAAGAGCTATTTGCTGGAAAAACATCGGTACAATGTTCCACAGGCTTCCCGAAGGTTCCTGTACCATTCCCAGCATGGCCACGGTGAGAAAGTAAGCCATCGGATCATTACTACCGCTCTCCAGCTCCAGGGTGGGTCTTAAATTGCTTTTCAAAGCGAGATTTTTGGAACGCAATATCGAGAAGACCGCAGCGGCATCGGTTGAGGATACTATGGCTCCTAATAACAAGCCTTCGTACAAACCGAAATCTGTAAATATATACACAATGACTCCTGTGGTTACACAAGTAATAAGCACACCGAATGTAGATAACATTATGCCCTGTCCCAAAATAGGTTTAATCGTACTCCAGCGCGTGTCCAGTCCTCCTGAAAACAGAATAAAATTCAGGGCGATAATCCCCACGAACTGAGCGACCTGACTGTTTTCGAACTCAATTTTTCCGAAACCCTCGCTACCGGCAAGCATTCCTACCGACAAAAAAAGCACCAGGGTCGGAACCCCGAAACGGTACGATGTTTTACCTACAAGAATACTGATAAATAGCAGAAGAGATCCGATCAGTAAAATATTTTCTATAGTGATAGACATTTGAAAAAATAATTATTGGATTACGAATACATTCATATCACTGTCACTTCTTTGTACCGTGGCAAGATCATTTTCATCATTGTCCAGGCCAGCAGGTAAGCAACAGCACATATGGCAAACACGATAAAATACCCGGCTTCCTCTCCTTTAAATCCCATAAGCCCAAGTTGCGTTGTCCTGGAATAATCGAAAAGGACCCCGGACCCCTTATTGATCAGAAAAGAACCGACTCCACCGGCCATGCCTCCGATCCCCGTTACCGTAGCAATAGCTTTTCTGGGAAACAGATCACCGACAATGGAAAATATATTTGCGGACCAGGACTGATGTGCAGCACCGGCAATTCCTATGATCACCACCGGAATCCAGTAACTGATGTGCCCGAGTGGCTGTGCAAACAAAGTGAGTAGAGGAAACAGCGCAAATATAAACATGGACTTCAGACGCGCCTTATAAGGATGTATCCCTGTGGAAACAAAATAGCCGGGTAGCCATCCTCCTATTATGGATAATAGTGTTATACTGTACAATACGAAAAGAGGAACCGCAGCTTCTGTGGTATCCATTTGGTATATAGCACTGAGATAGGCCGGTGTCCAGAACAGGAAAAACCACCACACTCCATCGGTCATCAACTTACCCACCACAAAAACCCAGGTTTGTCTGTATCCGAAATACCTTAATATGGTAGTCTTCTTATGCTCCTTCCCGATGTCTTTCTCTTCGGTGGCCTGGTCATTGTCCTGCCGGATATAACGGAGCTCATCTTCGGATATCCTATGATGTTCTTCCGGTTTTTTGTATAAAAACAGCCAGCAGCCCATCCATAAAAAACCCAGAACACCGATAATGATAAAAGACATCTCCCAGCCCCAGGCCTCAGCTATAAAAGGTACAGACAATGGTGCGGCAAGAGCGCCGACAGTAGCCCCGGCATTAAAAATACTGGTAGCCAATGCACGATCCCGTTTGGGGAAAAATTCGGCTGTAGTCTTAATAGCAGCCGGAAAATTACCTGCTTCTCCAAAAGCCAGAACAAGACGGGCGAAAATAAAAAAACTGACACTTACTGATATCACCAGGCCCGTGTTTTCTGCTATGGCAATAGATGCTCGTGCCGCCTCAAAACCAAACACCTTAGTGCCCGTAACCACAAAAGCCGTGAATATCCCGGAAAAGGCATGCAGGCAAGCACCGAGAGACCAGATCCCTATGGCCCATAAAAAACCTCGCCGGGTGTCCAGCCAATCTATCAGGCGACCGGCAAAAAGCATGCTAATCGCATAAAAAATGGAAAAAAGAGCAGTAATATTTCCGTAATCATTATTGGTCCAGTGAAACTCCGGAGCAATAAAATCTTTCCAGGTAAGAGATAATACCTGCCTGTCCAGGTAATTGATCGTCGTGGCCATAAACAGCATCGTACAAATGGTCCATCTGAAATTTGTTTTGGTTTTCATAAATTAAATTAATTACGGATTACGGTTTCCAGTTTTGGTTTTGGTTTTAAAGAAAAAATTAGTGATAAATTTGATAAACAAAGGGGTCATGGACAGTATGCTGATCAGGATGAGCACCAGGCTGTAGTGCTCCTTGACAATAGGAAGGTTTCCAAAAAAATAGCCCAGCAAAAGCAGGGATATTATCCATAATGCCCCTCCGGCCAGGTTATATACCATAAAACGTTTTTTATTCATGGAAGAAGCCCCCGCGACAAAAGGCGCATAAGTACGTATGAAGGGAACAAACCGTGCTATAATAAGTGTTTTCCCCCCGTATTTATCAAAAAAAGCCCGGGTTCTGATCAGGTGTTTTTCATTAAATATCCTGGAATCCTCTCGAAACACTTTCAATCCCAGGTAATTTCCTATCCTGTAATTAATATTATCGCCCAGAACAGCAGCAATAAATAGTAATACCATGAGGTACACCACGTTCATACTTCCTGTTGCACAAAGCATCCCGGAAGTAAACAAAAGGGAATCTCCCGGTAAGAAGGGCATAATCACCAGGCCGGTCTCCACAAAAATGATGACAAAAAGAACAAGGTACACCCATACTCCGTATTCCTCGATAATCCATATCAGATACTGATCAATATGGATGATAATATCTATAATTGTTTCTAATAAATCCATATAATAATAACCTGTCATTTAAAGAGTGTATTCAAAAAATTCCTTCACATAGCCCAAAAGCCCCTCACCTACCTGGCACGATGTCTTTTCAGGTCTTCTTTATCTACTTCAGCATCCATTGCGGACAGACGTATAGCATTCAGGTACCGGGCCAGTTCCTTCCTGACCTGTGGTGACAGGAAAAGCAGTCCGAGGATATTCGGGAACACCATGGCAAAAATCATGGCGTCCGAAAACCCGACGACAGCATCAAGACTTGACGAAGCTCCTATGATCAGAAATATCAGGAATAATACCTTATAAGTACTGTCGGAGAGCTTTCCCTTCCCGAAAAGATATTTCCAGGCTTGTAACCCGTAATACGACCAGGAAATCATGGTGGAGATGGCAAACAGGATCACGGCTATAGCCAATACGATAGAAAAATGAGGAATCGCAGCATCAAAAGCCACGGAAGTCAGGTCTACCCCTCCGATTGCTTCCCCGCTGTTATTCAGAATAACATTGCTGCTGCTGTCCAGATGACCGTAAGTAAATAACTGGTGTTTGGCATTGGTGATAATGATCACTATGGCCGTCATGGTACATATAATGACAGTATCCACGAACGGTCCCAATAGTGCTACCAATCCTTCACTGGCCGGATAGCGCGTTTTTACTGCGGAGTGTGCTATCGCCGAAGATCCGACTCCCGCTTCATTAGAGAATGCTGCCCTTTGAAACCCTACGATCAGCACCCCTATAAAACCTCCGAAAACGGCATCGGGGTCAAAAGCCCCTTCAAATATCTGTCGAGCGGCAAAGGGAATCATATCATAGTTCAACCCGATAATAACAAAACCGGCCCCAACGTAAACCAATGCCATAAACGGCACCAGTTTTTCGGTGACGGCACCGATTCTTTTAATACCTCCTATAATCACCAATCCCACTACTACGGCAAGCCCCATACCGGTATAAAGACCTGCATTGGCAGCATGCCAATCGAAAATATCGATGAGCTGTGCTGCTGCCTGGTTGGACTGAAACATGTTCCCTCCGCCAAAGGAGCCGCCAATACACATCACGGCAAATACGGCAGCTAAAAACTTTCCGAGTCTGGCCCATCCGAGCTCCTTGAATCCTGAGGAGAGATAATACATGGGGCCCCCATAGGTCTTTCCCTGTTCATCTACTTCCCGGTATTTGACTCCGAGTGTACACTCTACGAATTTGGAGGACATACCGAGTATACCGGCCAGGACCATCCAGACCGTTGCTCCCGGACCTCCCAGGGCTATGGCCACGGAAACTCCGGCTATATTCCCAAGGCCTACGGTGGCAGAGAGCGATGCCGCAAGTGCCTGAAAATGGGTGACTTCTCCTGGAACTTCTCCCTCGATCTGTATTACCCCCTTTATCTTGCCATCCTCCACTTCAAAATCACTACCGGGAGGAATATGCTGGTTGAGATGATCATATTTACCGGTGATGGTACGAAAACATGTTTTGAGGTATCTAAAATTAACCCCCTTAAAATATATCGTAAAAAACAGGGCTCCTAAAAGCAATATCATCACCACAACGGGTATTTGCTGCCCCGATAATTCAACGGGATAAAAAATTAAATCTACAATAGGTTGTGTATAACGTTTGAAGGACTCGTTGATAACCTCACCCAAACTGCTGGAAGTTTCGGCTATCGAAAAGTTCATAGACCTAAAAAATATTTCTTTCATAAATAAATCGAATTCCCGGGTTATACCTGAATTTCAGGATACCCACATTAATAATTGATATCGGAATTAGTGAAGAGCGTACAGGACTGCTCCTTCCAATGGAATACACAGCCCCTGCTCCTCCTGATAATTATCCTTATCGCTGTTTTATCTTTTGTATTTGTTTATTGATCAGGGTATTCCATTTTTCAATGGATTGTAATTCACCGATAAGCGGATAACTCACCTCATGATTGTAAAATTCCAGTACAACAGCGGTCTGTTTTACATCAGTGGCTGTAAAATGTAAGTTCAATCCTTCGATAACTAACTTATTCTTTTGTAAATACTTACTAATGTTCTCCACTTCACACTGCTCCATGACAGAAAGATCTATACACTTTGTTTCTATGTCTTCTCCGGTTTTCAACTGGAAAAAAACATGGTTGTTCTTTTCATCCATTCCTATGGCATAATTGCCACAGACCTCGTGCTGTGTGATTTCGCAGTGCTGCTGCTTCGCTGAGTTTTGAAGGGCAAGCAACAAACCTTTTTCTTTTTTTCTCCGGATATTACTGGTCCATATAAAAGGTACTGCGCAGATAAGTACACATATAATCCCGATTAGGGTTGCGCCTAAATTCATTTTCAATAATCTTTAGTATTAACAATAGAGTTCATGCGAGGTGAATATCACAACGCATTATAAACTGATTTTCAACGATATAAAATAGTTACTCTTAAAAATGAATTACCAAAAATTATGAAATGGAAAGATAAGATCAGACTTTCTATGCCTGATCAAAATGGTTTTGAAGTAATTTTGATATTGTCTGAATTCCGAGTGGAATAATAATTCGCATACCAAAGAGATAAAGCCAAAACCGGCAAAAAAAGGTTTAATGCCGGGCACAGGGTATTCGGATACCCCGGCTAACAGGGTTTCAGACGGTGGATTATGAAAATACAGCGTTTTTGATACCGAAGAAAAATAGCCAGACTGCCCGTGATCCCGGTAGGTATGCTGTTTGTCGGAAAGCAGGTGGGCGTGAACCGAAAAACCAATCCCAAAGCCATATACGCACAGGAAGAGTAAGGTACTCCCCAGTAAATAGCTGTATCTGTTTCCTGTTTTTTTCATTCGTTTTTTATAAAACTTTACCCGTTTTTATCAAAGTGCATTCTTACAACTCCTTAGTTACCAAATAAACAGTGTAGAACGTATAGAAGAGAAACAAAAGAGCGGCTTCCCAGCGATCGATCCTCTTTTTCTTCCCGGTAAGCATAAACAACAGTAGCAAAACCGTTCCGCCGATTAAGATATAGATATCCTGGTCAAACCCGGATGTATAGGCCACAGGGGTAACCAGGCTACTTACGGATAAGATCAGGAGTATGTTAAAGATATTTGAACCGATCACATTGCCTATGGCTATATCGCTGTTCTTTTTCCATGCGGCAACAACAGAGGTTACCAGTTCGGGCAGTGAGGTGCCGGCGGCAACTATGGTAAGCCCGATAATCTTTTCACTGACTCCGAGTTCCGTAGCTATGGATACACTATGGGTTACTACGAGTTTTCCACCTGCAACCAATCCCGCCAAACCGATAATAATCAATCCCAGGATCTGCCACATGGGCTTCTGTGTAGAGGTGATATGCTCCGAGGTATGGTCAGACCTGAGCTGTGTAAATACATAATATAGGAACAGCACAAACAGCACCAGCATAATAATCCCATCAATCCTGCTAAGTTGCGGCACCGAATTTTGAACATAGAAATTATTAGCCAATAACAAAAGAAGCACAGCGACGAAGAGCGAAACCGGGATCTCTCTCCATGAGGTCGATGTTTTAACCGTTATAGGCATGATCATTCCGGTAATTCCCAGAATAATAAACAGGTTAAAATTATTGCTCCCGATGATATTACCCAAAATAATATCGGAATACCCGTTCGTTGAGGCTATCAGGTTAACCACCAGTTCAGGTGCGGAAGTACCGAAAGCTATGATCGTCAAACCAATGGCCAGGTCGGAAACCCGGTATTTTTTCGCTAACAGGGAGCCCCCGTCAACCAGCCAGTTTGCGCCAAAGATCAGTAGCACAAATCCCACGGCAACCAATAAAAGAGATAAAACCATAATATAGCGTATCCAAGTAAAGAGTCTTGCCTAAATAAAAAGTGTTCCGTATAGTATTACCACACACCTTAAAACATCAGGTATGGTAGTACTCAAGATCACCAGAAATTGTGGAAGGGAAAAATAATTTTGGATTGTCGGTCGTGGAAAGCAAAACATTCAGGCACATTCGGGCTTTTTCCAAAAACAGCGCTAATAGTATTTCCATCGATAGCCAATAAAGTGGAAAGTCCATCAAATACCTTGAATTTCAAAAAAGAAAAAGAAGTGTGATAACCTCCCGAAACCGAGCTTTTAGTACGGATAAAATGATTTAGGATAGCTCCGGAATTAATTTCGGAATACAGTTCCTGTTTATCCTGGTGTACGCTTTCCGAACACCTCGAATCATCAATTTCCCCCAATGCAAGACTGCAGATGGCGGCAAGAAGAATGATTCCCGAAATTTTAATCATATCTATCACATCACAAATGTAATAAATTAAATGGCTTCTTTCCCGGATGGATATTTTATTCGCTGTTGCGGATAAAAAACTGCACTCTTTACAGATTCTCCTGCTTTTCTACTGGTAATACGTCCTGGCTCCATCTCCTTACCCGAATTATTATAACCTTTATTTTTTCAATGACGAGCTCAATAAACCAAACCCAGGAAAGGGCTGTAGTTAAAAAGACCAACGAAACTACAGCAATCAAAGAAGTGAAAAAATACCCAATCGGTACTAAGAAGCATACCAATACTTTTAAATCCTAATGGAAAAAATCCAGCATTCAGATAGAATTAAGTCTATTTTGTATTTAAATTCCAATGTTTGGAATTATTTCTCTAAATTTAGAGTACAGAAAGCGTAAAACGTTCTCGTTGATGTCTAAATTGATGTCCTATTCTTGAAAATTGGATTTTAAAATACTGGTATGAAGCGGGTTGCATCTGGGGTTCGAATCCTGCTCTCCCCACATAGAACCGTAGGGTTAATGAAGTCACCTACACTATCTACCACATTAACAGGTTCTTATACCTAAACAAAAAACGGGACAAAGAGGAAAAATTCCTTTTTGTCCCGTCAAGTGAACGATATGGTGCAAAATTCGAACCAATTAATTCAATTAAACGAAGCCCTGTATTGCAGCGGAGTTTGCTGCGTCTTTTTCCTGAACATTGTACTGAATGATTGCGGGTATTCAAATCCCAAATCGTAAGCTATTTCCTTTACGCTTAAAGTGGTAGTTGAGAGCAGTTCCTTAGCTCTGGCGATTACAAATTCCTGAATATATGTTTGAGCATTTTTGCCTGTAACATTCTTCAATAGATCACTCAAATAACTGGGAGTTACATTGAGCTTTTCAGCAAAAAACTGAACGGTTGGTAATCCCGAAAGTGTGGCATCGCTATTTAGATACGTATCAATCAATTCTTCCATTTTAGCCACTAAATCATTATTTACAGCGTTTCGTGTAAGAAACTGTCTATTATGAAAACGCTTTGCATAACGAAGAAGCAGATCAATATGTGAAACAATTAGCTCCTGACTATAATGGTCAATATTGTTTTTTAGTTCATCCTGCATTTGATGCATAAGAGACATAACTACGCTGTCTTCTTTTTCAGAAAGGTGAAGAGCTTCCGAAGTGGAATAGGAGAAGAACCCATAATTATTAATGAGCTTTCCCAATTCATAATGCCGAATTAGGTCGGGTTTAAAGATGAGCATATACCCTGATACAGGGTCATCTGTAGGATCCGTGACAGAAAAAACTTGACCTGGTTTTGTAAAACTCATAACTCCCTCGTCGAAATCATAAGTGCCTTGTCCGTATTTAAACTTTCCCGAAGACCCTTTTTTACAGGCAACGCAATAGAAATTGTAGAAAAAGCTGCTCCAAATCTTGTTATTATCAAATTTCAGAAGTTCAAAGTCGATCACACTTATCAACGGATGATCCGGCTTTGTCAGACCGAATAAATGGTGAAGTTCGGAAATAGATTCAATGCTATATGGAGCCGCTTTTTTCATACTATAATTATTTAAAAATCAGTAGATAAAGATAAGGATTTCCATTTTTCCATTTCTTCCTTTTCATTTTTACGAACTTCTATAATAGCATTGTAGCTATCAGAACCTAATGGAAGATGCAATGGCGGATTAGATAGTTCAGTAATTTTGAGTATTACTTCTGCTAATTTTTTAGGATCACCTAATTGTTTACCGTTAAACCCCGTAAACTGTTCAACCTGTTTATCTAAATTATAGGCGTCAATTCTATTTTTCGCAACATTCAGACTGTCCTCATTCATAAAATTTGTACGAAATGTTCCCGGTGCAAGAATGGTTACTTTTATGCCGAAAGGAGCGACTTCCTGAGCAAGTGCTTCTGATAGTCCAATAACCGCATATTTAGATGCACTATAGCTTCCGTTAGCGGGATAACTCATATAACCCATCATAGACGCAGTATTGATGATATGCCCCGATTTTTGCTTGCGTAAATGTGGGAGGACATTTCTAATAATATTGGTCATCGCAAAAACATTGACATTCATCGTTTTTCTAAACTCGGTATCACTTAGTTCTTCGATATTTCCCAATAGGTTATAACCTGCGTTATTAACTACAATATCTATTTTACCGAATTTCTCTATGCCTTTAGAAATAACGCTTTCAATGGCTGTTTCATTCGTGATGTCCAACTTTACAGGTAGTAGATTATCCTTATAATCCACAATTTTTTCTAAAAGCGTTTCCGTATTTCTGGAGGTTGCAATTACTTTCCCTCCATTATTTAATACCGCTTTTGTAATTTCAAGCCCCATTCCTTTAGAGGCTCCGGTAATCAACCAAACTTTCTGTGTACTCATCATATTTGTTTTTTACAAAACTATAGTGTACATAGAGTTACAAAGTTTTCAAATCAAGGATAAACGTATTCAAATAGAAGGTTCCAGTTGATTGTATTATTACCGCTAACCAGTTACCTGGGGTTTGAATCCTGCTCTCTAAACAACAGATCACCCGAAATTTTCTGTAAACCGACAATAAGAAGTTCCCTTAACCCGTTCTATTGATCCTTTTTAACAACTTATAGATCTCAAACCATAACACTGATATGACCGCTATCAGAAAACTTACAGCGATTTCGGTAAGGCTCAACCCTGTTACTTTAAAAAACAAGGAAACCGGTTTGACATACAGGATTGTAAAAAGCATAAGCAGCACCAGAAAAGTAATTCCGGCAAGCAGGGAATTTCGGTTTTTAAAACTGTCGAAGACACTGTAGAAAAAGGAACGGTTGGTGAAACTCAAAAAAATATTTGCCAAAATCAGGGTACAGAAAACCATAGCCCTTGTTTTTTCCTCACTGCCGCCATTCTGAAAAGCAAATTGATAGGCCAGCAGCACTCCGGCAGTAATTATTATTCCCTGAATAATACTGATGGTTAATTCCTTAAAGCTTAAAAACGTATGAGATATTTTCCTGGGAGGTTGCTGCATTACATTTTTTTCAATGGGTTCATTCTCATACACAATGGAACAGGTCGGCCCCATGACCAGCTCGAGAAATATGACATGGACCGGCGTAAATATCTGTGGAAAGGCCCACCCCAGGAACAAGGGTAAGGAAACGGTGAGAATAACCGGAATATGAATGGAAATAATATACTGTATGGCTTTTTTTAAATTCAAATAAATCCTCCTCCCGGCGGCAATTCCCGTGATAAGCTTTCCCAGGTCATCGTTAGTGATCACCAACCCTGCCGCAGATTTGGCTATATCGGTACCTTTATTTCCCATGGCAACACCTATGTGGGCCGCCTTTAAGGCCGGGCCGTCATTTACCCCATCACCCAGCATGGCAACCTCTTCGCCCCTTTTCTTCAAGGCATGAATAACAGCAACTTTGGCATCGGGAAACATCCTTGTAAACAAGGTATTATGTGCTACAACTTCTACCAATTCTTTCTCTTCGTATGTCATTATTTCCGTACCGTTTACGGCAGTATCCGTTTGCCTGATCCCCGCAAGTGATGCAATTGCTTTTGTAGTATCCGCATTATCACCTGTAATTACCTTGACCTTAATTCCCGCTTCATAAATGTGCTGAAAAACTTCCTTAATTCCCTTTTTAGGAGGGTCGTAAAAGACCGTCAATCCCAAAAAATCAAACCTGAATTCCTGTTGCCTGGTAGGAAAATCACTTCCCTCAAACTGGCATCCGGCCACTCCCAGAACGCGGTATCCCTCGTGTCCGAACTTTTCAGTGAGGGTCTGTATCCTGCTTTTCTCACTCTCCGGAAGCGTACAAACCTTCAGAATAGCCTCGGGCGCACCCTTGGCAGCAATGATCCGCTCTTTATTGTGATTTTCAAAGAGATGAGTCATCATGGGAGGTCTTCCTTCCAGCGGGTATTCGTGAAATAACCGATAACTCTTTCTCAGGTCATGAGGCTGTGTCTCCTCATAAATGCGGTGCAGTGTTCTCTCCATGGGATCAAACGGGACAGGTTCACTGCTCCACATGGCATAACTGATCAATAAAGACAGCCGGCTATCGGCAAATTCATCCCTGTCAAATGTTTTGTCGGACCGGTATTCATAGAAATATTCCAGCTGCATGGAGTTCTCGGTAATCGTACCGGTCTTATCAGTACAAATAACAGTGGTACTCCCCAGGGTTTCTACAATGCTGCTGCGTTTAACAATGATCCCTTCCCTCATGAGCTTCCATGCACCCAGTGCCATGAAAGTCGTAAAAGCGACCGGTATTTCTTCAGGAAGCACCGACATGGCCAGGGTGAGCCCGTTCAACAGGCTGTCCACAAAATTCCCCGTATTGTAAAAACTGACAACACACACCAACAGAAAAATAATGATTCCCACTATAGCCATCATCCTTACAAACCTGCCTATTTGAACCTGAAGGGGTGATTTTTCTTCCCGGATATTTAAAACAGATAAGCCTATCTTTCCCATACGGGTGGCTTCTCCTATCCTTTCTACTTTAAAAACAGCTAAACCGGAAACGGCAATGGTGCCGCTGTAAATATAATTATCGACGGAGTCCTTATCTTTGAAGATCGAAAAGCTTTCTCCCGTCAGTGCAGATTCATTCACAGAAAAATCATTGCTGTGCAAGATGCTTCCATCCGCATTGATCATTTCTCCCTCTTCGGTTATACACAGATCGCCAACAGCTATTTCCCGGGTCGGGATTTGTTTTACCTGTGAATTGCGAATGACCTTGCTGAGCGGTTCATTAAGTTTTTTCAATGCCTCCAATGCTTTCCTGCTCCGGTTGTTCTGGTACAATGAAATCCCGGAAACAGCTATAAGGGCTACGAACATAAAGACCGCTTCTCCATAGTTCCCCGTTGCAACATAAATAACGGCAATGAAAATGAGGAGGATCAACATGGGTTCTTTTAAAATGTCCAGAAGCACATCTGCTGAGGTAGCTTTGTGCGCCTTACGGATCTCATTAAAACCAAATTTTTCCCGGGATGTTCTCAGCTCTTCTTCAGTCAGGCCCCTGAGGTCTTCGGGAATATTGAATGGTGACATATAATAGTTTTTCGGGTATTTTATTCGATTATAACAGGGGACTGAATATCCTCGCAATGCCCTCCAGCAGTTTATGGATTAACGGCCTTTTCACAAATTCGCTCAGGACCAGTTTATCAGCCTCCCGGCAGTCCTGTTCAAAATCTTCCCTGAGGGTTACCGCTATGGCAGTATCGAAAATCAGGGTATTCAGTTCAAAATTCTGGTCAAAACTCCGGTTGTCAAAGTTACCGGAACCTACCGAGGATATTTCATCGTCAATAATGATCATTTTGCTGTGCAGGAATTTTACAGGATGTTCGAAGATCATAACCCCGGCAGACAGCAATTCCTCAAAATAAGAGAACATGCCGTACCTTACTACCGACCTGTCCGATTTTTTCGGGACCAGGAGCTTTACCTCCACGCCACTCAGGGCTGCCATTTTCAGATTTTCCAGGATCGTAATACTGGGAATAAAATAGGGATTTGCTATACAGATATATTTTTCAGCGTGGTTGATCAGGGTGGCATACTGGTACATAATAGAAGCGTAATCGGAATCCGGTCCTCCGGATACGATCTGCGCCGTGGTATGTCCTTCCTCTTTGTTTTCAGGAAAATATTCCGGCTGCCATAGATTTTCCCCGTTACTGGCAAAATAATAATCTTTTATAAACACCCGGTGCAGACTTTCCGTAACAGGACCGCGGAGACAGAGGTGCATGTCATCCCATATACCTGAATTTTCAGACGGTTTGATATATTTATCTGAAATATTGACCCCCCCGGTAAAACCTGTCTTTCCGTCAATAACAATGATCTTCCTGTGATTTCTGTAGTTTATGGTAAAGAGAATACTCCCGAACCGCAGTGGCATGGCAGCATAGACTTTTACCCCGATCTCCCTGAAACGCTTTATATGTTTTCTGCCCAGGAAAAAACTCCCTATGGCATCATAAATAACACGTATTTCCACCCCTTCCCTTATCTTTTCCGCAAACAAGCGGTAAAGTCTTTCCATTAGCTCGCCCTCCTCTATGATATAGAACTGTATATGGATGAATTTCTCCGCCCTCTCCAGGGCGGCAAAAATGGCTTCCATGGTCTTCCGCCCGTCATCCAGGATGATAATTTTATTTCCCGTATCGGGAAAAGTACCCGTACTGTTTGCTATCAGGGAGGCAATCTTTTTCTGCTGTTCAGAACCGGATTGTATGGAAAGCGGAGGAGCAGCTTCGGAGTGAAGTAATGCGTATTCCCTCATTTCATCAATCTTTTTAAGCTTAAAGAACTTGATCTTTCTCCGGTTTATTCCAAAAAAGACATACAAAAGAACCCCTGCGAAAGGCAGGGCTGTGATCACCAGTAACCAGCTCAACGACTTGGATGGCCTGGACCCGAAAAGTATAAGGGACACCAGGGCGGTGAGCGTAATTGTAATATAAAAAACAAAAATTACCGTTGCCATCATCCGAAAGTTATTAAAGCCATAAGGTTATACTACCGTTGTATTCCGGAATACAGTTATCCCAGGAATACCTCTCTTTAATCTTTTCTCCGAAAATACGGGCGCTTTCCGGTTCTCCGTGGATCAGGAAGACCTTTTCCGGGACACCCCTGATTTCAGAAAGCCAGTCCAGTAATTCTCTCTGGTCTGCGTGGGCGGAAAGAGAATCCAGGCATTCTATTCTGGCGCGCACCGGATAATATTTCCCGAAAAACTTAATCTCCCCTGCCCCTTCCTTTAAATCTCTTCCCCGGGTACCTTCGGCCTGAAAACCGACCAGAAGTACGGTTGTATTTTCCTCATCTATCAACTGACTCAAATAGGTAAGCACCCTGCCCCCGGATACCATACCGCTTCCGGCGATAACTATTTTGGGCTGTGCATTGTCTATTACATTCCAGGTTTCCCTGTACGAAGCGACGATCTCTACATGGTTCAACGCCGCCCTGAATTCCTCCTGTTTTACCTTCTGCCAGTCCGGATAATCTGAAAAGACCTGTAACACCTGCTCTCCCATAGGGCTGTCTATAAATACCGGGATATGTGGTATCCTGTTTTTTTTATACATCTTCCACAAGAGGTATATCAGCACCTGCGCCCTTTCAACTGCAAAGCTGGGAATAATCAGGTTTCCCCTTTTATGTATGGCTTCCCTGATCAGCTGTGCCAATACCTCCTGAACATCTTCCCCGGGATGGATTCTGTCACCGTATGTAGATTCCACAAACAAATATTCCGCCCGTTCCGGTTTCACGGGATCGAATAAAAGCGGGTCTCCCGGCCTGCCGATATCTCCGGAAAATACAAACCGCTTGCCATAAATATCCATTTCGATAAACACCGCCCCCAGAATATGTCCGTTATACCGGAAACGGAAAGAAATATCTGCCGACAGGGACGTCCACCGGTCGCGGGGCAGTGCTTCTGTATACTGCAAGGTTTGGTCCACATCGTCTCCGGTGTATAACGGCAGGGCCGGATGATGCCGGGAAAACCCTTCCTTATTGGCGCGTTCGGCATCTTCTTCCTGTATTTTGGCACTGTCCCTTAATACGATCCCGGCGATGGCCAGTGTAGGCGCTGTCCCGTATATCTTTCCTTCAAACCCCTGTTTTACCAGCCTGGGCAAATATCCTACGTGATCCAGATGACCATGAGTTAAAAGTACAACATCCAGTGCTGTCACATCAAAGGCCATGTCTTTCCAGTTCTGTTCCCGCCATTCTTTTGCTCCCTGGAATAACCCGCAGTCGATCAGAACCTTCTGGTACGGAGTCTCTATCAGGAATTTAGAACCCGTAACCGTCCCGGAGGCTCCGAGAAAATATATTTTAACCTTTTTTTTCACGTAGATAATTTTCTGAACTGCATAACTGGCCTATCTCCTCAAGTATTCTGGTCTTCCTTTTTTCGGAGACACCAATATGGTCGAGCATAAAGGGTTCTTCGCATAAATCCCGGCAAAGCACGATACCTTTATCCAGTAAAAATTGTTTTTCCCGCTTTGTCATCAGCGTAGAAGACGTTACGGGATGCAGCCCGAGCCGGTCTATCCTTTCCTTCAGGCTGTCTCCTTCGGGATGGTCCCAGCTCAACAGGTAAAGTCCGGCACACCTACCGTATTTCCGGGCATCGGAGGTAAACCGGGTATTGGTCACCACCCAGGGTTCCGACAGATTATTCCCGTAGTTTTTCTTCCATGCACTGCTTATATCCAGGAACCTGGAATGGATATACAAAGGTATTTTGACATCGCATTTCCTCCCCTGTTCACTGTGAAATTTACACTCCACAAGAGTTATTATTCCGTTTTTCCTTGCAAATACATCTATCTCATGGTCTACACAGGTTCCCGGAACCACCTTTCCCGTTTCCTTCTCATAGCCCGAATATTGCAATACACTCCCCACAAACTTTTCAAAAGGAAAGCCTGTAGGTCCCAGTTCGAAGATCGCCTTTTTGAGCTTATATCTGGAGGCAAAGACGGGCGTATCTTTCCGGAGCATCGCAAAAGCCCGGTTGTATATTTCCCTGGTGGAAATACCGGGGTAAAGTTCGTTGCGCACGGTCCGGATGATCTGTTCTATAAGCGGGTCTCCCGCTCCGGTATGTTTCAGGGAGGCGCGGAGTTTTCCATAGGAAAAGGCAGCCTGCTCACCCGAGGCTTTTATAATCGTAAACGGGGAATCATCATTCATCATTCCGCCCGGGTATTTGTTGTCATTCCTCTTTTTAATCATTGTATCAGTCACGATCGATGGAAGTAAAAAAATCACGGATCAATGCCCTGACCTGGTTTTCCGTCATACTGTCTGCCTTTTCTATGCATCTTACCCTCCCTCTCAGAAGCCTGTGATTTTTTTCCAGGTATTCCCCGAATTTTTGCCCGACAGCTGCCGGCCCGTAAATGGCTATGGCCCCTGCATCACCGATCCTGGCCGCCAGGTCTTCGAAATACTTTTTCATCTGGTGCTTTCTCCTTTCCGTATACTTGCTGTCCTGAACCACGTCCTGGGGGCCCCACCTCGTTTTGGACCGCGATCCTCCAACCGGCCTGTAGTCTTCTATCTTTGAGACCACCGTTTCCATTTTTTCATCATCATTTTCCAGAATGACGATGTGCGCTTCTTTCCTGTCCATCCAGATACCGATATTTTTCATAAGACCTCAATTTTGAATTAAACTTTTGTATCCCTGATCCCTGACCGGGTTATATATTTAAGAACGACTGCTCCGGGGTCGTATACCTGCACGCGACATATGGCAGGAATAACCCCTATTCCGGCGGAGTTCCCTGCAGTACCAGGAAAGGTATTTCCAGGTTAAACCCGATATCCTCGATTTTCTGCTTCAGCAACAGCCTCCCCAGGAAGGAGTGTTTTCTGTGCATCATGGCCAACATATCATAATGATGCCGGTGTAAATAATCCTGTATGGCCGCAGGTATGTCCGTATCCCTGACCACCGTAAATTCCATATCGGTCCCCGATAAAAGACCACTTAGTTTTTCCTTGTTTTCCCGCTCATTTTCCATCAGTTCCGGGTCTTCTTCCACATGAAGAACCGTAATTCCCGCCCCGAACTTTTTCGCCATGTTCACCAGGGGTTGCAATTCGTCCTTTCCGAAAGATCCCAGGTAATCCGTGGGAAACAATATCCTTTCCGTTTTCGTATATGCATACCGGTCGGGAATGGCCAGTACCGGAACGGCGGCTTTTCGCATTACCCTGACCGTATTGCTCCCGAACAAAATACGTTTGGCCCCCGTGGCCCCCCTGGTACCCATAATGATCATTTCTATTTCCCTGTCCCTGACAATATTTCCGATCTCATCAGTGAGTGCGGCGATAGCCGAATGCAGATAAAATTTATGCTTTTTATTGTGATGCTCCTGTTGAACCCGGTCCAGTGTTGCTTGTAATTCAGACGAGGTCTTGTCTATCACGCCCTGATAATCTGCTTCATAAAAACCGGGTACCTGAGTATGCAGCATATAAAATTCACATTCCTCATCTGCAAACATTTTTAAGGCATATACAATGGCATTCCAGGAATTATCCGAAAAATCCGTGGGCAAGAGTATTTTTTTCATCGGTGTTGTTTTTTTGCCTGCAGCAAACCCGCAAAACATTTATGGATAAGTAACTTACATAATTTTATTTTAATATCCTCCCTATAACCGCTTTTTGGTCAAAAAAAAATGTATTCCCGTACTGGTTCCGCATGAATAAAGGTAAGCAGCCCCAAGAACAAAAAACATGATATATGTCACCGGCAACTTCCTGTTACAACCGGCAATGGTCGTCCCGCACACGATGGACGCCGTATCATCAACGCAAAATCCCATGAGCGGATGCGTACTCATGGGATTTCTTCCGGTTCCTGAAGGAACTGTTTCGTTTGGGCGGCCCGATGACTTCCTGCTTATACTATCTGAAATCGAAATACAGCGTTATCCCTTCAAGCCGGTCTCCCCAATGGCCTACATTCCGGGGGTTACCGGATTCGGGGCCCATAAATTCCGCGGCGTGGAATTTAGTGCCGATGGGGGGGATTTTCTGGAGAAAGGACAGGTCTCCCGGAGGAAAGGAAACCTTTAAACCATCGGTGATATACGGCGATTCATCCGGGGTAAAGAGACGGAAAAACAGCCCGGAGGTTTCCGTGTATACACTGAAGTCTCCCTTTTGGGTACTCAGCCGGTAAGCATACAGTCCGGCATGATATCCTTTGAATTCCGGATATTCCAGTTTTCCTTTCGTACTATAGCCTGTAATGGTGTTGTTGTAATCCTTTTGCCAGAACCCGAACCTGGCACCCCGCAAACGGTTTTGCCATACCCGGTACGGACCGTTTCCGAACCATTTAATGCCCCTGACCTGTTCTTCCGGAAAATCAAAATGAATCCCTATATAATCTTTTCCGTCCGTTCTGCCGCGAAAGGCTGCAGCCTCCAGTTTGACAATCCCGTTTTTAAATAATGTCCATGTCACGGAATCCGGATACCCGTCATAATTCAGCGCTATCACGTGGTTTCCTGCTTCGTCTTCCCGGATATTCACCTTTTCCAGGCGGAGGTTTTTCATAAAGACAGGACCGGAAAGCGGAAAGACCCAGCCCGCATGCTCTGCTTTTTCGAGTACATAATTATTCTTGTCAAAATACACCTTGACCTCCCCGGTCCGGAATACCAGCTTGTCTCCCTCCGTTCCCATTTCCGGCCGCTCTTCCGGGGCGGGAGCCGTAATATTCCTTTCTGCGAATGCAAATGGAGTATGTACGGGCCAGGACCAGGTATTTACTACCCTGCCATGATGATCGGTAACCTGGACCTCCAGCCAGTCTGCCCGGGCAAAATCTTCCGGCAGGTTCAGCTCAATGCGGGAACTCTCGCCCGGCAGCGTACTCTTGAGCACGATATCTCCGGACTGCATAATATGTTCTTCCCAATCATTCACAGCCTTCAGTTTCCAGTTCAGTTCCATACCTTCGAGATCGGTATAGAGATAATCGTTCCCGAGGATCAGTTGCCCGTCGAAAAGGGAGTTGACCACCAACGGTTTTATCTTCACCGGAGACCAGATATCCCTGATGGTATAAAAGCTGCCCTCTTTCTCCCGGAAAGGTCCCACAATCCCGTCAGGACCGTGATTGCCATCGGCATCCAGGCTATCCGACCGGTCTGTCCGTACCACTGCTTCATCGGCAAAGGCCCATAAGAATCCTCCTGCCGCACGGGGATTTTTCATATAATCTGTCCAGAAATCGTCCAGACCGGCCCCGTGCCCCCCGTCGTATAGGCCATGAATCATTTCTGTGGGCATAAAAACATCCTGCCCGTTCGATAGGCGGTTTATCCCGGCCTTGTAAACAGGATAGTGAAACGTATCTACCCCGTTCCTGTTGAGCCAGGGATAGATTACCGGCCGCTTCTGTATATCCCAGCGGTGGAACCATTTTTCATTGGCGAAAGTCCAACCTCCCTCATTACCGTGGTCCCAGATCACTACCGATGGATGGTTTTCGTCTTTCAGGATGGTTTCCCTGATCAGTTTCGGGCCTGCAATGGTATCGTATCCGTCCTGCCAGCCCGTCACTTCATCCAGGACAAAAAGCCCTAATGAATCGCACAGTTCCAGAAAACGTTCGTCCGGAGGATAATGGCTCATTCTCACCGCATTCATGTTCATTTCCTTGATAAGGCGAATGTCTTCCAGGTGATTGGCCTCACTAAGGGCTCTCCCGGTAGTAGGGTAAAACGAATGCCTGTTCACTCCTTTGAACACCACCCTGGTACCATTGACATAAAACCCGTCGTTTTCCCGAAGCGCTACCGTTCTGAATCCTATATGCTCCACTTTTGTATACACCGGTTTACCATTTGCAAGAAGCGTAAACTCCGCATCGTAGAGTCTGGGGTTTTCCGGGTTCCAGCTTACCGTATGCTCCACATGTTCCTCAATAACCGATGCCGCAGCGTCAAGAGGAGCGGTAAACTCCTTCACCTGCCCGCCTGTATCCCGATCCGTGATCCTGACCCTTACTTCGGCAGATTCCACAGGTTTGCTCAATTCCAACAGAGCCCTGAATTTCCCGGATGCCCGGGCATCGACAGCGATCCGTGAAAAATGGGCTTCAGGCAGTATTTCCAGGTAAACCGGCCTGAAAATACCGCCGAATATCCAGAAATCGGCCTGTCTTTCAGCCCTGTTTACAGAGGCATTTTCCGAATGTTTCGCTACTTTTACCTCGAGAAGGTTTTTCTTTCCGAACTCCAGCAGACTGCTGATATCGTATTTAAATTCATAAAATGCTCCCTGGTGCACCGGGCCCGCCTGCCGGCCATTGATCTTTACCTCCGTATCTGTCATTGACCCGGCAAAAACAATGTTAACAGTCTTGCCCTTCCACTCATCGGGCACCCTGAACCTGTATTTGTAAAATCCTGTTTCCTTGCCCAGTACCCGTTCGTCATTTCCGTGATCGTGACCATAATTGTAGGTCCCGAAACCGTGAAGTTCCCAATTAGACGGGACCGGTATCCTGCTCCACTTCCCCGATTTCCTTCCATCAGAGACCTTAAAATCCCATTCGACCGGGGTTGCGGCATCCCTGCCCGACAGGTAAATACGTTGATACCCGGTATCGTCCTGTGCATAAATAACGGATGTACAGGCCAGGGCCAGTGTAAGGAGCAATAGCATAAATCTCATAATTACATTCTTTTATTGTGACCTTATGAAGATAAAGAATAATTTATTAAACAATTACAAAGAGAAAGGTTGCCTTTCGACAACCTCTTCTTTATTAATCAATATTATCTTCATCGGCTACGGCGTCTTCCCAGTTATCCCAAACCATGATGCCAGGATCGTAACCATCATACCCATAATTCTGGCTTAACTGCCCGTTGGTATTGGCTGTAATGGCACTGTTGGGTATAGGCCAATAGACGTTGCGTTTGTCCATAGTATAATATTTGGTACCATTGGGAACCACAATTCCGGAAGAATGCTTATTGTAAAGCGAATAATGTACTATACGCTGATACCAATAACTTCCTCCGCTTTCATCGGTCCCGGATTGTTGGTCCCATGTATTGATATCGTATATATTCCCCCACTCATCAGGTTTTCCACTCATCGCCAGGCAATGGGAAATCCGCGTCAATTCCACATTTCTCCATTCTTCCAGATAAAGCTCTCTTCCCCTTTCTGCACAAATATCCCCGATAGTAACCGTATTATACATTTGAGATGCTCCGGCCCTTTCCCTGACAATATTAACATCTTGGGTGGCTCCCGCAACATTTCCCTGATAAAATCTCGCTTCTGCACGTAACAGATAGGTTTCTGCCAGACGGTATAAATACCAATGGGCTGTGCTTCCCGTTGTGGCGCCCACAAAATCACTTGAATTCGGATTATCCTCACTTACAACATCGTGCAGAAAAATTTTATACAACGGGAAATCAAACCAATCTCGAATGGTATCTGTGGCCAGCAAATTTCCGGCATCACTATACATTTGAAAGTAGGTGTCATAATCTGCAGAAGATGGATCACTGTATCTGAAATCTTCCATATTCACCCAGTTTCCCACTTCACTGTTATGTCTTAAATCCTGATTGTCCTCAATTCCGTTCACGACCCACATAGTCTCCTGAGAATAATAGGAGGCACTAATGGTTGCAATACCACGCCCAAATGCTCTTGTATAATCATATTCAGAATCATATTCGGCATTATTTAGCGTATAACGATTTGCCCCCCTTTTTCCGTCAGTGGGTGTTTTGATATTTCCGGAATTCCAGAACGGACCAAAAATACGCATAGTATTAAACCCGATAAAAGACTGGGCTCCCCCGTTGGGTAAGATCATTATAGCTTCTGTATTGGCCGGAGTGGCCTTATTCTCGGGTCTGTGTAAATCCCAGATTACGTTTCGTGTTATTTCCCATGTTTCCGGGTTCCCTCCCTGGTCAAAAGTACCAAAAGGATTCTGCACTAAAGAATATCCTGATCCGTTAATCAGCAGGTTCGCTTGTTCCTCAGCTTCGGCAAACCGGCCGGATGCCAGATAACATTTTATCAGCAATTGCCGGCAAGCTCCTTTATTGACCAGGCCATAATAACTTAAACCCGATTGTTCCGGCACCCATTCTACCGCCTTTTCCATGTCGGCTGTAATCATTTTTATGATAGCTTCCTTTCTGGTAGAACTGTAATTTTGCTTTGGTATCTCAAGAATCTTAGTGATCAAAGGGATATCTCCAAACTGATAGACCAGATTAAGATATCTGTAAGCCCTGTGAAAATAGGCCTGACCCTTGTATATATTCTTGACATCCTCACCCAGATCTTCCACATTATCAATATAGGTCAGTACCGTATTGGCATATTTTATACCATTATATCCTTCGTCCCAATAATAGCCCAGATATATCCCGTCATTTGCTCCTGTTGCAAAATCTCCCGTAGGAACAATCGTATTAGCGTAATCTGCAGCCGTGGTGCTGGCATCCGTTTTCCCGTATTTTGCCATATCCGAAAAGACATATTCAGTACCTATCGGAACACTGTTGAAGGCCAGGTCATAATGAGTATAGAATCCTCGTAACGACCTGTCTGCCATGGCAATGGTTGCCTGTAATCCTGATTCTGTGGTAAATGTGGCTGACGGCTCATAAAACGACAGGGGATCGGGATCGAGAAAGTCCTTTGAACAGGAAGTGAGTATTAAGGCTCCTATTACAGGTATTAACCTTAAAACGCTATTTTTATATACCTTTTTCATGGTGATGTATTTTAAAATTAAAGGGTCAGGTTAAGACCAAAATTAAACATGCGTGTAGCCAGACCGCCTGTTTCGGGGTCACCGAAATACTTCCAATCGGCGGCCCAGGTGGCAACATTCCGGACAGAAGCCGAAATTTTAACCCTTTGAAGATTCCATTTTCGGGTAAGTTCCTCAGGCAGGGTATACGCTACCGAGACATTATCCAGACGAATAAAATTTCGGTTGTACAACCTGGTAGCACCTGCTCCTGCAGGTGCTACTGCATCCAGACGGGCCCAATCATTGGTCGGATTATCAATGGTCCAATACGGGTTTATAAACGGGTTGTAATTATAGGTATACAGACTACCCGAATTGAAATTATTCAAATAGTTTCCATCAAGTGATTTGTGTCCCATATAGGAATACATATTTACTGCTACCTCCCAGTTTTTGAAAAGTGTGAATTCATTGCGAAGAGACCAGTTTACAGGAGGATCTGTTTGTCCCATAAATACTTTGTCATTATCGTTATATACCGGTGTTCCGTCGGCTTCATCATCACCGGTGTAATAATTGGCTATTTTGGGGTCTCCCGGGCGCTGTCCGTATCGGGCTGCTTCCTCCCACTCATCTTTTTGCCAGATCCCGGTCACCTTATGTGCCCAGATCGCAGAAATGGGTTCTCCTATAAACCATCCGTTAGTGATATCATCAGCCTCCCGCTGCCCGATTACATTGCCATCGGCATCGAGAATGTCCTCCATGTCTCCGTAGAGTGCATTGATCCGGTTCTTATTGTATGAAAAAGCAAAACTTGTTCTCCACTCAAAGTTCGGCCTCTGCATGTTTATCGAACTAATACTTACTTCAATTCCCTTGTTTTCTACCTCTCCGAGATTGGTAGTAATAGACCCGAACCCTGTAAAAGCAGGCAAACGCTGACCCATAATCATATCGTGCGTGATCATGTCATACATCTCTATGGAGCCATAAATACGATTATCCAGGAAACCGTAATCGAGACCTATATTTACGGAAGTAGTTTTCTCCCATTGCAAAAACGGATTTGCCATCCGGTCAATCCCCAGATACTTCACATCGACAATATCTCCCGAAGCATCAATATATCCCATAGTCGCACCCGTACCAGAACCAAGATTTGCTATAGATACATAGGGGTCGGCAAGCGATCGGTTACCATTTTTCCCCCAGGAAAGACGTAATTTACCCGTATTCATGGCATCCCATCCAAACCAGTTTTCATTGGTAAAATTCCATCCCAGGGCCACGGAGGGGAAAGTGGCATACGGGTTTGATGCCCCGAATGCGGAATAACCATCACGGCGAATAGTCCCGGTAATCATGTAACGATCATCATAGGAATAAAACAGCCTCCCCATTAATGCATCGGCAGTCTGATGAGTATCAGTAGTTGAAAAACTGCTGTTATCAAGCGTAGCGTTAGAAGTATTGTGAAAGCCCAATGCATCAGAAGGCTGAATATTACGCGCAGCAATATAATCGGACCAGTATCTCCGTTCCTCGGCTTCCTGAACAAAAGTTGCAATAATATGATGCCTGTCATTAAAAGTATAATCCCATGTGATATTGTTGTTCAGGTTCCAGTCAAAATTCTTGCTATGGTCTCTATCCACTCCTATATCCGAAGCACTCCAGCCTTCGTGATTTGCCGATTGAAAATAGCGATTGTGGTAAAACTGATAACGAGGGGAAACATTAAAAGAATAAGTAATCCCCCAGGGCAAGGTGACCTTTGCATTAAAAATGGTGTTCAGTACGGTATACCCTCTCTCCATATCCATAAACTGACGGTCATAGTAATAATTGTATCCGCCGATTTCTTCTCCCATGGGCTGTCTTACGTAATCCCTATTTTCATCCGTAAAATTAGCATAAGGACTATTCCTCAGCATATTTGCATCCCAGTAATTGGTGCCTGTCCCCACGCTTATATCACCGTCTGTGCGGTCCTGGAAATTCACATTTGCTCCGACTTCCAGCCAATCGGTAATTTGACTGTTAATTTTCATATTGGCACGAACTGTTGAATAATCATTCCCCACAACAGCTCCTTCCGTATCGAGATAACCAAGTGACATATAATAATTCACTTTATCTCCCGCACCGGAAACACTTATGTTAAGGTCCTTGTTTATACCGGTTCTGAAAGTACTATCATACCAGTCGTGTGTCTTACCTGCGATAAAGTTGTCCAGAATCGTCCCTTCGTATAAACCCAAACGTTGTCCCCAGACCTCCATCAGGCTTCTTCCTTCGGTTTCCGAAGATGGTTGATAAGCTAACCACTGATCCTGGGTAATTCCATACTGATCGAGTTTCTGCGGGTCTGAAAAATACCCTACCTGTCCTACATGGTCGGCAACCCACGCCTCATACTGACCTGTTGATTCGTTATAACCATAGGTTTTGGCCGTTTCCCAGGCTTCCCTGTATTTTATATAATCTTCCGGACCGTATAAATCCCTGTAGGCACTTCTGGTATTGATGGCTATATTCGAATTAACATTGATCACAGGTTTACCTTTTTTACCTTTCTTGGTCGTTAAGATGATGACCCCGGAAGCAGCTTTTGATCCATATACTGCCGTTGCCGAGGCATCTTTCAGAATATCGATCTGTTCAATATCATCAGGGTTGATCTCCGAAAGCTCTCCGTAAAACTGCATCCCGTCAAGAATAATAAGAGGGGAATTATGATTTCCTTCCGAATATACCGACGTTTGTCCGCGAACCTGTAAAGAACCTCCTCCTTTTGCATCTGCAGAATATCCGACTTTCAGGCCCGGGACGCCACGCAATACATCCTGAACTGTTTGCGGATTTTGATTGGCCAGGTCATCCGGTTTTACCTGTATTACTGCACCTGTCAAATCTTTCTTTTTCATTTTACCATATCCGATAACCACCACTTCTTCCAGTCTGGAAATATCCTCCTGTAAAACAACATCAAGCTGTGCCTGCCCTTCTGCAGGGATCTCCCTGGTGGTAAACCCCATATAGCTGAACACGAGAATACCGTCGTCAGGAGCCGATATTTCGTAATTACCGTCAAAATCCGTCACCGTTCCCATGTCGGTGCCCTTAAGCAGGATCGTGACCCCGGGAAGCGGGGCGCCGTTCTCATCGGTCACCGTCCCCCGGACAGGAGATTGCAACAGCGGTGGAGGATTATTCGTTTTTTGCCGTATCACAACGACATTCCGGCCTGAAAGCGTAAATTCGAAATCACGGACGGAAAAAGCCTGTTTTAAAAGTTCATTTGCCCGGATGGTCCCCTTTTTAAGAAAAATTTCCGGGCTGTCCTTAAACAGGTCTTCCTGGTAAATAAACCTGTATTCCGTCTGGTTCCTGATCATGTCGAATATCTCATCGACAGTAACGGTCCTGTCGGTATCAATGACTATTCTGGCATTCTGGGAAAGGATATTTCCGGGAGAAAAACCGAATACTGTGGTAAAGAACAGAAATACAAATGTTTTCATAACACTATTGTCCTGTTAAAACTTGAAACACGACACATATATTACTGATTATAAATACAATATACATATTTTAAAAGTAAACGGACTTAAATTTTTCTTTGATGATTATTTGCCAAAATTCAAAATTCCTATTTTGCAAACCACTTAAAATCAAATACATTTATAAGTCCAATCGACCTGAATATTAATT
Source organism: Sinomicrobium soli (assembly GCF_003285545.1). GTDB lineage: Bacteria > Bacteroidota > Bacteroidia > Flavobacteriales > Flavobacteriaceae > Sinomicrobium. The sequence continues at coordinate 161,253 of NZ_QLNV01000006.1, read as the reverse complement.
ATCTGATTTTTATGGGACACTAGTGTTTTCATAATACAAAGCAGAAGCGTTTTTCCTATGCGGAAAAACCCTGCGGTTGGTTTAACTTTCATAATTTTGTGAATTGGTTAATTTTAATTGATCAATAATTTCAAAAGGGGAATAAAGTACTACTGTGAGAGGTTGTGGCTTTGTTTCCCTTCTTCTGTTACCTGATAATGACTTTCCTGTTTTTTATTTCATAGGCATGGATAAAATTTGTGTTTTGTATGATCTTTAATATCTCTTCCAGGTCCTGGTCCTTGCTCAGGACACCGTTGAACCTGACCTTTTCCAGGCCGGGATCGGAAAATTCTATTTCCGTATCGTACCACCTGGACAGCACTTTCGCAATTTCCTGCAACGACATGCCCTTAAAACTGAAAACTCCCTTTTTCCAGGATATTTCGTTATAGGCATCCACATCGACAATGTTCATCCGGCTGTTTTCCAGGTCCAGGTCCAGCCGCTGGCTGGGGGCCAGTACCCGTGAGGTCCCTTCGGCATTTACCGTAACTTTTCCTTCCACCAGGGTAGTGTATATACGGGATTCGTCACGATAAGCCTTTATATTAAACTCCGTTCCCAGTACTTCCACTTCCTGTACCTGCGTATGTACCTTAAAACGGGCACCCTTGTGCCGTGTAGCCGGAGACACTTCAAAATAGGCCTCTCCGTACAGGAGTTCGACGGTACGCGGTTTCCCGTCGATAAACGTCACGGGATATTTCAACCGGGATTCCGAATTCAGCCACACTTTAGTGCTGTCGGACAGCTGTATAAAGAACTGCCCTCCCCTGGGCACCGTGAGATAATTGTAACGTATTTCGGAAGTTCCCGGACCCTCCGGATTATAAATGATCTGTTTTCCGTCACTGTGTGTGTTTTTCGCCTTATAGGTGGTTTCCGCCCCCAGGACGACCTCCGAGCCGTCTTCCAGGGTCAGCACCGCCTTGTCCGTACCTTTTTCTATTGCGGTCATGGCCTGAGATACGGCTGGTTCCTCCCCGGGTCTGTCCCGGTAAAACATATAGGAAAGCGGAATGAGTAAGATCAGCGATGCGGCCACGGCATATTTAAACCACCGCCGGCCGGCAGACGGCGCCGGAGGGGGTGACTTGCGGTTTTCAAATTTTTCCAGTACGGTATCCCATGCAGCCTCCCTGTCGATTTCCCCGTATTGGGCCATCCGCTCTTCCAGCTTTTCCGGACGGAGGGTCTTTACAAAAGGATATTTCCCTTCGAATTGTTCCAGGCACGATCTCTCCTTCACAGTCAGGACCCCGAATTTCCTTTTTATGACAAGCAGTGCAATATGAAAAACGTCGTTCATTGTTCGGTATTCTTTATATACAGAACAACTCACCTTAAAAAAGGTACTATACTCTTTTGGTTTTTTTTCAAAAAAACAGGATTATTTACAGTAAATACCTAAAAACAGGGCGGTTATTTTATCATAATAAAACAAGCAATGACATCTGTGTGACTGAAAAGAGCCCTTAATTCCCTGTACGCCGACGATTTTATTGTTTTTACGGTCTGGAGCTGTATTCCCAGGGTCAATGCGATATCGCTGTTTTTCAGCCCCTTGAGGCTTAACATGATTATTTCCCTTTTTCTTCCGGACAGGGATTCCACAGCCTGGTACAGCTGCCTGCTGATCTCCTCTTCCATGACTTCCTGTAAAAACGAAGCTTCCTCTTCTACCTGTTGTATGCGGTGCGAGGCGTATTTGTCCCTTACCTTAAGGTGCTTGAGATGGTTGTAACACCTGTTACGGGTAGATTTATAAAGGTAGGCCCTCAATGAGGTCTCATCAGGGAATACCGGTTTTTTTTCCAGGAGGTCTACAAAAATATCCTGTACCAGGTCCTCACACTCGTTTCTCAGAGGGAGAAAACGGTTGGCGTACAGCACCAGGGCGCTGTAGTATTTATCAAATACCTTATGTATATCACTTCGGGTAAACACGTCTTATCAATACATTTTTTACAATTCCTTGGAACAGGGTATTTTTACAGGTTTTCCAACCGGCTTCTATCCGGGCTTCTTCCATGTGCCGGGAAATTCTCCGGAAAGAACCTCTTCTTTACTACATATGTGTATATATGACACTTAAAAACAGGGGTAAAAAAAATTGCGGTTGTTTTACATCCTTTATTTTTTTGCTCCCGGGTCATAACAAATTTAAGATAAAATACAGATTAACATAATATATTGTCGAATAATGAACCTTTCTCTCCGGAAATCCGATTCCGTAAAAAAGTGAAGCCATAACCTGAGCCCGGCACTTGCCTGTACTTTCGGGTCTTTTGGTTTCTGTATAAAATTATTTAGACTTAATTCAAATAACGTATATTTGCTGTCGCGATGCCCATCACTTCATACCGGAATGAAAGAAAAACGAGAACATATCAGGAACATTACGCGTATCAGGACTCATTCACAGTTCGAGGCGGTATACAAGGCATATGCCCCTGTTCTCTATGAGTACGGATGTTCCAAAATGGAAGATCCGGAAAAGGTTTCCGGTATCGTGCAGGAAGTTTTTATTTCCCTCTGGGAAAGAAGAAAATCCCTGAAAATAGAAACTTCACTTAGAAATTACCTCATACGGGCCGTGAAATTCAAGATCATAGACGTTTACAGAAGTGAGGCCATCAAGGCAAAAAAGCTAAAGGAAATACAGGTTCAGGATTCGACAACAGATCTTGAAAACGACATTGCGTACAAGGCGCTTAAAACAGAGATCGAATGGTATATCCGGGATTTTCCGGAAATCGGTAAAAAGGCATTCCGTATGAGCAGGATAGAAGGTTTTACAAACCGGGAAATTGCCGATATGCTCTCCGTCTCAGAACGCACGGTAGCTTATCACCTGGCAAAGATCAACGATCAGCTGAAAAGGTCTCTGCTCCCCTACTGACCGGGATGCTCTTACGCCACACTTCCCTTATTAAAAAGACCGTTATCATTTTTTCACATTTCCGTTGCATGATTTCTGCCGGTCGTACGACTATATGGGAAAGGACATTTCTCATTGACATGGAAATAGACAAAACGCTTTTAAAACGGTATTCCGCAGGGAATTGCTCTCCCGAAGAGGAAAAAGCCGTTGAAGAATGGCTTTTCGACTCAGGTGATGTACCGGGAATAGCACATCCCGAAAAAAACGAAGCACATCTAAAGGATATATGGAACCATATCGTCCGCAAAACCCGCATACGTGATTCCCCCCTTCCAAAAAACAGGTATGGCCTAAAGGTCGCAGCAACAGCCGCATGCCTGGTCGTTTTGTTATCCGCCGGGTGGCTGAACAGGACCTATTTATACCTGCCCTTCGTAAAACAGGAGCAAATGGCCGTGAATTACGGCAAGCAAGGTAATATGACACTGAAAGATGGCAGTACAATACACCTGCGCGCCGGGACCCTGCTCACCTATCCTTCCTTTTTTGCCGGTAATACGCGGGAAGTCTTCCTGGAAAAGGGAGAAGCATTTTTTCATGTTTCCAAAGACCCCTCACACCCCTTTATCGTCCATACCGACAGTGTGGAAATAAAAGTACTGGGCACCCGCTTTAACGTCTCCAATGTGGAAAACAGCAGCCGGATCTACATATCACTTACAGAAGGCAAAATACAGTTTGACAGCGGCGGAAAAAAAATAATGCTCGCTCCGGGACAACAGTTGATATATGACAAAAGATCAAAAGAAGTAAGCCTGGTCTCAGGTATGGATGCCGATTATGTGACGGCCTGGACCCGGGGCGAATTATGGTTTAAGGACACTCCCCTTTCCGAGGTTTTCAATATCCTGGAACGCCATTACGGCATACCGTTTATCCCGGAAAAGGAATGGGACCTTCCTTTTACCGCCAGGTTCGGGAAACAATCGCTTCAACGCACACTGTACCTGCTGGAAAAAAGTACGAAACTGGATTTTGAAAGAAAAGAAAACCGAGTACTAATCACCGAAAATTAAACACTCCATGAAAACCTGAAAAAATCAACATCACATACACTCAAAAAACGGAACCGGCTGTGCGGCCACACAACCGGTTCGGAAAACAGTTTTACTTATGAGAGATTAATTCAATAAATAAAACCTGAATTAAAATGCAAAATACATTAAAATATCCATATAAAAACCATTGTAAAATATACTTTTTGTTCTGCTGTATACTGATGTCATATACGGTAACCGCACAGGAAAAACTGGACCGGGAAATACAACTTCCCGCAGCTTCACTCACCATAGGCGGGCTCATGTCTGAAATCGAACGCCAGGGCGACCTGCGATTCGTTTACAGTTCCCGCCACGTGGATACGGAAAAAAACATACACCTGTCTTCCGCAATTAACAGTATCAAACATATTCTGGAAGAAACCTCCCTGCAATCCGGGCTCAGGTTCTCATTAAGCGGTGACCAGCTCGTCGTAAACCCTATGGGAAAAGGTGCGGTTACCGGCTATATCAAAGATACCGGGGGAGTTACCCTCGATATGGTCAATATCATCGTCCGTGGAACCACCATGGGAACATTTACAGACACAGCCGGGAAATTCACGATCAGGAACATCCCCGAAGGGCACCGGATACTGCGCATAAGTCTTACCGGGCACGCCACACTCGAAATTCCTGTCAACATCATACCCGGAGAGGTTACGCAAACCGGCGAAATCACACTGGAGGAAAGCGTAGAACAACTGAAAGAAGTGACCATCGAAGGAGACCGGGTCAACCCGTATGCGGACAAAAAAACGGAATATGTGGCACGAATGCCACTGAACAACCTGGAAAACCCGCAGGTATATCATGTGATTACCGGCGATTTGCTCAAGGAACAATTGGAGATCAGTGTCCGGGATGCGCTCAATAATGCTCCTGGAGTAGTGACCACAGCATATCCTGCAGGAGGGTTCGGAATTACCCTGAGAGGGTTTAACAGTGATATCAATGCCAGGAACGGCATGCAGACTTCTATTTCCCGTTCCTCTGTCGACCTTACCAATATAGAGCGGATAGAGGTCCTCAAAGGACCTTCAAGCACACTGTTCCAGGGGCAGAGCTCTTATGGGGGTGTCGTCAATATTGTCACCAAAAAGCCTCACCGGGAAACATCCGGCAGTATAGGGTACTCCTTCGGCAGCTTTGGGCTCAGCAGGGCTACCGTAGACTACAACACTCCCGTAAATGAAGAGAAAACGCTGCTGTTCCGGGTAAACAGTTCCCTCCATCGTATAGGTTCATTTAAGGAAGCCGGGCACAATAATACCTTTTCCATCGCTCCCAGTTTTATATACAATGTAAACGACGACTTATCCATATCCGGGGATATAGAGATCTTTAATTTCGATGAAACCCGTACAGGAAGTTATACGCCGGGGCCTTATAAAAACACAGCCGATATTCCGCTTAACCGGGAACCTTTCGGCGCAGACGATGTAAATGCAGAGGGAACCAACATCAATACCTATTTACAGGCGAAATATACCATTTCTCCGCATTGGAAATCCACGACCAATATTTCCGTTACCAACGTGAATCTCAAGAGCAGTTTACAACCTCACTTTCATTTTATTTCTGCAGATACTATTGTCCGTGAAGGCCGTCTTTACGGACCTATTGTTGAGCGACATCTTCAGTTGCAGCAGAATTTCAACGGTGAATTTGCCGTTGCGGGGATGAAAAACCAGTTATTGGCAGGAGTAGATTACAGAAAGTATAAATATACCAGAAACGACCTGGGAAGAGGACTCATGATCGATACCATTTCCATTCACGATCCTTACCAGGTACTGACCAGGAGAAAAATAGAAAAAGAATATATCAAACAGGATAAGGAAACCGGAAGCTCCTACAGTGAAAATGCACGGTACGGGCTATACGTTTCAAACGTACTGCACCTTACCGACAAAATGGCCCTGATGCTCAGTTTACGGGCAGACCGGTACGAATCGGAAGGAGATGACAGCTGGGGGCAAACCGCGGTCTCTCCCAAACTGGGGTTCGTATATCAGCCTGTGAAAGATCAGATTTCCGTTTTCGGAAATTACATGGACGGATTTTCCAATCGCAATACCGCCACCAGGGAAGACGGCACCCTGGAAAACCTTGATCCGGAACATGCCACCCAGTATGAAGGCGGAGTAAAGATGGAACTGTTTGACCAAAAAATAAGCGCCACCATAAGTTACTATCTTATAAAAATACACAACGCTACCATCAGTGACGACCAGGGCTGGTATATTGCCCAGGACGGAGTACAGGAAAGCAAAGGTTTCGATATTGAGCTCATTGCCAATCCCCTGCCCGGACTTAACGTACTTGCAGGATATGCCCGTAATGAAAACCAGTATCTCAAAGCAACACGTTACGAGGGAAAATACGTTACCGGAATGCCACAAAATGTGGGAAACTTCTGGGTTAGTTACAGGTTCCAACCCGGAAGTGTTATCGAGAATTTCGGAATAGGTGCCGGCGGAAATTTTGTAGACCATTCCTTTTACGACGGAGACAATATAGTTACCAATCCCTCGTATGCCCTGTTCAACGGAAGTATCTTTTACGACAGGTCCAGATGGCGTGCAGGACTCAAAGTAAACAATATCACCGATAGAACTTACTTCAACACCAGGGGCATGCTGGAAAACCCCCTCAATGTAGTAGCAAACCTTATGTTCCGCTTTTAATCCATATCCCCGTACTTTCCGGGATACGCTCCCGAGGTACGGGGTACTTCATAAAATTCTACGCAGAGATGAGAAAAAAAAGGAAAAAGTCCCTTTTCCGGCGTATCAATGACTGGCTTCACTTATGGCTGGGTTTACTCTCCGGTATTGTCGTGTTTGTGGTATGCCTGACCGCGGCGATCTGGGTATTCCGGGACGAGGTGGCCTATTTTACCAAACCCTTTAATCGCATAGAGGCACAAGATATACCCTTTTCCCCTCCTTCAGTATTGAAACGAAAAGCGGGGGAATACCTTGAAAACGAATTTGAAAATAATCCCGTATTATTACTTAACCTTACCTATCGCGGCCCCGACCGTACAGCCTATGCAGGATATATTGACAACACCGCAAACGTCTATATGGGCTATCTACATCTCAACCCCTATACAGGGCAGGTGGTACATAACGAACTGTTTGCCGAAAGCAACACCAGGAAGTTTTTTCTGTTTATCCGTGCCGGGCACCGGTTCTTCTGGTTGCCGCCACATATAGGCAGCCCCATAGTAGGTACTTCCTGTATTATTTTCCTCGTTACCCTTATTACCGGCCTTATCTGGTGGTACCCTAAAAAATGGAACCGTACTACCCGCAATAAAAGCTTTAAAATCAAATGGAATGCCAAATGGAAAAGACTGAATATCGACCTGCACAATGTACTTGGATTTTATGTATTACTGTTTGCATTTATCCTTACCTATACCGGCGTATATTACAGTTTTACATGGTTCAGGGACAGCTATCATTATGTGCTGGGGGCAGAAGACAGAACAGCGTTCAACAATACACGGAAAACTTCTCCCGTTTTACAGAAAAAACAAACCTCCGGAAACCCGATAGATATGATATGGGAAGCCCTCTACTACGACGAGGGAAAACAGGACGGCGATCTCAGCCTTTCATTTCCGGCAGACAGCATATCCCCGATTGCCATAACGTATAACCCTGTCCCCGATAAATATTACAGGGCTCACACACGGTATTTTGATCCATATACCCTGAAAGAAATAAATACAGCCCGGGGTTTTAGCAGCCGGCAAAGCAATATCCCGTTTGAGGAATTAAGTGCAGGAGAAAAAACGGTACGGATGAATTTTGACATTCATGTAGGTACCATCGGAGGCCTGCCCACCAAAATCCTCGCATGTATTGCCTCCCTTATCGGCGCCTCCCTGCCGGTTACGGGTTTTATTATCTGGTACAACCGCAAATGGGGAAAAAGGAGGCATAAGTCCGGATAGCACCGAAAGCAGCCCCTTCTGCCTTATATCCAGCGACGGATATTCAATACCAGGAAAACACTGGCCACAGTAACCAGCACCAGGATAAATATTTCGGAAATATTGGAACCTTCGTAAATAAGGGACAGTACCAGGTGATATATATTATACAGCCCCGAGAGTACGGCCCAGACCAGGGAGGCAACTTTAAACCAGTGCTTTGATACCTCAATGGTAAGCAGCGCAAAGAGCAGGCAGAAGCCTTCAAACAACACGCGGTAAAGGTGATGGTCGAGCGGCACTTCACCGGTAGCGCCTTCCGCGGCCAGTGTTTCGGTATAATAGATGTTCATTACACCGTAAAGGTGGTGTACGATCCAGCCCAGGGCCAGGAATATCCACAGGATGATGATGTTTGTTTTCATAGACAATTGTTTGTTAATGGGTCTCTGCAATGGTTCGGGTTATGTACAGTTATCAGGTTACTAAGTTATCAGGTTACTAAGTTATCAGGGCATTAAGTCGTTTTGACAACAGCATAATAACCCGGTAACTTAGTAACCCCATAACCTGATCCCATTATTCTTCCGTAACAGGGACCCAGTTAATAGCTGTAATCACATTTTCCCCGGTGGTCAACCCCCGGGTTGCGGTAGCGGTAGCGGCATCGAACTTATAGACCGCAGACACGCGTTCTCCTGCTTCATCACTGTAAATGATGCCGAGATAACCTGTTTTTCCGTCCATGGGAGCATAGTTGTCACTGTATTCCGTAGTGCGCAGCACCGAAGCGGCATCGGGCACCCCGGTCACCCACCGGAACGTGGCATCGTAAACATTGGCAATGGCAAACTTTGCAGAATTCGTTGTGGCATAGGGGTTCGGTTTGTCAGACATCGTAAGCAGAAAGTTTCCCTCTCCGAGATACAGTTTTTTGAGTACGAAGGAGCCTCCCGAAGCATCGGTCAGGTTAAAAAAATACGATTTGTCGTATTCGGTAGTCCCGCTTTTGATTTTCATAAAAGCCGCCGGCTTCACATTGTCGTAATTCCCGTCGGAAGTGGCCAGGGAAGTCGCCATAACATAAATGTCTCCCTGTTCGTCTACTTCCACACCATCGGTAAAATAGGCGCCTACAGCCCCGGTGCGGTCGTCCCGGATCACTTTTTCCAGCTCCATTTCAGGATAGCTGAACACCGCGATCAGGGAGCTTCCGGGGTATTGGGTCATAAAGGTACGTCCGGATTCTATACTCCAGAAGGGGGCAAATACCTTATCCCCTACCTGTTCCAGGCTTGTAAAAAGCGCCATTTCCCCGTTCCCGGGCAGTTCGTTGGTATTGATCTCCCCCTGTCCCGTAAACTGCAGGCTTTCCGTATCCAGCCTGTACCACTGGGAGTATTCCTGCGTGGGTTCCCAGGCATTTTTTATCATCAGGATATCATCACCGATAACGGCCCTTGCCGTCATGGTCTCCGACTGGAAATCGGTCAGTTTTATAAGTTCCCCGCCGGCATTCAGCCTGTAACCGGCCACCGCCCCGGGATCGCCCTGCCCGAATAGAAGGCTGAAGAAGACACCGTTGTCGGATACTATATAATTCCTGTAAGTCCCGTCCTGCTCCAGTCCGTCGCCGGGAGACAGTTCGCCCGAATCCAGGCTGTCGACAGTGTAAAGCAGGTCGGCCCCGCTGCCGATAAGAAAATCGATATACGGCAGGGCCGAGACCACAAACTTCCCTTCCTGTGGTTCCTCCACCGGCGGGGTGTCCGGGTCCGTTCCGGGGCCATCGTCATCATTACTACAGGCAGCATAGACCACCGCCAGGATGGTCAGTAAAACGAGTTTAACTTTTTTCATAGGATCTGTTTTGATTTTTTAGAAATAATTAATGGATAAAATACCTCAGCTTTACATAAAAAGCCCTTCCGGGTTTCTGAAGGCTGAAATTGTCGTACAACTTACGGTCGGTAAAATTTTTGCATTCCAGTGAAATATTGTACCGTCCGTCTTGCAGGGTGTAGGTGATACTGGCATCGTGCGCCAGCTGTTCCGGAACACCGAATTTGGAGGCCGTATTCCCCTGGTTCGGCGAATACAGGTAGAAATGATGCATATAAAACAGGTTATACCCCACGGTCAGTTTGTCCCGGGTATCGAATACATCGCCAAAGAACAGGGAAGCATCGGCATTGCCGAAAAAATACGGCAGGTTGGCCAGGGTCTCGTTGTAATTGTCATTTTCGAATACCATTCCCGTCAGAGGGTCTTCTAGATACTTCTGCCTGTCCCTGATACTCTGGTAGGTGACACTGGCCCCGAGGGTAAAGGCCTGTTTATAGGAATACCTCAGTTCGGACTCTATCCCGGTATTGGACACACTGCCCATATTCCTCGCCATGGTACGATTCTGGTTGGGACTAAAGGTATACAGGATAAAATCGTTGGTATGGTAATAGATTCCCGTAGCGCTGAAATAAAGCAGGTGACCGTCTGAGACAGGCCGGGTATAGTGGAACCCGATATTGATATTGTCGCTGGATTCCGGTTTGATATCCCAGTTCGCCTCACGGTTGATAAGATCTCCGAAAATATCCTCGCTTTCGGGCAGCCTGTTGGTCTTTTCGTAAGAAGCTTTCACTTGCAAACGGGGATGAATAAAATAAGAGGCGGCTATTCCGTATCCCAGCTTATTACGCCGTGCCGCAACATCGGTATACAGGGTATCCCGGGGGTTTTCGATAGTGGTTTCTATAAGCGTGGTCCCGGCGTGCTGGTACAGGTATTTCCCGAATACCGAGACGTTCCATATTCCGGAAGGCTTATACTGGTAGCTGAACCCCAGTATGTTCTTGCTGCTCTTCTGCGGAACGGTATAGGCCCTGTCGTAAGGAGATACCTTGTTGTATCCTTTCCGGTCGAAACGGCTGAATACGTTATTAAGGGCAAAATAATGCTTTTCCCCGGCGGCATAGGTCAGCGTTGCAGAAGCATTGGCAGCATTGTTGCGGTACACATAATGCTGGTACCAGCGCTCGCCCCCATGCCCGCGATAGGTGATGGAATCACCGAGCCAGCCATAACGGGCATTGACCGTGTCGATATTCTGTTCTCTCCCGAAGTTGTAATTGGCGTTGACCATTACGTCCAGCCCCTTGGTAAACAAATCCTTTTTCCGGTACTTCAGGGTAGGCATAACGATGTCGCCCCGGCTGTGCCAGGCCCCGTAAACAGCTACCATCCTGGCCCCGGTCTGTATTTCCCTGTAATACTTCCCGAGGGTAATACCCAGCAGGAACTGATCGGCCCATTTCTTATCCGTAAAACCAAATTGGGTAATGGCCGTTTCATTGTGATAGGTATCGTGAAAACGCCGCAGCCTGGTACCGGGGTAGTATTTCCCGGTATGGATATCTGCCGCATCTACGGTAACCTTATAGTTGTTGTCGGAATAATTCTGAAAAGCATTGAGGAGTACGGTAAACCCGTTCTTTGAGGTTATTGCGGCATTGATATTGGTTTTATGTGTATTGAAAGAGCCGTAGGAATAGGATACGTCCAGGTAATTCTTCATCCGGGTTTCGGTAATGATATTCACTGCTCCTCCCAGGGCATCGCTTCCCAGCCATACCGGGACCACCCCTTTGTAGACCTCTACCCTCCGGGCGAGGTTTACCGGAATATTATTGATCTGGAAAGCAGCACCGAAATGGTCCATCGGGATACCGTCGAGAAAGAAACGTACCCTTTTCCCCGAAAATCCGTTCAGGGAAAAACTGAAGTCCGACCCCAGTCCGCCGCTTTCCCGCAAACGGGCTCCCGGGACCCGGTCGAGTACATGGGCGATATCGGAAGCGGAATTGTGCAGTTTTGCAGCATCAATGGCCTTGACATTAAAAGCCTGCCGGTTTGCCGTTTTTACCGGGGAATAGCCGAAAACCGATACTTCGTTCAGGGAAACAGTATCCTTCTGGGCCAGAACCGGCTGTACGCAAAGCCATATCAGAATCCCACATAAACCTATCGCGTTATAAGTCATACTTTTCTTCATATATTGCCGGATACCCGGAAATGTCGTTTTGCGGTTATCTCAACTGGTATTTCTTTAATTCCCCGGGTATATTCCGGTTTCTCCATTTTTTTGCAGAATCCGAACGGCGGTTATCAAAGTTTTTTTATTTTTATTAATTCTAAATAATTACCGGGACGAAAGTATTCCTATTCAGACTATCCCGGATTATGAATATGGAAGTATTTATTATGAAAATGGAAGTTTTGACATGACGGAGCGTATCGTCTTTGCAGCCTGCTGTATCCTGGCCCTGTCCGTTCTCCTGCTGCTGGCGGGAGTATGTTACGAACAGTACTCCAGGTGGCGGCTCGAACGGTCGGCCCTTAAGGGAAAAACCTTTGTAAACATTCACGGCACCCCCCTTCATTACGTAAAAAAGGGCAAAGGCCGGTGTACCGTGGTATTCCAGTCCGGACTGGGAAGCAGTCATTACATCTGGAAGGAGGTACAGGATGCAGTGTCCCGACATGCCGTGACCATTTCCTACGACCGGAACGGGCTGATGTTCAGTCCCCCTTCCGGAAAGCCCGTAACCAATGGTAACGTCACCTCCGAATTGCAGGCTCTCCTCGAAAAAACAGCATGCCCCGAACCCTATATCCTGGTGGGGCATTCCATGGCCGGTATTTACCTGAGGCCCTTTATCGCAAAGCACAAAAACAGTATCGCAGGAATCATTTTTGCAGACGCCGCACATCCGTTACAATTGGAGAAGGCCTCCCCTGCCCTGCTGAAAATACTCCGTATTCCTCCCCGGTGGCTTATCGCGCTGACCGTGCACACGGGAATCTACAGGATACTGTTTTCCTTTATTCCCCTGAACCCGGAAATACCCGTCGGACATCCGTTGCACCGGATGGAAAAAAATCATTTCTACAGATCGTACAAAACCATCCTGGAGGAGCTGAAGAACGACACCCGGAATTTCAGGGATGCCAGGCAGTATGGGCATTTCGGAGACCTCCCGTTAACCGTCATCACCGGTACTTCCGATATCCGTTACGCCAGGATAAAAAACGCGGCCATACGGGAGGAATACCGCCAACTGACTGGTGAACTGCAACACGACCTGCTAAAGCTTTCCCGCAACAGCCGCTTCGTGAAAGCGGAACACAGCGGACATATTATGCAGGTCAATGACGCAGGACTGCTTGTGGAGGAGATCAGGAGATTTATATGTTAATTTGATAATATGCCAATTTGATAATGTGTTAATGTGGCGATACAATAAAATTCATATTTTAGCGCTATGAAGTATCTGGCTGTCATTATGGCTGTATTATGCCTGGTGCTATCCAGTGTTCCCTGCTGTGTATTTACCGACAACTGCAGGGAAGACAATACGCACCAGGATTGCAACGGCACTCATGAAGCGCCTGACGACCATAGTTGTGCAGCCTGCTCTCCTTTTTTTACCTGTAGTACCTGCCCGGGTTTTGTACTGCAGTCGTCAGATTATGAATTCCCTGCCGGGGATACCATACCGGGAAAAAAAATCGTGTTTTACCTGGCCGGTACCTATTCCGCCTTTTTTGCCACCCTGTTTAAACCTCCGCGTATGTAAACACTGTCTTCCGCACAGCCATCTTCTTGTTTTTTTATTAATATCATTCATATTTTAAACCGTGAAACACTATATCACTCTTACGGTTGTGCTGCTATTGGTGAGCAGCATAACCCGTGCCCAGCATATATTTGAAGCAACTGTCAAGGACGAAGCATCGGGAAAACCCCTGTCGGGAGCTTCGGTATATATTCAGGCACTGGACAAGGGCACCTCTACCGACAGCAACGGGCACGCGGGCCTGTCCGGCATTCCGGAGGGCTCGTATACCATCCTTATCCGGTATATCGGCTATGAACCTCTGAAAACCGACCTGTCCTTTCCCCTTCCTCCGGATCAGCAAAACCAGGTCTATTATCTTCATGAAACGCATGAAGAAATGGAGGAGATCATTCTTACTTCTACGCGAAGTACCCGCACCATCGAAGATATCCCTACCCGTATCGAATTTATTGCCGGGGAGGAACTTGCCGAAAAAGGGAATATGAAACCCGGGGATATCCGGATGCTGCTCAATGAAAGTACCGGGATACAGACGCAGCAAACTTCAGCCACAAGTTACAATTCCAGTATCCGTATACAGGGGCTGGACGGAAAGTACACCCAGCTCCTCCGGGATGGTCTGCCTTTATATTCCGGGTATTCCGGGGGGCTGAGCCTGATGCAGATTGCCCCTCTGGACCTCAAGCAGGTAGAAGTCATTAAAGGGTCTTCTTCCACCCTTTACGGTGGCGGGGCCATTGCCGGGCTGGTCAACCTGGTCTCCAGAACCCCCGAAGAAAAACGGCAACTCAACTTTATGGTCAACGGTACTTCGGCCCTCGGGCTGGATATCAGTGGTTTTTATGCTGAAAAATACGGAAAAACCGGGATCACCGTTTTTGCTTCCTATAACAAGGGTACCGCCTATGATCCGGCAGATATAGGCCTTACCGCCATTCCTGATTTTGAACGCTTCACACTGAATCCCAAAGTATTCCTCTACCTCGGAAAGACAGAGGTAGAGCTGGGGCTTAATTACGTGACCGAAGACCGTCTCGGGGGAAATATGGATTACATCGAGGGTAAAAAGGATACGGGATATTTCGAGCAGAACGATACCGACCGGATCTCCACCCAGTTACTGGCCACACATAAACTCTCGGAACACACGAAAATACAGGTCAAAAACAGTATAAGTCTCTTCGACCGGAGCATAGGCATACCCGGATATACTTTCGGAGGAGAACAGATGTCTTCTTTTTCAGAAGTCAATATCTCTTCCTTTGACGAAACCGCGGAATGGGTCGGGGGACTTAATCTGTGGACGGAAAACTTTGTACAATCTGAAAGAGATCCCGGGCAGGACCTGGGTTTTTCCAATACTACGATCGGGGTCTTTGTCCAGAACACCTGGAACATTTCCCGGAAATGGACCCTGGAAACCGGTTTACGGGGAGACTACCAGAGCGATTACGGCAGTTTTCTCCTGCCGAGGTTTTCGCTGATGTACGAGCCCGACGACCGGCTTACCTTCCGTACCGGGGGCGGACTGGGATATAAAACACCAACCATTTTTACCGAGGATACCGAACGTTTGCAGTTCCGAAACGTACTTCCTCCTGACGTCTCCGACAGCAAGGCTGAAAGATCTACCGGAATAAACCTCGATGTCAATTACCGCTGGCCTATAGCGGGTAACTTCAGCCTTTCGACCAATGCCCTGCTGTTCTATACCCGGATCAACGACCCCTTGATGCTCACGCCGGGTGACGACCGGTCTTATCGGTTCACACAACCGGACGGGTATATCGATACCCAGGGTGTCGAGGCCAATATGAAATGGAGTTATAAAGACCTGAAACTCTTTGTAGGATATACCTATGCCGATGTAAAACAGCATTACGGCAGTGGTTCTTCGGCATACCCCCTGGTAGCCAGGCACCGGCTGAACAATGTGCTGATGTATGAGAAGCATGGGGATTTCTGGATCGGGCTGGAAGCCTACTACTACAGTCCCCAGGAGCTCAATGACGGAACTACCGGAAAATCGTACTGGATCGCGGGGATAATGTCTGAAAAGAAGCTGGGTGAACATTTTTCCGTATTTCTCAACCTGGAAAATATGCTCGATACCCGGCAGACCCGGTTCGATACGATCTATACCGGAAATTTAAGTGACCCCCGGTTCCGGGATATTTATGCCCCGGTCGATGGTTTTGTTATCAACGGAGGGTTTAAATTAACCTTATAATGAAATGATCAAAGGCTCCTGAAAAAAGGAGCCTTTATCTCCTTCCGGAGTAGTTCCTTCACCGTATCTTATAATGATCTTTTATTATCCCTATATGGTCTTTACTCCAGGAATTCCAGGAGTTCTCCGGTGGTCATATAGGAAAAACTGCGCCGTATTACCGCAAAATTCTCATCGAGCAGGATCAGTACCGGTACTGAAAAGGCTTCGTTTTCCCTGCTTCCCAGCAGATAGGCAAATTCATGGACGGGACGCCGCCTGGTCTCTGCTTCACGGTTATAAAATTCCCGCTCGCCGAAACGCAGTGTATCGGTAGTCTCTACGTTCATCCCGGCCGTGTATATTCCTCGTTCCCGAAGCCGGGCCAGGACGGCGGGCGACCGGAAAGCGTTGCGCTCCATCTTTTTACAATACGCACACCAGTCTGCATGAAAATAAAGCAGGGTTCCTTTCGGGTGCGTCTGCAGCGAATCTGTCAGCTCCCGGACCGATATCCACGGAATCCCGGAACCGGCCTGGGCAAACCCCGGTGCAGAAAACAGGCAGAAGAAAATGAAAAGGTACCGTATCACAATCATGCAAACTTATTATGGGTTGGTTACCTGGTTATTGGGTTACTAAGTTACTCAGGTAACACCCAATAACCTAATAACCCAATAACTTAATAACCTAATAACCTAAAACACAACCACCCCTCTACAAATTGTGCAGGTTCCCGAGTTTTATCCCGAAGAACACCGTTCTGGGCAGTACAGGTCCGTAAATATAATCGGAATCCCTTTCCGCACCGGTATCGAAGTCGTCCTGGTAACTGTTGAACAGGTTGCGGACACCGGCGTAAAGATCCATCTGGAAATTATCACTGAGGTGAAGGTGATGGCTCAGTTTCAGGTTGATGTCGTAAAAGGCATCGCTTTCGTTCAGCTGTAAAAATCCGCTGTCGCTGATCACCAGTGGTACGGTCATCGGTCCGGTATAGGTTCCGGTTACATCCAGGCTGGTATCTTCAAAGAGCTTCATATTGGTATTCAGGTACCCGTACACGTCGGGGGTCCGTACGAATTCGCGAATGGCGATATCCGATTCCCCGGGAACGTCTCCCTCACTCTCAAACAGGAGCTGGTCTTCCTTATACCTGGATTTCTGTATGGTCCCTCCCAGCTGGAAGGTATACCTGGGCGAAGGAGATACTCCTATCTCTATATTGGCCCCGGTTACATAAGCCCCTTCTCCGTTTCTCACTTCCTCGAGTATGGACCCGTTAGGCAGGCTGGCACCCGTACTTACTGTAGTGAAGGGATTTTCCAGATTCGTGTAGAACCCTTCTACCAGGAAATTGGTCTGTACCTTGTTAAAGTTCCTGGAATAGTTAAAAGAGGCCGTAAACGCATTGGAATATTCGGTTTCCAGCTCATCGGAGAGAATGACAAACTGCGGTTCTCCTCCTACCGAAGATACGTGCAGGTCTTCATTAAAGGCCTGCGGCGCCCGGAACCCCCGGGCATACCCGCCGCGGAACTGCCAGCCTTCGGCAAAGTTGTACAACAGGGTAAGCCTCGGGCTGAACACAGCCTGATCGATCTCCGAAGAACGATCTACATCCTGGACGGAGTAGTCTCCTTCCACATCTACATAATCCAGCCGGCCGCCTACCAATGCAGTAAATTTTTCTGAAGGTTTCCATTCGTATTGGGCAAAAGCGCCAAGACTGTTTACTTTCTGGTCTATAAAACGGTTATATCCCGCTATATCGTCCTGGGTGCTGCTCAGGTTGTATTCGGCCCCTACGGTGAGTATGTCGTCGGTATTCCTGAAATTTCTGGTGTACTGTCCGCCCATAAGCAATGCCAGGTCGTCGGTACCCCCGTAGGCGTTGGCGGCCACATCGTAATCCTCCTGGGTACGTCCGCCTCCCAGTCCGCCGTAATAACTCTTCCTGTCGGTATGCTGCACAGAGGTATACACGGAAAAGGCGTTGCTCTTATCGTCGTTGGTAATGTCATACGTAAGTCCTCCCATAACGGTATTGTGGTCCAGCTGCTCCGTGATATCCGTAAGGTGAGGTGCCAGCTCGAGGTGGTCCCCGCCCCTGCGGAACTCTTCAAGCGCCGTAAAGTCGAAGGTAAGCTTACTGTTGTCCGAAGGCTTGAGAAATGCCTTGGTTCCCAGGGTGGTATTGGTCAGTTCCGTGATCTCCGTAAACCCGTCGTCATTGGCATCATAACTGTCCCGGTCGCGTTTCATCCCGAAAACGGTGATCCCGCTTTTCAGGTCTTCACTCACTACGGTAGCATTGACATTCAGGGTACGGTCTGGCGTCTTGCCGTCTATAAGCCCCAGGCTGCCCTCTACCTGCCAGGAGTTTAATACCGGTTCTTTAGTGATGATATTTATGGTCCCTGCAATGGCATTGGACCCGTACAGCGCCGATCCGCCGCTGCGCACCACTTCTATACGATCGAGAATGGAAGCCGGGATCTGTTCCAGTCCGTACACGCTGTTCAGCGCGCTGAACACCGCACGGCTGTTTACCAGTATCTGGGTATATCCCCCGTCGAGACCGTTGAGCCGTACCTGGGTAAAACCACAGTTCTGGCAATTGGTCTCTACCCGTACCCCAGGCTGGTAATTGAGTCCGTCGGCCAGGGAAACAGACTGGGTGGCATTAAACAATTTTGCATCCAGCACATTGACCACCACCGGGGATTTCTTTACATTTACCCGGTTCCGGGTACCGCTGATCACCACTTCCTCAAGTCCCAGCATATCTTCTTCCAGCTCAAAATCCAGGGCCTTTTCCCTGTAGTCACGGGTAGAAATGGTCCTTTCTGCCGATTTGAACCCTATGGCCTGGATACGCAGGGTGTACTCCCCCGGTGCCAGTTCGAGCACATACCGCCCGCGGTTATCTGCAGCTACTCCCCCGGAACTGCCTACAACGCTGATATTGGCAAAGGGAACAACGCGTTTGCCTTCCCTGACGGTTCCTTCCAGTTTATCTTTTTCCTGTGCGAACAGTGAGACAGGAAAGAACAACATAAAAATGCAGATAGCTCTCATATGAGTTTAGTTTGAATTAATTTAAATTTTAGACAAATCTAAATATATATTTTATAATACTGAAAATATTATTTAAATTTTATTTATTCAAAATTCCGCTTTGATAAAATTCCTTGTTGGTCCATTTTCTTCCCTATCCGGCAAGGCGGTCGCACAAATGTAATTATTTTTTGCAACTATGTCGCATTAAAAATTGCAAGATAATGGTGTCGTAAAGTAGAAGCATTACAGCTCATTCCCGGGTAATGGTTTATTATGGAGAGATATGCCCCGGAGAAGCATTGGAAAGTTCCTGAAGAACTTCGAAGAGCATCGGGTCACAGAAAAGCCAGACAGGCACTGCCGTCGGAATGACCTGTCATTCAGAACGTAGTGAAGAATCTCCATCCCGGCCCGAAGGAATTTCAGCAGCATAACGGCAAAAAAGAGATTCCTCCTATTTGCCGGAATGACAAGTTGGACTACAGTCGGATGATAAACTCCTGTCATTCAGACAACAACTCAGGACGAGTTTATTGTACTTCTTTTAAAACTACGGTAGAATTATGCCCGCCAAAACCGAAAGCATTGCTCATGGCCACCTTAACTTCCTTGTGAAGGGCGTTGTTGGTAACGATCTGAAATTTCGGGTCGATGGCTTCGTCCAGCTGCTCCACATTGATGGTCGGAGGGATAATATTGTGATTGATCGACTTGACACATAGAATGGCCTCTATGGCCCCGGCAGCTCCGAGCAGGTGCCCGGTCATCGATTTGGTTCCGCTGATGTGCAGCTTTCGGGGAAAACCGAATGCTTTCTCCACCCCCCTGAGTTCGGCCAAATCTCCCAGGCCGGTTGAAGTTGCGTGAACATTGAGATAGTCTACATCTTCGGGAGACAGCCCTCCCTCCTGCAGGGCCAGCTGCATGGACTTTGCCGCGCCGATACCTTCGGGATGAGGCGAAGTCATATGATAGGCATCTGCGGTCATGGCGGTGCCCACCACTTCTGCATAGATCCTCGCTCCCCGATTTCTGGCATGCTCATACTCTTCCAGCACCAGGGCGCCGGCGCCTTCTCCCATCAAAAATCCGTCCCGGTCCCTGTCAAACGGCCTGCTCGCCTTTTCAGGCTCGTCGTTACGCCTGGACATGGCCTTTAATGCGGCAAACCCGCCAATGGATGCCGGGGTAATACCTGCTTCCGAACCTCCTGTGATAAAGACTTTAGCCTTGCCCAGCCTGATATAGTTGCAGGCATCCATAATCGCGGTATTGGACGTGGCACAGGCAGAAACCGGGGTATAGCAGATGCCCATCAGTCCCAGTTTCATGGAGATCATCCCGGAAGGCATATTGACCAGCAGTTTCGGAATAAAAAACGGGTTAAAACGGGGCTGGCCGCCTCCTTTCACATAATTGGTCACTTCATTTTCGTAAGTTTCCATGCCTCCCTGCCCGCTGCCCCAGATGACCCCTGCGTCAAAAGGGTCCATATCGTCTATCTTCAGACCGGCATCTTCCCACGATTGCGCAGCGGCATACAAGGCGTATTGCGTAAACAGGTCGCTTCTTTTTATCTCATTGCGGTCCAGGTAGGCCTGTGGTGTAAAGTCACGTACCTCACATGCTATCCGGGTCTTGAATTCCGAAGCATCGAAACGGGTGATCGCCGTGGCGCTGCTTTTTCCGGCCACACTGTTTTTCCAGAATTCCTCCACCGTATTGCCCAGGGGGGTCACGGCGCCCAATCCCGTAATAACGACTCTGTTCATATCGCTTTTAAGCTTTGCAGATTTTCCGGGCAAAGGTAATCGGTAACATCGGAATTTTATACAGATTTATTAAAAAAACATCAATATCTCCGAAGCAGGTAAGTCATTAGAGTTCCAGTTCCAGTTTTCCCCCGGTTTTACACACCTGGTAAATGGCATCGATAATCTTCAGGTCTTTTACCGCTTCTTCCCCGTCAACGGCTACTACAGGCTGCTTATCGTCGAGAATAATCCCTGCCATTTCATCCATCTGTACCGTTTGGTGGGTAACATGGGGCAATGCAAGCCCTCCCCGGTGCGTACGGCCTTTTATGGGGCCGTATCCCGTGGCCGGCTGTAGTTCGGCAAATCCCTTTTCCCCGTTCAGGAAAAAACGGTCCAGGTTGTTCATATTATAGGTAGAGAGGCAGGAAGCTACTGCCCCGCCCGGAAATCCCAGCTGGAACTGTATCGTTTCGTCTACACCTTCCCCGAACTTTGCCGGGTCTGTTTTGGTTTCCTGGGCCGTTACCCAGACGGGATCTTCCCCCACCATATAACGGGCGCCGTTAACGGAATAGATCCCTATGTCCATCAACGCGCCTCCTCCTGCCAGTTTTTTGTCTAACCGCCACTGGTCCGGATTTCCGATCCGGAAACCGCTCAATCCCTGGAAAAACAGGATTTTCCCGAATTCCCCTTCATTCCGCATCTTTATGATCTCCAGTGTATTCGCTTCAAAATGCATACGGTATCCCACCAGCAATTTTACATTGGCTTTCCTGCATGCATCCACCATCTCCTGCCCTTCCCAGGCATTCAGCGCCAAGGGTTTTTCACAGATAACGTGTTTCCCCGCCGCAGCTACCCGAAGCGCCGCATCGTGATGAAGTGCATTCGGCGTGATGATATACACCGCATCGATCTCCGGATTATCCTTAATACGATCGTAAGTATCGTAATTGTAACAGTTTTCCTCCGGGATGCCATATTTTTGCTGCCAGTCCCTGATCTTGGAAGGTGTACCGCTGATCACTCCCGTAAGCCGCGCACGTTTACAGGCCAGCATGGCCTCCGCCACCCTTGTACCGTAGCCCCCCAGCCCCATGATGGCTACCCGCAATACCCGGTCTTGCCGGGAGCGGTTATGGGGTACGGAATGTAACGATGCCCCGTAGAGAGGTAAAAACGGCACTGCAATGGCCGAAGCAGCAAGTTTTTGCAGGAAGTCACGACGTGGATTCATAGGAAAAAGAATTTGATGGTTGCACTAATTTAAGAAAAATAATGGTTTTGTTATTATCCCTGCCGTTCCTCTTTTTTGAATCTCAGGAAATAGCATGCCACATCCCCTTTCTTATACAGGCCGTGCGGGTACCCCTTAAGTCCATAACCCTCCCCCACGGGGAACGGGAACAGGAATAAATCCCATGCTTTTTAAAATATTCTATCGAAAAGTTAAAGAAATGTTAAAATATCTCTTTTCCCATTTGGGCAGTACAAGATACCCCTCCATAACCCGTTATAAAACCGACTAAACTTATAATTCAAATTATCTCGACTATGATGAATAAAGCAATTGCACTAACCGTTCTGGTGGCCGTAGCATCTACTTCATGCGTCTCCAAGAAAAAATATGTGGCTCTTGAAGATGATCTCAACAACACCCGTAGTGTCCTGCAGAAGACCACAGTAGAAAAAGAGGCCCTGGAAGACAAATTTGCCCGGATAGAATCAAGGGTTGCCGACTACAATGCCAAGATCAGCTCACTTACCGCAGAAAATGATGAAAAGATGGTACAGGTAGGCGATCTGGCCGTGATGTCGAACAATACCAAGGAAAAGATGATCGCCACTCTTGCAAAGGTAGACCCCGAAGAGCTGGCCAAGGCCCGTACACTCGAAGATTCCATCAATCTTGCCATCTCCTACAACCTCAAGAAGTCTATTACGGATAATTCGAACAGCGAGGATATCGATATCAATGTAGACCAGACTGTGGTCATGATCTCTGTATCTGACAAACTCTTGTTCCGAAGCGGTAGTTACCAGGTAAACAGCAAGGCCTACAGCCTCCTGCAGAAGCTTGCCGATGTGATCAATTCGGAGCCGAGTATGGAAGTCATGGTAGAAGGTCATACCGATTCGCAAAAGGTAAAGGAAGGCGCCTATATCAGGGATAACTGGGAGCTTAGCGTACAACGTTCTACGGCCATTATCCGCTTGTTGCAGAACAAGTACAAGGTAGACCCGAAACAGCTTATTGCCGCAGGACGCGGAAGTGCCATGCCCGTAGCCTCCAACGATACCGCGGAGAACAGGGCCAGGAACAGGCGGACCCGTATCGTGATCATCCCCAATCTCGACAAGTTTTTTGCCCTTCTCGAATCATAGCATAGCTTTCTATCCTATACAGAAATATCAACCCGGAAAATTCCGGGTTTTTTTGTGCCTGCTGTTTATTAATATTTCATTTTCACGATATGAGGATAAGTTTTTCTTTCCGTTTTTCCACCTTATCTTTGCATTTACAACCGTATTTAAATCATTCTTTATGCAACTGGAATCCGTATCCGAATGGAGCCGTAAATTTTATCATTTTATAGTCCAGCAGGGCGTTTCGGAAGGTCTGGCCAAAAATCTGAACCTGTTGGTCAACATACTGATACTGACCATCGTGGTATTCCTGGTCGACCAATTACTCAAACGTATAATTATCAGGTCTTTTGCCATTTTTTCAACCAAAACCAGGACCACTTTCGACGATTTCCTGGTACAGAGCAATTTTCCCAAATATATCGCGCATATTCTTCCCCTTATCATCATCATACAACTCATCCCTGTCGTATTCACGGATTTCCCGGGATGGGGAGTTTTTTTCCTGAAACTGACCGATCTGTATATAGCTGTCCTTGCCGTATGGCTGTTCCGGAGTTTTCTGCGTTCCATGAAAAACTACCTCCGTACCAAGGATGCGTACAAAGACAAGCCCCTGGACAGTTTTATGCAGGTGTTCATGATCTTCACCTGGATCATAGCCGTCATATATATTTTTACCGTACTTACGGGAAAAGATCCCATTGCCTTTATCACCGCCCTGGGGGCAGCTTCCGCAGTTATCCTGCTTATCTTTAAGGATTCCATACTCGGGTTTGTGGCCAGTATCCAGGTTTCTGCCAACGACATGGTCCGTATAGGCGACTGGATTACCGTAGAAAAATACGGCGCCGACGGCGATGTCATGGAAATCAACCTGGCCACGGTGAAGGTCCGCAATTTCGATATGACCATTACCACCATCCCCACCTATGCACTCATATCCGATTCTTTCAGGAACTGGAGGGGCATGCAGGAAAGCGGTGGCAGGAGGATCAAAAGAGCACTGTATATCGCCGTCAGCAGTATACGGTACCTGAGCGAACAGGAAATCGAGGACCTGAAAAAAATACAGCTCATCGCTTCGTACCTGGACCACAGGCAAAAGGATATAGCCAAATACAATACCGATAACCATGCGGATAAAAGCATACTGGTAAACGGAAGAAACCAGACCAATATGGGCGTTTTCAGAAAATATATAGATGCCTATGTAAAAAGCCACCCGGCCATAAACAAGGATATGACCATGATGGTACGCCACCTCGCTCCCACCCCCGAGGGAATCCCGCTGGAACTCTATATCTTTTCAAGCGACAAGCGATGGGTGAATTACGAACATATCATGGCCGATATTTTCGACCATCTGCTCGCAGCGGTAAAGTATTTCGATCTGGAAATATACGAGGCCCCGAGCAGTACGGACATGAAAAGGCTGTCGTCCGAAGGAAAATAAACCATTTGTATCTCAGACATTCAGAGACCTGATGTTTAAACAACGGCACAACGGAAAGGCCGGAGATCCCCCTCCCGGTCAGGGGCCGGGACAGGCACTGCGGCCGGGATAACACTTCGTGACTTCCGGCTTCATGCCCGCTTCAGACCAGCTGTTCCTCCGTTTTTCTTTTTTCGAGGTATTTGATAAATGACGACGGCGATATTCCCGTGACCTTTTTGAAAATAACCGTAAACCTGCTATGGGATGAAAAACCGCACTGTTCGGCAAGATAGCTTATCTTGTACTGCGAATAGGCCGGGTCGTTCTCCAGGCGGTCGACAATATAGTTAATTCTCAATTCGTTGATATAAGAAGCAAAATCTTTCTGTTTGTGCTTATTGATCACGTACGACAAATACCTGTTGTTTATTTTCAGCCGGGCAGAAACCGCATTGAGCGAAATATCCTTATCCAGGAAATACCCGGACCGCTCAAATTTTCCGAGGCTTTTTAAAATTCCCTCTTCGGTTTCTTCAGACATATAGTTCTTCTCCGTCCCCGCTTCATCGGCCGGAGCTGTTTCGGCACCTTCACCCTTGTTGTATTCATCGATAAATTCCCTGAATTTCCGGTAATCCTTCTTTCTCCTGTAACCATAAATCCCCACGATAATCACAATGAGCAGCACACTGCCCCCGGCAATAAGAATATTCCGGTTGCGGTATCTCATACGGACCGCTTCTTCCCTCGAGTAAAGCGTCTGTACCAATTTATCGGCTATGGCCTTGCGGGTCGCTTCCTCAACGGCGATGATCGCATCTCTTTTTTCGCTGTACACCAGGTGATTATCCTGGTCGTTCACCGTTCTATAGTAACGCACAAGAGTATTGTATACTCTGAGTTTCAGGTTATAGAAATTCGATGTATTTGCTATGTCCAATGCCTTCCGGTAGTTCAGAAGGGCATTCTCATAATCCTTTGTCAACATATAACCATTCCCAAAGTTATTGTAAATAAATCCCTTTAAGGGACTGTCAGGATAAAGCGAATTCTTCAGCTCATTCTCCGCCAGGTCCAGGTGATAGAATGCGGAATCCACATCTCCCCGGGAGATATAATTCTCAGCGATCAACTCATCCGTTGCAGCCAGGTGAAACCGCATACTCTTGCCGGACGCCATTTTTTTAAAAGCAGCTTTCCCCTTTTTTAAATAGTGTATGGCATTTTCATGATTCTCCTCTTCCATTTCATAATACGCCAGTTCCTGCGAAAGGTTTCCCTCAAACCTGTACCGGCTATCCGGGTCTTCTATTTTTTTACTGACCTCAACCGCCTTGTCCAGGGCCTTTTTCCCCGAGGCAATAATCCCGGTTTCCCGGTATAATGTGGAGCGTAGGCCATTTATCCGGGCGAGTTCTGTATAATCCTGGTATAAGGACGCGAGACTATCGGCCTTTCCGATCACCTCAATAGCTTTGTCCTTTAGTCCGTTCTGCCGTAAAAGCGATGCCTGAAGCATCAGTGCCCGGGTCCGCTCCATATCATTGGCTGCAATGGTATAGAGGTGATCCGTAGCCTTCAATGCCTCTTCCGGTTGTGAGATCAGGAGCCGGTGAGACACCTCTCTGTAAATACTGTCATACGCTGAATCCTGGGAAAAACAGAGGATATATGGGAAAATAATAAAAAGAGGGGTAGTAGTCCATTTCATCATACTCATTTAAAGGTTTGGTTGGAAATTATTATGACATAGTGATAAATACGGGTATTATTATCCGGGTAAACAGTGGCATTTGGAGATTATTGTTCGCAGGAGTATTACTCAATGTCATAACCGGAATAAAATTAATCCCTCCAAATGTAATAAATGATAATCACTTAGCTCATGAATTACACTTCAAATAAAACAATTATTTATACACCGCCTCTTTCCCGAAATGCTTTACCAGGAGGTAATACACTACCGCCCTGTATTTGTTCCTGTTCGATTTTCCGTATTGTTCTATAACGGCGTCGATGGCCTTGTCCAGTTTCGCATTGTCCCCGAGCCCCAGTTTACCGATCAGAAAGTTCTTTTTAACACGGGCAATTTCTTCCGGATCGCTTCCCGAAACGGTCGATGCATCGGCGTTATAAACAGACGGCCCCAGGCCTATGGTCACTTTGGTCAGGAGGTCCGTATCGGGTTTCACCCCGCATTTGTCTTTCAGGTCTGCCGCATATCTGGCAATAAGTTCATCTCTTTTACTCATCAGAAAATATGTTTTAGTTATAGCTTTTCTAAAGTTATCAAAAAGAGTGCTGCCAGCCTTCTGAAGTGTCCTGTTGTCTTTAACTATCGGACAAATGCCTGAAATAATCGACTAAAACAACATCATTTGCCGTTCTGGGGGTAAAGATCTCTATCAGCTTCGGTCGTCCCGACGATCCGTAAAACCGGTTGAGTTCTTCCTGTAAACCGGGTTCGTCCCTGACCGCCGTATAGTCGATCCCGTACATCCTGCACAGGTGTTCGGCCGTAAGACCGTGAACCGTTTCAAAGTAGGTATCGAAATTCGGGGTATTCTTATGCCCCGGCAATATGCGAAAAATCCCGCCACCGCCATTATTGACCAGTACAATCCTGAAATCTTCCTTCAGATACCGGTTCCACAACGCATTGCTGTCGTAAAAAAAGCTGAGGTCCCCGGTCACCAGGGTTGTGGGAACAGCGGTGGCTACCGAAGCCCCGATGGCCGTAGACATACTGCCATCGATCCCGCTGGTGCCGCGATTGCAATAGATATCCCAGCCCGGTTTCATCGAAAACAGCTGGGAATACCGGATGGTTGCACTGTTGCTGAAATGCAATACCTGCCTGTCCGGTATGGCCCTGAAAACAGTTCCGTATACCTTCATGTCCGAAAACGGCAGCTGTTGCATAAAGGTTTCATGCCGCTGCTCTCTCCTGTCCCTTTCCGTTTTCCAGTCCCCGGCATATGTCCCTTCCCCCCTTTGCAGCAGGGGAAACATCCTGTTGAAAAAATCCGCCGGAAGCTCCCTGAAATGATGGGTAAGACAAAAATAGGTGTCGTATGCTTTTTTCGGGTCTATATGATAATGCCATTGCGGAGGGTGCTTTCGGAGAAAGGCCTTCACCTTTTTTGAGACGATCAGTCCGCCGAAAGTGAGCAGCATATCAGGACGGAGCTTTTCCAGCTCTTCCTCTGCCTTTTCTATCGGGGCAATGATCTTGTCTATTCCGGGGAAAAACCCGGGGTGATAAAGGTTGGAAGTCGTCTCCGTAAAAACCAGTACGGAAGGGTCTTCTGCCAACCGGTTGAGCAGGTGTTCCGGTATCGCCGCCGGGGCATTGACCCCTACCAGGACCATTTTTCTTCCGGCATTGTTCCAGCGTTCGGCAAAAATTCCGGAAGCGTTCCCCTCTTCCGCCCCTTTTTCAGGCTGTGGTACGGGATGCTCGTCAGCGACTTCCGCTACGGGGACTTCCACCATGTCATACAAGGGTTCTTCAAAAGGGACATTGATATGTACAGGGCCCTTTTCCTTTGCCGCGGTATCCAGTGCCCGTTGTATTTCCCCGGTATTGAAAGCACTTTCCCCTTCACGGAGATTGGCCGAATACAGGATATGATTCGCATAGACATTCTCCTGCCTAATGGTCTGCCCGTCGCCGATATCTATTTTTGATGCCGGGCGGTCGGCAGAGATGACCACAAGGGGGATATCGCTGTAATAAGCCTCGCAAACCGCGGGATAATAGTTGAGCAATGCCGAGCCGGACGTACAGACCAGGGCGGCGGGGCGGCCCGACTGCCGGGCCATGCCCAGTGCAAAAAAGGCGGCACACCTTTCGTCTACAATACTGTAACAGTTAAAAAAATCGTCGTGTGTAAAACCTATGGTCAACGGCGCATTCCTGGACCCCGGAGATATGACGATCTCACGGACATCATTTTTCCTGCACCATTGCAATACATGTTGTGCAAGAGGTATTTTCGGGTATATCATCTGACAGTTATTCGGTAGTACTCTTTTTTACAGGTACGGCAAATGTCTTGTATCCTGCTGTTACAAAAGTAAAACTCGGCCGGAGAAGTCACAAGGAATAAACCATAATATAATTTGAAGTGCAGGACGGTTATCCGTTCTGCGACAACAGATCTATACAAGTACCTTTCTCATGGTTTCCGACTTGTTTACGGTTTCCTGCCACTCGGCTTCCGGATCGGAGTCTGCGGTAATCCCTCCGCCGACATACAAGGTCGCTTCTTCTCCCCTGACCTGCATGCAGCGCAGGTTGACATAAAAAGCAGAATTCCGGCCGACCTCCGTACCGTCCCGGCCACTGTCCATATTCAGCTCACCGAGAAACCCGGAATAGTACGTCCTGGAATACCCTTCGTGTTCCCTGATAAACTGCATGGCCTCTTTCCTGGGAAATCCGCATATTGCAGGGGTCGGATGAAGCTCGCGCAGCAGAGAAGCGATATGCCCGCATTTGAAATCTTTGGCGAGTTCGGCCTCTATATCCGTTTTTATATGCAGTAAATTTCCGGCCCTCTGGGTTTTTGCCGGGGCTATCTTAAGACGGTTCACCTTAAAGCGGAGGCTGTCCACTATGGCATCGGTGACCACCTGCTGTTCCCTGATCTCCTTGCTTCCCCAGACTACATCCTCTTTGCCCCGGAATTTCTGTGTTCCGGCAAGAGCCATCGTATACAGGCGGTTTTCCCGTATACGCAGCAGGATCTCGGGAGTGGCTCCGAACCATATCCCCACTTTCGGATGATACCAGATATAGCAAAAAGCATCGTCGTACAGCCCCAGCAAACGCCTGAATATCCCTATTACGTCCGGTTGATGTAAAGGGACCTGCTGTTTTCTGGAGAGGACCACTTTTTCCAGTTTTCCGTTTTTTATGGCCCTGACCCCTTGCTTTACCAGTTCTATATGCCGTTCCCCGGAAAGCGTATCGCCGGTAGCCTTCCACTCCTTTTCCGTTTCCTCCTTTATCCCCTTACAACGCGTATGTAACACCCCGGAAGATACAGCCCTGCCCGGTACGGGAACGGGAATCAGTACGGTATCCCCGGCCTGGTCAAAAGGAGAAAAGACAAATCCGTGTTCGGTATAATCCTCCACCCGGTACAGGGTGTCGTCTTTCTGCATGATCGCAAACAGATCGCAGTCGTCTTTTTCAGAAACCGCAGGTTTTCTGTACGCTACAAAAGGTAACTGCCCTTCGTACTGTTCCGTAAGCCTGTTAAAAAAATCTTTTTCGGAGATCGTCATAATCCATATTATAAAATTAACGCGACCGGGGCAGCGCTATGGTGGTCAGCTTGCATACCGAAATAAGGTTGTCGTCCTCGTCCCTGAGCATGATCTGCCATAACTGGGTGGTCTTCCCCTTGTGCAGAATCCCGGCACGGGCATATACCCTGCCCGAAGCCATGCTCTTTACATGATTGGCGGCAATTTCCACTCCCCTGACAAAAAAGTCTCGGGTATCCAGAAAGACGAAGCATGCCGCACTTCCCACGCTCTCTGCGAGGGCTACCATGGCTCCTCCGTGCAACACGCCGTCGGGCTGATGCACCCTGCTGTTTACCGGCATACTGGCTTCCAGGTAGTCCTCCCCCACATCCGTATACGTAATATCGAGAGTTTCCATAAGGGTACCGGCACACATGGCATTGCACCGGTCCAGTATATCCTGTTTGTTTTTCATCCCGTAGATATTTCGACTGTAAAAATACGAAAAGATCGGCGCATGGCATTGTCAGAGGTAAGATAAACAACAGGGCAAACGGGAGCAGACAACTCTGCACAGAACTCCGGCGAAAAAAGGTGAATGCTAAAAAACCAGGCGCAATGAACTCGTCTTGGGTTGTTTCATTTAAGCGAAAAGCCACTATTTTGCAGCAAATTATAATAACTCAAGACGAGTTCAATAAGTGCAAATCGAGACTATTATTAAAAATTGTCAAAATTTTTTTCGATTATTCTCGCATATTTAAATATAATTCCATACTTTTATAAAACGATGATGCATGACTTGCATTGTGCACATCATACCATTTTATGGTAATTGGGGTAGAGAGACTCGCTCAAAACAGCATTGTTTTGGGCGTCTCTTTTTTTACAGGGTTTACAGAGGGGGCTTTTTTCAGGCAGAGGACTTCTTCCTTCCTCCTGTTATCCGGAATTCCCGGCTTGTTTTACCAGGGCATTATACAGCACCGCCATTTCTGACAATTTTTTATGTATTAACGGTTTGCGGACCGATGCATAGCCCAGTATAAGGCCATCTACAGGATCTTTTACAAAGCATTTGCTGTAAGCATGGGCTATCAGGTGTTTTTCCCTGAAGGCATGGATGAGCTCCTGGTCTGATACCGGGTGATCGAAGGTAGCCAGCAGGTGCAGGCTGGGTACGTCCCGGTTAACGATACGGAACGAAGGATGAAACTCATTGCGGACTATATCGCAAAAAAGAGCTTTGCGTTCTTCCGCCACCTCAATCAGGGACCTGATATGCTGATAGAGGTAATTCTTCTCAATAAACTGGTTCATGACCACCTGGTTGGAAGGAGATACGAAACGGTGTGAATGTTTCTGCAATGCCTTGACAGTATCGAGCAGGTAATAAGGGACCACCATATACCCCAGCCGGATGGAAGGATGCAACAACCGGTTGAACGTGCCCAGGTATACCGTTCGCTGCTCGTTGTCCAGGCTGAACAGGGAAGGACTGTCTCTGTTGCCCCAATGGCTTATTTCGTGCTCATAGTCATTCTCGATAATCATGCTGCCGTTTTCCGATGCCCATTCCAGCAAGGCCTTCCTGCGGCGGGGTGTCATCCTTACCCCGGTGGGATAGTGTCCTGACGGCGTCACGTGAATGAGCTTCGGCGGAGGTATGGCACCGCTACCGGGGATAACGATCCCCTCATTATCCACCGGAAGGGCATGTATCCTGGCTTCAAGGCTCCGGAATATGGAATGCACATTCGGAAATGCGGGGTTTTCCATCACCATCGAATCTCCTTTATCGATAAGGGCATTGCCCGTCAGATATAACGATTGTAATGAGCCGGAGACAATAATGATCTGTTCGGGATCGCAACGGAGGCCCCGCATCGTAGACAGGTACCGGGCCAGGTTTTCCTTTAATACGGCTACCCCGGAAGCATTCGAGTACGACAGTGAAGACGCTTTTATCGTACGCCAGTAATAGTTGGACAATCTTTTCCAGTGGTTCACGGGAAAAATATCGAGAGGCGGCAAACCCGGACGAAAAGCAATGGCTTCTTCCGAAGTGGAGTTGATAAGATGCACATTTTTCCTGAATGCCAGTCCCTTACCCGATATATCAGGATACGCCGTATGCTGCGGGATCTTCTGCCGGCCAATCCTGCCGGCAGAAGTGTCCTTTCTCACCCTGTATCCCGATCCCTGACGCACTTCTGTCAGTCCCTCGAGCAACAGAATATCATAAGCCTTTATGGCGGTGCTTCGCGAAACGTCCAGGTACTGCGAAAGCACCCGGGTAGAGGGGAGTAATTCGCCCGGGGGAATATCTCCGCGAAGTATACCGTTTTTGAGATATTCCCCGATACGCATATATAGGCTCAGATCCCTGCGATAGGTGTGCAGGTCAAAACTCCCCAGGAGCTTTTCCGTCAACAATTCCAAACTGGTATTCATAATTATCATCAACTGGTATGCTAAAGGTAGTAAAAACTTTAGTCTCTTTGAAATGTGATTTTAATCAAAAAGTCATGCTTATTTTTAAATATTGATATGATACGCATGATTTTTTTACACAAAATAAATTAAACCGTTTTTTTCGCTCCCCTTTAAGCTTAACCACACGATGAAAACTGTCGTTGAATAATCCCGTATCTTTAAAACTGACCGGATTGTCAACAGACAAAGAACCTGTACGACAATATACTGACAACATAACCAGAATCACAGATGAAAACAATTACTCCTTTCCTGTATGTCTTATATACAACAGTACTCCTGCTGGGAGTTGCATCCTGTAAAACAGACGATGTAGAAGAAGGTTCGGCCGTCATCCCTTCCGAACCCGTGCCGATCCCGGACGCAGCATTCGGCGAATACATGGTTTATAACGGTACGCCCGGAGTCTACGAACAAACGGAGGGAAATGAGGTGAAATACTATCTCGACCCGCTGGAAGCTGCCTCGGTAAGCGAACTTGTACTCAGTAAAACGGGCAGTAATATCGAAACACTTCAAAAAGCGGGATTGGCAACGGCAGGTATAAAGATCAGTGATCTCACAGGACTGGAATATTTTATCGGGTTACAGCGCCTGGTACTGACTTCCAATACGGTGAGGAACATCGACCTGTCTGCCCTGATTGCCCTGGAACAGCTGGAGATCAACTTCAACCTTATCGGTCAGCTCGATCTCTCCGGAAATCCCGGGCTTACCACGTTAAGGTACCGCGCCAGCGGAAACGCAAACGAATCGGAAGTACTTACCGAACTGGACCTCGGCACCAACACACAGCTACGCCACCTCTTTTTGCCCGGTCATCAGTTGGTAAACATCGATCTTTCGAACAACCTGCAAATTGACGAACTGCTCGACATGAGTGATAATCCGGGACCTGACGGCGATCCGGAAACCGCCGATATCGTCGTTCCCGCCGCCATATACAACCAGCTCGAAGAAGGTAACCGTATCGGGGTAATTTCCGATGCTCAGGAGGATGACGACAAATCGGTACCCCTGGTTCTGAACGAGATCCTCTACGACCCCTCCAACAACGGGCTGGACGGTGATGCCAACGGAGATGGTACATATGCGCAGAACGAAGATGAATTTATTGAACTGTACAATAATTCGGATGAGCCTCTCGATGTCAGCGGATTCAAAATTTACGATACCGAAGCCCTTGAAAATGACAGTCCGCGTCACCTCATACCCGAAAGTACGGTAATCCCGGCTCACGGTGTCCTGGTCATTTTCGGCGGCGGGACCCCTACGGGGGAATTCGGCGGGGCTATCGTACAGACCTCCACTACCGGCGACCTCAATCTGAATAATGCAGAAGATGTACTTACCGTAACCGATACGGCCGGAAAAGTGATCATCACCTTCGATGTTGAACCACTGTCCGATAACCCCAACGAATCCTATACGAGGAGTCCGGATATTACGGGAGATTTTACAAGACACAGCGATATAAACAGCCTGTTGTTCTCACCCGGTACCAAAGCAGACGGTAGCTCTTTTAACCCTTAAGAAAGTACACATGTCTTATCTCGGACCGCTGACAGCCATAGTTTTTATCGTAATCGTAGCCCGATTACTGCTCAAAAAGTTTTATCCGCATGCGGTATTGCTCATCGCCGGGTTACTCATGCTGGCCGTTTCCCTCTGGTTGCCAGGCCATGAGCCCGCAGTGAACGTCACCGGAGGTCCTTTTGTATTCGATCTTTTTCGTTACATCAACACTTCCTTTGCCGAAACCAATGCAGGTGTAGGGCTCATGATTATGGCTATCGGGGGCTTTGTAGCCTATATCGATGATATCGGAGCCTCGGAGGCCCTGGTCTACCTGGCTCTGAAACCTTTGCGACTATTCCGGAAACAACCGTATCTCCTGGCCGTGCTGGTAATCCCGATAGGACAATTATTATTTGTCTGTATTCCGTCGGCTGCCGGGTTGGGACTGCTGCTTATGGCCTCGGTATTTCCCATACTCATCAACCTCGGGGTAAGCCGGTTATCCGCGGTATCGGTCATTACGTCCTGTACCGCTATGGGTATGGGGCCCGCCTCGGCCATAACGGCAAGTGCGACTTCCATCATCGAAAAGGATACGATATTTTATTTTCTGAAAGACCAGGTCCCGCTGGCCGTTCCGCTCAGTATAACCATGATGGTCGCATACTATTTTGTCAACAGGTACTACGACAGGAAAATGAAACGGGAAGAGGTCCCCATCCCGAAAATTGAAAAGTCCCGTCTGAAAGCACCTTTGTATTACGCCATTATCCCGATATTGCCGTTGATACTGCTCATTCTGTTCTCTCAGTTATTCGATTTTTTTACCGTACCCATCGAGCTCAATACCATAACGGTTATGTTTATCTGCCTGTTCGTAGCCCTTGCGTTCGAGCTGGTACGAAAAAGAAAACCGAGGGAAGTGCTCAAATCCATGTCTGTTTTCTGGAACGGGATGGGAAACATCTTTAAGAGCGTAGTGACCCTGATCATAGCCGCCGATATTTTTTCGAAAGGACTCATAAGCCTCGGGTTTATAGACGGGTTGGTCAGGACATCCCAGAACCTCGGACTGGGCGGTGCCGGTATCGGTATCGTGATGACGGTCATGATCTTCCTGGCATCCGTTCTTATGGGAAGTGGTAATGCCTCTTTCTTTGCTTTCGGTCCGCTGGTCCCCAAAATAGCGGCGCAACTCGGTATGAAAAGCGCTGCGATCATTCTGCCCATGCAGTTTTCTGCTTCCATGGGAAGAACGGTTTCTCCTGTTTCGGGAGTCCTCATCGCCACGGCGGAAGTCGCAGACGTTTCTCCGTTCGATATCGTAAAACGCAATGTCATACCTCTTGGCGCGGCACTCGTTGTCATGATTATTTATCTGTTTATATAATTTTTTATTCTATGTTGACTTTAATCAAAAATGCGAATATATACGCACCCGAACACCTCGGGAAGAAAGATCTCCTCATCGGTAACCATCAGATCCTGGCTATCGAAGATTCCATAGCACCGCATGAATCCTTTACGACCTGGGATGCCCGGGGAAAAACAGTGACTCCCGGTTTTATAGACCAGCACGTACACATTATCGGTGCCGGCGGAAAACACGGATACGCTTCCATGACCCCGGAGATCATGCTGGGCGAATTTATTTCCTGCGGAACGACCACGGTAGTGGGGCTTCTCGGTACCGACGGCACCGCGAGAAGTATTAAAACACTGTATGCCAAAGCCAGGGCACTGACCGACGAAGGCATAAGTGCTTATATGTTTACCAGTTATTTCAGTATCGATCCCGTGACCATAACCGGGTCTATACAGGACGATATGGTATTTATAGATAAGGTCCTGGGGTGCAAGGTCGCTATAAGCGATGAGCGTTCCTCCTACCCTACGGCCACCGAGCTCCTTCGCCATTTGCGCGAGGTACGTGTCGGCGGACAGATTTCGGGGAAAAAGGGAATTCTTCACATCCACCTCGGAAAAATGACCTCACAGATCGATATACTGCTCGAACTCGTTGAAAAATACGAGTTTCCCATAGAAAATATCTCTCCGACCCACGTGGGACGTACCAGAGACTTGTTCGAACAGTCGCTTCAATTTGCGAGACTCGGCGGAATGATAGACATCACTACGGGGGGGACCAAGTACACCGATCCGTACAAATCGGTGCTTTACGCCCTCGAGCAGGGTATCTCCATAGACCAGCTTACCTTCAGCAGCGACGGTAATGCAGGGCTGGGCAGAACAGACGAAAACGGAAAACTTATCGGCTTTACCAAAGCCCCGATCCACCTCAATATGGAACAGACGGCTGCCCTTATCCGTAAAGGCGGCCTACCGGTATCGGAAGCCATAAAACCGGTAACTTCCAACCCTGCCAAAAACCTTGCCCTGAAGCAAAAAGGACATCTCAAAGTGGGTTATGATGCCGATATCTGCTGTTTTGACGATGATTTTAACCTTACCGATGTCTTTGCCATGGGTAAACAAATGATGCGCGATAAAACGGTACTCGTCAAGGGCAACTTTGAGGCGTAGTTAAACACCACCATCCATGAAAACGATAAAAACACTTCTCGTAATTTCCATCCTCATGGTCCCTCTTTTCGGGGAGGCGCAGATATACCTGGACAAATACAATTTCGGCGAAGGGCTGAACTTTTCCGGTGAAAAAGGATATAAAATGAGCCTGGAAGGATTTATTCAGCCCTATATGGAGACCAGGAGATATACGGGGAATAACGACTCCGAACTCTACAACCGCTTCCGAATGCGGCGCCTGCGGATGCAACTCTCGGGAAGCCTTGCAGACGAAAAGCTGAGCTACCGGTTGCGGTTCGACCTCAGCGGAACATCGGAAGCCGACCTGGACGAAGCCAGCAATAACATCCTCCTCGATGCCTATATCCGGTATGACATCGACAACAACCTGTCTGTGACGTTCGGACAGAAATCAACGCCTACCGACAACAGGGAACTGAATATCAATTCACAAACCCTGCAGTTGCCCGA
Source organism: Sinomicrobium soli (assembly GCF_003285545.1). Taxonomy (GTDB): domain Bacteria; phylum Bacteroidota; class Bacteroidia; order Flavobacteriales; family Flavobacteriaceae; genus Sinomicrobium. The sequence continues at coordinate 124,514 of NZ_QLNV01000006.1, read as the reverse complement.
GCGGAGCCGGATCACATCGGTCTTCAGTACGATAAGGGAATTCGGGGTCTTCCTGGACGGAACATATCGCGTTACACCCGGGGGCATATACCTGAAACCTTCGGTGGCCGTAACCAACGGCGACGGGCAAAATGCCTTTAATAAGGATTACGGCGGACTCAAATACGGCGGGCGGCTCGATGTCCTTCCATTCGGCCTGTTCACCAATTTCGGACAGTTCCGGGAAGCTGATATCGCCAGGGAGAGAACACCCAAACTGGTGGTAGGTATGAATTACAGTTATAACGACGGGGCGAGCAGCCGCCGCGGAAGGAACAGCGGCAGTATACGCTATCTCAACGACCGGGATGAAGAAGAATTACCGGATTATATAAAACTCGGGGTGGATTTTATGTTCAAATACCAGGGGTTCTCCATGCTCGGAGAATACGTAAAGGGCTCCGCACGGGTCGGCAAAGCCATCACCCAGAGGGTACGGAATGACGGCTCAGTAACCTCCGGTTTTGAAATAGACGGACAACAGCACGTTGCCAACTACATAAAGAACCGCATGATGCTCGGGGAAGGCTACAACATACAGGCCGGGTACGTCTTTACCAATCTCATTTCCGTAGATGCCCGCTATACCCATCTCAGGGCCGATAAATATTCCTTTATGAACAACGGTACGTTTTACAACAGGCCGAATTACTATACCATCGGGGTAAGCAAGTACCTGAGCAGGAACTACGGAGCCAAGATACAGGCATCGTTTACCTATGTCGATGCCGCACCGGGCTCCAATGATAACGCGGGAAATCCTATCCAGGGGAACGAATGGATAGGACGCCTGGTATTAACCATAGGTTTTTAAACTCGGACGCCATGAAGAAACTCATTATTCTGATATTACTATGTACCGGACCCTCTTGCTCCGCACAGCTGTTTAACCCGCAGAGCAAAAAGATCACCGCACGGTATTTTCCCGAAATGGAAGCGGATATCCACACCCCTGCATTCCGGAAAAAAAGAGGTTTTACGAATTATAAGGAGATGATGTCTTTCCTGGCCCCCCTGGTAAAGCAACATCAAAAAATCATACATTTATCTTATATCGGGAAAAGTCAGAAAGGACACCCCATTCCCCTGCTCCTCATCAGCAACCCGGACAGTAAGGAGGAAAAGACCAGGGTATGGATACAGGCCGGGATACACGGCAACGAGCCTGCAAGTACGGAAGGGGTTTTATTCCTTATCGGACAACTGCTCGAAAACCCGGAATACACAGCTCTACTCGACCGGGTGGAAATAGGGATTATCCCCATGGCCAATATAGACGGCTCGAACAGGCAATTGCGACCTGCTGCCAACGGACTGGACCTCAACAGGGACCAGACCAAGCTCATGGTCCCGGAAAGTGTGGTGCTGAAACAGGCATTTACTGATTTCAATGCACAGGTGGCCCTCGATTTTCACGAATTCAGGCCCTACCGGAGAGATTACCTTCAGATGGGCACCTTCGGGCTTACCAATGCCTATGATGTGATGTTCCTCTACAGCGGTAATCTCAATGTTCCGGAACCCCTCAGGAAATATACGGAGCATACCTTTGTAAAAGGTACCGAAACACTGCTCCGGGAAAAAGGGCTCACCACTCATGCTTATTTTACGTCTTCGGACTACCAGGGGTACACCGTGTTCAACCAGGGGTCTGTCAATGCCCGGTCGAGTGCCACCTCGTATGCGCTGGCAAATTGTATTTCCACCCTGGTGGAAGTCAGGGGCATCGGACTGGGACGTACTTCGTTCAAACGCCGTACCATGACCACTTTCCTCATTGCGCTGTCTTATATAAAAACCGCTGCGGAAAACGGTAACGCCGTCAGGGAAGTACTCGCGGCGAGCGTCTTGCAACGGAAGGAGGGCCGGGCGGTTATAAAATCAAAAAGGACGGTTTCGCGCAGCCCCCTTGCTTTTATAGACCTTCATACGGAAAAAAAGACAGAAGAGACCGTCATACTCCGCGATGCCCTGCAATCTTCTCCCCTGCTGGACCGGCCGTTGCCCAGGGCTTATATCCTGTTACCATCACAGGAAAAAATAGTGGAAAAATTACGGGTGCTCGGGGTTGAAGTTGAAATATCGGACAAGGCAAAAGAAGTTTCCGTGGAAGCCTATCACATCACGGAATATTACAGGGCTGCACAAAAATACGAAGGGACCCGCCGCCAGACCGTAAAAACCCGCCTGTTCCCGAAAACCATAACACTGCCGGAAGGAAGCTTCTTTGTATACACAGACCAGAAGAATATAGGATTAGCCGTAGAAACCCTGGAACCCGAAGCTTCCAACAGCTTTGTATCGTACAACCTGATCCCTGCCGGAAAGGGTGAGGAATTGCCGGTTTACAGGTATAACAGTAACATCAAACCATAACGAGCCAACACGACATAAGATGAAAAAAATATTTGTTTTTACAGCTCTTTTTCTATCCGCACAGGTTATCCTGGCACAGGAAGAAAAAATAAATACCAACAAGGCCGATTTTGAGTTGGGAAAAGGATTACGGTTTTCTTTCGACAACGGTAACTACCAATTTAAAATAGGAGGTTTTATACAACCGTCCTACACCTATTCCAAAATAAAAGATGAGAAGGCCGAAAACAGGTTCCGGTCCCGAAGGTCCTATTTTAATATTTCCGGAAAAGCACTTAAGGAAAAAGTCAGCTTTTTTATCCAGACCGATTTCAGCCTGGACGATCCCCTTCTGGATGCCTGGGTGGCCTATCACCCCACCTCCGGTATTCAGATCACTTTCGGGCAAAGGCGTACCTTTACCAACAGCCGGGAGATGACATATGACGAAGACGTGATGCAGTTTACGGAACGAAGTATGGTCAGTACTGTATTCAGCGACACCGGGCGTGAATTCGGGCTGTATGCCGAGGGCAGGTTTCAGTGGGGCAGGACGGCGATCGTTCCGCAGGTGGCCGTAACTTCCGGCGACGGGAGGAATTCCTTCGGTTCGGATTCCAGGGATACGGACAAAGGCGGATTGAAATACGGAGGGCGCCTCGATATTTACCCGCTCGGTTATTTCAGTGAGGAAAACAGGGGAATGACCGCAGACCTTATCCACGAATCTTCCCTGAAAATGGTTGTGGGTGCGGCGGCCAGTTACAACAACGGTGCCAGTAATGCTACCGGGGAGGGTCATGGTGATTTTGCCCTGTACGACGAAGAAGGAAAGGTTCAGTTACCCGATTATCGCAAGGTCTATACCGACATTCTCTTAAAATACCGGGGATTTTCTCTTCTCGGAGAATATGCCAATACTTCGGCTACCGGGCTCGACGGTATTTATATCAACGAAGCCGCAAGCCTTGCGCTGGCGCCGCAACAGATCAGTTCCTACCTCATTATAGGGGATGCCTGGAATACCCAGCTGGGATACGCCACCCTGTCCGGGTATGCCGTAGACCTGAGATATTCACAACTCCTCCCGGAATTTGACGATTACGGGGCGTCCCTCTTACAAGAGTCAAGAGCCTATACATTAGGGCTGTCAAAATACTTTAAAAACAATGCCTTTAAACTGCAGACCAGTTTTTCCAGGATAGAAAATCCGGGCGGTATTGACGAATTTAGGGGAGAATTACTGTTACAACTGGTTTTTTAATGCGGATAAAAGTATTTTTATGGCCTTGTTCTGTTTGAAGGAGAAGTAAAACACCATTATTAATACGGGATATCCGTTAAAAAACCAGACCGGAAAAATGAAAATATTCAGCTTAAACGGTTCCTCTGCCAAAAAGGCTTTTGTCAAATTCCTGGGGCCTTTCCTGTTCCTCCTGCTGGAGGTCATCGGCAAACCGGAGACCATGTCGCAGGAGGCATTCCACGTACTCTGCATCGCCGTATGGATGGCGGCCTGGTGGGTTACCGAGGCTGTTCCCATAGCCGTTACGGCACTGTTGCCCATAGTGTTGTTCCCGCTTACCGGCGCCCTGCCTATCGGAGATACGACGGCTTCCTTCGGGCATAAATACATCTTTCTGTATATGGGCGGGTTTATGCTCGCCATCGCCATTGAACGGTGGAACCTCCACCGCCGCATAGCCCTGAATATCATAGCGCTGATCGGCACAAAACTCACCCGGATCATCCTCGGGTTTATGGTAGCCAGCGCCTTCCTGTCGATGTGGATATCCAATACTGCCACCTCGGTAATGATGCTGCCTATCGGCATGGCCATCATAGACCAGTTCCCCACAGATAAACCGGAGTATTCTTCAAAGTTCGGCAAGGCACTGATGCTGGGAATAGCCTACAGTTGTTCCATAGGAGGTATAGCTACCCTGATCGGCACCCCTCCCAACCTTGTGCTGGCGGGAATACTGGAAAAACTGTTCCATTTTAAACTGGGCTTTTTCGAATGGGCCAAATTCGGATTTCCCATTTCGGTACTGCTACTGGTCATTTGCTGGAAATACCTGACGCGGTATGCCTTTGATTTCAGGGGCGTATCTTTCCCCGGCGGCAGGGAAGAGATCGTCAGGATGAAACACAAACTGGGAAAGATCAGCTACGAAGAGAAAGCCGTTCTCGCAGTATTCAGCATCACCGCGCTGGCATGGATACTGCGCTCCCCTGTCCAAAAGGTCATTCCCGGGCTGGACGATACGGTGATTGCGATGGTTGCAGGCGTATCCCTTTTCCTCATCCCGGCAAAGAATGAAAAGCGCAGCCTGCTCACCTGGAAAGAAGCCGTTAAACTGCCGTGGGGGATCATCCTGCTCTTCGGGGGCGGAATGGCCCTTGCCGAAGGATTTTCACAAACGGAACTGGCCAACTGGATCGCCGGGCACCTCACCCAGTTTCACAACCTGCCATTCTGGCTGTTGCTGCTTATCCTGGTGACCGCGGTCAACTTCCTTACCGAAGTGACCTCAAATATGGCCACCACGGCCATGTTACTGCCCATACTCGCCCCTATGGCGCTCTCGCTGGACCTGCACCCGTTCGTCATGATGATCGCCGTGACCATGGCGGCCTCCTGTGCCTTCATGCTGCCCGTGGCCACCCCTCCCAATGCCATTGTTTTCGGTTCGGGGCACCTGCGGATACCCGACATGATAAAAACGGGAGTCTCGCTGAATATCCTGTCTATCATCATCATCACCCTGGCCACCTATTTCCTGCTCCCCGTGATCTGGGAAATACACGCCGATTCCTTCCCCGAAGAACTGAGGAGGGCACTGGATATTGCCCCATGATATCCTTCGTCCCGGCGCAGGAAAGTAATTTTTAACCTCATCTGCTCATAGCCAAACCATTGGCAGTCATCCGGATTAATTGCCATATGACAAGTTAAATAATTTATAAAGCCAATAAATTTATCGGAACTGTAATTTGCACCTTCACCAGAGGGACTGACAAGGTATGAAAGGTTGCCATTAATGATGGAACACGCCAACAGACACGGAAAGCAAATTGAAAATATTTACCACAAGTTGAAATAATTGTACTGATGGAATATACCATCTCACCGAAATAATATGGAAAAAAATTTGAGAAACCAATTAGTTGCGCTATATTAGCAACCAATTGGTTTCATTATTTTCAATAAAATAAAATGAGAAGAGACATATTCCAGGCAATCGCCGACCCGACAAGAAGATCCATTATTGCATTGATCGCATTACAGGCAATGACTCCCAATGCACTTGCCGAACATTTTGATACCACACGGCAAGCGGTTTCCAAGCACCTGCGGATTTTGCAGGAATGTAAGGTCGTAAAAGCCGAACAGCAAGGCAGGGAAATCTATTACGCACTTGAAATTGACAAAATGAAGGAAATAGATAAATGGTTAGAACAATTCCGCAAAATATGGGAAGACCGTTTTGACAATCTCGATAAGTTATTGGCAAAAATGCAAAAGAAGTAAGCTATGGGAAACAGAGAACTCAAAATGACCAGAACGCTGAAAGCATCGATTGATCTTGTTTGGAAAGTGTGGACAGAACCCGAATACATCGTACAATGGTGGGGACCTAAAAACCACAGCACCACTATTCATTCAATGGATTTCCGTGAAGGTGGTGTATGGAAACTGACATTGCACAATCATTCCAACGGAAAGGATTACCCGAACAGGAGTGTTTTCAAAGAAATTATTCCGTTGAAGAAAATCGTGTTTGAACATTATAATCCGCATTTTATAGCAACAATTTTGTTTGAAGCTAAAGAAAACGAAACAGAGATTACGTGGAGTTCATTATTCGATACCGAAGAAATGCTGGAAACTGTTATTAATGTATTTAATGCCAAGGAAGGGCAAAAACAAAACTTTGAACGGCTTGAAAAATATCTTGAACAGTTAAAAAAACAAAAATGATGAGAAATCTAAAACTTCAGATGCATATTTCTCTTGATGGTTATGTAACCGTAGAGCAAGGTACTACAACTTTTGTTTGGGACAATAAAGTGATAAAATTCTGTGTGGAGAATCTTGAAAATGTAGATACGATTCTGCTCGGACAATACACCGCTCACGAATTTATTGATTTTTGGGACGGCGTAGCCACAAACCCCGAACATCCTGAATTTGCACTCGGAAAACGAATTTCAGAAACTCCAAAAGTGGTTTTTTCAAATACCATTACCCAACATCAATGGAATAACACCTCAATAATTAGCGGAAATGTCAACGAGGAAATCAATAAACTTAAAGCAGCCAATGGAAAAGATATGCTGGTTTATGGAGGAGCGACACTTGCTGCTTCATTAATAGGTAATGCTTTAGTGGACGAGTTTTATTTTCTGCTAAGCCCTCTTTGTTTCGGTAAAGGTTTAACCATCTTTCAATCGGTTAAAGATGCGATGCCGTTAACGCTTATAAAATCTCACGCTTTTGATTGTGGAACGGTATTGCTTCACTATAAATCTTAAAACTATGAAAACGACATTATTATTCGACTTCACCGTCAACAAAGAAACCAGCACCATTCACATCACTCGTGAATTTAACGCAAACCTCGAATTGGTTTGGCAGGCGTGGACAACAGCCGAGTTGCTCGACCAATGGTGGGGACCACAACCGTGGAGAGCCGAAACCAAAACAATGGATTTTCGGGAAGGCGGACATTGGCTGTATGCGATGGTTAGCCCCGAAGGAGAAAAGCATTGGAACAGATTAGATTATATCACTATCGTGCAAGAAAAATCTTTTACATCAAAAGACGGGTTTTGCGATGAAAACGGAACGATGAATCTTGCATTTCCCCAAAATCTATGGGAAAACAGTTTTATCTCGAAAGAAAACAAAACGCAGGTAGAGATGTTGCTCACATTCGATACGCTTGCCGACCTCGAAAAAATTATCGAAACGGGATTTGAACAGGGAATGACGATAGATTTCTTACAGTTGGACGAATTATTATCGACCTTGATAAAATAACAATTGCAACAATTAGAAAAACCACAAAAAAACGAAGGCACAACGAAAAAACTTAGTGTCTTCATGGCAATTAAAAAATAAAACAATAAAAATATGAAACCGATATTATTATTCGACTTTACCGTCAACAAAGAAACCAGCACCATTCACATCACTCGTGAATTTAATGCAAACCCCGAACTGGTTTGGCAGGCATGGACAACAGCCGAGTTATTAGACCAATGGTGGGCGCCGAAACCTTATCACATCGAAACCAAACAATTGGATTTGAGAGTTGACGGAATGTGGCTTTACGCAATGGTCAGTCCGCAAGATGAAAAAATGTGGTGCAAAGCAGACTACAAAGCTATTGAAACCAATATATTGCTATCCTGGTTAGATGCTTTTTGCGATGAAAACGGAATGGAAAATACCATAAAACCACGTTCGTTATGGACCAATAATTTTACGGAAAATAACGGTATCACACGGGTCAACATTACCTTAAAGCACGACAAATTGGAAGACATTGAGCAGATGATTGAAATGGGCTTTAAAGACGGATTTACAATGGCGCTTGGAAATTTGGACGAACTTTTATTAACCTTAAAAAATCAGTAGAATGAAAAGGAACAAAATTATTTTCTGGACGGCTACCATTATCATTGCTCTTTGGGAAGCCGTGATGCCAATCGGCACCTGGATCTCTGCACCCGAGTATATGACATTCGGGACAAAGGCATTAGGCTATCCCGACTATTTCGCTTACTCATTGGTGATTGCAAAAGTGCTTGGCGTAATAGCCATTACTTATCCGAAAACCCCGAAAATGCTTAAGGAATGGGCGTATGCAGGACTCTCATTTACCTTGATTTTCGCGTTTATCAGCCATGCTTTTGTAGATAAAAACATCGGCTATATGATTATGCCGTTGGTTTTCCTGGGTGTTTTGGCAGTTTCTTATATTTACAAAAACAAAATTCAAAACAGTAACTAAACCACTTCGGACCCGGACATTTACTGGTTATTAGGTTACTCAGTTATTAAGTACTGCCTGAATAACCCGATACATTGAATAATGAATAAAACCACCGCTATAATCCTGAAAGCAGGTTTCGTAACCGGAAGTCTGGACATACTTTTGGCATTTGTCAATGCGTGGTTCAGTTCCGGTATTTCGCCAATGCGTGTTTTGCTGTTTATCGCAAGCGGACTCCTGGGCAACAAAGCGTTTGAACAGTCTTACACTATTGCCTTGCTCGGGCTGGCAATCCATTTTCTTATTGCTTTTTTCTGGACATCATTGTTTTTCGTTATCTATCCTACTCTCAAAAAAGTAGCACGATCAGTAGTACTGCAAGGTATATTGTATGGAACGATTGTTTGGCTCGTAATGAACCTGCTGGTTCTGCCAATTACCAGAGCTCCGAAAATCGAATTCCAGTGGTTAGATGCCACAAAAGGATTGTTTATATTGGTTATTGCCATAGGATTGCCCTTGTCGTATTTTGCAAGAAATCGGTGCAGGTTTTATGCAGCTGCCTTGAAGCGACCATTGAAATAAATGCACCATTAAGCAAAGTTTGGAGTGTGTTTACCAATCCTGACATCACCCAACAAACAGGTCGCGGTAGTTGTGTATATTATGGGTCGAGCCAAAAAAGCAATCAAAAACTTGGAAAATGTTTGTTATCTTTTGAGACAACTTTGTTTCATGAACAGAAAGATCCTCTTTTACGGAAACCATTTTATTGAGTTTTACCAAAAACAAGACCAAAAAGTAAAAGGGAAAATCCAATATGTTTTCGAGTTGATTAAACAAGTTGACAGGTTTTAACAAAAAAATAATAAATATGGAAAAATATAAAGACATTTGATGAACTAATTGAACTCGAACACGGAAAAATCGGTACGGAAAGCCGAAACAAATACGAAGAAGGTGCACAAATGTTCATAGTGAGCGAAATGCTGAAATCTGCACGCAAAGAAGCAAAACTGACACAAGAGCAATTGGCGGAAAAGGCAGGTACAAAGAAAAGTTATATTTCCAAACTTGAAAACGGAAAAGGGAACATCCAACTTTCGACATTGATCCGAATATTTGAGCAGGGATTAAACCGCAGAATCGGACTGACTTTCCTCTAAACCGAATAAATGTAACTTATCCATTCAACGGAATATATGGAGAAAAAGGGTTGACAGCAAACAAAAAATGGTAGCAGTACTCTACAGGCGAACCTGACGGTGTCTGATTTAATCGTTCATATATCCCGCAAAACATTCTTCCGGTCTCTGAAAACAGTTTTGTTTAAAGTCTTCGGGATCTATGTTAAACGTTATGGTAATAACTTCTGTTTGCATTTTGGTGACAGAAGTCATGCTTACGGCACCCGTTGTTTCCGTTTTTTGTTCCGTCTTAATTTTGTAGGGAATCAGTATACCCCCAATTTCCTTGTAATCTTCGTAGTTATTTACACTAATCGTGGTATTAGTACTTCCGAAACTTTCCTTTTTGTCAATTAGCTTAGAGGCCACCAAAAGGCCTGAATCGGTTTCAAAATAGGCATAACAATTGAATTCGCTACCGGTTATGTTTTGCTGATAATTCACTACATATACTTCCTTGCCGTTCAAAGTTTCATTGGGCAGCACCTTACCTCCCGGAGGAGCTACGGTTTCCGGAAAGGGTTGTTCCTGGTAACGATTATAAGTAGTACTCGCCATCACCTGTTTTTTCCCATCGGGGAACAGTATGGTGGTTTTACCATTAGCGGTAAGATATCTCGAAAAACTTATTTTATCCCCGGCCAAAGCGGAGGGAAACTGTTTGAGAATGGTAGCAGACTGCACGTTGGCATAATCCCGGAAATTAATAATTTCCTGCTTTGTCGTCCCTTGGTTTTCGACCGCTCCCATAATAGTGTATTCTGAAAAAACAGCACTTACATCCACTTTATTTACGATGTTTGCCAACTTTTCGTTCCCTCCTATGGCCATTATATATTTGGCATAAATTTCTTCTACCGTGGGTGTCTGTTGGCCAAAAGCCGAAAACAGTATAAAATAAATACTCACCAATGTAATTCTTTTTTTCATTTAGTCTATCTGCCTAATCAACATCCCTGATTCGTATTTTCCTTTCGCCCCCTGGAAAATGGTATATTCCGATTCAGACGATTCTCCGAACCAGTCTCCCTGGGTAGTATTGTTCCAGATATCTTCTTCTTCCGCTACCTTAATAATGCCTACTCTCCGGTATCCGGTTGCCCCGTCTTCATGCAGTAATTGTTCGAGTACTTCAAACCTGTCCCCTGCCTTGATCCCTTCCTTGGTCCCTACCTTAGCCGCGATAGGATCGCCGCTGAAAAGGGGAAACTTGGTACGGAATTCCTCATATTTCCGCTCCAGTTCATTAAGGCAGACATTAAGGGCCTTTTTTATAACCGCATCGTCTTGGATAAGACTGACCTCATTCCAGTCGAGGGTCTCCTTTTCCAATATTTTTAATTGCTCTTTGCTGTGTTTTACTATTCCGGTATTCGAATTTTCGTCTACAACCACACTTCCGATATATTCGAGTTTAAAAATATCCGACGCATCAAAAGCGGCTTTTCTGGAAGGATCGATATCGTTTTTATCCATCCAGTAATCGTTATAAAAAACAGCAGCAACAGCATCATTCCATACCAGCCGGTACAAATAGGCCCTGGTAGTAATACTGGATTTCAAGGAATATCTAAAGAGGGCTACCTTCCTGTCATTATTAATATTTTCAAAATCATATACTACCACGAAGGTATTGCCGATCAGTTCTTCCCCGGCATCTTTCAGCATGGCTTTCCCCCGGGAACTGTGCAAGGCTACTTTTATATTCAGGTCGGAGGCATTATATTCTCCTCTACGGGCCACCAGGTTCATATTAAAGCCCCCGTCACCCCCCCTGTTAAACCATCGGGCTACCAATTGCTTTGCTACCTTATTACTGTTCAGGTAATTACCGATATGTTCAGCCTGGCCAGGATCTCCCGCTTTTCCGGGGACCTGGTAGGGGCCGATATTGTGATCGTTAAACTTTTCCGGCAATCTGCTACTCCCGAAAATATACCTTGTCTGGTAATGAAGATATTCATCCGACAAATCGGCTATCATCAGGGTATATAAGGAACTACGCCTATATTTTATATCAATGGTACCCTCCGTGGGGTTTTCTGAAAGCCGGTTTATATGCTGTGATGTCAAAGAATTATAATCTATCGAATTACGGTCAATATTTTCAAGGCTGCTTCCCTTGAAATAATTGGTATTCCAAATTTCCCGGTGCGCTGTGGGTATAAGTTGCCGGTACATGTCCGGTCCTCTTTTTTTTGCTTGTTCGGCCTGTTGTTCGTCAAATTCTTCCCGGCTGACGGTTGTCAACTGCCCGGAAGAAGAGATCGTCGCCACCCCCATACTGCATCCCACAACAACAACAGAAAAACAACCAGACAATAATAATCTCAGGTAAAGTGTATTCATAATATGCCATTTATTACGTTTTTAGTCCGGAAGTAAGCCCGGTGCAATTTCAATAAATATAAAATGCCATAAAATACCCTCCGGAAGGTATTTTATGGCATTTTAACCGGGGATAAAACGATACCTGGCCAATAAAAAAATCCGCCCCGATTTACCGGAGCGGATTTTTACAATATACTGAGAAAAACATTCTTATTTCACTTCCTCAAAGTCTACATCCTGTACATCATCGCCTTCCTGCTTGTCATTTCCGGAAGCAGAAGCATCGGCTGTATCGGCTCCGGCCTGGGCTCCACCGTTCTGCTGTGCCTCGGCCTGGGCCTTATACATCTCCTCACTGGCGGTTTTCCAGGATTCATTGAGCTTGGCAAGGGCGGGTTCGATAACCGCTATATCCTTGCTTTCATAAGCTTTCTTGAGTTCTTCCAAAGCGTCTTCGATCGGTTTTTTCTTGTCATCAGACAGCTTGTCGCCGAATTCCTTCAGTTGCTTTTCCGTCTGGAAGATCATTCCGTCGGCCTCGTTGAGCTTGTCAACCTTTTCCTTGGCCTTCTTATCGGCTTCGGCATTGGCCTCCGCCTCTTTTTTCATCTTTTCTATTTCCTCTTCGGTAAGCCCGGAAGAAGCTTCTATACGGATGTCCTGTGACTTTCCTGTGGCCTTGTCCGTAGCGGATACCTTGATGATACCGTTGGCATCGATGTCAAAAGTAACCTCTATCTGCGGCACCCCCCTCGGAGAGGGTGGTATACCGTCGAGGTGGAAACGTCCTATGGTCTTGTTGTCATTGGCCATCGGCCTTTCTCCCTGAAGCACATGGATCTCCACAGAAGGCTGGTTGTCTGCCGCTGTAGAGAATACCTGCGACTTCTTGGTAGGGATGGTCGTGTTCGACTCGATAAGCTTGGTCATTACCCCTCCCATAGTCTCGATACCGAGAGACAGCGGGGTCACGTCCAGGAGCAATACATCCTTGACATCCCCGGTAAGTACCCCTCCCTGAATGGCTGCCCCGATGGCAACTACCTCGTCGGGGTTTACCCCCTTGGAAGGTTTCTTCCCGAAGAATTTCTCTACTTCTTCCTGTATTTTGGGAATACGTGTAGACCCTCCTACAAGGATGACCTCGTCTATATCGGATTTTGAGATCCCGGCGTCCTTCAGTGCTTTTTCACAGGGTAGCATAGACCTTTTTACCAGCTCGTCTGCCAGTTGCTCGAACTTGGCTCTTGTAAGGGTCTTCACCAGGTGTTTGGGCCCTGAAGCCGTAGCCGTAACATAAGGCAGGTTTATTTCGGTCTGCGTAGAAGAGGAAAGCTCTATCTTGGCCTTTTCCGACGCCTCTTTCAAACGCTGTAATGCCATAGGGTCTTTGCGGAGATCCACCTGCTCCTCCTTGTTAAATTCATCTGCCAGCCAGTTGATGATCACCTCGTCGAAGTCATCCCCTCCCAGGTGAGTATCCCCGTTGGTAGACAGTACTTCGAATACACCGTCGCCCAGTTCCAGGATGGAGATATCAAAAGTACCTCCCCCGAGGTCGTATACGGCGATCTTCTGGTCCTTGTTAGACTTGTCCAGTCCGTAAGCCAGTGCCGCTGCCGTAGGCTCGTTTATAATACGCTGTACCTTAAGCCCGGCTATTTCCCCGGCTTCCTTGGTAGCCTGCCGCTGTGCATCGTTAAAATATGCGGGAACCGTAACCACGGCTTCCGATATTTCCTGCCCGAGATAGTCCTCGGCAGTCTTTTTCATTTTCTGAAGGATCATGGCCGACAGTTCCTGCGGGGTATATAAACGTCCGTCTATATCCACACGGGGGGTGTCGTTATCTCCTTTTACTACCTTATAGGGTACCCTGCCCACTTCTTTTTCAGACTCCGAAAACTTGTTCCCCATAAAACGCTTTATGGAATAAATGGTCTTATGAGGGTTGGTCACTGCCTGACGCTTCGCCGGGTCTCCCACCTTTATCTCTCCGCCTTCCACAAATGCAATCACGGAAGGAGTTGTTCGCTTTCCTTCGGCATTAGGTATGACTACCGGTTCGTTTCCCTCCATTACGGAAACGCAGGAGTTGGTAGTACCTAAATCGATTCCAATAATTTTACTCATAACAGTGTGTTCTTATTTTAAATTTTTAAGATATTTTACGTTTTGCTATATCATCAGTCAATGACTATGCCAAAAAAATACCGTCCGGGTTTTACTGCCATATTGCAGAATATTACTGTCATTTTGACCGGAACCCCCGGTTTCAGCGGCTCCTGTTACCCTGACTCACCCTTTAAACAGGACAATCGCCGCAGGCTCCGGCACCTATGCGGTTACAAGGATGTTTCAGGGCTGCATAAAATTGGTCGGGGAAATTCGGGAATCTGAAGTATTCGATTATATTTGCTCTTCAATAATGTGATTTATATAACAATACCATTGCCGAAATTTGGTTTTTGACACAACCGGTCCTGTATCCCGGATATTTCCGGAGGGCGATTAAACCGACTGTTATTATGGAATGCATTAGTGTTTTCGATATGTTAAAGATAGGGATCGGGCCATCCAGTTCGCATACTCTCGGACCGTGGAGAGCTGCGGAACTATGGATCGGCGAACTGAGATCGCAACATGTCTTTGAGAAGGTAAAGCATGTACATGTAGCCCTGTACGGCTCGCTGTCACTCACCGGGAAAGGCCATGCCACCGACCTCGCCGTGGTACTCGGGCTCTCGGGAAAAGACCCGGAATACGTCCCTGTAGAGGATATCCCCGGGATCGTAAATGAAGTCAAAACTCATAAAACACTGCACTTCGGCAATACACGGCGCATTGCTTTCGACTTTAAGGCAGACATTGTTTTTCACAGGGAATTCCTTCCGTTCCACGCCAATGCCATACGTTTTACAGCCACTACCTCAGACGGGAGTACCAGCAGTGAGACCTACTATTCCATAGGCGGCGGCTTTGTCGTGAGGGAGGAAAGGCTTTCGGCCAGGGAGAACAGGAAAGCGTTCAAACAGTTTCCCTACCCCGTGGAAAACGCCGCCCAGTTACAGGATTACTGTAAAAGGGAAAACAGGAATATATGGGATATCGTATATGAAAATGAACGATCGCTCAGAACGGCGGAAGATATCGACACGGAACTCCAAAGGGTATGGAACACCATGCTGGAGTGTATGTATACGGGATGTCATACCGAGGGCATCCTTCCGGGAGGGTTACAGGTAAGGCGGCGTGCTTATGAGCTGCACCGGAAATTAATGGGAACACTTCCCTACCACAACCCGGAAGAATGGTTGCAGGCCATACGGAAGACCCGGGTAAGGTTCCGGCAGATCTTCAAGTGGGTCAGTTGTTTTGCGCTTAGCGTCAATGAGGTAAACGCTTCCCTCGGAAGGGTGGTTACCGCCCCCACGAACGGCAGTGCCGGGGTAGTACCGGCTGTACTGATGTACTATATGGTGATCGAGAATCACAAGGCAGGGTTCGAACAGATAAAACGGTTCCTGCTTGTGGCCGGGGTCATAGGCAGTATTTTCAAGAGAAACGCCACCATATCGGCGGCAATGGGGGGCTGCCAGGCAGAGATCGGGGTATCTTCGGCCATGGCTGCTGCAGGGCTTGCAGCCCTCTCCGGAGGTACTACCGAACAGGTTCTCATGGCAGCGGAAATAGCTATGGAACACCATCTCGGGCTTACCTGCGACCCGATAGGCGGACTCGTACAGGTGCCTTGTATAGAACGCAATGCCATGGGGGCCATCAAGGCCATTAATGCCGCAGAACTCGCCATGGATAGCGATCCTCTCGATGCCAAGGTGCCTCTCGACAAGGTAGTACAGACCATGTGGGAAACGGCCAGGGACATGAATTCAAAATACAAGGAGACCTCCGAAGGCGGACTGGCAGTAGGGGTCTTTCTTTCCGACTGCTGACCTGAAAACGGTTACCAGCTTCCGCCGGCTCCGCCACCGCCACTGCTCCCTCCACCGAAACTTCCACCGGAAGAGGAAGAAGAACTCCCCCCAAACCCTCCGCCCGAAGACGATGAACTCCGCTGTTTACGGGGAAGTATCTTTATCCCCAGGTCTTCCACATGATTACAGTTCACACATTTCCGGATACGCTTTCCCCTGCCTTCCCGGTCGTAGGTCGCCGAGGTAATCGTCTTTACCGTTTCCTGCCCCAGCGTCCTGAACCCGCATGACTGGCAGTCGGCATATTTCCGGAAACGGGGCCCGGGCCAGCTCACAGCCCTGACCTCTCCGGTATCCCGGTGCTTCCATATTTCGTAGCTCCGCGATAACGCCCACTCCTCCTTGAGCTGTCCGCCGCTCAGCAGATCGGTAGATTTCTTCAGTTTGTCCCGGTCCATCCGGCTCCACGCCCCGCTGTTATCCGGGGGCAGAAAACGCTCCTTCATCTTTTTCCTCTTTCCCCGGAACCGCAATACCATAAAAAAAGCCAGGGGGGATAGCAGCAGGGGCAGCGCCATGCTCCGGTGGTACCGCCCCAGGGCTTCCAACTTGTTTTTTTCATCCCTGAACGATTTGGATACCAGCTCATTGCCCCTTTGATATTTAAAGAACACAATGATACTACCGAAAACAACAGCATACCACGGGATCAATGCTGGACGGAACAGTACGGCAGGATGATACCCGCTGAATCCCAGTCCGAAAATGGCGGCAAAAACAAGGAAAAAGAAACAACCGCACCCGCCTCCCAGGGCATTCATGAATTCCTTTACCCCCTTTCTGACCTTTGTCCCGCGCTTTACCGATCCCGAGATAATACGGTCCATATATTTCATGACAAGGAAGATAACAGCGATAATGATCGCCGCATACAGCAGTTTCTGCCCATACCGGTCCAGGAATGTAGGGCCTTTCAGTGCTGCCCTTATTTCATCGGCCTTCCCGGGAGACAGGGTGATGTCCCTGATAACATTCATGGCCTTTAATACCCCCTCGCCATAATTACCTGCCTTAAAGGAGGGGACCATATATACCTCCCCGATGCGTTTAAGTATGGCATCGGGAAGCACCGCTTCCATACCATACCCGGTAATAAACCGGTAATTCCTTCGCTCCCTGGCCACTAACAGCAATAATCCGTTATCCTTTTCCTTTTTCCCGATCTTCCAGCTTTCAAACAGTTCGAAAGCAAACTGAAAATCGTCCTGTCCCACAAAATCATCGATGACCACCACCGCCACCTCTGCGGTAGTTTTCCGCTCAATGGCTACAGCTATGGAATTTATGGAATCTTCGGCAACGGCATTCAATATCCCGTCGGGGTTACTCACAAAATAGTCCTGCCCCCCCGCTTTCGGGCTGGGAACACTTTCTACGGTGTACTGCCCGTATCCGGAGACCAGGGAAAGCACCGTCAGAATGACTGCTGTAACAATATGTTTTTTCATGTTTATCAATGTGATAATGTGCCAATGTGATAATGTGATAATTGACCAATTGGCTAATTGACTAATTGGCACATTGGCTAATTGACTAATTACCACATTATCTCCGCAAAATAAGGGCTGTTCCCGGGAAAGGCCTAATTTTGGAAAATAAAATATCAAAAAATACCCGATTTCCATGAGATGGTTCCGGGCAGGCACGTCCGGAATTCCTCATCAGCTTACCGGTGGGAAGCACACAATTTAGTATTTTTACGGCATATTATCAGAAGCTGCTAATACTAACATAAATAACATAGCATGTCGGTTGCAAAAAAAGAATACAGGAGAGTGACGGTAAAATCGCTTTCCGAAATGAAAGGAAACGGTGAAAAAATAAGTATGCTCACCGCCTACGATTACTCCATGGCCCATATAGTGGACGGTGCCGGGATAGATGTCATCCTGGTGGGAGATTCTGCCAGTAATGTCATGGCCGGGCACGAAACCACCCTTCCCATAACCCTCGACCAGATGATCTATCATGCCTCTTCGGTGATAAGGGCGGTAAAACGGGCCCTTGTCGTGGTAGACCTGCCGTTCGGAAGTTACCAGTCCGATCCCAAGGAAGCCCTGCGCTCCGCCATCCGCATCATGAAGGAAAGCGGCGCTCACGGGGTCAAGATCGAAGGGGGAAAGGAAATAAAGGAATCGGTCAAAAAAATCCTCCATGCGGGAATCCCGGTGATGGGACATCTCGGGCTTACCCCGCAATCCATCTATAAATTCGGGTCTTATACGGTAAGGGCCAGGGAAGAGCAGGAAGCGGAGAAGCTCCTGGAGGATGCCATTTTCCTGGAAAAAATGGGATGTTTTGCCATTGTACTTGAAAAGATCCCCGCCACACTGGCCCGGAAAGTGGCCGAAAATGTCTCCATCCCGGTTATCGGTATCGGCGCCGGAAACGGCGTAGACGGACAGGTACTGGTACTTCACGACCTGCTGGGCATGACCTATGAGTTCAGCCCGCGCTTCCTCCGCCGTTATATGAACCTGTACGAAGATATGACAAATGCCATCTCTCAATACGTTGACGATGTAAAGAACAGCGATTTTCCCAATGATGACGAACAGTATTAATGTGATAATGTGCCAATGTGATAATTGACCAATTGGCTAATTGACTAATTGGCACATTGGCTAATTGACTAATTGACTAATTGACTAATTGGCTAATTGGCTAATTGACTAATTAACAAACAGGGATTATGAGTATACGTTCAGACCGGAACAATATTATGGTGCTTTATGAAGACAATCACATCATTGTCGTAAACAAGAGGCCGGGGGATATTGTACAGGGGGACAAAACGGGAGACAAGCCGCTCAGTGAAGTGGTTAAGGAATATATCAGGTACAAGTACGACAAACCGGGTAATGTGTTCCTCGGGGTGGTACACCGCCTGGATCGCCCTACGAGTGGTATCGTTGTCTTTGCAAAGACTTCGAAGGCCCTTCCGCGCCTGAACAGGCTCTTTGCCGAAAAAGAGGCCCGAAAAACTTACTGGGCCATCGTTCAGAAATGCCCCTCTCCTCCGGAGGGACTGCTTGAGCACTGGTTAAAACGCAACCAGAAACAAAACCGTTCGTATGCATATCCCAAAAAGGTAGAGGAAGCGAAGAAAGCTTCCCTGAATTATCGGGTTATCAAAAAACTGGATCGTTATTTTCTGCTGGAAATAGACCTGCATACCGGGAGGCATCACCAGATCAGGGCACAGCTATCGGCCATAGGATCGCCTGTTAAGGGGGATCTCAAATACGGCCATGACCGGAGTAACCGGGATGGCAGCATACACCTGCACGCGCGTTCACTTACCTTTATACACCCCGTAAAGAAAGAAAAAATTACCATTGTTGCCCCCCCGCCCGAAGGAGATGCCCTGTGGAGAGCCTGTCAAAATGCAATAAAGCCCGTATGACAGCGGGCTTTATTCCTTTCGGATAATTATTTTATGATCGGGTTATTTATTGCTACTCGGCTTCACTCTTGACCACAAGCCGGAACCCTTCACCATGAATATTGAGGATTTCCACGTCTTCATCTCTCTTGAGGTATTTCCTCAGTTTGGCAATATACACGTCCATACTCCTGGAAGTAAAATAGTTATCATCCCTCCATATCTTGGTAAGCGCAAGTTCCCTCGGCATCAGATCGTTTTCGTGCAGGGCCAGCAGGCGTAACAATTCATTTTCCTTGGGCGACAGCTTGATGGGTTCTTCCTCTCCGTAAGTGAGAAAACGCAGCTTGGAATTCAGGTGGAATTTACCTATCTGGAATTCGAACTGGTTACTGTCGGCATTACCACCGTTGGCCTTACGCTGAAGGATTGCCTTTATCTTGAAGAGCAGGACCTCCGAGTCAAAAGGTTTGTTCAGGTAGTCATCGGCCCCGGCCTTGTATCCTTTCAGGACATCCTCCTTCATGGTCTTTGCGGTGAGGAATATGATCGGGATATGTTCGTTTTTTTCCCTTATTTCCTTAGCCAGGGTAAACCCGTCCTTATAAGGCATCATGACATCGAGAATACAAAGATCAAAACTTTCCTTGCGAAACTTTTCAAACCCCTCCATTCCGTTTTTTGCTAAAACCACATCAAAATTGTTTAGCGCTAAATAATCCTTAAGAACAATCCCGAAATTGGGATCGTCTTCAACCAACAAGATTTTCTTATTTACTGCTTCCATAATTTTTATATTAAAGGTAACTTTATAAAAAAGGTACTTCCTTTATCTTTTTCACTTTCCACATACACCATTCCCTGGTGATCCTCCACGACATTCTTCACATACGCCAGTCCCAGTCCGTGTCCTTTTACATTGTGGATGTTCCCGGTATGTTCCCGGTAAAATTTTTCAAATATCCTCTTGAGTACAGCCTTGCTCATTCCCATCCCCTGATCCTGTATCCTGATCACTATATTGTTTTTTACCGTTTCGGTATGTACATCGATCCGGGGCGAATCAGGAGAGTATTTTATGGCATTGTCCAGAATATTGACCAGCACATTGGTAAAATGGAATTCATTGGCCAGCACCTCACTGCGATCGGCCTTAAAATCTGTACGGATCTCCCCTCCCCGGTTTTCCACCATAAGAGATACGTGTGCTATGGCTTCTTCGATAATGTCGTGAATGTCCACATTGTTTTTACTGATCTCCAGCTGGTTTTTCTCCAGTTTTGATATGCGCAATACATTTTCTACCTGCGCATGCATTCTTTTATTCTCATCCCTGATCATTTGCAGGTACTGGCTGACCTTGTCGTTATTTTCAAGAACCTTGGGGTTCCGGATGGCATCCAGGGCGAGATTGATCGTGGCAATCGGAGTCTTGAACTCGTGCGTCATATTATTGATGAAATCCGTTTTTATTTCGGAGATCTGTTTCTGACGGAGCAGCTGGTGAATGGCTCCGGAATACGCTATAACTATAATCAGCGTGAAGATAATGGATAACAGGGCCATTCCCATGATACTGGAGACGAGGAATTTCTTTTTCTGGGGAAATGTCACCAGCAGGGCAAAATCGGTTTTGCCTTCCTCATCCAGGAAAATAGGAACCTTATACCTGGTACTCTCACTCAGTTCAAAACCCCTTGACCTTACCTTGGTGGCCAGATCGTTGCCATACACACCATACTCAAAGTCCAAATCAATCCCGGCCTCGGAAAGCTCCCTTTGCAAAAGCAGCTGGATTTCCTGGTCAGACACTCTTTCACTTATAGGCTTGCGTTTGGCATAATGCTGAAAATAGGTTTCGAACTGCGCCTTGTCAATAGCCGTCATTCCCCCTATCTTTTCTATCCTTTCGGAAGGGGTATACGTCTTTTTTCCATCGATATCTATCCCTTCTTCGTAAATGATTGTGCTTCGTTTACTGTTAAAATTTTTAATAGGAATAGAATCCGATTCGCTATCAAAGAACGTAGAAGATATCCCGTAATCCTCTTCTAAAACACCGTGAGAGTAAATAAATGTCTCGTTATTTTCCTCGTTTCTGTCTATAAACAAAATCTGCCGGAGTTCAGCTTCCTTAAACTTACCTATACTGTCTACAAGTTGCAGGTATCTGTTGGAGTAATCCTCTATCTCCCTTCTTTCGATCTTGTCTGCAACCGACCTCAGTATCTGTACGATACTCGTAGAGAATTGTTCCTCCTTATCATCTACGGCAGTCTTTATCCAATATCCCTGAACAAAAATAATACCAATCAGGGATAAGCTCATCAACGCTACCAGCAGAACGAATAATTTCTTGCTCATTAAAGCAAAATTAAGGGTTTAATATACAGTTTGTCCAGCCTTTAACCAAACCTTAACAAAAATAAACGATATTTAACGGGACGCTTCAAGGTTTGATAAAACAGGGTGTAACTCCCTGACCTGCCTTTCGGTTTTTTCCAGGTCGGTATTGACAATGACATAATCGGAAAGGGCTTCCTTCCGCTTTTCATCCCATTGATTAGCTATACGCCGGAGAACATCTTCCCTGCTTACGGTATCGCGTTGCATCACTCTTTTTATCCTGGTTTCTTCCGGTGCCGTAACCATAACCACGGCATCGCATTCCTTATTACCACCGCTTTCAAAAAGCACGGCAGCTTCCTTTATGACATAGGGTGCATGCTGCCTGGCATACCACCCCCTGAAATGTGCTGCTACCGCCGGGTGAATAATACCGTTCAGCCTGCCGAGCAATGCCCTGTCGCTAAATACCTTTCCTGCAATATACGCGTTATCCGGGCCACCGGGTGTATAGGCTTTCTCCCCCAGCAGTGCTACTATGGCCGTCCTGATTTCCGGAGCGGTCCGCATCAATTTCCCGGCTTCGATATCGGAAATATAAACAGGCACCCCCAACTCCGAAAACATACGTGCAACTGTAGACTTTCCACTACCGATACCCCCAGTTAATCCTACTACGATCATTTATTATCAAGTTAAAGGCAACCCTGACTTCGCAGGCAGGCCTGCAATTCCATTGTTACTTATCCTTTGGTTACTGAGTTACTAAGTTATTAGGTTATTGAGTCAAGACGCAATAAAACCTAATAACCTAACAACCATCCATCAATTTAACAACTTTCTGCTTCTCTCACAAGATTTTCCCGGAGATTGTATACCCCCGGACCATCTTTCCGGCTACTGCCCTTTTCCCGGCTGCTGCGCGGTATTGTCCTGCTTGAGGATATCCACCTCCCATTGCGACAGGCTTATACTCGTCACGGCATCCGGCATTTTCAATACTTTCAGCACCAGGTAACTGGTACTGTCCGACACAATACTGTCGTAATTCCCCGCGACGATAAAATCCGAGGGGTGTACCCCCGACAGGTCTCTGAGCGGACCTTCGCAACGAATTTCGATTTCGGAAGGAAATGTTTTTACTTCCACACTTTCCGGTACATTGGTCACCGTAACAGGTACGATAATCCGGCGTTCGGAAAAACGGGCTACCCTGGCACTCAGTTGCACTTCCCTGTGCTCGAAACGCAAATGGCGGAACTCTTCGGGTATGGCCAGAGGGATTTTCCGGTCGATATCCGCATCTATATTCTTCAACACCAATTCAGAAGTATAAAGGGTATCTATCCGGTTCACTTCCACGTCAGGGCCATACACCTTTACACGTTTCGGAGACAGCACCAGACTGTCGTATACCCGGTAATCCCGGGCAAAGGATAAATTAGCTTTCAGTCGTACCGGAATATCCCTGGTAATATTCCTTGCGAGATTGAAAAACAGGGTATCTGCCGCTACCTGCAATACATTCACTTCCGACGGAAGGGCGGCCCTTAACTGCCCCTGGATATCGGCAGCGAGCAGAAAATAATCCTCCCCCCTTTTTCTTATGCCGGAAAGGTCGATATTGACATTTTCACCAAAATACTTGAGCCCGAACAGCCGGAAACCCTTTGCATTGACAGCCACTTTGATACTCTTCTGTGGTTTTATCAGGAGTTTATCTTCCGGGACCCCCGAATAGTGCGCTTTTAAAGTTACGGAGGTCGTATACCTGTTAGGCAGTTTTATGAGAAACCACAGTACAAAAGAGAAGAAGAAAAAGAACATGAACAGCGAAGCTTTTCCGCTCTTTCTGATCTTTGGTTTATTTCGTTTGCTGCGCTCTTTCATCAATTATTCAAAAAATAATTCGGGAAATACCCTTTCCGGGACCTTCTTCAGTATCTTTATATAAAACGTACTCTTTATAAAACCGTATCCGTACCCGGAAAATTGTACGAGAACGGCAAAAACCGACATCAGCGCGATCTTTATCCCACCGCTGCTATACCACGAGTCGAAAAATATCACTATAAAATATATAAGGTATAATTTAATAAAAAATATGTTTCCCGCCAGGCACATCAACAGGCTGAACAGAAACCCTGCCAGAAAAAATGCCGGAAGCCAGTATACCGGCTTTTCCGTTTGCGGATGCCAGCGGTTGAGTATGGGCCTGGTCATTCCGAACTTGTATACCTGTGTATAGAATTTTTTCCAGGATATGCGCCTTTTGTGATATACGTATGCCCGCTCAAAAAAACGCGTTTCATAACCTGCTGCCCAAAGGCGGATGGTGAGATCAGGATCTTCCCCGGGATGTATTTTTCCGAAGCCGCCGGTCCGAAGGAAAGCCTCACGGGAAATCCCCATATTAAAGCTTCGGGGCTGAAATTTTCCTACGGCATTCTTCTTCCCCCTTATTCCTCCAGTGGTAAGCGTCGAAGTCATGGCATAGTTTATGGCCTTTTGCAAGGGAGAAAAGGAAAGATGAGCAGTATCGGGCCCTCCGAAACAATGCACAAAGTTTTCAGCCAGTTCGCGGTGTACTTCCGAAAGGTAGTGCGGAGGGAGAATACAATCGGAATCCAGAATGAGGAAATAATTCCCCGAAGCTTTCTGCATGCCGTAATTTCGGGAATCCCCGGGACCTGTATTCTCCTTGTAGAAATAGGAGATGCTCAGTTTTCCGGAATACCGTTTTACAACCTCTTCAGACGATATCCCGGAGCCGTCCTCCACAATGACCACTTCAAAGGACCTTTCATAATCCAGGCAGGCCATGCTCTCCAGCAGCTCCGCCACCTCATCCGGCCTGTTATACACCGGAACTATAAAAGAAAATTCCATACCCATGGGGCAAAGATATAATAAAAGACCATTGGAAAAATAAAATCAACCCGGGGCTTGTCTTTCCAAGGTACTTCCCCGATGTGATCCCATCCGCTTCCAATGACCCCGCAACTGCCTGATAAGGCTAACCCCTAATCCTCCTTGAGAATAAGTTGCCGGCTGATCATGGCTCCGGCCCTGGTCCCCGCAGCAATGGCACCCGATACCGATCTCATGGGTGAACAGTTGTCACCCACTGCAAAAACACCGTCCACACTGGTCTGTCCGAACCCGTCAACCTCAATATATCCGTTTTCAGACAGCTCACACCCCAGGGTTTCCGGAAGGGCACTGTGCTGTTCAAAAGGTAAAGCCGCATACAGCGCACTGATATCGAGCCTTCCGCCATCCGAAAACAGTACGGCCTGTAATCTGCCTTCTTCGTGCAATAACCGTTCGACCGCCCTGTCTTCTACCCGTATATCATGCCGTGACAGCAATTCGCGGTGTGCTGCCGTTACCGAATACCCTTCAGCCGGAAAAACCGTGAGCTTTCCTGCCCAGTGATTGATAAAAACCGCGTGTTCCGCTCCGTGGTCATTGCTGATCATCAATCCCGTATCCATACCCTTGTACTCGTATCCGTGACAGAACGGACAGTGGATTACGGAAATACCCCAACAGGCCGAAAATCCAGGAATACGGGGCATAATATCCCTTATTCCCGTCGCAAAAACAAGCTTGTTGCCCCGGTAAACATTTCCCTGTTCCGTGGTAACCGAAAACCCGTTTTCTTCCTTATGTACTTCACAAGCCCAATCGTAATGCAGGCTTACCGTAGGATACTTCAACACCTGTTCCCGGGCCTTATTACTGATCACCTGCGGCGGAACCCCGTCCTGGGTGATCAGGTTATGAGAATAGGGAGTCTGCCTGTTACACGGGTTCGCACTGTCTATGACCAGCACCTCCATACACGCCCTTCCCAGGATCATTGCCGTGGAAAGGCCCGCATAACTGCCTCCCACGATGATCGCATCGTAATCTTTTATTCCTTTCATAAATTGCGTTTTATGTCTCTAAAGTGAGACATTATTGTGTAAAAAATTTTATTCAGCTCCTTAATTACCTATCGCTTTTTTCATGGAGATCCAGGCAAATTTCTTTACCTCCTTTTCCCGCATTCCCTCGTCCTTCAGGCTGCTGATAGCCGCCGATACAATTCCCGGAAACAGCACTGCTATCCACGAAGAAGGAAGATGGTTACTGATCTCTCCCTTATCCCTGAGTTCTTCTATGACACGGTTAAAGGACCGGAAGGTACGGTCGTAATCCTCGCAATTCTTATCGCTGTGGGTATGATGGTGATCACGAGCACGGTGTATCTGTCGCAGAAACGCGTATTTAACCCCGCAGTCAATGGCAGCATACAGCTGGTATTCGAGCAGCTGAAGCGGTCCGGATGCTTTCCGCGAAGCTTCTTCCATGGCTTCCCGGCAAGCCAATACCATATACCGGTTGCAGGCGGCCAGCAACTCGTCCCTGTCCCTGAAATAGCGATGTAATGTTCTGCGTGTAATCCCCGCTTCCTGTGCCACTCTTTCCAGTGGCGCAGATAAATCGCCGTTGAATACGGAAATGGCGGCTTCAATAATTCCTTGTCTGGTATCTGCTTTCACGGGGTTAAAGATAAATAAAATGTCTCATGATTGAGACATTTTTAATTGATATTTTCCGAGAGAAAGCGAAGCCCCGCATAATATTGTATATTGTATGGCTTTTTCCGAATGACTAAAAAATAAAACACTAAATACCGATTGCACATGAACAGACGAAATTTTATCAGGAGTACCGGAATACTTACCGCAGGTACTGTTGCCCTGGGACAGGGCGAACTGATGGCCGGGGTATTGAAAAGCAGGTCCATCGATCCTTTCGGGGTACAGTTGTACAGCGTGAGGGATGTATTGCCACAGGACCCCAGGGGGGTGATGAAAAAACTCGCCGCCATGGGATACAGACAGTTCGAAAGCTATGCAGGGAAAAAGGGATTCCTCTGGGGAATGGCCCCGCAGGAAATGAAAACTTTTCTCGGTGACATAGGCGTAAATATGGTGAGTACCCACTTCAACTACCACGCCGTGACCGATAACCCGGACAAACTCAAAAAAAATATCGAAATGGCCGAAGGTGCCGGGTTAAAATACATCCTGTGCCCCCATATCGGCGCCCAGAAGAGCTGGGACGACTGGAAACGGATCGCCGAGCAATTCAACAAGACCGGGGAGGAAGTCAGCAAGGCCGGGCTGAAATTCGGTTATCACAACCACGATTATTCCTTCAGGCCACTGGAGGGAAAACTGCCCCAGGAATTCCTGATCGAAAACACCGACCCGGAAAACGTCTTGTTCGAACTCGATCTCTGCTGGATCGATGTTGCCGGTGCAGACACGGCCGCCCATCTTAAAAAGTACGGGAAACGCTATGAATTATGCCATATCAAAGACTATAACATCAAGGACGGAAAACCCCTGCAGTGCGATCTCGGTGACGGGAGCGTGGATGTTAAGAAAACACTTCGCAGCGTTCTTAAAAGCAATATCCGGCACTTTATCGTAGAACAGGAACAATATCCTGTTTCGCCTTTGGAAAGCCTTAAAAATGATGCCGTATACATGAAAGCGTTAAAGGTCTGACGAAAGACAACGCTCACTGTTTGCACAGAAACAATAAAAAACGCCGGGAATATGCAGTCTCCGGCGTTTTTTATATAGTTGTTTATTAATTATTATAAGCTAATAAGGCTCACGGTATCTCCTTCCGGGTCCTTCAGGGAAGGATTGTCCCTGTCACTACGGGCCTTGTTGGTTACATAGGCATTTCCTGACTTGACATCAATGGCCACCGTATTCGGATGGGTCCCTGTTTTCAGGTTTTTCAATACCGCATAGTTACCGGTATCCACCACAGTCACCGTACCTGCCTGTCTGTTGGCAATATAAAGAAGTTTCTTTTTGGGGTTGAAAGATATGCCCAGCGCACCTTCTCCCGTGGGGATAGTCCTGATCACCTTTCCGGAATGAGCATCGAGTACCGAAACATTTCCCGTTCCCTGGTTGGATACGAAAAGACGTTTTCCGCGAGGATCATATGCCAGGTTGGTAGGTTTTTCACCACCGGCCGGAAACGTTTTCACCACCTTGTGCGTTTTAAGATCGATCTCCACAATATTGTTATCCCCGAGATTACATGCATACAGCACGTTTTCCTTTTGGTCCAGGGCTATGCCCGTAGTAAGGTTTCCCGTGTTTGCTATGGTAGTCTTAAGGGTATTTGAAGCCCCGTCAATAACCCACACCCTGCTTTCTTCTCCGGGGTCGGTGACATATACCGTATTGGTGGCCTCATCAACCACCACTTCCCGCGTATGGGCCTCCCCCTGCGGGGCGGTTATTTCGGCAATGGCCTCACCGGTAGCCAGATCGATAGCCGATACACTCCCCGAAACAGTATTGGAAGTATACAAGGTCTGGGTTTTTCGGTTTATACCAAGGCCGAATGCAGGCGCTGACGAAACATCTATACTATCCGAAACCGTCAGGTCGTCAGCATCCAGTTTATATATACGGGAGCGGAACTGCTTGCTTTCAAAAATCTCTTTGGACATCGGGCCGAACGAGGCCACGTACACCGAATGATCCTTGTCATTGTATACGATCTCGTAAATCTGCTCTCCCGGTTTTACGGTTTTTTCAATCTGCTGGGCGGCAGCCCGCTGCACCAGACCAACCGTCAACAATAGTGTACCTGCCACTAAGAATTGTCGTTCTGCTTTTTTCATAATACTTTTTTAAAGGTTAATACGCTATGATCCGGAGGTCTTTATTAAGAATGATTCTATATAACAAATATAATGATATCACCTCTAAAAAATTCATATCCCGGATACTTTTTCCGATTTTAACATTTCTCCTTACGGTTTCGCGCAACCTATATCAGAGCATCACATCTACTACGTGTAACGACCTCCGACTGACCATCGGCCCCGGGTATATGAATACACACACCATTAAAATGCCACATAACACATGAAAACTTTCGTTTCACCTTCACCGCGTCTTTTATTATTACTGCTTATAACCTGTTTTTTTACCGGCTGTCAGAATGATGACGATGCAGCTGATGCTGTTTTCGGCAGCGGACAGTCCGTACTGGTTCATGAGGGAAATATCCTGGTCAGTGGCTTCATTTCCCGGCACCGGCAGCTCCGCACCGGGTATTGGATCAACGGTGAACCGGCTTCTGAAGAAGATTTCGAGGCACTGACCGGCCAGCCCGCCATATACAGGCAGGCCGTGGACGATGAATTCAGGCGGATATACAGGTACCGGGATACCCGGGGTGTTCTCAGGGAATACAGTTTTAACCAGTTTGTCTCCGAAAAAGACCATGTTCTTCAATATTACGAAGATGGTGTTCGTATGGAAATGCCTGCGGATAGCCTGGGAGTACTTTCCGCGGTCGACTTTGCGGAAGACCATCCTTATTTTGCCGGTTTTTTTGAATCGGGAGTATACGGAGACAGTATTGCCGTATTGAATCCGCGTGTCCCTTTTATCTGGGACGGCCATTCTTCCCGACTTCCCCTGCAGCTCCCGGAAAATACACCGTCATTTCAGGGTATCAGCACCATTTACATGAAAAATGCAGATGAATTTTATATAAGTGCGGTCTGCGGATTTCCTATGTACTGGAAAAATACCGAGCCTGTGGTACTCGACAACCGCTATGGGGAGGTATGGCAGATCACCTCCGGTGAATCTGATGTTTACGCTGCGGGATTCGTCAACAAACACGGGTCG
The DNA here is from genome assembly GCF_003285545.1 of Sinomicrobium soli. Classification (GTDB taxonomy): domain Bacteria; phylum Bacteroidota; class Bacteroidia; order Flavobacteriales; family Flavobacteriaceae; genus Sinomicrobium. Next base: position 95,138 of record NZ_QLNV01000006.1, on the reverse strand, counting down.
AACAGCACCTCACATACGGCCTGTTACTGGGTCAACGGCACGTATCATGAACTGGAAGACCACGCCCAGGCTTATGGTATTTATATAGATGGTACCGATATTTATGTTACCGGGGCTACCGGGAATGTCCCCACCGCTTACCGCCCGTGCTACTGGGTCAACGGTGTCCGGGTCGATCTGCCATTAAAATAAGAATAAGAGAATCAGATCATTCTTCCTCGTCCTTGACGACGATCATGGTAGCCTTTCCGCCCGTATTCAGCAGCCATTCATTGGCCGACAACAGCTCTCCCTGGTCGCCGAATACCCGGAGTTCGGCCGTATTGGGGCCCGAACTACCCTGGTTCAACGCCTGAAACTCGATCTTGTTGAAACCTTTCTGCAGCGGTATGTGAAAGACCTTGAATCCCGCTTCGAGTGTCACATCGTATACCACTACGCTGTCGTTGAGATAAATCCGCACCCGGTCACCATCCACATACTCGTGGTCCCGGCAGGCCAGGCCCACTGTTTTGGAGTTCGTCTTAAAGTCTCCGAGGTAACCGGTGGTCGTATAATTCCCGTTGCGGTCCTCCCCTTCGGTACCCGTAAACTGCCTGTTGATCTTAGAATTGTATTTTTCACCCGGATTGAGAAACTGTTCTTTCTGCATGAAATTGCTCTGGTCCTCGGAGGGGTCCAGGGTATACTTTGTGTTTTTCCTGTAGGGATTAAGCATGGGAGATTCCATGATATCGGGCGTATTGAGAATGGAGCCTCCTTCCCCGGCCGAATTGCTTTTGGGGAGTGACTTTTTTTCCGCCGGAATGGGAACGGACTTTATGGGGATATCTCCCTGGGCCGATAAGCGGGCCGTAACCCCCAGCAAAACAAATATAAAAAATAGACTTTTCATACGCCACGTACAACAAAATTCATGCCTGAATAACATTTGGTCAGGAACCGGTATCCAAAAATAAGTAAAGCCATACACAATATATGCCTATAAGATGTTAAAATACCTTTCCGGGTGGAAAGTACAGGGATGTTTATAAGATGGTTAACAACTATGCCCCTATCTTTCCGGAAGCGTTCATATAAGAAGTACCTTTAATAAAACTGCTATTATGGACAACAGATCAAAAGGCTTGCTCCGTATCCGTCCCGAAATTCCCGATGCACTGGTTTACGACACGATGAGTAGTGATGAATACTTTCAGAATGCTACGCTACGCCCTGTTATCAAACTGCAAAGGGAACTACTGGTAGAGGCTTTCAGGAATTATGCCAACAAACACAAGGGGGTGTTCTACACCCTGAATACCGAAAAGAAACTGCACTATATCGAAAATGCCATCCAGAAGGACATCAAGTTCCGGAACTCCCTCAAGGGCATGATCATAGGCCAGTTTACCGTAGCGGAATACGCGGAATACATACGGAATTCCTCCACCCTGAACAAGCGGATGATGAATACCGTTATCGAAACGGTCAAGGATTGCCTGCAATTGCTGGAAGCAGATGTGGAATGCAGTGTTTGATTCACTACAGCCATTTTTTCCTTTTGAAGTATAACAACATCCCGATAAAGATCAGGAGCATGACTCCCATGAGGATAAAATAACTGTACTTTCCGTGCAGTTCGGGCATGTTGTCAAAATTCATGCCGTAAACCCCCGCAATAAAGGTCAGGGGGATAAAAATGGTGGCGATCACCGTCAGTACCTTCATGATGTTATTCATCCTGTTGCTTATGGTACTCATATACATTTCCATAAGGCTCATGATCATCTCCCGGTACATCTCGATATATTCCACGACCTGTATGGCATGATCGTAAAGATCGCGATAAAAGTTCTCGATATGCGCACTGATGAGGTCGGAATCGGTTTTTTCTATACGGCTGACGATCTCCCTTGCAGGAAATACAGAGCGTTTCATACGAAGGGTTTCCTTTTTCAGCAGCAGGATATCCCTGGTAAGATCGGCCTTATCCCCTCCCTCAAATAACTGGTCTTCTATATCTTCTATCTTCTCTCCCAGCGTTTCAGCCACCAGGAAATAATGGTCGGTAACGGCGTCGAGCAGGATAAACAGCAGGTAATCGGACTTTTCATTCCTGACCCGCCCGCGATTTTCTATAATGCGTTTTCTCAGGTCATCGAAAACATCCTGTTGCGGTTCTTCCTGAAAAGTAACCACATATCCCTGCCCCATAACCAGGCTGAGGTGTTCGATCACCAGCCTGTCCTCCTGGTAGTACAACATTTTGAACACCACAAAAAGATAATCCTCGAACTCGTCGATCTTGGGGCGCTGATAGGTGTCCACGATATCTTCGAGTACCAGCGGATGCCAGTTCAGATGTTTGCCAAGGGTCTCTATCGCCTTTACGTTCCGCAATCCGTTAACGTTGATCCAGGTCGTCTTGTTCCCGGTACAGAAAGGCAATACCTTTTCCACATTGTCAAATACGGTATGCGTACAGTTTTCCCTGTCGTAATCTATAACCTCGATAGAGAAATCCTCTTCTGTCCGGACCCCCGTATACGTCATGGTTCCGGGTACGGAACCTATGTTTCTCCTTCTCTTCCTGGCCGGGCGTGTTTTTTTCTTCATATCTCTAAAGATACTGAGAAACTATTTATTTCCTATGCCGATCCTTAAGAATTTTGATAACGTCTTCCAGGGTATACCCCTTGGCCTGCAACAGGATAAGGTAGTGAAAAAGCAGGTCTGCACTCTCGTTGAGAAACAGGTCTTTATCGTTGTCCTTGGCCTCGATAACCACTTCAACGGCCTCCTCTCCCACTTTCTGGGCGATCTTGTTGATCCCCTTCCCGAAAAGGGAAGCCACATAACTGTCCTTTCCTCCTTCCTCTTTTCTCCGGGCAATGACACCTTCCAGTTCCGACAGGAAACCGAAATGCGGGCGGTTGTCCTCTTTCCAGCAGGTATCGGTACCGGTATGGCAAGTAGGCCCCTTCGGGTATGCCCGGACCAGCAGGGTATCGCCGTCACAGTCTGCCTTAATATCGGCCAGGAGCAATACATTGCCGCTCTCCTCGCCCTTGGTCCATAAACGCTGTTTGCTGCGGCTGAAAAAGGTCACCATACCGCTTTCCACGGTTTTTTGGTAAGCGGCCTCGTTCATATACCCCAGCATCAGTACGGCCCGGGTCTCGGCATCCTGTATAACGGCAGGTACCAGGCCGTCGTTTTTTTCAAAATCTATATTCATGATGATCGTGATTTAGTTTGTTAGTTGTTAGTTTACACAGGTTAATTTAGTTTGTCATTCAGAGCGAAGCGCAGCGTAGTCCCTGCCTGCCGGCAGGCAGGGAAGAATCTCGACCCAAGCCCAAAAGAACTTCAACAGCACAACGGCTAAAAAGAGATTTAACTACGTTGAGCCCTTCGGGGTTCTCCTGCCGTCGGAATGACAATCCTGTCATTCAGAACGCAGTGAAGAATCTCAACCCAAGCCCAAAGGAACTTCAACAGCACAACGGCTAAAAAGAGATTTAACTACGTTGAGCCCTTCGGGGTTCTCCTACCGTCGGGATGAACTCCCGACTTCCGACTTCCATGATTACAAACGCACTGCAATATCCTGTGCCCTTAAAAAAGCTTTCAGCGGATTGATCTCCATCTCCTTGAAATGAAATACGCTGGCTGCCAGGGCGGCATCAGCTTTTCCTTTCAGGAAGGCGTCGGCAAAATGCTGCATTTCCCCGGCCCCTCCCGAAGCGATCACCGGGATATTTACCAGTCCGGAAATATGTGCCAGGGCTTCATTGGCAAAACCGTTCTTGGTCCCGTCGTGATCCATAGAGGTAAAGAGTATCTCCCCGGCGCCGCGCCGTTCGGCCTCCGTGACCCATTCATACAGGGGGATCTCCGTAGGCACCTTGCCCCCGACCAGGTGTACCCTCCACTGGCCGTCTACCTGCCTGGCATCTACGGCCACCACTACGCACTGGCTTCCGAAACGCCCGGAAAGTTCATCGATCAGTTCGGGGCGTTTTACCGCAGAAGAATTTACCGAAACCTTATCGGCCCCGTTATGCAATAGTATTTCCACATCTTCTACGGCAGCTATCCCCCCTCCCACCGTAAAGGGAATATCCACTTTTTCCGCTACTTTCCGGACCAGTTCGGCCAGGGTTTTCCGTTTTTCCTCGGTGGCCGAAATATCCAGGAACACCAGTTCGTCAGCACCCTCCGCAGCGTATATGGCAGCGAGTTCCACCGGGTCTCCGGCATCCCTGAGGTCGAGAAAATTAACCCCTTTTACCGTTCTTCCGTTCTTGATATCAAGACAGGGGATGATTCTTTTGGTCAACATATGTTTTTCTATTGATACTGTGATCGATACACAAACGGCATCAGGCCACAATATAGTTTTCAAGTTCTTTAAGGCTTATCTTACCCTCGTAAATGGCCTTGCCTATAATGGTCCCCTCGCATCCCAGGGCTGCAAGGCGGGGAAGTTCTTCGAAAGCGGATATCCCGCCCGAAGCGATAAGCTTTGTATTTCCGGTATGCTCCAGTATTCCGGAATACAGTTCGAACGCCGGCCCCTTCAGCATACCATCTTTGCTGATATCCGTACATATCACATATTCAATCCCCTCTTTGTTATATCCTTCGATAAAGGGGATCAGATCTATACTTGAATTTTCGAGCCAGCCGCTTATGGCTATTTTTTCTCCTTCCGGACCGGGCTGTACATCGGCCCCGAGAATAATTTTTTCCGCGCCGTAACGGTCCAGCCACCCCAGGAAGGTCTCCCTGTTCTTTACGGCAATACTCCCCCCGGTAACCTGTGCGGCACCGCTTTCAAAAGCTATTCTCAGGTCATCGTCCGATTTGAGTCCGCCCCCGAAATCGATCTTAAGACCGGTATTCGACGCTATCTGTTCCAGTATCCTGTAGTTTACGATATGACTGCTCCTGGCCCCGTCCAGGTCTACCAGGTGCAGGTATTCTATACCGTGGGCCTCAAACTGTCTGGCCACCTCGAGAGGGTGTTCGTTGTACACCTTGCTGGTACTGTAATCTCCTTTCGAAAGCCGTACACATTTGCCTTCTATAATATCTATTGCCGGTATTATTCTCATGGTGATAAATCTGTAATTTTAAGAAACGGTTTCCAGAAAATTTTTTAAAACTGCTGCTCCTGCCGTACTGCTCTTTTCGGGATGGAACTGCACCCCGTAAAAATTATCCTTTTTCAGGGCAGAAGCATACGCAATGCCATAGGACGTATAAGCGACAGCTTCGGGGCAGTCGGGCACGTAATAACTGTGTACCAGGTACATGAATTCCCCGTCCCGTATCCCGTCGAAAAGGTCCGATTTCAACCCGGAAATCCGGTTCCATCCTATCTGGGGTACCTTCACGCTATCCGGAAACCGGAGCACATCGGCATCAAATATTCCCAGTCCCGAAGTATTTCCTTCTTCCGAATGCCTGCACATCAGCTGCATCCCCAGGCATATACCCAGCACCGGCTGCTCCAGCTCCGGGATAAGCCTGTCGAGCCCGGTGGCCCTGAGTTTACTCATGGCGCTTCCCGCGGCCCCCACCCCCGGAAAAATAACCTTATCGGCCTTTTTAATGGTTGCTGCATCATCCGTAAGTACGGCCTGATGCCCCAGTCGTTCCACGGCAAATTTCACGCTCTGGATATTTCCCGCCCCGTAGTCAATAATAACGATGTTCTTCATACCTGCTTCAGATCATTCCCTTTGTAGTAGGGAGTACCATTTTTTCCACATCCCTTTTTACTGCCATCTTCACAGCTTTGGCAAAAGCCTTGAAAACAGCTTCTATCTTGTGGTGTTCGTTCTGCCCTTCGGCCTTGACATTCAGGTTTGCCCCGGCCCCGTCGGTAAAAGACTTAAAAAAGTGATAGAACATCTCCGTAGGCATCTTTCCGATCATCTCCCGCCTGAATTCGGCATCCCATACCAGCCAGTTCCTTCCCCCGAAATCGATGGCCACCTGCGCGAGACAGTCGTCCATAGGCAGGCAGAATCCATACCGCTCTATACCCAGTTTATTTCCCAGCGCCTTCCGGAATGCCTCTCCCAGTGCAATGGCAGTATCTTCAATAGTGTGGTGTTCATCCACCTCCAGGTCGCCCTCAACACGAATAAAGAGATCCATCTGCCCGTGCCTGGCCAGCTGATCGAGCATATGGTCGAAGAAGGCGATCCCCGTCGTGATATCGCTCTTACCGGTACCGTCGAGGTTAAGGTCTATTTTTATATCGGTCTCATTGGTCTTTCGCTCTACCGAAGCGGTGCGCCGTTCCAGTTTCAGAAATTCGTATATCGCCTTCCAATTATCGGTTTCCAGGGCTATACAGGCCTGAAGTTCCTCTGCCCCGGCGGTAACCTCCCCCGTTCCGAGCCGGGTGTTATTGTTGATGAACACCGCCCTGGCCCCGAGGTTTTTGGCCAGCTCCACATCAGTGAGCCTGTCGCCTATAACCAGTGAATTTTCCAGGTCGTATTCCTCTGAAAAATACGGGGTAAGCAACCCGGTTTCAGGCTTCCTGTCGGGTGAGTTCTCTTCGGGAAAGCTGCGGTCTATAAAGATCCGGTCAAACACTATCCCTTCGTTTTCCAGGCTTTTCAGTACCAGGTTATGCACCGGCCAGAACGTATCTTCCGGAAAAGCATCCGTTCCCAGTCCGTCCTGGTTGGTCACCATCACCAGCTCATAATCCAGTTCCCGGGCAATACGTCCCATCCAGGTAAACATGCCGGGATAGAATTCCAGTTTTTCAAAGGCATCGATCTGTTCGTCTTCCGGTTCCTTTATCAAGGTACCGTCACGATCTATAAACAATACTTTTTTCACACAAATATATTTTTAAGATCAATTAATTATCACATTGACTAATTGGCTAATTGACCAATTGCCACATTATCACATTCAAACCATCCCGCGCAGTTCTTCCATCAGTCTACTGTTCTCTTCAGGGGTTCCCACCGTAAAACGCAGGCAATTTTCGCAAAGCGGCTGTGTCGTCCGGTTCCGTACCACGATACCTTTGTCCAGCAGTTGCCTGTACCTCAGGTTGGCGTCGTCTACCCTGGCCAGGATAAAATTGGCATCGGAAGGAAATACCTGCGACACAAATTTTACTTCAAGTAATGCATTAAATAAAAGCCCCTTTTCCCTCTTTACATCAGATACTTCCTTATCTATACTATCCGGATCATCCAATCGGATCAATGCCCGTCTCTGGGTCAGTGCATTTACGTTATACGGCGGTTTTATCCTGTTGAGCACGGCGATGACCCCCGGCGATGCAAAGCAGATGCCCAGCCGTATTCCCGCCAGGCCGTATGCTTTAGACAGGGTCTGGGTAACCACCAGGTTGGGGTATTCCTCCAGCCTGTGCAGACAGCTTTCCTGCGCGGAAAAATCAATATACGCCTCGTCGATCACTACGAGTCCGCCAAAACCTTCCAGGAGGGCCGTAACACTTTCCGCGGAGAAGGAGTTCCCCGTGGGATTATTGGGAGAGCACAGGAACAGTATTTTCGTATTCCGGTCGGCCGCTTCCAGTATATCCTTCACCCTGGGCTGGTATTCCTGCGACAGCAGCACCTCCCTGTTTTCCACATTGTTGATCTCTGCCAGTACCTTATACATGCCATAGGTCGGGGGCAGGGTCAGCACATTGTCCTGTGCCGGTTCGCAGAACGCCCTGAACAGCAGGTCGAGCACTTCATCACTTCCGTTACCGAGAAGAATGTTGTCCGCCGGCACCCCCCTCCGGGCGGCCAGTACCTCTTTCAGCTTCCGCTGCTGCGGGTCCGGATAGCGGTTTACATCGCTTTCAAAAGGGTTCTCATTGGCATCGATAAATACCATTTCGGCCTCAAAATCCTCAAATTCGTCCCTGGCGGAAGAATACGGTTTCAGCCGGGCCACATTAGGCCTTACCAGCCGGTTGATATCAAATAGTGTCTCCTTCATTATTTCTTGTTTTCAAGACGGTTCAACCTCAGGGTAACCGCATTTTTATGTGCCTGCAGGCCTTCCGCATCCGCCATCAGTTCTATAGCATTCCCGATATGCCTGATCCCTTCTTCGGTAATTTTCTGGAAGGTAACCGATTTGGTAAAGCTGTCCAGGTTTACCCCACTGTAATTACGGGCATACCCGTTGGTAGGCAGTGTATGGTTAGTACCCGATGCATAATCTCCCGCACTTTCCGGGGTGTAGTTCCCGATAAACACCGACCCTGCATTGACAATGCCCTCCACATAAAATCCTTCTTCCGCGCTGCATATAATAAGGTGCTCGGGGCCATAGCTGTTCACCAGTTCGAGGGCATCCTCCTTATCCTGCACATAGATCAGTTTTGAATTCCCTATGGCCGCTTCGGCTATGTCCTTTCGGGGCAGGGCTTCCATCTGCTGCTCCAGCTCCTTTTCCACCGCATCGATCAGGTCTTTCGAAGTGGACACCAGCAGTACCTGGCTGTCTTTACCGTGTTCTGCCTGTGAAAGGAGATCGGAAGCTACAAACCCGGCATCGGCGCTGTCATCGGCCAGGACCAGAAGTTCCGAAGGGCCTGCGGGCATATCGATGGCCACACCGTACTGGGTAGCCAGCTGTTTGGCCACGGTGACATACTGGTTACCCGGCCCGAATATCTTGTACACCTGCGGAATGCTTTCCGTACCGAACGTCATTCCCGCAACGGCCTGTATCCCTCCCACCTTGAGGATCCGGTTTACCCCGCACAGTCCGGCAGTGTACAGGATCGCAGGATGTATATTCCCCTGTTTGTCCGGGGGAGAACAAAGTACGATCTCCCCGCATCCCGCAATAGCAGCGGGCACGGCAAGCATAAGCACCGTGGAGAACAACGGGGCCGTACCCCCGGGGATGTAAAGCCCGATCTTCTGTATCGGTTTCTTTTCCTGCCAGCACGTTATTCCATCGGTGGTGGTTACCGTTACCCTCCCTGTTTTCTGGGCAGCGTGAAATTTTTCGATGTTGGTCCTGGCCAGTGCTATGGCTTCTTTTAATTCGCCAGAAACCATTCCGCCTGCGGCTTCTATTTCGGCCGGGGTCACCACCATACTGCCCGGCGACACCCCGTCGAACAGCGAGGTGTATTTCAGCACCGCCCGGTCTCCTTTATCCTTTACTTCCCTGAAGATTTCCTTTACCATGGCCTCTATATCGCCTATGGTACGGGTCGGCCTTTGCAGTAATTCCGGCCATGTAGTGCGTTCGGGATTGTATATTCTGTTCATCTCAACCACTGTTTCTTATTAGAGTACCATTTTTTCAATAGGACATACCAGGATGCCTTCGGCTCCTACCGCCTTGAGTTCGTCGATCACCTCCCAGAACTTGTTCTTGTCGATCACCGAGTGTACGCTGCTCCACCCTTCTTCGGCCAGCGGCATTACGGTCGGACTTTTCAGTACCGGGAGTATCCTGCCCACTTCCTCTATCTTGTCATTGGGAACATTCATCAGTATGTACCGCGAATTTCTGGCCTTAAGCACCGACTGTATACGGAACAACAACCTGTTCAGCAAGACATTGCTCTCTTCCGAGATTGCAGGGGATACTGCCAGTACGGCCTCGCTTTTCAGGATGATCTCCACCTCCCTGAGATTGTTCTTAAAGAGAGTGCTGCCACTCGATACGATATCGACAATGGCATCGGCCAGGCCTATATTGGGTGCGATCTCTACCGAACCCGATATCTGGTGCAGTTCTGCCGTGATCCCTTTTCCTGCCAGGAAAGCGTTGACCGTATTCGGGTAAGAGGTGGCGATCTTCAGGCCGTCGAGATCTTTTACCGAACGGTAGGGAAATGTTTTCGGTACGGCAACCGACACCCGGCACCTGGAAAACCCGAGCTTTTCCACCACCCGGATATCGTCTCCCTTCTCCACCAGGAGGTTTTCTCCGAGAATGGCCACGTCCACCACCCCGTCGCGAAGGTATTGGGGAATATCCGAATTCCTGAGAAAGAGTACCTCCATCGGAAAGTCGGAGGCCTCTGCCTTAAGCTGGTCTATGCCGTTATTCACCGAAATTCCGCATTCCTTGAGGATCTTAAGGGAATCTTCATTAAGGCGACCGCTTTTCTGGATAGCAATTTTTAATTTGTTCATTGTTCTCGTTTTGCCCCTTCCGGGATACATTAGCTGATATACGGTTTAAAAATAAAAAAGCCCGTTTGAATCACTCAAACGGGCTCTATATGGATTTTTATGAATTACACACATACCATGTTCACCTCGCCTGAGTGCAAGAGTAAAAATGGTGATGATGTAATACGGTTATAGTCATTTCTCTATTGTAATGCAGCAAATTTAAATGAAAAATCCGTTATAAAAACAAGAAAACGGCTTTTTTTTATAACAATACCCAGCCATATTGTAACTACGGTAAAAAGCCTGTTGATTTTTTAAGCGGCCCGCATTGCCTGATCCTGGTGAAATTCATACTTTTAACCAATTTTATTGCTGTTTTATTATTATGGAACTCAATGTACGATCAATAAAAGAGGCTTTGGACCGACTATTCAGAATGATACGTTAAATATGAAAAATTTCATCATTGCCTTTATTGTCTTTTCGATATGGTTTTTTCTGGGATCACGTTATTATTTCTGCCATATAAAGAAGCTGTGTGAAACATCACCGCAGGAAACCGTTGTGAGAGATACACTTCCCGAACCCCTTCGGAAAAATTATGATACCGAAGCATTCAGCGGATTTATTATCAGGAAGGAAAGTGATTCCGTAAGCCTGTCCGGTCCCGGGGAAAAGCTGGAAAAGGGCATTTTCGATTTTCTGAACAGGGAACAGGCGCAGGAGCTGCTCATTACCGGGTATTACCGGCCGGAAGAAAAGGATTCCCTCGGGCTCAGGCGTGCCGCCAACCTGAAAGATCACCTCGTGGCTTATGGTATAAATCCCGACCGTATCGACATTACAGCAGCCGAAGACTACTATAATTACGACAGCCGGGGTTATTTTTTCGGCGGGATAACACTGAAATACAGGGACATTCCGGATGCGCGAAAGGCCATTATAGAAAAGGGGATTACCAACAAGATTCTCTACTCCCGTTTTGGTTCTGAGCAATTTGTTCCGGATAATACGCTGGTAGGATATACCGAAGAACTCAGGAACTACCTGCAGAGATACCCCGAAAAGAAAGCAGTCATTACCGGGCATACCGACAATATCGGTACGGCAGCGGCCAACGAATGGGTAGGGATGCAACGGGCCAGAAATGTGATGCACTACCTTGTCGGGGAAGGCATTCCCAGGGAGAAACTGGAAGCATTATCCCGGGGCCCTCACGACCCCATAGAAAGTAACGCCACCCCGGAGGGACGAAGAAAAAACCGAAGGATCGAAATTAAAGTGAATTAAACCGGAACTCATGGAACACATAGCACCTGTAACCTTTACAGAATACCTGGTATTGTTTATACTCTGCCTCGGCTGTTATCTTATCGGTTATTTATTTGCGAAAAAACACAGTGCAAAAAAATACGGAAAGATACTGGACCAATGCCTTACGGAAAAGCAGCTGCTGGAAGACAGCCTCCTGAACCAGCCCGGAAATACCCCGGGAAATATCAGGGCAGTCAAAACCAGGGAACGGCGTGGCGCCTTATATACCGGAGACAATCCCCTGGACTTCGAGAGGCTGGGACATGCCGGGGAAGACCATAGGGACAACCTCAAGAAAATAAACGGTATAGGTCCGTTTATAGAGGAAAAACTGAATGCCATAGGCATCTTCACCTACGAGCAGATCAGCCGGTTCAACGAACAGGACATAGAGCAGGTGACCGAACTCTTACGGTTTTTCCCGGGACGGATCAAACGGGACAACTGGAAAGGCCAGGCCATTGCCCTGAAAAAGAAGATGTAGGCAAACGGAGCGTCACCGTAAGCCCGGAGATCCCTCTCCCGGCTTACTTCTACAAACTCAGCAACCCAGGGTCAGGACAGGCACTATGGTAGGCACAACCCGACCAGGTCTCACTCATACCGGGTTTTTTAACGATACATTTTATTCCGCTGTTCCTTAATGGCCGGGTCGCTCATATAATCGTCAAAAGTCAGGTACCTGTCGATCACTCCGCCGGGGGTCAGCTCGATGATCCGGTTGGCCACGGTTTGTGCGAACTCATGGTCGTGGGTGGTAAACAGTACCGTGCCCTTGAAGTTCTTCAGTGAATTGTTGAAAGCCGTAATGCTTTCCAGGTCGAGGTGGTTGGTAGGCTCGTCCAGCAGCAGTACATTGGCTCTGAGCATCATCATCCGGCTCAGCATACACCGTACTTTTTCTCCTCCCGAAAGTACCCTTCCCGTTTTCAGGGCTTCTTCGCCGCTAAACAGCATTTTCCCGAGAAAGCCGCGTACGTAAACCTCTTCCCTTTCCTCTTCCGTCTTGGCCCATTGTCGAAGCCAGTCTACCAGCGTAAGGTCGTTATCGAAATACCCCGAATTGTCCACAGGCAGATAGGACTGCGAAGTGGTTACACCCCACTGGAATTTTCCGGAATCAGGGGCCTGGTTACCGCTGATGATCTCATAAAAGGCCGTCGTGCCCCTCGAATCACGAGATATTACAGCCACCTTGTCTCCCCGGTTGAGATTGATATCGACATTCCTGAACAGCTCTTCCCCGTCCAGCGAAGCGGCAAGCCCTTCGGCATTCAGGATCTGGTCTCCGGCTTCCCGCTCCTGCTCAAAGATAATGGCAGGATACCTTCTGCTGGAAGGCTTGATATCGTCGATCTTGAGTTTTTCCAGCATTTTTTTCCTGGAGGTAGCCTGTTTCGACTTGGCTACGTTGGCACTGAAGCGCTGTATGAATTCCTGTAGTTCCTTAGCCTTTTCCTCTGCTTTCTTATTCTGTTGTGCACGCTGCCGGGCTGCCAGCTGGCTGCTCTCGTACCAGAAGGTATAGTTCCCGGAATAATGACTTATCTTCCCGAAATCTATATCGGAAATATGCGTACATACGGCATCCAGAAAGTGGCGGTCGTGAGACACCACGATCACGGTATTGTCGTAATTGGCGAGGAAGTTCTCCAGCCATCCGATCGTTTCAAAGTCCAGGTCGTTGGTAGGCTCATCCATGATCAGCACATCCGGGTTGCCGAACAGGGCCTGTGCCAGCAGCACCCGCACTTTCAGCTTGCCGTCCATATCCGACATCACCGTGTAGTGAAACTCCTCAGAAATGCCAAGGTTAGACAACAAGGCAGCCGCATCGCTATCGGCACTCCAGCCGTTCATCTCCTCAAACTGTACCTGCAGTTCCCCTACCCGTTCGCCATCGGCATCGCTGAAGTCTTCTTTGGCATAAATATCATCCATTTCCTTTTTGATGGCAAACAGGGGTTTGTTTCCCATGATGACCGTTTCGAGCACAGTATGGTCGTCATACGCATAATGGTCCTGTTCCAGCACCGACATACGTTTGCCGGGTTCCAGGTATATGTGTCCGGAAGTAGGCTCCATTTTACCGGAAAGGATTTTGAGGAAGGTGGATTTTCCCGCCCCGTTGGCCCCTATGATCCCGTAACAGTTGCCTTGGGTAAAGGTCACGTTTACCTCGTCAAACAACACTCTTTTACCGAATTGAACAGAAAGATTGGATACTGTTAGCATGTACTATTTTATAGTTAAAAAGTTAAAACCCGGTCGCTGATACGCCGTTTTTATACACTTCCGGACTTGTATCCGGGAAAGCTTTAGTCTACATTTGTTTTTTAGTCCCTGCAAAAGTAACAAAACCTGAACTACTAACACATATGCGAACCGGGGAAAAGCAGTTTTAACTGACTATTAACACGGTGGCTTCGCAAGGTTTGTTAGATTTGTCTAGGTGTTAGCTATAGCGTTAGGCGCTATACGTATAATGTGATGGTATGAGGAAACTGCTGATAGCATTTTTGGCGATACCTTTTGTGAGCTGTAACGATTCAAAGCAAAAAACCGCTTATTTCGGTGGTGAAATCATAAACCCCAGAGACAGTATTGTTGTCCTGTACAAAGATGACGAACCTGTTGATACAGCAATACTCAACAGCCAAAACCGCTTTTTGTTCAAGATAAGGTTGAGTGACAAGGGAGGTGACCTGTTCAAATTCAGGCATTTTCCGGAGCATCAGCATGTCTTTATACAGGGAGGTGACAGCGTACTGGCGCGGGTAAACACTCTTAATTTTGACGAATCCCTGGTATTCTCCGGGAAGGGTGCGGAGAAAAATAATTTCCTCATAGAGATGTTTCTCCTCGACGAGGATGAACAGGAACTTATTTTCAGCTACTACACCCTGAAACCGGAAGTATTTTCCCGCAAGATCGACTCCCTGAGAGCCATGAAAATGGAGCAGTACGAATACCTTATCGTAAACCAGCGCCTGTCTGACGCGGCGAGAAATATAGCCAGGGCATCCATAGATTACCCCAATTACAAATCCAGGGAATTCTATCCGTATATGCATAAAAGGCTTACCAACATACCACGGGAAAACCTCCTGGATATTCCGGAAGGCTTTTTTGATTTCAGGAAAAATGTCAATTACAATGATGAGGCCCTGAGTTTTTACAAGCCCTATTTCGACTTTATGGTAACCCATTTTAACAGCCTGGCCTATGTGAAATGCGTAAAGGAATGCCGTAAACACCAGATAGGTGCCGAAAAATCCGTTCACTACTATATTCATAAACTGGAACTTATAGACCGTAAGGTAAAGGAAAAAGGGCTCAAAGACTATCTTTTCCGGAATACGGCCTATACCTATTATTTCGAAGACCAGGATGATACCAACAACCTGCTTTTTCTTGAAAAGTTCAAGGTGCTGGATAAGAGCAACAAGTACAGGGATGAAGTAGAAACGCTGTACACCAATATCCGCAACCTCAGCCAGGGTTCGGAAGTACCGCGCCTGGAGCTCCTGGATGCCGGGTCAAAACAGACCGATCTGGTCCAGGTATGCCAGGACAGCAACACCGTGATCTATTTCTGGACCTTTTATCAGAAAGGGCACTCGAAATATATAAACAAGTATGTACTGGCCCTGGAACAGGAATACCCCAAGGTCAATTTTGTAGGCATATGCCTGAATGAAGACTACGATGAATGGATGCAGACCATATCGTTTCAGGGACTGAGACGAGAGCATCAATACCTGTCATTAAACCAGGAGAATATCAGCAGGGGGCTTACGATAAACAGCCTCAACAAGGTGATTGTCATAGACAACCACAACCATATCATTAATGCCTTTACCTATATCAACAGCCCGGAACTACATCGTATATTACGTTCTCTTTAGGCTATTCTCCAAATGCAAATGGGGTTATTAAGCCAGCCGGAGTTCCGGCGGGCCTAATAACTCAATAATACCTCAGACTATAGAGGGGGCTATGCATTCCCTTTTTTGTAGTCTTCCAGGAATTTCTCCAGCCCGATATCGGTAAGCGGATGTTTCAGCAGTCCTGTAATGGAAGACAAGGGCCCCGTCATGACATCTGCACCTATCTTGGCACAGTCTATCACATGCATGGTATGTCTTACGGAAGCAGCGAGGATCTCGGTGGTGAAACCGTAGTTGTCGTATATCTGCCTGATCTCCGCAATAAGGTTCAGTCCGTCCGTAGAAATATCGTCCAGGCGCCCTATAAACGGAGAAACGTATGAGGCCCCTGCCTTGGCGGCAAGCAGGGCCTGCCCGGGAGAAAATACCAGGGTACAGTTGGTACGTATGCCCTTATCGGTAAAATACTTGATCGCCTTTACCCCGTCCCTGATCATGGGCACCTTTACCACAATCTGTTCGTGCAGGTCGGCAAGCTCTTCCCCTTCCTTTATCATTCCTTCAAGATCGGTCGCGATAACTTCGGCAGATACGTCGCCTTCTACAATATTACAGATATCCACGTAGTGTTTCAGGATATTATCCCTCCCGGTAATACCTTCCTTGGCCATAAGCGACGGATTGGTGGTTACGCCGTCAAGCACTCCTAAAGCCTGTGCTTCCTCAATTTGCTGCAAATTGGCAGTGTCGATAAAAAATTTCATCTGTTCTTTTTTTATTTGTTTTTCATAGGTCAGATGGAATGCCCTGATGATCATATCGGTAAATGTCCGGAAATCTGGTCATGGGCATTTCATGTGAATAAATTCAAAGTTAAGTTGTTATATATAATCAGGTTATACCTGTTTTTATCCGTATAGTACTACAGCTTATAATGATTGATCAACAGTTTTTCATAGACCTTGTCCGGAAGGATGCGCTTCAGCACTATGGAGAACTTCTGCATAAAGGCCCCTACCTTGTAGTGGATACGGGGCGATCCTGAAGTGATAATGCGGTATACCGCCCTGGCCATCTGCTGCGGGTCTCCTCCTTCATCGACGTGTTCATCCATAAGCCGGAGGATTTTTCCGTACTTCTCTTCATAGGGCGATCCTTCCCGCACCGGGGCGTGATAGCGTCCTGCCGCAATATTGGTAGCGAAGTCTCCCGGGGCCACATTTACGGCCTGTACACCAAAATCCCTGATTTCCATCCGCAGGGCTTCGGTAAGTAATTCGAGTGCCCCTTTGGAAGAAGAATATATCCCCCTGTAAGGCAGCCCCATATACCCGGCAATAGAAGTTACATTGACAATAAGGCCTTCCTGCTGTGCTCTCATGGCAGGCAGAACCGCCCTGATCACCCGGAGCGGACCGAAAAAATTGGTTTCGAAATGCTGGTGTACCTCCTCCTCCGGGATCTCCTCCAGGGGCCCTGTGATACCCACCCCGGCATTATTGATCAGCACATCGATCCTCGACTCCGCCTCCAGGAGGTTTTCTACCGCCTGTGACACGGAAACCGGATCTCTCACATCCATTTTCAGCAATGGAAATACCGATACCGTTACTTTCTCCGGGTTCCTGCTGGTGCCGTATACCTTAAGCCCCCTGGCCGTAAGGTATTCGCCCATGCACTTTCCTATTCCCGAAGAGCCCCCGGTAATCAAAACCACTTTAGACATAGTTATCTTCTTTTATCCCGTCCGGAATTTGAGAAACTGTTTAAAAAGAACCAAAGAATAAGCTTTAGCTACTTTCAGGGAACGAAGATACCTTTTTTTGACGTAAATACAGGCTTAAAACGCGAAGTAATACAGACTTCAGAATAAGGGAAGACGAACACGGTCCCGGATCACTTTCGCAACCGGGACCCGTACTTACTTATCGATAAACGAGAACTTGTCTTCGAACATCTTGCCGATGACCGGCAGGGGCTTCTTCTCTTCATTCACCGCATTAATGATCCCCATAATCAGAAATACCAGGAAAACAATCCCTACCAGGCCTACGATCATGCCCAGGCTGGATGATATGGCATTGACAATGGTTACCGCAATATTAAACAGTATACCGGTTATAAAGAGCCCCAGTCCCTGCTTGAGGTGATACCGGCTCAGGTCGTCTCGCTGGTCCTTGCCTGCAAAATAGGCCACCAGCCAGAAAATACCAAGATAACTTACAATGGATTGTGCTTTCGGATTCATAATTTATACGATTAGATTTTACATTACTACGACACTCCGGAATTCTATGATGCAATTTACATCATGTCCCCTTTCAGAAGTATCACTGGAATTGGGTATATATACAGGAATCGTTACCAATGCTGTACCTTCATAAAATATTTCTAACTAAAATAAAAAAATATCACGTATTTATTAAAAATATTATCATACATTTGCGCATGTTTTATTAAAAACCACGATCATTATATTTTATAAAGTTTAGGTTGTCATATTGCACTTGACAGGTATCCGTTTAAGTGGGCACTACGCAGTCTCCTCCTCTATAACACTACTTTCTCATTTTTGTAATCCACAAAGTTTACTCTTATAGAATAACAAAACGCTTTTTGCAGAAAAGCCGGTAATATTTGTTTGTAAAATTTAAAATCACTTTTATCAAAAATTCCGTATTCTTTGTCCTGTTATACGCCCCTGGCCACCGAAACCCGGTATGTGTACCCCCTGAAGTACGTATATATTTCAATATGTCAAACATCACCAGTACGTAAAAATTATTTCATTCGCAAACAGTCTGCCTGTCCCGAACCCGTTTCGTGGAATACAGGCTTTTATTTTCATAAAAACAGAAATTTATAATGTATTACAAAAAAAATAACAATACCAGAAACACTCCGCAGAGAAGAAGGCCGCCCGCAGGGAACCGTAAAACTTCATCCCTGAGCACTACGGCACTTTTGCAGCATACCAAAAAGACTCCGGAGCATTCTTCCGCGACTTTTGTTGCGCAACAAACTTACGGAGAAATGAACCTTCACCCCTTGTTGCAAAAGAACCTGCATAAAAAGGGATATACCCATCCTACCGAAATCCAGGAAAAGACCATTTCTCCCCTGGTCAACGGGGAGAATCTGGTGGGCATAGCCTCTACCGGAACCGGAAAGACCGGGGCATTCCTCATTCCCATCATACAACAATTACTCGTCACCCCCCGTACCCGGTACCTGGTGGTCGTCCCTACCCGCGAACTGGCCTTACAGGTCCGGGAAGAGTTTGAAGCGCTTGCCGGCGGACTCAAGTTTTTCTCTGCATGTTTTATAGGCGGCACCAGTGTTGGCCGGGATATAGCCAGGGCAAAACGTAAAAACCACCTCGTTATAGGCACCCCGGGCAGATTGCTGGACCTGGCAGAACAAGGGGCTTTACCACTGCAAGGTATCAACGGACTCGTGCTGGACGAATTCGACCGCATGCTGGATATGGGATTTATAAAGAGCGTTAAGACCTTGATTTCCCTGATGTCTTCGAGGAAGCAGACCATGCTGTTTTCGGCTACGATAAACCCGGGACAGGAACCACTGATCAAAGATATCGTTGCCAGTTCCGTGCGGGTAAAAGCCAGCAGTGGCACCGAATCGAGCAGCAATGTAAAGCAGCATATCATAAAGCTGTCTGAGGGCGAAAACAAATTTGAGGTACTGCACAACCTTCTAAAGGAAAAGTCCTGTAAAAAAGTGATCCTCTTTGCAGAGACCAAAAGAGCCGTAGATAAAATAAACAAACAGCTCACCAGGACCGGGATACACTCCGACGTGATCCACGGCAACAAATCACAGAATTACAGAACCCGGACCATCCAGCATTTCAAATCGGGCAAAATACGTGTACTGGTCGCTACCGATGTAGCTGCCAGGGGTATTGATGTAGATAATGTGACCCATGTTATCAACTACCAGATGCCCCAGAGCCTGGATAGTTATATTCATCGCATAGGAAGAACAGGCAGGGCCGGAAAACAAGGCAGGGCCTATACTTTTATCAATTAATAATTAAATGAATTCATTATGAAAAAAGGAACCGTTAAATTTTTTAATACCGAACGAGGATTCGGCTTTATTACCCCGGAAGACAATTCCCAGGAGATATTTGTCCACTACACCGGACTTGTAGACGAGATCAGGGAAAATGACAAGGTACAATACGAAACCACGCAGGGAAACCGCGGCTTAAGTGCTGTTAACGTAGAAGTACTGGACTAATTAAGGTCTGTCTGAAAAATCAATACCTGCAGGGATTTCCTTTAACGAGGTAAACCTTGCAGGTATCGTTTTATATACGAGTATGAGACCACGAAAACACATTCCCTCCCGGCCGGAGGTTTTTATGTTCTTATCAGCCACTATCTCCCAATTCTTATTATTCTGATCTTTTTACTCTGGTGGCGCTATAGCCTTTGGGGGTCCGCTCCTTGATAAAGGTGACCCTGTCCCGCTCCGCAACAGCCCCCAGAAAGTGGTTTTTGTGCACAAAGACCGTATCGCCGCTGGCATCATCCTTTATAAAACCAAACCCCTTACTGTCGAAAAAAGAAACGAGGACACCCGTGTGCTGCCCAAAATCTTCCGGTGCGGAAGCTTCGGTATTTCCGGGAACCGGGTCTGGGGTATCCCCGGGACTGCGCTCTCCCGGAGGGGTTGCACTGAGATTCCCTCTTTCGTCTACATAGGCTATCATGCTCTCAAACCCTTTTCCCTTGTTGTTACTTGTCTTCCGCTCTTCCCTTCTGCGGGCCTTTTCCTGTTGTTTCTTTGCTTTTTTCTTTGCATTTTCTTTTTTAAAGAAGGAGTCTGCCATATACTATCGTTTATATTAATAAGTTTCGTTGTACGGAGAGGCGGCAGCTGAAAAGGCTAAGACTGAAATATACCGAAGAATACCAAACATCAGAAAAGGCATTGGCAGGAGCCGGAAATCCTATTACCCGTAAAGGTACAACTATTTCGGCTCCCTGCCATAATATTATGTTATTTTAAATTTACTGTACCGTCTACCACAGTTCGAGTTCGTGAGTTCCCGGAACAAGGGCTATTTTGTATTGCTTTCCGGTTTCGGGGCTTAAATCACTCCCCCGGTACTTTACCCTGTTTCCCTCCAGGTATACCGTGGCTGTGCTGTTGGAAGGTATGTTAACCGTGTATACCACCCGATCGTTCTGCCGCTTCCAGGAAGAAACGATATCCCCGTAAGGCCCCCGGTATGTGGCACCGAATGTTTCGAGGCCCCCGACGAAATTGGGTTTTAGTTTTACGTGTCTGAACCCGGGACGGGTCTCGTCGGGAAAGATCCCCCCTATTCCGGTGTACAACCATCCCCCTATGGCACCGAACATGATGTGGTTTCTGGATATATCGGCAGCGGCATTGATATCCCAGTTTTCGTATAAGGTAGTGGCCCCGTTCCTGATCCACCAGCCCCAGGAAGGATAGGTGTCTTTTGTAGCCACTTCATAGGCGAGGTCTGCATAACCGTTCTGGCTCAGGGCTCCCAGAATGGTACGTGTTCCCAGCAGTCCCACATCGATATGATTATCAGCCTCCCGGACTGCACCGGCCAGGTTACCGGCCACTTTCGGGCGTAAGGCTTCGGGTACTATGCCCCAGTATAACGGGGCGCTGAGCTCGGTCTGGTAGCCCTGGCCGTATATCCCGGTTTCGGTATTGAGGTACCGGTGGTTTATGGCTTCTTTTATATTTTCGGCCAGTTGACTGTACTTTCTATGGTCGTCCTCCCTCCCGAAAAGTGCTGCAGCCCTGCTCAGGATAACGGTATCGACGTAGTAGTAAACAGACGAAGTAAGCTCTTTGGGCGATCTGGATTTTACCGGAACCCAGTCGCCCAGCCCCCAGCCGGTAAGTCCGTCATCATCACTTACGGAGGTGATATGGTCTACGTATTTTTTTATGGGGTCGTACATTTTCCGCAAAGCCCTGTCATCGCCGTAAAAAAGATATAGTTCCCAGGGTATTATGGCTATGGTACTGGTCCAGTCGGGCCCGTTGCCCCAGTCGTACCCCCAGCCCCCGGTGGGGATGATAGATGGCAGTACCCCGTTGGGTTGCTGCTCGTCGCGGTGGTCGGCCATCCATTTCTCATATACGGTAATGGCATCAAAATTGTACAGCCCGGTGTGAATGTTGATATGGGCATCGCCCGTCCACCCGTTTTTTTCACGTTGCGGACAGTCGGTGGGATAGCCGAACAGGTTGGACAGATAGGAAGCATTGGTTGCTTCCCAGATCCTGTTGAGCAGGGTATCGGACGACGTAATGCTTCCGGAAGGGCGTACATCGGTATGCATAAAATAGCCTTTCAGGCCCGACTTCTGCAAGCGGATCGGCTGGTCGCTTTTTACTTCTACATACTGGAACCCCTTGTAATTAAAATGCGGCATAAAGGTCTCTTCTCCTTCACCTTTCAGTGTATAGATATCAGTCTGAAACGGATCGAGCGTGTCCCTGGGGCGGTAATGCACGTCGATATTGGAGAGGTCAGGCCCTCCCCTGTCATCCAGCTGTTCGGCATGGGTAACCCATATCCTCGTACCTTTCGGTCCCGCTGCCCGGAGCCGGGTAACCCCGGAAATATTTCTTCCGAGATCAAAAATATAGCGTTTGTCACTCTTTTTTTCCATAGCGACAGGGGTTATTTCCTCCACATTTCGGATAGGCGGAATGACCTGGGACACAATACGGTCTGAAGGTGCTTCGGTCAGTTTTACCGGTTTCCATCCCGAATCGTCAAAACCGGGAGTATTCCACCCGGGCTGTTCCTTCAGGGCATTGTAATGCTCGGCGGTATAGATGCTGTTGAACACTACCGGGCTGAGCGCAGTTTTCCAGCTATCGTCAGTTGCGATGGTCTTTACAGTGCCATCGTCGTAGGTAAGCCGTATGTTCAGGCAATACCGCGGCCTGTTCCGCCATCCGGCCTCGTGAAAGTTCCACACCGCGGTAGACTGGTGGTTGTACCAGCCGTTGCCGAGCAATACGCCGACAGCGGTCTGCCCGTCCCGAAAGGCATCGGTAACATCGTAGGTAACGTAGACATTGCGCTTGTCGAACCGGGTATATACGGGATCCAGACGGTGGTCCCCTATTTTCTTCCCGTTCATATACAGTTCATACAATCCGGCAGCGGCTATATAGGCCCTGGCTTTTACCACCTTCTTCCCTTCGGGGTTATCCACCACCTTCCGGAAATAAGGGGCAGGTTTCAGGGTGATATCGTCGGTATCGGTAATCCATTCTCCTTCCCAGTTCTCTTCGCCCATCATTCCCGTCTCAAAACCGGATACCCGGATATTACTTTTTTCATCCTTGTCACCGGTAACCATAACCCCCCAGTAATACCTGGTAAAAGGCTGCAATTCCCTGCCCCGATAGATGGCCAGGTTATCACTCCCGCTGAATTTTGTTTTCCACATTTCTCCCTCACCCCGGGCCACGGCCGCCGAATCGGTACCGACGTACAGCTGCACTTCTTTCTGAAAAACCGGTTCGTCACCGGAAAGTTTCCACCGGAAACGCGGATGTTCCGTATCGATGCCCATAGGCGTATCGAGGTATTCTGTTTGAAGGTGCGATACCCGGAGCACCGTATTATCTTCGCCGCAGGCAGAGAAAAGCACCATAAGGAGACACAAGACTGTCCTGATCATAAATAACTGTTTTTTAAGAACGGTATGCCACCGTAAATAGGTTAATTTCCGAACTAATTCAAAAGTAATCACTGCTGCGTTTTACAAGGGGAGTTTTACCCTGTATACCTTATACGGATATTCGGTGCGGTCTGTGCCCTTATTCCACTGTGGCAGGCGCTGCATCTGGGCACAGGTAAAATACAGGTAACCATCGGTCCCTATCCCGAGCGAATCCGGCCATAATATCCGGGAATCGCGTACCAGGGTATGTTTTTTGCCGTCCGGACTGAAATATGAAATGCTGTAACCGGTTGATGTGGTAAGGTATATGTTTCCGCGACTATCGGCTATAAGCCCGTGAGTAATGCCTGCCTCCCCCACTTCTTCTACCTTACTGCGAAGGTCCCTTTCAGAAAGCGTGCTATCTGCAAGACGGGATGTCTCAATGCTAAAGAGCTGCTCCTTGTTTATGGGCTTGAAATAGAGGCGGGCGAAGTCTGGTGAAAGCGCAATACCATTGACATGTGATGAAAACGGTTTGCCGTTTTTATCCTCCATCCTGCGGTCTCCGTAGGTAATCACGATATCATCTGCAAGCGTAAAGGGGGACTCCTTCAGTACGACCCTGCTCTTTCCCGACCTGAGGTCCAGCACCACGATAGCCGCCTGCCCCGGATCGGACAGATAGGCCAGCTGTTTTCCGGTATCTACCCGCACATCATTAAGCCCCGAGACGGTTTTGTCCAGGTCTTCAAAAAGATAGACCTCCTCTACCCTGTCGGTTGCCGTGTTTATTTTTACCAGCTTGAACCTGCCTTCTTCCTGTGTATCCGGATCGCCGAAAATAGAACCCCTTGAGGCCGGTCTGGAATCGAGCACCCACAACCTGTCTTCCGCATCCACGTACAGGTCCTGTATTCTCAGAAAGTGCCTGTCGTCATCTTTCTTTATGTTCCAGCCCTTATCAGGATAGGGACGAAGCATTCCCGAACTTATTTCCGTCAGGGCATACCTCCCGTCGCCGTCATAGTTCGGAAAAGCCACAAAGACCCGGTTATCGGAGTTGACACTGAGGCCTATCGCCATACTTTTTCCGATGTCGGCCACTTCTTCAAGGGCTTCACTGTGATATTTTTCCTGGGCAGATACTGAAGGCAACATTCCTGTGATGATTACGGACAGCAAAAGGTTTTTCATGGCACATTGTTTTTTTGCTTCCTTAAAGGTACGGTTTTTTACCGATAGCAAAATAATCCTTTTTGCTCATCTGCACTCTACCTGCGTTACGATAAATTACCCGGATTTTTGTCATTTTCATAAAATCTCTTATACCGTTCCGGAGCACTTGGGCAGGCGGCAAAAAATCAGGAAAAAAGCCCTGACACAGACCGGATTTTCCTGTTTTACTATTATGAGTTACAGGAGAAAAATAAATTATAGTAAAACTTTATATAAAACAATATAAATAACTGAAAACATATATTTTAATAATTTACATAAACATCTTGTTTACAAGCAAAAACAGTCTTTCTCCCTGGATATTTCGGTATGACATCATACATGATTTTAGCCAAACCGCGGAACATTTATAATCCGTATGCGGAGTATTATTCCTGATCATTTTTGCCCGGATAGCACTCAAATAAGCCTATAAATTTTCTGAAGTGAGTAAGGTCCTCCCTGTGTTAAACTCCATTTAACGGCATTATATCTCCGTTTTGCGTAGGTGCTGTAGTAACTTCCATTTTACTTTTGTATTTATATTTATTTATTCTAAATTAAAATGATTATAAGAAGAACGCTTACGCTTATCCTGCTTCCCCTTATCCATACCTTATCTGCCCAACATCCCGCAACACACCCCAGACTGGTTTCCGGTGTGCTGGACAATGGCCTTCACTACTATATTTACCCGACAGATATGGTAAAACAGCAGGCCAGCTACTATCTTATACAAAATGCCGGTTCCATACTGGAAACCGATAAGCAGCAGGGCCTGGCCCATTTCCTGGAGCATATGGCCTTTAACGGTACGCGGCATTTCCCGGGCAAAGAGCTCCTGGACTATTTTGAAAAACACGGGGCATCCTTTGGCATTAATATCAATGCATACACCAGTTTTGACGAAACGGTTTACAATCTCAGCGGTATCCCGGCGCACAGTGATGAGCTGATAGATCAATCCCTGCTCACCCTTTATGACTGGAGCACCGGGCTGTTGCTGGAGGAAAAGGAGATCGATGCCGAAAGAGGGGTCATCGTAGAAGAGTGGCGCACCCGGAATACGGCCGGCCGAAGGATATACGATGCCATGCTTCCTATACTTTACAACAATACGCGTTATGCCCACAGAACCCCCATAGGCAGTATGGAAGTGGTCAAAAACTTTTCCCCGGAAGCACTTCGCCGCTTTTACCGGGACTGGTATCGCCCGGATCTGCAGGCCGTTGTTGTAATAGGTGACATAAAACCGGAAGAAATCGCAGAAAAGATAAAAACCCGTTTTTCAGATATCGGGGTTCCGGAAAAAGCGCCAGAAAGAATATTCTACCCCATTCCCGAGCATAAGGAAACCCGGTATAAGATGGCTACCGACAAGGAAATCAACCAGGCAGATATAAGCCTGGTCATCCGTCATCCCCGGCAGGTGGCCCATCCCGATCTCACACAATACCTGCACCGGGAACAGCTTCGTGAGCTCAGCCTCTCCATGCTCAACACCCGGCTCGATGAAATGAGTAAGGAAAAAGACTGCCCGTTCCGGTCGGCCTATGTGTATTACGGAAGGCTCTCTCCCTTAACCGATCAGTTCGGAGTACGGATCACTCCCAAACCAGGCCGTCAGCAAGAGGCTTTCAAGGCCGTTACAGACACCTATGTCATTGCAGAACAGCACGGTTTTTCTCTCCCGGAAACAGAACGTGCGATGACCAACATGGAAGCGGGGTTCCGTATCAGGGCAGAAAAGGAAGACGAGATGTCTCACGACAAAATAGAACAACGCATACAGGAACTGTATCTATACAACACGCCGTTTACCTCTGCTTCTGTATCGCTCGAACGGTTCCGGGAACTCCGCAAGGATGTCAGCAACGAAGAGATCACTGAAGTATTGAAGCAGCTGTTCCGGAAAGAAAACCGTATTATACTGGTTACAGGAGTAGAGAACGAAAACAACCTGACGGAGGCAGAAGCCACGCAGATCCTGCACCATTCGGAATCACATTCCTGGCCGGCCCCGGAGGAGGATACCTTAAATACCGACCTGATGGAAGGGATTACCATTGTGCCCGGAAAGATCACGGAAGAAACTTATTTAAAGAATATAGATGCCTATACGTTCACACTGAGCAACGGTTGGAAGGTACATTATAAATTTACCGATAAAAACAAGGGAGAAGTATTCTTCAGTGCGGAAAGTGACGGGGGCAAATCGCTTTACCGCCCGGAAGACATTCCTTCAGCCAACTATTCGACGGTTGTTGCCCAGGCTTCGGGGGTGTACCGGTATTCTGCAACCGACCTCAACAAGCTTCTTGCCGGAAAAGTGGCGAGGGTTGCCCTGAGTGTATCGGAAACCACGGAGGTCATCACCGGTTACGGAATGGCCAGAGACCTGGAAACCCTGTTCCGGTTGTTTTACCTGCAACTCAATCACCCGAGGTTTGATCGCGAAATGTACGATCAGAAGATAGAAAGCCTGAACGACAGTTACCAGAAATACTATAAAAAACCCCGTAATGTTATCAGTGACAGCCTTTCCCTGGCCGTATACGATACCGGGAACCCCAGATTCAGCCTGTTCGACAAAAACTATATAGAAGCGATTTCATTTTCACGACTACAGGAGATATACCACGAACGGTTTGACGCGCTGGATCGTCTCGAAATGTTTATTATAGGCGATATAGAAGAGGAAACCCTGAAAACACTTCTTGAACAGTATGTAGCTTCTACGCCTTCGTCGGGCCGGAAAGAACAGTGGCGTGACGTTTCCGTTCCCTGGAAACACAAATCCCTGGTAAGAAGAATTCCCGTAAAGATGGAAACCCCCAAATCAACGGTAAAAATGAAATTCAGGAATGCCGCAGCATACAACTTCAGGAACCAGACGCTCATACGCTATGTAGCAGACCTCCTGCAGTTACGCCTTACCAATGAACTGCGGGAAAAGCAGGGAGGCACGTATGGCGCTTCTGTTTCGGGAAGCCTTTCCAGGCGCCCTTCCCCTGCCCTTACCTTATCGGTAAGCTTTGATTGTGACCCGGAAAAACCGGAAGAACTCATACAAATTGTAAATGACGAAATAGACAAAATAAAGAGCGGAAATATCTCCGACAAAGAGCTGCACAAGGTGATCAGTGCTTATGCCAAATCCGTGGCACAAAGCAAGAATTACAGCCATTCGGCCTATACCCGCATGTATACCTATATCAGGGACGGATATGATCTTGATTCGCTACACGCGGCCGGGGGTTTTCCGGAAACGGTAAACAAAGAAGAAATAAAGCGCTTCACCCGGAAGTTCCTCAATAAGCAGATGAAACACTACACCCTGACCTTTGAACCGTAAACCCCGGTTTCCGCCAGTAAACCATAAAAACACACTGATCATCTTATAATGAAAGGGATAAAACCGATTACCGCCCCCCTGCCATACCTTTTACTGTTGATGTCCGTACCTTTTTTCTCCACCGGGCAAACCGTTCGTCTTGACGGTTCCGTCCGCAATGAGCAAGGACAGCCATTGCAAATGGTATCGGTGTATACCAGGGAAAAGGATGTGTATACCTATACGGATACCGACGGGAGGTTTGAACTTCTGCTCAAACCCGGGGAGCAATCCGTAATTTCGGATATACTGGGATACCGGGCGCTGGAACTCCGCTTTCACATGACCCGGGACACCACCATACCGATAGTGCTCAAAACCGAATCGCTGGAACTCAGCGAAGTAGTGGTTACCGGGGAACAACGTGAGAGTATAGAAGGCAGCAGTACGTTTAAAATAGACCGCCAGGCTATAAGACAAATTCACGCCAGGAGCCTGGGGGACATTCTCACCCTGCTGCCGGGCAGCGAGCAACAAATGGGAAACCTGAATACCGTACAGCAGGCCAATCTCAGATCGGCTGTGGCCTCACAGGCCAACGCCTTCGGTACTGCTGTTATCATAGACGGGGCAAGGATCAGTAACGATGCCGATATGCAGGTCAGAAATCCCTCGTCTTCCTTTTCCCTTTCCGGAAATACCACCGCCGCAAGGGGGATTGACCTGAGGGGTATTTCGGCCAACTCCATCGAAACCGTGGAAGTAGTAAACGGTGTGGCTTCTCCAAAATACGGAAACATGTCTTCGGGGGCCATTATCGTAAAGCAGAGCGTAGGCAGGCAACCGCTCACGGTCCAGACCAATATTACCCCGACCACGTACCAGGCCGGGTTATCGCGGGGTATTGCCCTGAAAAACGGTTCGGGAATACTGTTTACCGACCTGTCCTACCTGTATTCCACCGGAAGCGCCACAGAAAAGAAAAACTACTACCAGAACCTGAACCTGGGGCTGCGCTGGCGCACACAGGTATCAGCCACCCTGAACTGGTTCCATACCACCGCCCTGCAGCTCTACCATTCAGATGACGGATTGCGCCATGAGCCCGATGAAATATACAAAAATGTCTCCGACGTAAAAAGCACCAATTACCGCATTAACCTCAATGGTTCCCTGGACCTGCTGGGTAAACTGGACTATAATTTTTCTGGAAGCCTCAACCGGCAGACTTCCTATTTCGAATCACTGCAGACCAACGGGCCGCTTCCCTTTGTGGAAGCCCTGGAGCCGGGAACATACTTTACAGGATATTCTCCGCTGACCTACGAACAGGTAAAAAAAATAGAAGGGCAACCCGTAAGTATTGACCTCCGTGTGGAAAGCGTGCAAAAATGGCTCCCCGAACCACATACCAGTATTTATTTTGATACGGGTATACAGTATACTTTCGACAAGAATACGGGAAAAGGAAGGGCCGCCACCAATAATATTGCTGCCACGGGTAATGTTATAGGGAGCCGTTCGGCCAGGTTTCACCGGATACCCGCTTCCGAAACCCTGTCTGCCTATCACGAGACCAAGGTCATAAACGATTTCACACACTGGAGGTCCGAAGCCAGGATAGGCGTGCGTTACGATTATATGCTGGGGCGGTACAACCTCTGGTCTCCCCGCTTGTCTTATAAGGCCACGGTCTTTCAAAAGATAAGCCTGCGGGCTGCCTGGGGCAAGGCTTACCGGGCCCCTGCGATGATCGAACTCCACCCTGGCCCCACCTATATCGATTTTACCAACCTCGGGTATTATGCCCCAAATCCGGACGAAAGGCTTGCCGTGGTAACCACTCATGTATATTATCCCGACAACAGTGCGCTCCGGCCCAGTACCGTGACAACCCGTGAAGCCGGAATAGACTGGGAAAACAAAGATCTCAGGATAAACCTCACCTACTACCGGAAAGACCTCGACAACGGCATTTACCACTCCCCGGAACTTATTGCCCTGGAAAAAGATCTCTATACCGTAACGGAGCAACCCGAAAACCTTCCCCCGGTGGTAGAGGCCACGGGAGAAACCGAGAACATAGCCCGTACCGTACAGGTACTCAAAAACGAGTATTTTGCAAAAACAAGGGGGCTGGAAGTCAATATGAGCTTTCCCAGGATCCCCGTTACCGACACCCGGTTCAGTTTCAGGATGGCCCATATAAAGACCCGGGAGAGATACACCGGATATGATATAGGCATTTCGAACTACGTGATCGGAGATGCCAGAACCCGCTTCGGGGTCTATGAAAACCCCGACAGGACCACCTATCTCAGCCGGGGTACGCTGACTGCCATACAGCATATTCCTTCCCTGAGACTGGTGTTTACCATAGCCGGGGAAATGAATTTCAGGAATTACAGCCAAAGGCATGCCAGAAGCCTCTACCCCTATGCCTATTACGATCATAAAGGAATACTATATCCCATTCCCGAAGACGAAAGGGCCTCGGGGGCTTATGATGACCTCAGGCTTTCCGAAAATACGTTTACACCATACGAAAAACCTCCTTTTCATACCAATTTTAACCTGCAGATCAGAAAAGAAACGGCTTCGGGACATTCCTTCAGCTTCTTTGCCAATAATTTCCTCTGGAAAAATCCCACTTACGTGATCAACGGCAACCGAAGATACCTGAACGATGACCTTACCGTCGGATTTTCCATGTTATTCCGCATAGGAAGTAACCAAAATTAACTATATAACTATAATCATGAAAAGTAACAATTTGTCCAAAACATCTTTATTATGTTCCCTGCTCTGTACCATAATGTTCATCACCGGCTGTAGCAATGACGACGATGAAAATTTCCTCGGGAACGTAACCATTACGGTTACCGGCGAAGACGATAACGATGCCCTTCCGCTGCAGGGGCTCACTGTTCAGTTGCTCAATACCACCGATAATACCAGCAGGGAAGGCACTACCGATGCTTCCGGAAAGGCCCATTTCCCGGATATCCCGGCAGGGACCTATAATGCCGCGGTCTCTCATTATGTTGAGGGGGAAGACTATACCCTCAGCGGTTCGCAAACAGGCATAGCCGTGGAAAGCAACCTGAACACGGAAGTGGAGATACGGGTCAGGGCCGTAGACCCCAACGGTACACTGGTGATCAAGGAAATATATTACAACGGGGCCAATGACGGGTACGTAACCCTGTTTAAGGACCAGTTCATAGAGATCTTTAACAACAGTGACCAGGTTATTTATGCAGACGGACTCTATATTGCAAACCTGTTTGGGGAAACAGGGGCTTCAGGACATCAATACCCCCTGACCGATATGCTGGACACTTCTGAATATGTATACGCCGATTTTATCGAACAGGTTCCCGGAGATGGTGACGATTATCCCATAGCTCCCGGAAATAGTATTGTTATAGCCCTCAATGCCATGAACTTTAAGGAAGCAAATCCCGGGGCCGAATTTGCGCTGGACAACACCGGGGCAGACCTGGAACGGTATTCCGTAGCCTGGAAAGAGGCCCAGGGACTGGAAGGCAGTGCATTCTTTGATTTTGATAATCCGAATGTCCCCAACATGATCAATATTTATATTGAGGGCGCCCTCTGCCTTTTTGATTCTTACGGCACTTCGGCCGTGATTTTCAGGACAGACAAGGCTTTCGGCGATACGGACATTGTGGAATATTACAAATACGAAGGGTACGGCTCACCCTCATACCTGATGAAGATACCGGTAAGTGATATCATAGACGGGGTTGATTTTCTCGAAAACTCACAGGCGGCGGCCTATAAAAGACTACCGGATGTCATAGATAGCGGATTTAATTACCTCAAGGCAGACGGAGGGGCCTTCTATTCCAGTATGAGCATGAGAAGAAAAGTAGATGAAAACCGCTCGACTCTCTTCGGAAGGGTAGTCTTGCAGGACACCGATAATTCGGGGGCAGATTTCGAGTCTATAGATTACCCGGATGCCAAAGGTTATAATGCATTAAATTTTTAAAATGATCAGTGTGAGTATCCGGAAATTACTTTTGGCCGCATTCGTTCTCCTGGCCTTTCGTGTACATGCCCAGCAGGGTTCCTTTGCCGAGCGCCGGGAGGAACAGTTCTATTTTGAAAAACTGTATGCCCGCGTTCCCTCTTCCATCTCCTGGTGGAAAGGAAAAAACCGGGCCTATATAAAAGGACGGTTTGCCAATGAGCAGGGTGATTTCCGGAACCCTCAACAATACGGGAAGGGAAACTTTACAGGGCTGAAGACCGCATCGCTTTCCACCCTGGGTAACAGCGGGTGGACTTTACACGGAAGTTTCGAGTATGAGAACAGTCGTGCGGACAGTGTAAATACCAACCTGTCCTATTTTAACAGGGATCACGGCGCTCCTTTTTACTTTTTTATCAAAAAACCGGGCGAATGGAACTTGCAGCACTACGGTTTTAACGCAGATATCAGCAAAACATTTGCAAATGACAAATACGCCATGGGGCTCTCCATAAAATACGATATCGACCTGGCATACCGCAAGATCGATACCCGGAATGAATTTACAAAACTGGCCTCCCTCCTGCGCTATTCCCTGACTTACAACTCCGGAGCATACGGCCGCTACAGCATGGGCATTGAGCTCTACCAGAAAAAAACCGGATCGGAACTCCATAATAAATACCCTCATCCTACCAGTGACGACACCTATAACATATACTTCAATACCGGGCTGGGATCTTATTTCAAAAACCTGACCAGCGGGATCATCAGCCGGGAAACCAGTCCCGGGGCCCTTGTACAATGGCACCTCGATAACAAGTCGGGAGAGATCCTCGCACGTTATTCCATCAGGTCGGGAAAGCGAAAATGGATCAACGACGAGATCTATAAGGCTACACAAAGCAATATTGTGGCAAGATACGATTATACCCTCCATACCGCCACCCTTTTCCACAAGGCCTCCGCAGGGAAAAACAGCCTCGAACAGCTTCTGGAAGCCGAATACATTTCCGGAACGGGAAAAAGCAGGGACAATACCCTGGAAAATTTCCGGAAAAACTACACCACCTCCGTTATAAATGCCGGGTTGACAAATATATATCGTATTCCCGTCGAAAACGGCCTGAAAGCCATCAGCCTGAAAACCCGCTATGAGAGCCTGGACGAACTGGACAAGAGTTACGGATACAAATTTGCCTATAGCAATCTGTACGCAGGGGCTTCCCTTACGGGAGGGCTGTACCTCGGTTCATGGGATACCAACCTGAGTGCCGGGGCAGATTATAAACTCCACCTTCAACACAGCCATGATCCGAAAGCCGCCCGCGACAATATCTACTACAACTGGATAGCTATTCCGGCCATGGCCTATCACACCACCGACTATTTTCAGCTGAATACCAGGCTGTCTACGGCCAGGAACCTGGAACACAATGCCCTCGAATTCGATATCGCTTATTCGCTGATACTTCCCTCGGGACAAGGGTCCGGAGCAAATAAAAATTTCCGGCATATTTCAGCTTCGGTAAGCTTCTGGTTTTAAAAAAACGGATTATTTGCAGACCAAAACAATCCCCGTATTCCCGATCTATGCCTATTTTTGAAGAAAAGGAAAGGGATTGCCTATGCAGACAGATAAAATACATGTATTCTGGTTCCGCAGGGACCTCAGGCTGGAAGACAATGCAGGGCTGCACCACGCCTTAAAATCGGGCAGACAGGTGCTGGCCGTTTTTATCTTCGACACCGATATTCTCAAGCGTTTTCCGGACCCGGAAGACCGGCGGGTGGATTATATCCGGCAGGCCCTGGTACACATTGATAAAGAAATGCAAAAATACGGGTCGGCACTCCGTACTTTCTACGGAAACGCCAGCGAGGTATTTCAAAAAATAACGGCATCTTATACTGTGGATACTGTTTTCTGCAACCGCGATTACGAACCCCGTGCCCTGCAGAGAGACCGCGACATCAAAACCCTGCTGAAAAGTATGGGAACAGATTTCAGGGATTTTAAAGACCAGGTGATTTTTGAAAAGGACGAGATCGTCAAGAATGACGGTACCCCCTATACCGTGTTTACCCCGTATTCGAAAAAATGGAAAGACACCTTAAAAGAGCAGCACTATGCGGGGTTCCCATTGAAAAAAGAGCATTTAATGCCCTTGAAGAGCGCCGGGATACACCGGCTGGAAGATATTGGCTTTCGGAAAACCGATATCACATTCACTCCTCCTGTCATAGATACCGGGACGGTATCTGCTTATGATAAGTTCAGGGACTATCCGGCAAAAGAACGCACTACCGGGCTGGGAATCGCCCTGCGTTTCGGGACCATCTCCATAAGGAAGTGTATACGCCTGGCCCTGCAATACAACGATACCTGGCTCGATGAACTGATATGGCGGGAGTTTTTTATGCAGATCCTGTATCATTTCCCCTGGGTAGAACACCGTTGCTTTAAGGAGAAGTATGAACACATAGCATGGCGCAACAACGAGAAGGAATTCCGGCTTTGGTGTAACGGCAAAACCGGGTATCCCATAGTAGACGCAGGTATGCGCCAGCTCAACAGTACCGGGCAGATGCACAACCGGGTGCGTATGATCACAGCAAGTTTTCTCACCAAGCACCTTCTTATAGACTGGCGGTGGGGCGAGGCCTATTTCGCCCGGAAACTGCTGGATTACGATATGGCGGCCAACAATGGTAACTGGCAATGGGCGGCAGGCTGCGGTTGTGATGCGGCTCCGTATTTCCGGATATTCAACCCCTATGCCCAGGCTAAAAAATTTGACCGGGACCTTCATTACGTCCGCAGGTGGTATCCGGATTTCGAGGCTGACCTCTCCCCGCCTGTAGTAGAACACCATTACGCCCGGAAAAGGGCCCTGGACACCTATAAAAAGGGATTGGGGAAGGAATGACTTTCCCGGGGAAAATCCGGGTATTTTAAACTTTACTTAACAGGCAATTGTCCGGCAGACACCATAAATTTCGTAACTTTAGACGAAACGGGAAATTACCCATGTGTATATCCCGGTGCTGTTGCGGGCAGTAAACACCCACAACTTTCCGGAGTACCGGGGCCCCACCGTAACAGAGATACCATGTTTAATCTGAAAAATCATTATTATGAAACGCAAGGCAGAAGCCGTATGGAACGGTAGTATCAAAGAAGGAAAAGGACATCTTACCACCGGTAGTGCTGTTCTCGACAAAACCCAATACTCATTTAAAAGCAGGTTTGAAGAAGGGAAGGGCACCAATCCGGAAGAACTTCTCGCCGCAGCCCACGCCGGGTGCTTTACCATGAAACTCAGCCTCGACCTGACCGAAGGCGGGTATGAGGTGGAAGAACTCCGCACCTCCTCTACCGTAAGCCTGGAGGACGGAAAAATAACCAGGTCGCTGTTGCGGCTCGAGGCAAAGGTAAAGGATATTGACCACAACACTTTCCAGGATATTGCAAAAAAGGCCAAGGAAACCTGCCCGGTGAGCCAGGCTTTCAGTTTTGAAATAGCGCTGGAAGCAGAGCTTGTTTCCTGATCCGGACTCCCGGAGCAATTCCGGAAGGAACCGATCTTTTACACCCCGTCTTTTCGCAGGGAATGACGGGGTCTATTTCTCTTGATTCCGGGATTAAACCCCGGTAACCGGCAGGCGCGAACATTTGTATTTCCACTCCTTACACAAGAGGATATCCCTGTTTTCCCGGGAAAAGGCCGTAAAATACAAAAATCTAATTACCAGCATATTAACCAAGTGTTAATAACCTCTTTAAATCTTTTTTATTCCCCTTGCAAAACCTGTGAGAACTTGGCTTAATTTAGTTATCACGAAAAAAAGACAGATGTCTTCTCATTTGTTTTTTCCACGAAATTGATTTCAAACCTATTACCGAAAAGGGAGAATTTTTTAAATACTTGCATTATGGGAATTTTTGACAGAAGAGTGAACTATAAACCGTTTGAATACCCCGATGTTTTACAATTTACAGAAGCCATAAACAAATCGTTCTGGGTGCACAGCGAGGTAGACTTTACTGCCGACACCCAGGACTTCCACTCGTACCTGAGTCCGGCAGAGCGCAGGGCCATAAAGAACAGCCTCCTGGCCATAGCCCAGATAGAAGTTGCCGTAAAAACCTTCTGGGGGAATATCTATCAGCATTTCCCCAAGCCGGAGTTTAACGGACTGGGAAGTACCTTTGCGGAGTGCGAATTCCGGCATTCCGAGGCGTATTCGAGATTGCTGGAAGTATTGGGATATAACAACGAGTTTAAAGATCTCCTGACGGTTCCCGTGATCAGGGACCGGGTGGAATACCTCTCTGCGGCGCTGAAAAACGCCAACTCCGAAGACCATAAGAAATACGTGGTCTCCCTGATCCTCTTCTCCATTCTTATAGAGAATGTATCGCTCTTCAGCCAGTTTGCCATCATCCTGTCGTTTACCCGGTTCAAAGGGTATATGAAAAATGTGAGCAATATTATTGCGTGGACTTCCGTAGACGAACAGATCCACGCCAATGCGGGGATTTACCTGGTGAACAAGATCAGGGAAGAATATCCCGGCTTCTTTGATGAAGAAACCGTACAGCACGTAAAGGATACCGTAAAGAATTCCCTGGAGATCGAAGGAAAGATACTGGACTGGATCTTTGAAGAGGGAGAGCTGGATACCATCAAAAAACACGATCTGCTCAACTTCATGAAATTCCGTATCGACGACAGTATGGAAAAAATAGGCCTCGGCCGTATTTACGGTATTACAGCCGAAGAGTATGCCCCCCTGCGCTGGTTTGAAGAGGAAGTTTTTGCCAACAGCCTCGACGATTTCTTTGCCAAAAGACCGGTAGACTATACCAAACACGACAAGAGTATTACAGCAGACGATTTATTTTAAAATATAAAACCCGAGTTACGCATGATAACAAAAGAGCTACCGCTAACGGATGAAAACGATGTAACGTTAACAGAAAAACTTTGGTGGAAAAACGACGAAAGTGAACAGATACTGAACCGGGGATACCTGCTTAAGGGAGAAACCGTGGAAGGCGCCATAGACCGTATTACCACAGCTGCGGCAAAACGGTTGTACAAACCCGAACTGAAAGAGTCGTTCCAGGAAATGATAGAACGGGGCTGGATGAGCCTCAGTTCGCCCATATGGGCCAATATGGGTACGGAACGCGGACTTCCCATTTCCTGCTTCAACGTGCATATCCCGGATAATATTGAGGGGATTACACATAAGCTCGGCGAAGTGATCATGCAAACCAAAATAGGCGGTGGAACTTCAGGCTATTTCGGTTCGCTAAGGGCCCGTGGCAGTGCCGTGACGGACAATGGGAAAAGCAGCGGGGCCGTGAGCTTTATGAAACTGTTCGATACGGCCATGGACACCATATCACAGGGAGGTGTACGACGCGGGGCCTTTGCCACCTATCTCGACATCGACCACCCGGACGTAGAGGAATTCCTGAAAATAAAAGACATCGGTAACCCGATACAAAATCTCTTTTTCGGGGTATGCGTACCGGATTACTGGATGCAGGAAATGATAGACGGGGATATCGACAAGCGGAAGGTCTGGGCCAAGGTACTCGAAAGCCGGCAGGAAAAAGGACTGCCCTATATCTTTTTCAGCGACAATGTAAACCGCAACAAACCACAGGTGTACAAAGACCTGGACATGAGGGTCAATGCCAGTAACCTCTGCTCCGAGATCATGCTTCCTTCTTCGGAAGACGAATCGTTTATCTGCTGCCTCTCGTCCATGAACCTGGAACTTTACGACGAGTGGAAAAACACCGAGGCCGTAAAACTGGCCATCTTTTTCCTCGATGCCGTATTACAGGAATTTATCGAAAAAACAGAAGGCAATTATTACCTGGCTTCGGCCAACCGTTTTGCCAAACGGCACAGGGCCCTCGGGCTGGGCGTGCTGGGCTGGCATTCCTACCTGCAGAAAAACATGATCCCCTTCGAAAGTATGGATGCCAAAATGAAGACGACCGAAATTTTCAAGCATATCAGGGCAAAAGCCGACAAGGCTACCGAAGAACTGGCCAGGATATACGGAGAACCCGAGGTACTGAAGGGATACGGGCGAAGGAATACCACCACCATGGCCATTGCCCCCACTACCTCGTCTTCGGCCATTCTCGGACAGACTTCTCCCGGAATAGAGCCTTTCAGCAGTAATTATTACAAGGCAGGACTGTCTAAAGGAAACTTTATCCGGAAGAATAAATACCTCAAAAAAATGCTGCAGGAAAAAGGTATGGACAACGAAGATACCTGGAGAAACATCATGCTCGACAGCGGCAGCGTGCAGAAACTGGAAGGGCTCACCGAACAGGAAAAATCCGTGTTCAAGACCTTTAAGGAGATCAGCCAGCTCGAGATCATACAACAGGCCTCCATACGCCAGAAATACGTAGACCAGTCGCAGAGCCTGAATATCAATATCCCTTCAGCGGTTCCGATCAAGGAAGTAAACAAGCTGCTTATAGAAGCCTGGAAACTCGGGGTAAAAACCCTCTATTACCAGAGAAGTCAGAGCGTTTCGAAAGAAATGGTAAACAACCTGGTGAATTGCAGCAGCTGCGAGTCGTAAACGGAGAGCACAATATAAAATCAAAAAATCCGAAGCCTTATTCATTTCGTAATAAGGCTTCGGATTTTTTATGAATTGTCACACGCCCCTATCAAAACTGAATGGGTCCCTGGTTCCTGGCTATCAGAATATAATCGGTATATTCAGACAGGGGCTCCAGGGTTCCGGTAAGCGGGATTACGGTAAAATCTTGTTTGGCTTTTTTATTGATGGCTTGCGAGAATTCTTTCCAGGGAATCTTGTCCCTGACCTCGTATAAGGTGATCGGGTTTTTATACTTCTCGTCCCATTGCTGGGATTCTTCATGCAGGATCAGTCCCGTAAGTGTCGAAAAGGAACTCTCCTTTTTCAGGAGCTCCGCCAATCGTATTTTTTCATTGTTATACACCGGCTTCAGATAGGTGTGGTCCCTGCCTACCAGCATCAGAAAGTTTTTCTCACCGGACGCCTTTATACGGTCTGTAATATTCTTCCCGATATCTTCTTCCCGGCTTCCCCCGAATTCCACAGCATGGTTCCCCATCAATTCCGAGACCACTTCCATATCTTCGGCAGGCAGTGCAGACCGCATAAACTCCATATGCCTCGAAAGGATATCCTTGGTCTTTTTTACAAATTCCTTACCCTCATCGGTAGGATAGCCAATGGTGTAGGTCTTGTAAAATTCGGGTTGCCTGATCACGTTCATCAGGGAATCTATCTCTGCCGGCCTGTTTTCACAGGTCTTGAAGATATTATACAGGGCATAGCCAAAAGTTCGCGTGCGGTCGAAATCGACCCCGACTACTTTTAAGGGCTTTTTCAAGGTCTTGTTAAAGAGATACAGCTTTTCCCATGCCTTCTTCCAGTCGGTATAAAAACCGCCATAGATCGTATAAGCCAGGTATTTTTTATCTCCCGACTCCAGGTAACGATTGTAAAAATAGGCTTCCGAAGGCCCGAATTCGATAAGGAGCGTACGGAGCTGATCTTTTTCATGAAGCAGTTCGACCAGTTCGGGATATATGGTCGACGCTGCCGAAGAAGAATGGTTTTCTCCCAGTAACAATAATTTCTTTTCTCCCCTGTTTTTAGTGAAAAAACCGGAAAAATAGGCGCTGTTATCAATGTTTTGTTGTCCTGACAGGATATGGGATATCAGGTACACACTAAAGAGTATATACTTCATTTACACTATGATTGATTTTAAACTTATTGCAGAAAGGCCAGACCTTGGCAAACTGTCATCCCGGCCTCAGGCATACTATTGCCGGAAGGCCGGGAACACGGTATGCGGTCTATATATTGAGTTCGTCAAACAACTCCAGCAGCTTCTGGTCTGAAGGGAACGGAGCTGTGGCATCCACGATCTTTCCCTCGGGGTCCAGAAGGATAAAACGAGGGATCATTTTAATATTGAATGCCTTCGAAATTATATCATGTGCTTTCTTATCCGCAATAAGCTGTATCCCGTCCAGGTCGTTTTCTTCGACAAAATCTTTCCATTTTCCGCGGTCCTTTTCCTTGTCGAAAGAAATACTCACAAACTGAATATTTTTGCCCTCATAGGCCCTTGCCACCTTTTTTAAACTCGGGATCTCTTTCTTACAGGGGCCGCACCAGGTAGCCCAGAGGTCTATATAGGTATATTTGCCCCTGAGATCGCTCAAAGCCATTTTTCCTCCATCGGTATCTTCAAAAACAGCCTCCGGTGCAGGATTTCCTTCCAGCATGCCTTCCATATCCTTGTATTTCTCTCTTACCACAGAGGCCATCTCCGGGTACGGGCTGTCTGCTCCGAACCTGTCGTACAACTCCTTGCTGAAATCTCCGGCCAGGGCGTATGCCATATACTGATAGTGGATTTTTTCGGGCAACTCCGTTCCCACCCAGTCATAAAACCCCTGCACATCCCCGGTCTTATTGCGCTCGCGGTATACTTCGTACTTCTTATCGAGATAGGCATCCAGGCTATAATAATATCCCATCCCGTTTTCACCGATCTCTTCCCCGAATTTCACTTTATCCAAAAAATCGTAATAGTCACCGGGTAAGGGTGTTTCTTCCAGATCGTTATAACTCGCATAGACAGCCGGGTAATTGACCTTGGCAGCTACCGTTTTCCCGTAATAGTCGGTTTCGTACAGGTGTACCAGTTCCTGGCTCAAGGAGTGCCGGGAGGAAAAGTCAGCTAAAAAATCCAGCTTCTCCCGATACAGGGAATCGGTAATCCTCTTGTAATCGTCAGGTTTGCGATTGGCTACATCATACCAGTTTTTCAGGAATTTGTGCTTGTAATCGTTAAACCTCTTGTCCTCCGCATTTACAAAAATACTGTTGTCGACATTCGTTCCGGAAAAAGACAAGGTTTCCTCCAGCCGTTCCGCATCCGCCTCCAGGTGGAGACTGTCCCCGGGCAGCAAATAAAGGTATACCATCCTCAGGTCGACAGTTCCGGTCCTCATGGTAGTGTCCTTTCCTTCTATGGTGGTGTACTGAAACTCCCTCGTTACGGGAACCTTGCCAAAAGAAAACCACCCTTTTACCGGGCTTCCGGTCTTTAATTCCATCCTGAACTTCCCTTCTTCCGAAAAGTCGACCCGTTCTGTCTGCAGGTTTTTCAGGAATTCATAGTTATAATAGGTAAATGCCCCGGTGGTATCCTTAAAATGCTCTACCTGCCCGGTAACGATAATCGTATCAT
Organism: Sinomicrobium soli; assembly: GCF_003285545.1. Lineage (GTDB taxonomy): Bacteria > Bacteroidota > Bacteroidia > Flavobacteriales > Flavobacteriaceae > Sinomicrobium. The sequence continues at coordinate 54,236 of NZ_QLNV01000006.1, read as the reverse complement.
TTTTTTCCGCTTCTTTCGTCTTCTCCTGACATCCTGTCAACCAGACGGTCAGCAGTGCCATTGTTGTTCTGGTCATCTTGTTTACAAAACGCATAGCTTAGTTATTTTTTGGGTTATACTTACTTTCCTGCCATGCCTCGTTAATGGTTTCCAGCGGGATTCCCTCCTGCCGGAACATCGAGGTCACCAGGCCGTACTTTTGTTTCAACAGCGCATGTTCATTCAACAGGCTATCCCTTTCCAGGGGCGGCACGGTGGCAGCCCAGGCAGCAAAAAGGTCAAAATCCTGCTGACCACTTTTTATAAGATCTTGATTATCTGACAAAAAACCTTTGGAGTAGGCATCCTCCAGATCGATTACCTGCCAGTAATATACCTCCGCATCCGTTATTGCATCCGTGAATTTGTTATAATAGGCATCCGTGTATACGGGATCAGCTCTTAAAACCCCGGACAGGCCATAATAGAAGCTTTGCTTTAGCAGCAACGAATCCAGTCCCTCATTGACAACCCCTCCGACAGTAAGGTCGGAATTGGAATTGTACCACAGATAAGACAGGTAATCGTATTTGGTATATACCGAGGTACCGCTGGAGAGCTCATTGCTGTACAGGTAAAAGTTCCTGAAGATCAGACTTTCCTTATCTTCCGGGATCTGCATTACAAATTCATCCTCGATCATATTAACATATACCAGTGCCGCAGCGCTGTCGGGCGGCATTCTTTTCCCGATCGACAGGCCATCTTCCGAGACCAGGTCGTTATAATTGCGGTCGCCTATGGTATCGGTATAGATAATAATGCCGTAATCGTCGTACAGCTTGAGAATACGATCGCTTAATGGAGTGCCCGGAACCAGGTTGGATGGCAGTTCCTGCGGGGCATCATAATCGGCTACAAGCCGATCATCTTCGGAACAGGCAAGCAGGGAGAGCAGTAATACCAAAACCGGAAACATATATTGCAAACTCTTGTTTTTCATAATATTTGTATTAAATAATTAGCGGGGGTTCTTTTCCATGGAAGGATTAAAATCCAGTTCCACCTGGGGGATCTGCAGAATATAGCGGGGATCACCTGCAGGCAGTATATAGGTCTCATCGTTATACTGGTGCCTGATCTCGGGCATACCGTACCTGCGAAGGTCGTACCAGCGATGGAACTCCCCGAAAAGTTCCCTGCGGCGCTCTTCCCGGACAATGTCGATCACTTCTTCCTTTCCGGAATAATCGGAAACGGAATACCGGTAGTAATTGCCGTCTTCTTCATCAAATTGCGCATCGAACTTGAAACGCCTTATATAATTTATATCGTCCAGGGCTTCCCGGAGCATCCCCGATTCGGCATAGGCCTCTGCCCTGTTCAGATAAGCCTCCTCTACCCGGAAGCCCCTTACCGGTTCTCCTGTTCTATTAGGAAATGGCCTGTTCTTAAAATAGATCCTTCCCTGCGGTCCTTTTACATAAGAGAAATAATACAATCGCAGGTCACCGGGCTCAAACGTATTCATAAAATCATCTGATACTCCCAACGCCCCGGGGAGATAGGCATAGGTATAATATTCGTTAGAACCGTAAACGAAGAGCACGTTATCGTTGTCCGGGCTCAGGTAATGGGTACCCTGCCCGTAGCCCCAGCCCGTTTGCGCCTCTTCCATGGTAGTCCCGGAGATGTCGAAGATCTGCGAATTCTCCCCGGTTACCTTCGTAGCGAATTCGATAACACTTTCATAATCCTTTTTATACAGGGCTACCCTGGAAGCCAGCAGGTTTGCTGCAACCGGGGTCAGTTTGTATTTGGACTGCACCCGCTGGTCGTTCTCTTCCATCAACCGGGTCCCTTCGGTGAGGTCGCTATCGATCTGATCATAGATTTCCTGTACACTGTTTCTCGTATAGGACGAAGCCTGTACGATAGGATCGAGTTTTAAAGGCACCCCGGGATCAGAAGCTGCCGTTCCGGGATCATAGGGCTTTGCATACAGGTTGATCAGCTTAAAGAAGGAAAAGGCCCGCAACACCATGGCTTCTCCCTTCAGGTAATTTTTGGCGGCCGTACCTCCTTCGGCACCGTCTATATTTTCCACGATAACGTTGGCATAGTATATCGCCTCGTAGAAATTTTTCCACGCCTGGTCATAACCGCGCATCATGGAAGAGTGCTCATGGGTGATCTCAAACGAAAAAGGATGGATCGCATATTCGTTGGCGTCCTGGTTAAAATAACTCAGGTCCTGATCGTCTGTCATCATTTCCACATAAAAATCCAGGGGGACCTCGGTTCCGTAATCCCTGGTTGTCGGATAGCCGTAATTCAGGAGTTCGTCGTAATCCTGGACGGTTTCGGGTTTTAACTTGTTTTGAGGATCTTCCTCCAAAGCCTTATCACATGAAAAAAAAGCAATGAATACGGGAAGTAACACCAATATTTTAGTTGATATTTTCATGAGTCTTTCTTAAAATGTTACGTTTATGCTTAATGAATACGATCTCGGGATAGGCAGGGACTGACGGGGAAAGGTTTCCGGATCATACCCGTTCAGCCCCTTGTCGGCAAACAGGAACAGGTTATTTCCTTCAAACTGAATAAAGGCATTTGAAAAACGGAAGGTTTCCAGCCATGTTTTCGGGAACCTATATTGCAGGGTTACATTGCTCAGTCTCAGGTAGTCTCCCTTGATCACCCTGATATCACTCATATCCCAGTAATACTTGTGATTATCGGCCCCCGTTTCATTTTTGATATGCGGAATATTCGTATTGGCTTCATCTCCCCGTGTGCGCCAGGCCCCTAAAAGTTCCCTGTTGAGGTTCTGGTCGGGTGAGTACATCCAGGACTCCAGTATATCCTGCCTTCTGAAATAGTTTCCGAATCCATAGGTAAACAGGAAGGTAAGCTGAAAGTTATGGTATTCAAACATATTGCTTATCCCTCCCTGGTACGGAGCTTCCATAGGGCCGTTATATACCAGGTCTTCCACCTCGAAATCGAGATCCCTGGTCCCTTCGGTCACCGTTCCGTCAGCCAGTTTAAAATGTGCGGTCCCGTTCTCGTCCAGATGATCAAAAGCTACGGAGTATATGGCGTTCAACGGTTTTCCCACCATGGCCGCATCGGGTTTATATGGGAAAGGCGACAACATGCGCGACACCACAGGGTCGATATTTACCTTGGTCACTTCGTTTTTGTTATACGAGAAATTGACAGTCGTACTCCAGTTAAAACCGGGATGGGGCGCACGGAAATTATACGTGCTAATCCCGAATTCGATCCCCTTGTTGCTCACATCTGCAAAATTGATGGGTAGGGTAGAAAACCCGTTAACTTCAGATATCCTTGTATTGGTGATCAGGTCTTTTCCCTGTTTGCTATACACGTCTACTGATCCCTGTACCCTGCTGTCAAACACGGCAAAATCCAGCCCCAGGTTGGTATTGTATGTCTTTTCCCAGGTCAGGTTGGGATTCGCGGGAGATCCGATAGTCAACAAATTGAGTCCGGACCAGGATGCCGGGCTCAGGAAGGATGCTACAATTTGCGGGGTACTCTGTGTATTCGTCGACCCCTGTAAGCCGTACGAAGCCCGTATGGCGAGGTTGTCGAACAGTCCCTCTTTCATAAAGCTCTCTTCCATAATATTCCATCTCCCGGCAATAGACCAGGCAGGAGACCAACGATATTTGGGATTGGACCCGAACAGGTTGGAACCGTCATACCTGATATTCAGATTAGCCACATATTTGTCCTTAAACGAATAGGTAGCCACACCAAAATAAGAAGCGGATTTTGTCGAATAGTCCCTGATGGTCAGATAAGGAGCACCGGATAGTTCTTCCCCTATATTTTCATGCGTTGAAATAACCTTGCCACGTTCGTGCAGGTACCCATAACCAATAGTATTATCGCCCCGGTAATTATTGGAGCGATACTCTCCTCCGCCGTATAGGTTAACATAATGTAGATCGGTAGATAAAGGGGTATAATCAAATGTTCCCTTCAATATGATATAATCCTGAAAATTGGAATTGGAAAATATGATCCCTCCGCTGGGCAGGTTGCTGTCTCCGGGGGCCGGTTCGCCGTAATTGGACCTTCTTATCCCGGCAACCTGGTTGGTGTTCTCCTTGTAATAGGTTTCGTTCAACGCACTGCTGCGGGTGTAATTGGCAAGACCGAATACCTTCAGGTTGTCGGTAATATCCACATCGACAGAAATACGTGAATTCACTCCGTCCGTCGTAGAGGTCTGGTTGGAGTTATCGTATTCATTCATAATATTGAACAGGTAAAAATCATTGTGGCCCCTGTACATATAGTAGCTTCCGTCCGGATTTTTCAGGGGGAAGGTCCTGCTGGTATTGATCGCATAATCAAAAGGTCTGGGAGTAGGCCTTGTAAAATTCGAAATTCCCGGCGGGACCATACTGAAGGGATAGGAACTTCGTTTATTCCGATAAGTGGAAAGGTATAACTCCACATTAAAAGCGTCCGAAAGCTGGGTATTGAGTTTAATGGACCCGTTGAACCTCTTGTTGTCGGTCATAATATCCGTCCCGTCCTCATCCACCATCCCGAGCGATGCGTAATACGTGGTCTTCTCACTCCCTCCGGACACATTGACATTGGCATTCACACTCAGTGCATCGCGGAAAAGGATATCGAACCAGTCCGTGTTATAGGTCTGGGCCTTGCGGACCTCTTCCTGGAAATCGCTCCAGGTAGCCAGTTCCCTGCTTTTATAGCGTGCATAGGCCCCTGAGAGACCTACAGAGTTTACATTGGCATCTGCATTGTAATACTGCATGCCGGAATCGAAATAATACTGTTCTATCCCTATTCTTTCCTTCGAATTCATGAGATTGAAATCACTGTAGCGCGGTCTTTCGGCTACGGAAGTCCGTATACTGAAATTCACTACCGGTTTGGATTCCCTTCCCCTTTTGGTAGTCAGCACTATCACCCCGCCGGCTGCCCTGACCCCGTATATGGCTGTTGCCGAAGCATCCTTAAGCACCGTGATGGTCTCTATATCCTGGGGGTTTATTCCGGACAGGGCATTTCCTATCCTGTTTACCACATCGGGAGTATTCAACTCGGTAGGTGTTAAAGGAACCGGGTCTTCCAGGACCACCCCGTCCACCACCCACAGCGGTGAGGTATTTCCTGTCAGGGTCGAGGTTCCCCTGATCTTTACCATGGGAACCGACCCGACTTCACCGGAAATAGAGGTTATGCTTAACCCGGGCACCTGTCCTTTCAGCATATTGTCTATCCGGTTCTGGTCATTCGAATACACGTCTGCTGTCTTGATAGTATTGACTGCTCCCGTCATCCTTTTTTGAACAATATTGTTATAGCCGGTTACAATAACCTCAGCGAGCTCATCCGCAGATTCTTTCAGTACGACATCCACATTGTCTGATGCGGATATATCCGAAAGTACGACTTCTCTCGACTCAAATCCTACAAAACTGAAAACCAGAACATCTTCAGCATCTGCACTGATCCGGTACCGTCCGTCCATATCCGTAGTCGTTCCCCGGTTTGATCCTTTGATGAGTACGGTGACCCCCAACAGCCGCATTCCGTTCTCATCACTGACCACACCCGATATCTGCTGTTGTACGGAAGCCGGTTTCGGAAGAAAGGTATTTAATACTATCTGGTTGTTAACCAGTTTATAGGAAATATCGGTATCTTTAAACAGGCGGTTCAGCACCCTGTACAAGGGCTCCTCTTCCGCAGATACGCTGACTTCTTTTGTGAGGTCTATGTCATTGAGATTATACAAAAACCTGTAGGGAGTCATTGCCTCAACCGTATTGAAAAATTCTTCCAGGGCCGCATTTTTTAAATGCAGGGAAACTTCTGTGTTTTGTGAGTATGAATCGGCTTGTATCCTGAATAATGAAATGAACAAGAAGAACAGTGTAAGCCTCATTTTTAAATCAAATTTTAAGGCAAGAGAACCCCACCTCATGAGATTGATGAGTTTTTTCATATTTTTGTTGTGATTAGTTGGTGATTTATCTGATAAATCGCTTGTTTCAAATCGGGAAATGCGCCAACATTTTCCGATTTTTTTCTGCTTGCTGGTCGGACTGTTATGTTTTCATAAATTTCTTCCGCTTGTTAATTAATGATTATACGTTTGTTGTCCATAGCATACTCAAAAGGAAAACTTTGCCGGAAGGATTCCAGTATCTCCTGCAAGGAGTGCGTATCGAACTTGGCAGTAAACCGGGCTTCATCCAATTTCCTGTCATTATTTACGATCTCCACATTGAATCTTCGTTCCAGTGTGTTGAGAATAAAGGGGAAAGGCCGCTTTTCAAAGATCATTTCTCCCTGTATCCAGGCTATATAAGATGCCGTATTTACCTCATTTATTTCAATGTTCCGGTCCTGCTTATCAAAAAGGGCCAAAGTGCCGGGTACCATGACCACAGGTCGGTCTGAAAAGCCCTCTTCATCAGTATACAAGGCAATTTTTCCTTCCGTCAATACCGTTTCCACCTTTTTACCGGACTCGTAATTATGAACATTAAAATGTGTACCCAGCACCCGTATGTTCAGGTCATCCGCATGAACGATAAACGGCCTGGAGGTATCTTTTGCGACTTCGAAATACGCTTCGCCGTTTAACACAACCGAACGCTCGTCCGTTCCGAAACTGCCGGCATACTGCAATACGCTACCGGAATTCAGGAACACAACAGTACTGTCCGGCAGGGTGATATTAAACCGGCGTCCGTAGGGCACTTTTATTTCATTTATTCCATCGGTTGCCCCTGCCTTGAGCGGGTTTACTACCAGCGCATTGTTGCCAACAATACCTATCACCTCCCCTTTTGTGCTCACTATCTCATGCTGTTCTCCCGTGAGTACCATGGTCTCTCCCGAAGCCAGCTTCATTACGACATTTTCATGTTTTCGCAGATCGTCCGTATCCTGCACCGGCTCCACAGACTCCGTAAAGGTCTCATATACCGTATATATCCCCAGGCACAATACCAGTACGGCAGCTATCCTCATTACACTGCGCCACCTTTTATTCCGGGGCACGGGTACTTTTCGCCGGTGCTCTTTTTTTGCCTGTAGTATTTCCTGTAATATCCGGTCCCTTTTCCCGGTATCTACAGGCGGCAGATCCTCAATGTTCATCAGTTCCGCCATTTCCATAGCTTCCGGAAACCTGTCATTTCCTTCCTCTTGCAGGATATGTATCAGTTGATTTATTTCTTCCGGACCAGCATTTCCCTGTATATACTTTTCAAGAAGGTTCTTAATCTCATTTCTTTTATTCATGAATCAAAATTTATAGGGCGTTTGTATATAATACGTTTGAAGAGTTCATGAGTATTATCCCTCTTCCGCATTTTTTGCATTTTTTTCGGACAGACTATCCTGAAAAAGACTTATGTCACTGACAACAAGCATAATATACAGTGAGTTTTTTTAGATAGAAAACAACAACAATGGCCGGAAATCACAGGGATAATAAAGCACAGGGGACGAATAAGAACCTTAAAAAAAGTCAGGAACCCCGGGGCAAGTCCCGGAGTTTACATCCCGATGATCGAGTAAAGCAAGAATATAAGAGTAAAAGTAAGGTCTGTATTCACCTCCAGAAAAATACGGATATTCCGAAGTGCCTTACTCATCTGGACTTTTACCGTATTGGTGGAAATCCCGAGTTCCCGGGCAATATCTTCATAACTCATTCCTTCCTTTCGCGACATTTCAAAAATACGCCGGCGCTTCGGGGAAAGACTGGCAATAGCCTTGTTCTTCCACTCCTCGTAATCGGCATCGTCCACATAGTCCGAAGTCTGATTGTGCACATAGGTACCGGTATAAAAGATCTCCTTGCGAAGTACTTCATTATTACCGGCTTTCCGGAGAAAATCCAGGGATTTATTGCGGGTGATGGTCAAAATATAGGATTTGAACGACAGCTTCGGGTCCAGCGATTCACAATGCAGCCAGACCTGCATAAAGACTTCCTGGACGATTTCTTCTGCAATGGTGGACGATTTTACCAGCGACATACCAAATCCGTACACCGCATGATAATATTTGTGGTACAACTCCCTGAAAGCCTGTTCGTCATGATCCCTGACCCGGCTTACCAGAAAACCGTCTTCCATATGGTCCTTACATGTCTTCAATCGAAATTACCCCCTTTGAAAAGTTTGCCCCGTTTCCCCGTAATTAACATCACAGATCTCCGGAAAATTCACAATTCCTGTTCGCACTTTTCAAATGTAATATCTTTCTGAGAAAAAGAACATTTTAATTTAACAAAAAAATAACTTTGATATTACATTATACCTAAGAAACCATCTAAATCTCCCCCATATACCCGTCAACACACTACCACATTGACTAATTATCACATTGACTAATTGACACATTGACTAATTGACCCGCTCCCACCAGGGTTCAAAGACCTGGCTGTCGTCGTCAAGCCTTACTTTTTGACCGATCACGGGGGTTACCAGCGGTATTCCCGCATCTTTTCCATAACGGGAGACTTCCGTGAGCGGCTCTTTCCAGCCATGCGGGGAGAGAGAGAATTTGGAAGAGTGTACGGGCATCAGCCTTCTGGCCCCGAGATCAAGAGCTGCCTGTACGGTTTCTTCCGGGAGGCAATGTATGGCATGCCAGGCCACATTATACTGGCCGTTTTCCAGAATGGCAAGGTCTATAGGGCCGAAACGCTTTCCGATTTCGGCAAAATGCCTGTCATAACCACTGTCTCCGCCCAGGTATATCTTCTGTGAACCCGTTTCCAGCAGATAGGACATCCACAGGGTATTGTTCCGCTTGAACAACCGGCCGGAAAAATGACGGGCCGGAAGGGTATGCAGCCGCATCTGCCCCTCCAGCACCACGGTCTCGTTCCAGTCGTGTTCCTCCACCATACCGGCGGGGTATCCCCAGTATTCCAGGTGGGCACCCACCCCCAGGCCACAGATCACCTTTTTGACCTTATCCTTCAGTTTCCCTATCGTTTTATAATCCAGGTGATCGTAATGATCGTGGGTAATAAGCAGGTAATCGATATCCGGAAAATCTTCCGCATCATAAATATCAGTACCCTTAAAAGCCCTTGTAGACCCTGGTACGGGAGAAGCATTGCCGCTAAAGACGGGATCGACAAGTATGCTCACCCCCTTTACCCGGAGAAAATACGACGAATGGCCGAACCACACCAGGATATCTTCGTCTTCCGGAAGTGTCTTCAGATCGGTCCGTACCGAAGGGATGGTTCCTTTGGGTACATTGTCCGGGCTTTTTTTAAAGAAGAACATATACATTACCTCCAGATAGGTATATCCTTCGGTAAGCGGAGGCGTATAGCTCAGGTTCTCAAAAACTCCGTCCCGGAAGTGAGGCGAAGCCGCAAGGCGCTCCAGCCGGTCCCCGGAAGGGGCCTTTCCAAACTGGGGATGTTGCAGGTAAAGGATAAGGGATATGACCAGAATGGCCAGAAGCGATAAAAAAATAATCATAATACGGCGGAATACAGACCATATTCTTTTCATGGCAGTTTATACATACAATACGTTTCACCTGAATGCATCATCTTCAAACTCCTACCCCCCGGCTTCCGGATCGAGGATAGCTATTTTCTTTTTCAGTCTTCTCGTGGTTTCCTTTATGGTCTTGTTCCAGGACGAATCAAACACGTATAATTTGAGTTTTCCGGCCAGGGAAAGTGCCGTACCGAGTTCCATTTTCATTTCGTATAACTGCACTTCACGCCACTTTATGTCAATTTTACTGATCCCTTTTACCTTCAGGGCAAAATCGATCAATGCGCCGGCTTCCTCAAAATCTTCATTGTTGAGGAGTGTCTCTATATAATAGGGATATATTTCCACCGCATTGACATCTATGGTAAGTGCTTTCTGAAAATAGGCCTTTGCCTCTTCGTACCGCTGTAACTGCTCAGACAACATGCGCCCGTACAGGCACAGGGCCATGGTATTGTTCTCGTCATAAGACAAGGCATAATCCAGAGATTCCAATGTGTCTTCCAGGCTATAAGGATAATTGTCCATAGCCTGAAAAAGGTATTTATGAACGGATGTCATGTTCCGGGTATTGTTTTAGTGATCTGATATCTTTGTCGGGTGTCGCCACCCCAGAGTCCTTTTGCGGCTCCTAATATACCAATAAAACCGCTCTTTCCCCGACTCTTTTACAATAATAACACTTTTTACCCGATAATCGTATACCCCGTGGGTTCGCCCCGAGGTTCCCGATTTCCCGCAACACCAGGATCATACCCGGAAATACCCCGGGCATATTACCCCATCTTCACATTCCCTTCATAGTGTATCATCCACCATATCCCGAACCTGTCCTGGAAACTGGCATATAATTCGGCAAAAAAGGTGGGTTCCAGTTTCATTTCGATATTTTTGGCCCCGTCTGCCAATGCCTTATACAACGATTCTGCTTCCCCGGCCGACTCCGTATCGAGCATAATATAAGTCTGATTTCCTTCATGAACAGGCAGCCCTACCATACCTTCTACGATATCAGAGCCCATCAGCATGGTACTTTCATTGATCCGTATGGCCGTATGAAGTACCCTGTCCTTTATTTCATCGGGAATTTCCGGGGCTCCGTCACCCCCGGGCATATCACAGTAACGGTGCGTTCCCAGGTTTTGTGTATGAAACACTTTTTCGTAAAAACGGAATGCTTCTTCACAATTTCCGTCGAAGTTGAGATATGCGTGAATCTTTGCCATGTTTGATATGGTATGAAGGTTAATGTTTATTTACGCTTTCTGCCGCACAGCTCACAGGGCCGCCCACGACTCCGGATCGGTCCGGGAAATGCCGGTAGCCCGCCGCACCATCTTCCAAAAATAGGTGTAATACAAGGAAACAGGCTTGTCTTATGACAAGTTTTATACGGTGCGATTTTTTTTGCCGGCAGTACCCCCTGCGGTAATCTCTTTTCGTATTCTGCTCAGCGATGTATCCGTAATGCCGAGGTAACTGGCTATATGTTTCAGGGGAGCCTGTTGCAACAGCCGGGGTTTTTCCTCGAGAAGGCGAAGGTACCTTTCAGAAGCCGGAAGGGTGATCATCCCGGTGGCCCGCAGTTTGCTTCGGGACAATTCTGCCGCCATCCAGGAACGCCCCCATTCCCGGAAGGCCGGAATTTCGTGAAACAGCTCCTGGAAGCGTTCGAAGGATATTTTCCAGAGCCTTGCATCGCTCAGGCATTGTATGTATTCACGGGTGGGGATCCGCTGAAAAAGGGAAGCTACCTCTATCACGACCTCCCAGTCTCCTGCAAATGCCGTGGTGATCTCGTTGCCCTCAAAATCGTATACATAGGTGCGTACAAGACCGCTTTCCACAATATAATAGGCATTAGCGACTTCTCCCTCCCGCAACAGCAGGGTTGCCTTACCGGCCTCCACCAGGGTATGGGCCTCACAAATAAGCCCGAGATCGGTAGCGGAAAGCAGGGGGTGCCGGTATACGTCAGAAAGTATTTTGTTCACTATTTGCATTTCAGTCATTAAATATAATAATTTTATGCGATCTGTTATCTCCCCAGAAATCGCAATCCCTGCTTTTATAAAAAATTCATAACGCTTATCTTTGCCATCGTTAAAAGCAAAAACAAGGCGTACATCAACGACATACTTTCGTATGTAAAAACGTAAGTTCAAGACTCAATGAAGATATCCTACAACTGGCTCAAACAGTTCATCAAACTGGACTGGGAAGCAGACAAAACTGCAGCATTGCTCACCGATCTCGGTCTCGAAGTAGAAGGGATCACCTCTTTCCAATCCGTAAAGGGAGGACTGAAGGGTATTGTAGTAGGGCATGTGGTTTCCTGCGAAAAACACCCTAATGCCGACAGGCTCAAAGTAACCCGGGTAGACCTGGGCAACGGCCAGCCGGTACAGATTGTATGCGGAGCTCCCAATGTAGCTACCGGGCAAAAAGTTCCCGTAGCCCCCATAGGTACGACGCTTTACGACGATAAGGGCGAGACCTGGAAAATAAAGAAAAGCAAGATACGGGGCGAAGAATCGTTCGGAATGATATGTGCCGAAGATGAACTGGGACTGGGAAAAAGCCACGACGGCATTATGGTACTGGACCAGAACCTGGTGCCCGGTACTTCCCTTGCGACACTTTACCAGGTAGAAGACGATGTTGTATTTGAGATCGGTCTCACGCCCAACCGCGCCGATGCCATGAGCCATTTCGGGGTGGCCAGGGATCTGAGGGCCGGATTGCTCCGGCAGGATATCAGCCTGGAAATGATCACGCCATCGGTAAGCAGTTTCCGGGTAGATAACAGGACACAGCGTATCGATGTGGACGTACAGGACAAGGCGCTGGCCCCGAGATATACGGGGGTCACCATTTCGGGGCTCAGGATAATGCCGTCCCCCCAATGGTTGCAGAACAGGCTAAAGGCCATAGGGATCGCTCCCAAAAACAATGTGGTAGACGCCACCAATTACGTACTGCACGAACTGGGGCAACCGCTTCACGCTTTTGACATCGCCAAGATAGCAGGCCATAAAATAGTAGTAAAAACGGCAGATCCTGGAACCCGGTTCACTACGCTGGACGGGGTGGAAAGAGAACTGCACGAAGAAGACCTTATGATCTGTGATGCCGAAAAGCCCATGTGTATCGCCGGGGTTTTAGGCGGTGAATATTCGGGAGTTTCCGACGGTACGACAGGTATTTTTCTCGAAAGCGCATATTTCAGTCCCGTAGCCATCCGGAAATCGGCTAAAAGACACGGGGTCAATACCGATGCTTCCTTCCGTTTTGAAAGGGGTATCGATATCAGGACCGTGGAGTATGCCCTGCGTCGCGCCGCACTGCTCATACAGGAAGTGGCCGGCGGGGAGATCACCAGTGATGTGGTGGATATGTATCCCAAAAAGTTTGAAGATTTCCAGGTATTCCTGTACTATGACAAGATCAACAAGCTCATCGGCCAGAACCTGCCGGAAGAAACGGTAAAATCCATACTGAGTTCGCTGGACATCAAGGTAAACAATGTTACCGAAGCCGGAATGGGGCTCACCATTCCTTCTTACCGGGTAGACGTACAACGCGAAGCCGATGTTATCGAAGAGATACTCCGGGTATACGGTTACAACAATATTAAATCGGGAGAAAAACTGAACGCTTCGGTTTCCTATTCTTCCCGATTCGAAGATTACAAGATACAGAACAAGGTGGCCGATCTGCTCGTGGCAAGAGGATGCTACGAGATCATGGCCAACTCGCTGACGTCTCCGAAATACAATGATCTTTCCGGAGATATAAAGGACGAGAACAATGTGACCATGCTCAATCCGCTCAGTAATGACCTTTCCATCATGAGAAGGACACTGCTGTTCTCCGGGCTGGAAGCCATAGCATATAACATCAACAGAAAACGCCCGAACCTCAAACTCTTCGAATTCGGAAAATCATACCACCAGTTCGGAAACCGCCGGGAAGAACACAAGAGCCTTGCGCTCTTCTTTACCGGAAACAGGAATGAGGAAAACTGGAAAAACCCGGTTACGCCGTCAGATTTCTTCTATGCCAAGGGCGTGGTACAGATCATCCTGGACCGGCTGGGGTTCCGGGACATCACCTACAGCCCTGTAGAAAAAGATGTCTTTAACGAGGGGATCGTAATATCCGCAGGCAAAGTCCCGCTGGTATCGCTCGGGGTCATACGCCAGGATATCCTCAGGGCTTTCGATATAAAACAGGAGGTCATTTATGCCGACTTCCGCTGGGACGATGTACTGCAACATCTCAATACCGAGGGTATCAGGTACGGTGAAATCCCCAGGTTTCCCGAAGTACGAAGAGATTTTGCCCTCCTTATCGACCGGAAGGTGACATTCAGTGACATTTATGAAACAGCGCGTAAAACAGATCGTTCCCTGCTGAAGAACGTCAACCTGTTCGATGTGTATGAGGGTAACAAACTGCCTGAAGGCAAGAAGTCGTATGCCGTGAGTTTTACTTTCCAGGATGAAAACGGGACCCTCACCGACAAACAGATCGACCATATAATGGACAAATACCGCCAGGCTTTCGAGAATGAGCTGAAAGCCGAATTGCGGTAGCCCGGTTACGAAAATAATCATGCAGTAAGGGCAAACAGGAATTACACCTCTCCTGTTTGCCTTTTTTGTTTTCCGTCTCTCTTATTTTTATACCATATATAACAGTATACAATTATATCCTCACAGAATCATAATCAAAACTGATAGTTCCATTATAACATTTTATATGCTTAATGTGGCACAGGCCGGCATTTTTCTTATTTTTAGGAGAAATATTACCTTCAAAACGCAACTTAAAAATAAAAAAATGGAAAACAGCTCAACGGGTGCGGGCAAATGCCCTTTTTCAGGACATGCCCCACAACAGGCAGCAGGTGGCGGGACCAGGAACCGCGACTGGTGGCCCAATCAGTTAAAAGTAAACATTCTGAGGCAGAATTCGTCCCTGTCCGATCCGATGGACAAGGGTTTTAATTATGCGGAAGCCTTTAAAAGCCTGGACCTTAAGGCGGTGAAAGAGGACCTGCACAAACTCATGACAGACTCCCAGGACTGGTGGCCTGCGGATTTCGGGCACTACGGCGGGCTTTTCATACGTATGGCCTGGCACAGTGCGGGTACCTACCGTATCGGTGACGGGCGGGGAGGCGCCGGCGGAGGGCAGCAGCGTTTTGCCCCGCTCAACAGCTGGCCCGACAATGCCAGCCTGGACAAAGCGAGGAGACTCTTATGGCCCATAAAACAGAAGTACGGCAAAAAGATTTCCTGGGCAGACCTGATCGTACTGACCGGGAATGTAGCCCTGGAATCGATGGGGTTCAGGACTTTCGGTTTTGCCGGCGGGCGCGAAGACTCATGGGAACCCTGGGATGATGTCTACTGGGGATCGGAAACTACCTGGCTGGAGGATAAGCGATATACCTCAAACCGCGACCTGGAAGACCCTCTTGCCGCAGTGGTCATGGGGCTTATCTATGTAGACCCTGAGGGGCCGGACGGAAACGGTGACCCCATTGCCGCCGCCAAAGATATCCGGGAGACCTTCAAACGAATGGCCATGAACGACGAAGAGACCGTGGCCCTGATCGCCGGGGGGCACAGTTTCGGAAAAACACACGGCGCGGCCGACCCCGGCAAATATGTAGGGCCCGAACCGGAAGCCGCTCCTATGGAACAAATGGGATTCGGATGGAAAAACAGCTTCGGGACCGGTGCCGGTCCGGATGCCATTACCGGTGGCCCGGAAGTCATATGGACACAAACCCCTACACAGTGGAGCAACTTCTTTTTCGACAACCTCTTTAAACACGAATGGGAGCTGGAACGAAGTCCCGCAGGGGCCAAGCAATGGGTGGCCAAGGATACGGAAGCCACTGTTCCCGACCCTTTCGACCCGAATAAAAAACGCCGCCCCACCATGCTGACCACCGATCTCTCCCTCCGGCTCGATCCGGAATACGAAAAAATATCGAGGCGTTTTTATGAGCATCCCGATGAATTTGCCGATGCTTTTGCAAGAGCGTGGTTTAAGCTTACCCACCGCGACATGGGACCGAAATCCCGGTACCTGGGCCCGGAGGTTCCCGAAGAAGACCTGCTGTGGCAGGACCCCATCCCGGAAACAGATCACGAACTGGTGGACGAGGGAGATATTACACGACTCAAAAGCAGGATACTGGAATCCGGCTTATCCGTTCCGGAAATGACAGGTACGGCCTGGGCTTCCGCCTCTACCTTCAGGGGCTCCGATAAACGCGGGGGGGCCAACGGCGCCCGTATACGCCTCGCCCCCCAAAAAGACTGGGAGGTCAACAACCCGGAACAGTTGTCACGGGTACTCGGGATACTGGAAGGCATACGGGAGGAATTCAACAACGCCCAGACAGGAAACAAGAAAATTTCGCTAGCCGACCTTATCGTCCTGGCCGGGTGTGCCGGAGTGGAAAAAGCGGCAGGAGACGCCGGATACGGCATTACCGTTCCTTTCACTCCCGGCCGTATGGATGCCTCCGCCGAACAAACCGATATCGAAGCTTTCGAGTACCTCGAGCCGGCGGCAGACGGGTTCAGGAATTATCGCAGGACCAGGTTTGATGTTTCCACCGAAGCCCTGCTTATAGACCGGGCCCAGCTGCTTACCCTCACCGCCCCGGAACTGACCGTACTGATCGGCGGGCTCCGCATGCTGGGAACCAACTACGACAAGTCCGAACACGGTGTATTTACACATACCCCGGGGAAACTTACGAACGATTTCTTTGTGAACCTTCTCGATATGGGCACCGAATGGAAACCGGTATCGACAGAAAACCAGGAGATCTTCGAGGGCCGGGACCGCAAAACGGGAGCGCTGAAGTGGACTGCTACCCGTGCCGACCTCGTATTCGGTTCCAACTCCGAACTAAGGGCCGTGGCCGAAGTATACGGCTGCTCCGATTCGGGTGAAAAGTTCGTCCGTGATTTTGTAGCCGCGTGGAACAAGGTGATGAACCTCGACCGCTACGACTTGGTATAACCGGTTTCCCGGACCATGACAATCAGTCCCGGCAGCAGGACGGGACTGACAGCAGAAGGCGGCCTGAGGCCGCCTTCTTTTTTGGATGAAAAGCATATATCGGTATTTCCCTTGATGTTTCCTGTCATTTTCACTAATTTTGGAATAACCTTTTACACTTTCGGAAAAATGGTATTACACAGGGTCAATCTGGAACATAAGCTAAAGCAATACAGAGACAGGAAATCCCGTACCCCCGACCTGCTGAAACAGGTGGAAAGGATACTGGAAGAAGAAGACCGCAGGAACCGGCATATCACCGAAAAACTGGCCCGGGGTTCATCGCAATCCCATACGCTGGACTTCGAAAAGCTGGCTACCGACAGGATCTTTCATATCTCCCATATCAAACAGGTGTGTACGGACTACCGCTTGCGTTTTCTGGATACCCGGTACTTTAAAGGTACATTCCCGGAGGAAGCCATCGCCGAGATCAAACGCCTCGAAAAGCAGCACGGCACAACACTTTCAGGCTTTAAAATAGTAGCTCCCGCCGGGTTGTTCAGGCTGGAAAATGCCGATGACCCCCTGCTGTTTGTTCCCCTGGGCAACAATTATTATTACCTTATACACAAGTGGGGCAACGACCTGCATCCCCTGAGAAAGTGGTTGATGCTTCCTTTCAAGAACCTGTTCAACCTGTTTATCCTCATGGTTGTCATCAGTCTCGGAATTACCGCCATTACACCACTTCGGCTATTTACGCCCCACCCCGACGCATCCCATTTCTGGCTGCTGTTTTTCTTTATACTGAAATCACTGTGCGGTATTACCCTCTTCTACGCCTTTGCCCTGGGCAAGAACTTCAACGGGCTGGTGTGGAACAGCAAATATTACAACTGACGTCCCCCGGTCGTTCCGGGATATAAAAAAAACCGTTCCGGGAATATCCGAAACGGCTTTTTAGCTGTTTATTGCCACAGATTATGAAGACCTGGAGATCATACTGCTTCCGAAACGTTCAAAAGCAGCCTTCTCCAGTGATTCCCTGTGATCGGGATGAGCGATGGAGATCAGGGTCCTGGCACGTTCCTTCAGGTTTTTCCCGAAAAGGTCTACCACGCCGTATTCCGTAGCCACGTAATGCACGTGCGCCCTTGTGGTGGTAACCCCCGCCCCCTGTTTCAGGAAAGGCACGATCTTGGATATTCCCTTGTTGGTCACCGAAGGGAACGCTATGATCGCTTTCCCCCCTTCAGACAGGGAAGCCCCCCTTATAAAATCCATCTGTCCTCCTACCCCTGAATATTGCCTGGGGCCTATACTGTCGGCGCATATCTGCCCGGTAAGGTCTATTTCGATGGCACTGTTTATGGCAGTGACCTTCGGATTGCGACGGATAATCGCGGTATCGTTGGTATATGCGGTTTCTTTGAAATGTACTGATGGGTTATCGTCCAGGAACCTGTATAATTCGGGAGATCCTACGGCAAAGCAGGTAACCAGTTTGCCTTTTTTGATGGCTTTTTCCTCTCCCGTGATGACCCCTTGTTCCACCAGGGGCAATATCCCGTCGGAGAACATTTCCGTATGCACTCCCAGTCTCTTGTGGTTCCCGAGCTGGCTCAGTACCCCGTTGGGTATTCCTCCTATTCCCATCTGCAAGGTAGCACCATCTTCCACCAGTCCGGCTACGTGATAGCCGATCTTCTTCTCTACCGCCGTGGGTTCCGTTATTCCGGTACTGTAAATGGGTTCATCCACAAATACGGCTGCATCGATACGGTTGATATGGATTATACCGTCTCCGTGTGTCCTGGGCACATTGGGGTTTACCTGTGCAATAACCGTATGTGCCGCAGTAATGGCCGGAAGCGTAATATCCACGGAAGTGCCCAGCGAGCAATACCCGTGCCGGTCGGGAGGAGAGACCTGGATAAATGCCACATCGAGAGGCAGGTGATTCTTCCGGAAAAGCAGGTGTATTTCACTGAGAAAGACCGGGATATAATCGCCATAGGTGGAATTTACTGCCGATCTTACATTCCCTCCCACAAAAAAGCTGTTCAGCCGGAAAGACTGGCAGTAAGGCTGCTGTGTATAAAGCGCCTGTCCTTCGGTGTGCATCTGTACGATCTCAATATT
This sequence comes from Sinomicrobium soli, assembly GCF_003285545.1. Lineage (GTDB taxonomy): Bacteria > Bacteroidota > Bacteroidia > Flavobacteriales > Flavobacteriaceae > Sinomicrobium. The sequence continues at coordinate 35,517 of NZ_QLNV01000006.1, read as the reverse complement.
TTCGAGTTCTTCATAACGCTGGCAGAGGGCATCTATCAGGTTGTTGGGTGTCATGGCAGCTCCCTGAAAGAACAGGCGGCTTCCCGACCGGACAAGAGACACGGCCTCTTCGGCTGTAGTATAGTGTAACATATCAATGATTGTTTTTTGAATTGCTTTGTTTTCCCGGACTGCCATGCCCTACCCGGCATCTGCGACCTGCAGGAACAGGTCGAAATAAATATCTATTTTCTCATCCACAACTATGATCCCCAGCATCTTTTTCGGGGGTTGCAGTCCGAAATCGCGGATATTGAGAGGAAGTATCCCTGAACATTTTAAAGCCCTTCCATTTTCAAGGGTCACGGGAACGGTATAATCCCGTTGCTCTCCCCCGATGGTCATGGATACCCGGGCATGTATATTTTCCTTCTCCGGAATTATTTCCTTCAGGACGAGTTTTATCTCCGGGTATTCATCGGTTTTGAGCAGACCGTGAAAATCCCTGTTTATTCCCCTGCCTCCGCAATCGAAACCCCTGTTTTCAAGAAGCAGGCCGGCTTTTTTGAACAGCAGGCGTTTTCCCTCCCTGTAAAATACTACCGGAACCGCTTCTGCAAGGAGTTCCCTGTCGTACGTACAGGTAAAATTGCGGACATTGGAATACCCTTTGAGATAAAGCCGGCTTTCTTCACCGATAGTGATCAGTACTTTCTGCTCCCGGAAAGGCATTCCCGAACAGAAGAGTACCAGGATAAAAAGTATGCTTATTCCGGAAATGGTTCTCATCTGTTACCTTGTTTTATATATTGTACTTTCGGTTCCCCGGCTTTTCCACCGGGGGATGACCGAAAGATACAAATTCATATGTTAACTGCTTTGAGTCTTTTCAATATTGATCAGAAACTGATCACGGCTTCTGCCACAAACCCGTTGAACTTACCTTCATTCAGTATATTATCGGTATAATAACCGTCGTATTGCTGGTTTACATACTCCAGTTTTACCAGAATGTTTTTGGTCATGAAGTACCCTGCTCCCAGGTTAAAACGGTCTATGGTAACATCTTCTCCGGAAGCCAGTTCCCCGTCTACCGTATTATACCTGCCTCCTACATAGAAGTTCTCGTCAGCTCCGAAGCGGTACAGTAATTCGCCTCCCAGCTGCAGTGTATTCCTGCGGTCTGTTTCGGCATCTGTCTTTCCGGAAACGGTTTCGACCAGTCCGAAGAATTCAAGCCCCTGGTATTTCACGAACGGGTTAATCATAAAGGCCGTCATTTCATTTGTAAATCCGGGGTCAAACCTACCGGACCGGAAGTTCCCTTTGGAGGTAGCGTCTACACCTTCCATAACGTAATAGTACCTTGACCCTGCCCGGTCTGCCGAATATAGGTATACGTTACCGCTTTGTGCGGTGTGGTACATAGACCCGGTCAACCGCAACCTCAGGTCCTGGTTTACCTGTTTGTCATACCCCAGTTTCAACAGGGTAGAAGGGCTTGTACCTCCCTTGGCATCCTGGTTCAGCCTTCCGTTGGTAACCCCGACCATAGCCAGCCAGCCCCGGTCCCTGTAGTATACCTCGGCACCAACCTCGGTGGTAAAGGCATCCATGATATAGTTCCCTACAAAAGGATTGTAGATAGCCAGGGCATTATCAGTCCTCCTGAAATGGGCATCCCCGTAGTTGTTTTCCATATGGCCGAACTTAAGCGTTACCTTGTCCATGACATCTTTCAGGAATCCTTTTTCGATAAAATCCAGCTTATTGATGGTGATATACCCTCCTTTTACATAGGGCTCGGGATGGTGCCTTGAGGAGAGGTAGGTCCTTAAGTGCAGGTTTACCCCGTCGTATAATGCCACATCCAGGTCCAGGTTGGCAGTAGCCAGGTTAAAGTTGTTCCCTATATCGTACAGCGGAACTGCTCCCCCGTTTTCATGAGCGATATTCTGGAACTGCAGGGCAAATGCTCCTCCTATCCTTACCTGGACCCCGTCGAAAGTGGTCGCCGTATCCTTGGGAGCTTCAAAAACGTTTATACCATTTTTGTCAGGGCTCCTGAAATTATCGAGGTCCCTCTTCTGGGCGTTGGTTGTTACCGTGCCCAGGCACAGTGAAATCAACAGTGCGATGATTGTCGTCTTTTTCATAATATGAGTTATTTAATGGGATATTTTAAAGATTATTTACAATTTACTGGTAGGCAATATTTACTTTTACCGTTACTTTCTCACCGGTTTTTATGGTTCCCAGCAACGCTGTAGGTGGTTCTACACCGTAATCCGTCATATCGATCTCCGTGCTTCCGGAAAGGTTTATTCCCTGGGCACTGCTTACCTCAAATTTCAGTGTCACCTGCCTGGCAGTTCCGGCAATGGTCAGTTTTCCGGGAACGGAGACCGTGTATTTTCCCGAAGCCACTTCCGTGATATCCGTAACCGTACCGGCTACAAAAGAGATTTCCGGGTGTTTCCCGCTATTCAGGGCCTTATACGTATTCTTGTCCATTCCGCCCTTACCGCTTTTCAGTGCTTCTACAGCTATGGTAAACCTGAGCTTTTCAACCGACTCGAGTACATTTCCCGCTACCTTGAATTCGCCGGAGCTCATAAAAGCGTCGGCAGTCAGCTCCCAGTCGTGTACATTCGAGGTACCGAATACCTCAACCTTGCTTTTGGAGGGAACAGCGTTCATTTCCTGCGCTGTAGAGACTGAAATAAAAGAAAACACTCCCATCAGGGTAATGGCTATCTTCAGAAATGATTTTTTTGTTTTTCTCATGATACATTAAATTTAAATGAGCCGGGGCTCGTGGTTATTCACAGGACAAAATTGCTGCGAAATAAATTCCCCGACCATGATATTTATCAGCCCTGAAAAAAAAGTGAAGAGAGGTTGCTGGTTTGCAGGTTTAAAGTCATTCAGAACGAAGCGCAGCGGAGTGAAGAATCCCTATCCCGGATCAAAAGAACCTCAACGGCACAACAGAAAGCCCGGAGATCCTTCGACTACGCTCAGGATGAAACGGAGTGAAAACTAATTGGTCCTGTCCCGGTAAATGGCCATAAACAGATGGGTCGACATTTTCCTGGCATTGTGTTTGGCTCTTTCGGCCAGTTCCCCGGTGTAAAGACTGTCTACGGTGGCAAACCAGATGTTCAGCCACACCCCGAAATGACGGCTCTCCAGGCTGTGGTCAAAGGCGGCATCCACCCTGGCATGGGCAATTCTCGGGTTGCCCCGGTATTTTCCCTTTAAAAACAGGTTAGACTCCCAGAAATCGGTGAGCTTTTCAAAATGTTCTTCCCAATCCGAAATCATCCCGTTAAAAAAAGGGCCTATTTCAGTGTCTTCCCTCACCTGTTTATAGAAAGTACGAACCAGGTGAGCTACATCTTTTCTGTTCTTGATATCGTCCATAAATACAAAGATAACGGATCTCCTGTTCATCCGGGCAAACATCGGGGATGATCAATGGCACATGATATTAAAAGAGGCCTCCGCTGCCACCGGTGCGGGGGAAATATAAGGGATGCCCAGACCCAGGCCCCTTACTATAAAGAGGACCCCCATACCGACAACAACTACGGGAACAAGTTTCCTCACCCTGTGCCGCACTGCCGGGGTCAACAGGTTTCCGAGGTATACCGCCACCGTCATCAACGGTACGGTACCCAGTCCGAAAAAGGCCATATAGGCCCCGCCTTCCCACAGGCTGTCTGTGGTCATGGCCCCCAGTACGGCCATATATACCATACCGCAGGGCAGCAGCCCGTTGAACAGCCCTGCGAGAAAAAATGTTTTGGCCGATCGCTTTCTCATAAGCGCCCCCAGACGGTTCTTCACCGCCGAAACAAACCGGTAATACCACGGCGGCAACATACCTTTACGGCGCATAAGCCGTGGAAAAAGGACCGCAACGATCATGACCAGGCCTGTGATCACCGAAAACTGCTGCTGCACCCCGAAAAAGCGAAATCCCAGTCCGAGTATGCCGAACATAAGCCCGATCAGTGTATAGGTAAGTATCCGGCCCAGGTGATAGTTGCCCAGTTGCACGGCCCTTCGTGCCCCGTTACTGCGGTCTAACGGTAGCATCAATGCAATGGGGCCACACATGCCTACACAGTGAAAGCCCCCTGCAATGCCCAGTATAAATGCCGAAATCCATATCATGGCGGTATATTTTGGTTCCACGGGAATTACTCCCTGAATGTTATTTTTTTATGACTCAGATAGCTGTCATTTTCATATATCCAGTCTATTTCCAGGTCCCATCTTCCGGGAAGCAATACCGCTGCCGGGATGAACATCCGGTGGTCTGACACCTTCAGAGCCACGGAAAAATCTCCCGAACGATCCGAAGGGCGATAGAAGGAGACCTTTCCGGAGATCTTTTCCGACAGTGTTCTTTCGGGAAATACGATCTCCAGGCCTTCCCTGTCTACCGATATCTCCGGGGCCATCCCCGATTCCAGGGTGCGGCGTTCCCGCTGCATATCCCGGTCAAAAGAAAGCTCTTTGGAATAATAAGCCTCGGTTACCATTTCATGGTCGTATTCTTTCCTGGTATTCATACGTATCACGAAAAACATGATAAACAGTATAAAGCCTATAAAAGCCAGTACGATTCCTGTTCCCCAGTTTATCTTTATCTTTTTCATTTCCATCAGTTTTTACAATATCCCGGTCGGGTCATTTTTATCGCCGGCCCCGACATACCACCGGAAGGGTTAAAACAGGCTACCGCCCCGGACGGGATCAAACTCAGACCATAAATCATCCCTGCATGCCGAAGCGATAGCCCTAAAATAAACCAACTAAATAACCATATCGCAATTCTTATCACCTTTACCTGTAACTCGCCGGTCCCTGAAAACTGACCGCAGTGGTTTCTATCAGGGTCCCTTCCCGGTACAGCCCGAGCCTCACCCTTGTCTTGTCCCCGTCCAGTTCGGAGACGGGAAGCTTGATGAACAGTGTCCCTTGGCTCAGTCCCTGTCCCGGGATGGTGAAATAGGTTTTCGGCACCAGTTTTACCATTCCCTCATGAGAGAGGAGCTTAAAGGTGACACTATCCATCACTGCGGTGGTTTTATTGACTGTTTTATAGGTATATACATTACTTATGATATTCTCCCCTTCGCGCTGATACAACTGCCCGGGAACACGCAGCAAATTGGCCTCTACCTCGTTCCTCAGCAGCAGTAACCCGGTAAGTATCCCTACCAGTACGAAAAGTACGGCGGCATATCCCTTCATCCTCAGGGTCAGCCGGAAGGGTGCCTTTGTTTCGATGTTTTCTTCATTGGTATACCGTATCAGTCCTTTCGGCAACCCTGTCCTTTCCATGATATGATCGCAGGCATCGATACAGGCCGTACAATTGATACACTCGAGCTGGGTGCCGTTGCGGATATCTATCCCGGTAGGACACACCTGCACACATTGCATACAGTCGATACAATCTCCGTAACCCAGTGCTTTCCTGTTCTCGTTCTTCCTTATTTTTTTTCGCCCTTTTTCGCCCTCTCCCCTTTTGTGATCGTAGGCTACCACTACCGATTTTTCATCGAGCAGCACTCCCTGAAGACGTCCGTACGGGCAGGCTATGATACACACCTGTTCCCGGAACCAGGCAAATACGAAATAGAACACCCCCGTAAAGATCAGTAGCGGAATAAATACCCCGAGGTGATTTCCGGGGCCCTCCTTTATATAAGCCAGCAGGACGTCGCTCCCGATGATATAGGCCAGGAAAATATTCGCTATAACAAAGGACACCAGGATAAAAACGCCCCATTTAAACAGCCGTTTTCTTATTTTTTCACCGTTCCACTCCTGCTTTTTCAGGCGCATCTGTGCCCCCCTGTCGCCTTCGATCCAGTATTCGATACGGCGGAATACCATTTCCATGAATATGGTCTGCGGACAGATCCATCCGCAGAATATCCTTCCGAATGCCACCGTAAATAATGCCAGGAAAACGATCCCGACAACCATCGACAGGACGAAGAGATAAAAATCCTGCGGCCAGAACGGAAAACCGAAAATATGAAACCTGCGGTCGAGTATATTGAACAGGAGAAACTGGTTTCCGTTTATTTTTACAAAGGGAGCCGCAAAGAGGAAGATCAGCAACAGGTAGCTTACCCTTTTACGCCAGGTATAATACCTTCCCGAAGGTTTTTTGGGGTATACCCATGCCCTTTTCCCTTCCGCATTGATGGTCCCGATGGAATCCCTGAAATTTTCATCTTGTGGTGTCATTGCCTTCCTTTGTTATCTCTTTTCTGCCCGGACCTTCCTGAGTTGTTTTATTCCTGCAATTCCTGCCCCGGTTCTTTCCACAGGTCGCCTTCCGGTTCCTTGGGATCAGCGGGAGTGGTTCCCTGCATTGACAACACATAGCTGGCCACCTGCTGGATCTCACGGGGACGCAGCGACTGTTTCCACGCGATCATTCCTTTCCCCGAACGCCCTCCTTCGGAGATGGTGTGGAACACATTGCTGATCCCGCCTCCGAGTATCCAGTGGTCGTCCGTAAGATTAGGGCCTATCCCCCCACCTCCGTCAGCCATGTGACACGCCACGCAATTCGTCTGAAAAATACTTTTCCCGGCCTCCATATCAGCAGCTTCCGTAAGCAGGGTCACCGTACTGGCATCGACCAGGTCTTTGGCGGTTTCCCGGTACCTGGCAATGGCTGTTTCCGCCTCGGCCACTTCCTGCCTGTACTCTTCGTCCTGGCTGGCCGCCCCCATGATCTCATACCTCACCATATAGATTACGGAAAATACAATAGTGAGATAAAACCCGTAAAGCCACCAGGGGGGAAGGGTGTTGTCGAGCTCGTGGATACCGTCGTAATTGTGATCCAGCAACAGCTCTCCTTCCTGTTCCATAGGCCTGGTCCCTGAAAGTTTTTTGGCCAGGCTGCGGTACCACGGGACTTTTGCGGCTCTGGCCTCTCGCTGTTCTTCGGTCATCATGATATCGGTGAGCCTGTTGAGTGCCGCAAGCACACTCTCTACGGCGACCAGCAGGATGGCAAACACGATCAGGAAGAGCAATACTTCCGGGTATGTGATAAAGGCAGGCTTATCGCCCGAGTCGATAAAGTATTCCGTAGCCCCCGAAACCAGGACCAGAATAGCTATAATGCGGAGATAGGATGAAAATGACCTCATAATGATTCGTTTTCTTGAGATTCCAGCGGAATCTGTTTGACAGTTTCTATATAATCTTTCCGCGCTGTAAGCACCCACCAGAAAAGGCCCACGAAAAAGAGAAAGAATATGGACAGCGAGATGATGGGATACACGGCCACACCGTCTATGGTGGCCAGGTGGTCTTTGACAAATTTAAGCATGACGACTATTCGTTTTCGGTGATATTGTTATCTTCAATCCTGATATCCGTACCCAGTCTTTGCAGGTAGGCAATAAGGGCCACGATCTCCCGGTCTTTCATCGGAACAAACCGCTCTCCGTTCTCTTCGGCTATCCGCCTGTCCTCTTCATACGACCGTACAAAGTCCGGATCGTTATGAAGGTTTTCCTCTATAGCTGCAGCCTGCCGTTCCATACTTTCCCCGGCCCCGGCTATGTCTTCATCCGTATAGGGAACACCAAGGGATACCATGGCCTCCATTTTTTTCCGGATATTGCTCCGGTCGTGTTCGTCCCTTATCAGCCATTTATAACTCGGCATAATGGACCCGGATGAAGTACTCTCGGGCTCCCACATATGGTTAAAATGCCAGTTGTCGGAATACTTCCCGCCTACCCTCAACAGGTCGGGGCCGGTACGTTTACTGCCCCACAGGAAAGGGTGGTCATATACGTATTCCCCCGACCTGGAGTATTCCCCGTAGCGTTCCACCTCGCTTCGGAAAGGCCTGATCATCTGGGAATGGCACCCTACACAGCCCTCGCGGATATAAATATCCCTTCCTTCCAGTTCCAGGGGGGTATATGGCTTAACACTGGATATGGTAGGGATATTCGATTTTACCATGATGGTAGGCACGATCTCCACGATCCCCCCGATAAGGATGGCCACGGTAGCCAGTACGGTAAGCTGTACCGGCTTTCGCTCGAGCCAGGTATGGAAGCCCTCCCCGGAAAGTTTTCCTTTTGACACTCTTTTCAGAGCGGGGGCTTCGGCGAGTTCATCACTTACCTCCTGCCCCCTGCGTATAGTTACCCATATATTGTAAATACCCACCAGGGCGCCGAACAGGTAGAGCGATCCCCCGATGGCACGCATCCAGTACATGGGCATGATCTGTGTGACGGTTTCCAGGAAGTTTCCGTAGATCAGGGTTCCGTCCGGATTGAACTGCTTCCACATAGAGGCCTGTGCAAACCCGGCCACATACATGGGCAGGGTGTACAATACGATCCCGAGAGTCCCTATCCAGAAGTGAAAGTTGGCCAGGGATTTCGAGTACAGGCTTGTCCTGAACATTCGCGGCACCAGCCAGTAGACCATCCCGAAGGTCAGGAAGCCGTTCCACGCCAGCGCCCCTACGTGTACGTGGGCCACGATCCAGTCGGTAAAATGCGCGATGGCATTGACATTTTTAAGAGACAGCATGGGGCCCTCGAAAGTCGCCATCCCGTATCCCGTTATGGCCACGACCATAAATTTGAGCACCGGGTCGGTACGCACCTTGTCCCAGGCACCTCTCAGCGTCAGCAGCCCGTTGATCATTCCTCCCCAGGAAGGCGCGATCAGCATAACGGAAAATACCACTCCCAGGTTTTGCGCCCAGTCGGGAAGGGACGAATACAACAGGTGGTGAGGGCCTGCCCATATATAGATAAATATCAGCGACCAGAAGTGCACTATGGAAAGCTTATAGGAATACACCGGCCTGTTGGCGGCCTTGGGGACAAAATAATACATCAGTCCAAGGAAAGGTGTGGTCAGGAAAAAAGCTACCGCATTATGCCCGTACCACCACTGTACCAGGGCATCCTGTACCCCTGCGTATACCGAATAGCTCTTCAGGCCGCTTACGGGGATCTCCAGGCTGTTGAAAATATGCAGCACGGCAACCGTGACAAAAGTAGCGAGATAAAACCATATCGCCACATACAGGTGCCGTTGTCTCCGTTTGAGGATGGTTCCGATCATGTTGACCCCGAAAGCTACCCATACCACGGCAATGGCTATATCTATGGGCCATTCCAGTTCTGCATATTCCTTGGAAGTGGTATAGCCCAGGGGAAGGGTAATCGCCGCCGCTACAATAATGAGCTGCCAGCCCCAGAAGTTAAAATTACTGAGGAAGTCACTGTACATCCGGGCTTTCAGCAGGCGTTGCAGGGAATAATACACCCCGGCAAAAATGGCATTCCCGACGAAAGCGAATATCACGGCATTGGTATGCAGCGGTCTGATCCTCCCGAAACTGAGCCAGGAAATACCCTCGGTAAGCCCCGGAAATATAAATAAAAAAGCGAGCAACAGCCCTACGGTCATCCCTATGACTCCCCAGAACAGGGTGGCCAGTAAAAACTTCCGCACAATTTTGTTATCGTAATAAAATTGCTCCATTTCCATAATGATTATGATGATTGTTTGTTTTCAGTTTCGGCAGCATCCTTATCCGTAACCAGTTCGTCTTCGAAAAGCATACGTACGGAAGGGGTATAACTGTCCTGATACTGCCCGCGGCGCACTGCGGTAATAAAGGCGATCAGGAAAACAGCGGCCACGACGATACTCACTGTAATAAGAATATAAATGACACTCATGGTGCTCTTGTTTGCGGTCAAAATTAATTTCACCCACCGGGATAAAACATGATAAAAATCATAAAGGCGCGGCCTGTTTTAATTTTCTGCTGATGATATTGGTCATTACCGTTACAAAGGATACGATACTCACCGAACTCAGCGGCATGAGAATGGCTGCGACCACAGGCGACAGTTTTCCGCTCACCGCAAAAGACAGGCCGATGATATTGTACAGGAATGAGAGCAGAAAACTCACCTTAAGCACCTGCATCCCGTTTTTCGAAATCTTCAGAAAACGGGCGATATCCCGGAAGCGGGAAGCGTCGAGTATGGCATCGCAGGCCGGGGAAAACACGTTGGTATCTTCGGCCACTACCACCCCTGCATCGCTCTGTTGCAAGGCCCCCGCATCATTGAGCCCGTCTCCTACCATCATGACCCGTGCCCCGCGACGGCGGCACTGTTTCACATAGTGCAGCTTATCCTCCGGCTTCCGGTTAAACAGCATCTGCACTCCCGGTGGCAAAAGGCGCTCAAGGGTGTCCTTTTCACTGTCGTTGTCCCCGCTCAGGATCACCAGCCGGTATTTTTTACCCAGAACCTCAAATAGTTCCGGCACCCCCGGCCTGTAGACATTCCGGAACGTAAAACGCCCCTTGTACCTGTTATCGGAACTTATATGTACACTGGTTTTCCCGGTATTTGATGTGTCGTCTTCTCCCACAAATCCGGCAGATCCTACCCGGATATGCCGGTCGGTATAGGTCGCCTCCATCCCCTGCCCGGTATGTTCTTCAAAAGTATCGGGAACCAGGATGCCGTTGCTTTTCAGGATGGCATATAATTGCCTGCTCAGCGGATGTGACGAATTCCGGAGCGTGCTTCTCAGCATATCCTGTTCACCGGCATCAAGCTGTTCGCCTTCATAAGCTATGGCAGCGGTATTTCCGCCGGTAATGGTCCCTGTCTTGTCGAATATAATAGTGTCTATCGCAGCCAGTCGTTCTATGACTGCGGCATTTTTGAGGTAGCATTTGTTTTTGCCGAAAATGCGCACCAGGTTGCCCAGGGCAAAAGGTGCGGCAAGCGCCAGGGCACAGGGACAGGCTATGATAAGTACGGCAGTAAAAGCATTAAAGGCCGTGTCCGTTTTTCCCTGCCATAGCCAGTACCCCAGCGACAACAAGGCAACCACCAGGATAACCGGGGTAAAATAGCGGCTTACCCGGTTGGTCAGGTTGTGATAGCGCTCTTCCTTTTTCTCCCCGAAACTGCTATCGGCCCACAGGCGGGTCAGGTAACTCTGCGATACCGTATTCAGCGCTTCTATTTCAATAAGTCCGGAAAGCTGCTTTCCACCCGCATATAATTTGTCGCCTGCAGTTTTGGACACCGGATGGGCCTCCCCGGTGACAAAACTGTAATCGATATGGGCATTGCCCCTTTTCAGTATGCCGTCTACGGGGATCAGTTCCTCGTTGCGAACCAGGAAACGATCGCCTTTCTTCAGTGCATTGACCTGTACGATCTCTTCCCTATCTTCGTGCAACCGGGTCACGGCCACCGGAAAATAAGACTTGTAATCCCGTTCGAAGGACAGGAAAGTATAGGTTTTCTGCTGCAGGTATTTCCCTATGGTCATAAAAAATATCAGTCCCGTAAGACTGTCAAAAAAGCCCTGTCCGTATCCGGATACGATATCAGTGACACTCCTGACAAACATTACGGCAATACCCAGTGCTATGGGAACGTCGATATTGAGCATTCCCGCACGGATACTCCGGTACGAGGAGACAAAATAATCCCGGGCCACATAGAACACCGCGGGTAACGAGAGCAACAACATCAACCATCTGAAAAACGGTTTGTACTGTTCCAGCCAGAATTCCCGGACTTCAAAATACTCCGGAAAGGACAACAGCATCACATTGCCGAAAACAAACCCGGCAATGCCCAGCTTATAGAGTAGCGAACGGTCTTCGGTTTCCGGTCCGGACTCGTAATCCTCCAGGCTTATATAAGGTTCGTATCCCAGGGAAGCCAGCAGTAATACCACCTCCCTGAGCGAAGTTGCCGTATTGTCGTAGGTAACCCGTACGGTTTTCTTCGGGAAATTTACCTGTGAATCCCTTATTCCCTTGTGTAATTTCTTCAGGTTTTCAAGCACCCAGATACACGAACTGCAATGAATTCCGGGAATATAGAGACTTACCACCTCTATGGTTTCATCTGTAAACTCCAGCAGCCTTCCGGCTATCTCCGCTTGATCCAGAAAATCGTATTTCGAAGAATTCCCGGCAGGTTTCACCCCCGGATTGTTTTCCAGGTCGTAATACCCGTCCAGCCCGTGTTCAGACAGGATGCCATACACCGTCTTACAGCCGGTACAGCAAAACACCTTGTCCTTATACGGCACTGTTCCTTCCTTACACCGATCTCCGCAATGGTAACAACGATCCCCGGAATGTTCCATAATACAGCTTTATTTGCTGCAAAAATCATCCATCATACCGGCAAATAACATGATATTTGTCAGGTTCTTTTCGTATTTTTATACGGTCGTTGAAATATCCCGCAGCCATGAACAAGTGTGAACAATGTATGGTAAAACAATTCAGTGCCCTTCACGCCCTTACCCGTAACGAGCTGATACGGCTGACGGTGTGCAAGACTTCGGAATACATAAAGAAGGGACAAGTCCTTTTTGAGGAAGGAGAGCACCTCAGGGGAATATACTGTATCAAGAAAGGCATCTGCAAACTCACCAAATTAAGTGCCAACGGCCGGGAACACATCGTAAAACTGGTGAGCAGGGGCGACCTTCTGGGGCAGCGGAGCCTTATCGGTAATGAAGCCGTAAATCTCAGCGCTACTGCCGTAAACGACATGGAAATATGCCTGCTGCCCCGCGAAGAGATCCTGAGGTCTTTTGAAAACAACCGCGAATTTTCTGCCAAGGTCATACACGAGGTCTGCCACGATCTGAAAGAGGCGCATAACTCTACCGTAAATATGGCACAGAAAACGGTAAAACAGCGACTGGCGGATACCCTCCTATACCTGTACCACACTTTCGGGACCGATCAAGACGGGTACCTGCTGGTGCAACTCACCCGGGAAGAACTGGCCGGCATGGTAGGCACGGCCACCGAATCGCTGATCCGTATATTATCTGTGCTGGCCAGGGAGCAATACGTTGCTACAGACGGAAAAAAAATACGCCTGGAACAGCTGTCGGGGCTGGAGAAGGTTACGCTGATGTAATTAATACGGATTTTTTACAGATAGCCCGTAAAAGGGCCTTCAAAAGTATTGTCGTCCAGCAATAACTCTTCGGTTTCCGTGATCAGGCAGGCTTCCAGGTCACGGACAATGGTTTCCCGGTCCATATCCTGCCCGATAAAGACCAGTTCATTGATCCTGTCTCCCCACTTCCTGCTCCACCGTTCTTCGATCACTTCCTTATGATCCAGGTAAGAAGGATAGCGTATGCGTTCGGAAAACGGCATGCTGCACCACCATACCCCGGCCCGCTCCATCCGCGACGATCCGCCGGCCTGTGAAAAGCTCAGTGCCTCATCGGGCCTGGAAGCCAGCCAGAACAGCCCTTTGGCCCTTATAATCCCGGAAGGGTAACGCTCGTTCAGGTAGTTCCATAAACGTTCGGGATGAAAAGCCCGCTGGTTGCGGAACACGAAAGAACCGATGCCGTACTCTTCCGTTTCCGGGGTGTGGTGCCCGGCCTCCAGCTCTTTCTGCCACCCGGCCGACATCTGTGCCTCTTCGAAATCGAACAGCCCGGTGTTCAGTATTTCGGCGGGAGCTACCTGCCCGAACGAGGTAGAGATAATCCTGGCCCCCGGATTCAGTTTTCCTATGGCTGCCTTTAACAACCCGGTCTTCTGTTCTCCTGCCAGGTCGGCCTTGTTGAGTATAATGACATCGGCAAATTCTATCTGGTCGGTAAGAAGGTTCACGATGGTCCTGTAGTCTCCTTCCATATCCGTCAGGTTTCTGTCCGCCAGCAATTCGTCGGTCCCGAAATCCTTCAGGAAATTATGGCTGTCCACTACGGTAACCATGGTGTCTATATAACTGAAAGCAGAGAGGTCGATCCCGTTCTCCGGATCGGCATAGGAAAAGGTCTGTGCCACCGGTACGGGTTCGCTGATCCCCGTACTTTCTATCAGCAGGTAATCGAACCGCCCTTCCCGCGCCAGCCGCTCCACTTCTACCATCAGGTCTTCCCGAAGCGTACAGCAGATACAGCCGTTGCTCATTTCCACCAGTTTTTCTTCGGTACGCGACAATACGTTCTGCTCTTCCACAAGCCTCGCATCTACGTTTACCTCACTCATATCATTTACAATGACCGCTACCTTAAGACCGTGTTTGTGATGAAGTATATAATTGAGCAATGTGGTTTTTCCGGCACCCAGAAAACCACTTAATACCGTAACAGGAAGTTTTTTCATAGCTTAAATAAAAATGCAACAATGTTGCAAATATAAAAACTATTTTACATATACAACTTTGTTGCATTTAAAAAATATAAAAAATGCCCCCGCCCACGTGAAGTTGCAGGCCCGGCAGGAATATCAATGCCTCAGTACTCCACGGGCAAAAGGAGTGTACGGCCTATACAGTATATACAAAGCGAGATCTCCTCCGGAAGCGGGATCGTGTCGGGCACTTCTTCCCGGAGCAGTACGTGTTCCTCCCTGTTACAGAAAAGTATGTGGTCACGACGCAGTTTAACCCTCATAAATTCCCGTTCCCTTCCGGGCATCCCGGAGACGATACGGATAATATGAGCTATGAGTTCCGGTTTTCCCAGCAGGCGTACCAGCGACCGGTATATACCGTCGGTATAATAGAAACCGGAACCGGGATCGTGAAACAATGCCCCGGTACTCCCGATATTTTCCATTTCCTCTTTAAAAACCATCTGGCCGGCATGTTTTACCTGTAACATGGCATCAATAATGATAAAAATATTATTTAACTAAACCTATCGGCCTTGAATCGACAGGTGATAAAATTGCTGCTTGGTTACTGATTACTGGTAAATAAGTTAATCAGTTATTAAGTTATTCAGGCAACACTCATTATAACTAAAACACATAGGTTTTGACTTCGAATGAGAACACTAAAGAAGAGGAAATGCCCGGTCCCTCCCCAGAAACCGGACCCTCTCCTCATCTTTTTGGGGTAAATACTTCGAGGTTGGATCAAAAAATTTACCGGTACTAAAGTAAAGAAACTGTCTGCCCGGGGAAAGTTTTTATTTTGTCATATTCGCGAATAGTGACAAACAAAACAGATCACAAAAAACTATTTTTCAAATACTTACCATAAAAATATCGTTTTATGCCACCAAACCTTTACCAGACCCGATAGCGGTACAATAAGCGGTTATTCGTGCAGCACCAGGAACGGTATCCTGGTATGATAGCTGATCCGGGCCACCGTTGGCCGGAAAAGGGTCTGCTGGAAAAAATTGAGTTTTTTGGCCATCATGGCCACCCAGTCGGTATCCCTGCCGGCCGTAAACTCTTCTATGGCTTCGCCGAGGTTTTTTCCCCTTACCCGGTGAAAACCATGTGGCCGCTGCTCCAGGTAACTGCACAGATACTCCTTGTTCACCTGTTGTTCTGCAGTAAGGCTCTCTCCGTTCTTTTTTACCATGTAAAGCACTTCTACCGACATGGAAAAGTGATCGGCAAAAAACAACAGGGTATCCAGTACCCTGGGTGAATACGGAATACTGTAATCAGTAGGAAAGACCATGCGGCCGGCCGGTTTCAAAGGTGTATCTTCCGGAATGACCAGTACCGGGCACTTTACCTTGGTGATCACATCTCCCGTATTGCTGCCTACCGTCATTTCCCTCAGCCCCGAGGCCCCTCTTGTTCCCATTACGATAAGCGATATATCCTTTTCGCTTACCAGCTTTCGCATGGAATCAATAAAGAACCCATACTCCGCCATAAGTGTAAAGCGGGCATCGGCATGCGGGTAATCATCCCGTATTTCCGACAATATCCTTTCCAGTTCCGAATACGATTTTTCCATCATTCCCTTTTCCACATCTGCGGGAAAACCCGTAACCGGCAACTCTGTAGCCCCGTATATATAAGGCTGGACGACATGCAAAAGGTAAAAATGACAACTCCCCTGCCCGAACAGTGAAAGAGCATGCCGGATAGCATTCCGGGAATTTGCGGAAAAGTCTGTAGGGATCAGAATATTTTTCATTTTGTTTTCAAACTATCGCAGCAAAAATACCTGCTGTTTCAAAAACAAAATATGATAAATATCAATCCGCCCGCCCCTGCCTGCAATCCGGGAAGTATAAATTGGTGGTTGAAGGTTGAAGTTGTCATTCAGGATATTCTATGAAGTCCTTCAATATCAAGTACCTTTATATTTCTTCCTTCTATGGCTATAAGTCCTTCCTTTTTGAGTTCCGACAAGGTGCGGATAAAGCTTTCCGGGGCAATTCCGGCCACACTGGCGAGATCGTTCCGGGAGATCCTGATCTCCTGTTCCGGTTTGAACTGCAGTTTTTCCACGAAACGCAATATGGTGCCGGCCGTTTTCTTTCGCACCGATCCGTAAGCCATCTGCAGGAGTTTTTCCCTGGCCCCGGAAAGATCCCCGGCAAGAAACTCCACCAGTTCCACCGCCAGGTTGTGATTCTGATGCAGCACTTCTGCAAAAGTATCCTTGCGCAGTGCATATACCCCGGTATCTTTCAATGCCGTAGCCGATTCTTCATAAGGAATGTTACGGGTAAAGGAATAATAGCCGAAAAAATCATCATCCCGGCTGATATCGGTAATAAGCTCCTTGCCGAATTCCTCTATACGATGTGTTTTTACCATACCGCGGTCTACAAGGTAAATATAATTGGAGTGGTTTCCTTCCGCATAGATCACTTCGCCTTCCTTAAAACTGAGGTACTCCCCTTCATCCGTAAAAAAGTTTTTGAGTTCATTGATGTTGCGAATATCCTCTTCCTGCTCTTCCCGTTGTACTTTTTCCCCTGCCTCCTCCAGCAGGGAAACCTTGGCCATCCGGCTTTCGATAGCGCTTATAAGTTCCTCTTCCTCAAAAGGTTTGGTCAGGTAATCATCGGCGCCCAGGTCCATCCCCCTGCGTACTTCCTTTCGTTCGGTTTTGGCAGAGAGAAAGATAAAGGGGATTTTACGGGTATCCTTATTTGCCGACAGGGTTTCCAGTACCCCGTATCCGTCGAGTTCCGGCATCATGATATCGCATACGATAATATCCGGAAGCTGTTCCACCGCAAGGGCTACCCCCTGCTTTCCGTTGGGGGCGGTCAGCATTTCATATCCCGACAGCTCAAGTAGTTCTGCGGTAGTTTCCCTTAACACGGGATCGTCTTCAATGAGTAATATCTTCTTCATAATTAGGTAGTTTTACCGTGAATACCGTTCCTTTGCCCTCCTCGCTGACAAAACTGATCTCACCTCCGAGGTTTTCCAGGTGGCTTTTTACGATGTTGAGCCCGATACCTGTGCCCTGATCGATCAGGGCATTCCTGGCACGGAAATATCTGCTGAATATATATTTCTGGTCTTCCCGGGGAATACCGATCCCCTGGTCCTTCACTTCGAAAACAAACATGTTTTCTTCTCTTCTCACACCTATATCGATCACCGTATGTTCGGGAGAGTATTTTACTGCATTCCGCACCAGGTTGGAAAGTATGAGTTCAAGTATTTTCTCGTCCTGACAGAGTACGTAATCATCAGTATTATCGGGAAAATTGATTCTTTGCCCGGTTTTCAGCAACATATTGGCATCGTAAATCACTTCGTTAAATACTTTACTCACTTCAAAAGGAGCAAATTTATACTTTTCCTTCCCCGATTCTATGCGTTCTACAGATAAAAAATCATTGAGGATATTGTTCAGGTATCTGACCTTATTTTTAATGGTTTCCAGGTGTTTTTCCCGTTTTTCCTGCTGTTCTTCCCCGGTGTATTTTCCTATAAGTGTTGCCGATACCAGGATACTGCTCAGCGGTGTTTTGAACTCGTGGGACACCAGGGAAAGAAACTTGGTTTTCAACTCGTTGAGTTCCTTTTCCTTCTGGAGGGCATTCTTGATCCTGTTCTCGGCATCCGTTCTGCGCTTCACCTCTGTCTTCAACTGGTTTACCAATGTCCTGAGCTCCCGGGTACGTATCTCTACCTTTTCCTCCAGCTCCTCATTGAGCTGGCGTATCCTGTTTTCTGCCTCCCGGCTCACGGTTACATCCATGACCAGGGCAATGACATACTTGTTCCCGTTAAATACGAAAGGATTGAGCCCGATCTCTACCGGAAGCTGTGTCTTGTCTTTCCTGATGCCCCACAGGTTCCTGCCCGCAGCCATTTTACGCTTGCTGGAACGGGCATAGTAGTTGTTGAAATGCCCGTCATGGCTTTTGCTGTATCTCGGGGGGATCAGGATGTCGAGTTTCTCTCCTATCAATTCGTCTTTCTCATAGCCGAACATCGCCTCCAGGGGGCTGTTTACCGCTACGATATTCTTTTCCCCGTCTACGACCAGTATTCCTTCCGAAATCGTTTCGAGAAGAGTGCTGAAAATCTTTTCTTCCTGTTGGAAAAACTTCATGGATACAACTGTTTATCTGAATATCTCTCACCAGCGGTCTCCTTAACCGATCATTGAACAATATTGTCAGGGGCCCATACCGGAATGTCAGTGTTCAAAGATAGTTATTTATGTTTTTAATACGTGAAATCTTTATATTGATATACACGGAGATCATAATGCCCGCCTAAAAAAAGTAAGGTGTTATGGTACGCATTACCATATTCCTGTATACCTTTGCAGCTGCAATAAAAATACTCGTTTTACAGGCTGTAATTATGTCGTTTGATACTGCTTTAACTACCGGCGGGCACCGTACCAGAATGCAGATAGCCGGTTTTGTTTCATTTACTTTCCTGGGATACCTGTGTATCGGACTACCTCTGGCCGTACTCCCCATATATATTCACAAAACCCTGGGATATAGCGAAATAGTGGCCGGTGTAATTATCAGCCTGCAATATGTTTCCACATTTATCGTAAGAGGGATTTCCGGAAAACAGGTAGATACCCGGGGGCCGAAACCGGTAGTACTGATAAGTATGATCGGTTTTATGGCCAGTGCCATACTGATGTTTGCGGCATTTAAAACCCAGGAAGACAGGATGCTCTGCCTTGTTCTCCTGGCCGTAACCCGGCTTATTACCGGCTGTGCGGAAGGCATGATAGGGGCCAGCCCGATAAACTGGGCGATGCTGGCCGTAGGCGAACGGCACACGGCCACTGCGATCTCCTACAATGGTATTGCCAGTTACGGCGCCCTGGCCGTGGGGGCTCCGCTGGGAGTACTGATCAGCGAACACTGGAAGATCGAGTATATTGCATTGTGGATATTCATCATCCCGCTCACGGGTCTGTTATATGCCCTCTCCAAAAAAGCGGTTACCGGCCGTTTCAAAGCCAAACCGATAGGCTTTTTCAAGGTGTTGAAGCTGGTAGCCCCTTTTGGTGTTTGCCTGGGACTGGCCGGACTGGGGTTCGGAGGACTGTCTAATTTCATCACCCTGTATTACGATTATTTCCACTGGCCGGGCGCAGCCCTGTGCCTCACGGTTTTCAGTGTGCTCTTTATTACCGGGCGACTGTTTTTTGCCAACCAGATCAATCTCCGGGGAGGTCTCAGGGTGTCTTTGGTATGCCTGGTCACTGAAATGACGGGGCTCATCGTATTGTTCCTGGCCACACATCCCCATACCGCCCTGGCGGGTGCAGCCATAACGGGACTGGGGTTTTCCCTGGTCTTTCCTGCTCTCGGGGTAGAAGCCGTAAAACTGGTACCGCCTTCCAACGCCGGGGCCGCCCTGGCTTGTTACGGATTGTTTATAGATCTTTCCCTGGGAGTTACCGGTCCGCTGGAAGGTGCTGTTATCAATGTCTTCGGTATGGAATACCTGTTCCTGTTCTGCGCGTTTACTATCCTTATCAGTATTATTATCATCTGGAGGCTGCTGCAACGGAAAGGCAAAAACAGGCTCTGAATGCTACAGATCTATTTCCACCGGGTATGTAATGCTCATATGAAACATTTTTGTGTAAATTTGAACAAATATTCCCCTGAATGAAACATGCCTTTCACAATATATACCGTAATCAGTCACTGATTTACAGGATTTTCCTTTTTATCTGTGCCACGGCACTGGTGGTATACCTCTTCCCCAAGGCAGGTAAATTCAAATACGAGCTGCAGAAAGGAAAGCCCTGGCAGTACGAAAGCCTGTATGCCCCGTTCGATTTTCCGTTGCTCAAGACCGGTGAAGAAATGGAAAAGGAACGGGAAACGGTCAGGAAAGAATTTATTCCGTACTACACCTATAATTCCGGCACCATGTCCCGGGTAATGGAGCATTACGCCGCGGAGTACGACAATTTCGTACAGCGCAGCGAACTGGAAAAAACAGGGCAGGACTTCCTCCGGTCACTTTATGAAAAAGGCATTATTGCAGACCAGGAGAATATGCCGCCGGGACGTTTTATGCACCTGGTGAAAGGGAATGAGGTTTCCGTGGTAAACAAGGAGAGGATCATCAGGCGGGGAGATCTTAAACAACACCTCTTCCGGTACCTGGATGACCGGCGGCTTTCGGCCTATAAGACCGATTTTTACAAGCTGTTCGACAAAATAACAGAACCCAACATCACCTGGAACAAGGATTTTTCAGAAAAAGCCCTGAAAGAGGAACTCGAGAACATATACGCCACCAAGGGGACCATAGAGCGTGGCGAACGGATCATCCTCAACGGGGAAGTCGTGGAAGGCGAAAAATATGAAAAGCTGTATTCCCTGCAACAGGAGTATACGTCCCATATCTGGAAAGGCACCAATTATTACTGGATCCTCTTCGGTTATATTGTACTGGTAGGGCTGGCTTTTGTGATGCTCTTTCTTTTCCTGGGCAAATTCCGCGCAGATATCCTTAACGACAATACCAAGGTCACGTTCATTTTTGTGAACATCATTATCATGGTCTTTGTCACGACCCTGGCCGTAAAGTACGACGGCAGCTATGTATACGTGGTCCCGCTGTGTATCCTCCCTATCGTATTAAAAGCCTTTTTCGATACCAGGCTCGGTTTTTTCGTGCATGCACTCACCGTCCTGCTGCTGGGTTTTGTGGTCCCCAACAGCTTTGAGTATATCTTTTTACAAATCATTGCCGGAGTGGTTACCATACTTACGGTATCCGAATTATACCGGAGGGCCAACCTGTTTATTTCAGTCGGGCAGATCACGCTGGTCTACATGATCGCTTACCTGGCCTTTACCGTGATTCACGAAGGCAACCTCAACGATATCATATGGCTTAATTTCGGATTGTTCATACTGAACGGCCTGGCTACCCTTTTCGCCCAGCCCCTGATCTATATTTATGAAAAGCTGTTCGGCCTTGTCTCGGATGTCTCCCTGCTGGAACTTTCAGACACCAATTCAAAACTTTTAAAAGAACTGTCGGACAAGGCACCCGGAACCTTTCACCACTCGCTGCAGGTCGCCAATCTTGCCGAGGCTGCGGCCAACGAAGTGGGGGCCAATGCCATGCTGGTCCGCGTGGGGGCCCTGTACCACGATATAGGCAAGATGAACAACGCCATATACTTTACGGAAAACCAGACCACCGGAGTAAACCCTCACGACGAGATCAGTCCGGAAGAAAGTGCCAGGATCATTATCGACCACGTACTGGACGGCATAGAACTGGCCCGGAAGCACAACCTTCCCGACCGCGTTATAGACTTTATACGTACCCATCACGGTACCACCACGGTATATTATTTCTATAAAAAACAGCTGGAACAGGATAAACATACAGCAATAGAAGACTACCAGTATCCCGGCCCCATCCCCTTTTCCAGGGAAACCGCTATAGTAATGATGGCCGATGCCGTGGAGGCGGCCTCCAAAAGCCTGAAAAACCCCACCTTCAGCATGATCAATGACTTTGTGGAAAAGATCGTGAGCAAACAGATCGAAACAGGACAATTCCTCAATGCCAACATTACCTTCAAGGAGATCGAGGACATTAAAAAAGTCTTTAAACGCAAACTCACCAATATCTATCATCTGAGGATAGAATACCCCGAATAGTATCCTGTTGATTCTTAATCAGGTAAAAAAAAATCGGAAATATCCCGTAAAAAAGTCCGGCAAATAGTTGCGTTCTACACCCTGAACCACTACATTTGCATCCGCATTTTAGCAACGGAAACGTTCTTAAAGATATTCAAAGCTCAACGGAGAGGTGCCAGAGTGGTAATGGAGCAGATTGCTAATCTGTCGACGGGAAACTGTCGCCAGGGTTCGAATCCCTGTCTCTCCGCTTCTTTTCGGGTATAGCGTAGCCCGGTTATCGTGTCCCGCTATTGGCGGGAAGGCCGAAGGGCCGAATAAAATATTGAAAAGGAATAGAATTCACACTATTCATCGGGGTGTAGCGTAGCCCGGTTATCGTGTCCCGCTCTTGGCGGGAAGGCCGAAGGGCCGAATAAAATATTGGAAAGGAATAGAATTCACACTATTCATCGGGGTGTAGCGTAGCCCGGTTATCGCGCCTGCTTTGGGAGCAGGAGGCCGCAGGTTCGAATCCTGCCACCCCGACTTGACGAGGCTGTCTAAAAAGTCAAGGCAGCCTCTTTTTTATTCGGGTAGGTATCCGAGAAAAATCTCAAATACGCAAATCTCAGGGGGGTTGAAAAAACTTTTTAGACGCCCTCGTTTTTGTTTTGGGCTATTCCCTTCTTAATGTGACAGACAGATCCCCCCACTTTGTTGATCCTTTTGGTTCGAAAAGAAAATCTGTTCTACGGTATTCACCGGCCAAAGCAATTTCATCCACCACCTGACGTATACGTTTTGCCTGCAAAATTGTTTTACCGGGGTATGGGTCGGACCGTATTATATAAGAAATTTAAAATTACTGCTGAAATTCGGCATTGACAACAAAGGGCACTTCATCACCAAGCATAGGGGCTGGAAATGCTGAGCCAATCCCGAAATCTGAACGCTTGATAACTCCTGTCAGCTTAAATCCTGCCGAAGTTTTTTTGGTTTGCGGGTTTTCAACCGAGCCTCTGTAAGTAAGGGTTAATTCTACCTTTTTGGTGATGCCTTTTGCGGTCAGGTCTCCGGTAAGTTTGTATTGTCCTTCTCCTGCATTGTTTATGCCGGTACTTTTGAACGTAATCTGCGGGTATTTCTCCACGTCAAAGAAGTCGGGGCCTTTCAGGTGCCCATCCCTCATTTCATTTCGGGTGTCAATGGATGCCACGTTCCGTTTGGAGACGTTTATTTTAAATACGCTTCGCGTTATCACCGTATGCCATGATTATTTCGCAGAAATGGCAACATACTTTTTGAGTTCGGTGGGATTTTCTGCTTGTTTAACGATAAAGTCGGCAACATCTGCCCTGTTTATGGAACCTATATCGAACCCTTCGTACAATTGGGTTTCAACCCGATAATTTTCCGTCAACGGGCCATCCCGTAATTCTCCCGGCCGTACGATTATCCAATTCAGGTTGGAGTTGGAAACTATGACCTCCATTTTTGTTTTATCGGCATAAACGTCTTTCAGAGCAGTTTCCAAAAACGCTCTAACAGGCTTCGAGGTGTAATTTATACTATCTCCGGCACCGAACCCGGTAACAAAAACAAAGGGGATATCAGACTTGTTTTCTCTTTGAATTTCTATTAGCAATTTGGCGAAATCTGAAAACAGGGTCGTTGCCTGCATATTGGCTCCGGTACCTAAGGTAACCAAAACCGCATCGGTGTTTTCGATTGT
This sequence comes from Sinomicrobium soli, assembly GCF_003285545.1. Classification (GTDB taxonomy): domain Bacteria; phylum Bacteroidota; class Bacteroidia; order Flavobacteriales; family Flavobacteriaceae; genus Sinomicrobium. The sequence continues at coordinate 11,876 of NZ_QLNV01000006.1, read as the reverse complement.
TTTCATCAGATCGGCTTTGTTGGTCGCACTGCCCTGTACCGATGTCAATGCATCGTTCTCTATTTCAATTTTTGAACGGGAAAGGGTTATTACCGTGTGTCTGCGGTCCAAAGCTCTTCTGACTGTTTCGAGACCGATACCTGCAGATGCCCCGATGATCGATATGTTCATTTTTATTTTTCTATTGTAATTATTTTAATATTACAAATATATTTACATTTGCTAACTATTTGTAAGTACTAACCCATAAGTTAGTGCTCACATTTTGGTAAGCATATTGTATTGTTAATAATTTATGAATACTCAGGAAAAAACTGAAGGTAAGTGTAATATTGCCGGAATTCAGGCAGTTAGGGATGCTATGGGTGTATTGAGCGGATATGAGAAAGCCCATACTGTCCGCTTGTCCTCTCCGTAGGGTTCCGGATATTCTATCTGCCGGTTCTCGACGCTAACCAATCGAAAAAGTCACCGACCGTGTAAAACAGTACGTCGGGGTTCAGGGCCTCCAGCTGCTCCGGTTCGGCAGTTTCTGCCCACGCTGCTGCGGCAATGGGAATACCCGCCTCCCGGCACGACCCGATATCACTGGGGGAATCGCCTACGTAAATAACTTCATTACTATCCGGATTTCCGAAATAATCCAGGCAGTTTCTTATACCTTCCACTTTCCTCGGACCCGCGGGATCGCCCGTTTCCGTCTTTTCAAAATAACCGGAGATCCCGAAACGGTTCATTGAGATCTCTGCACTTTTTTTACCCTTTCCGGTAACCATAGCCAATCTCACATCTCTTGATTTCAGGAGGCTCAAAAGTTCCCTGATCCCCTCGAACGGCTCAGGGCACATGTCGTGGAACTCCTCGTAATAATGTAAATAGGCCTCTATCCCCTTATCATAATGGTCCGGTGCAAGTGCCGCAATAGTTCCTTCTTCGGAAGGACCGAACGTTGCCATGATCTCGGCATCGGAAACTTCTTTCCCGGTAAGGGGTTCGACCGATTTCCTGAACGCTGCAATACACATGGGTAAGGTGTTGGCCAATGTGCCGTCCAGATCAAAAATAACAACCTTGATCTTTTGCATTATTACTGTTTTTTAATAGATTGATAAACACCACTGTAACATTCTCTATAAGCAGATACCGGCATATGCTACGGTTACCTTTTTCTACCGACAAACCGTATTACAGATCCTTTGCCGTTATGGTACAAACCTTCATGTAATGTAACCTCCCGGGTACAGAGTTCAATAACATCGTAATCCTTAAAATCGGATTTGAGTTCCTCCTCCGAAAACAGTGATTCCATATCCACGGGGCCCCCGACCTTTGGATTTTTCATGCGGTATTCGAGATGTTCTTTTCCGAAGCCTTCAAAAATGACAATCCCTCCTCTCCGGACATATCTGTCCAGTAACCTGTGATATTCGGATTTAATGGCTGCCGGGAAATGCGCATAGATCAGGGCTATGGTGTCAAACTGCTCTTCCCGGTAACCGAGATCCGGCAATTCACCCACTTTATAGTCTATGCTCACATCGTTAGCTCCGGCCAGCTTCAACGCTTTTTTTCTTCCCTCCGCGCTGATATCAAAAGCAGATACATTCCAGCCTTCAAGAGCAGCGAATACCGCATTGCGCCCCTCGCCTTCCGCGGGAAACAGGATATCTCCCGGTTCGAATTTCCTTAACTGTTCTTTCAGATATTCATTGGGCAGGATTCCGAAGGCATAAGCCTCATCGGCATATCGGTTCTCCCACCTTTTTAACCAGGGATCGGGCATGGTATACGGATAGTTATGGATTTAATACGAATTTCTCAGGCCTAAAGCACGACTAATTTAAGCATTCCCCATGTATAATCTCTACAAAAAACTCTTAAAAAGTGGGACACCCTGCCTGAAAAGATTTTTGTAGAATCGGCAGGTATCGAACTAAACCATCTCCCCTATCCGGCTTTAATACTTCGCCAAAAGCTCCGGGCATATCCATATCCGGCAAAAAGCTCAGCCACCCGTTTCAATGGCCCAGCTGCCGTAATGCGATATATGCCATCAGGCCGGTACTTAATTGCAGGGCGCTTTCATCCACATCAAATGTGGAAGTGTGTAAAGCCGAAGTAATGCCCCGGCTTTCATTGCCTGTTCCCAGGAGATAGAAACAGGAATCAGCCGCCCGGGAATAATAGGCAAAATCTTCGGCGGCCAGCCAAAGGTCCAGGTCTACCACCTGTTCTTTCCCCAGAAATTCTTCGGCATAGGCGCGCACTTCGTCCGTCAGCTTCGGTTCGTTTACAAGGACCGGGTATCCTGTATTCACCTCAAAATTGCATTTAGCTCCCATACTTTCGGCAATACCCCGGGCCATTTTCTTCATACGTCTTCGGGCTTCCTTGCGCCATTGTTCATCGAACGTCCTGAACGTGCCTTCCAGGTATACTTCATCCGGTATCACATTGGTTGCTCCGTTGGCTATGACCTTTCCGAACGACAGCACACTGGGCATTCTCGGATCGGCAATTCGGCTCACCACCTGCTGTAACGCAGTGATGATATGGGCAGTAATGACCACGGGATCTGTATTCTGCTGTGGTTGGGCACCATGCCCACCCTTACCTTTTACGGTGATGAAGAATTCATCCGTGGAGGCCATAAACTTCCCCGGCCGGAACCCCACCTTACCTGCGGGTATCAGGGGCATCGCATGCTGTCCTACAACGGCCCGGGGTACGGGGTTTTCCAGCGCCCCTTCCTCAATCATCAGGCTGGCACCGCCGGGCGGTCGCTCTTCTCCGGGCTGAAAGATCAGCTTCAGGGTTCCTCCGAAATCAGCTTTTAATGATTGGAGTATATGCGCCGTGCCCAATAGCGATGCAGTATGTGCATCGTGACCACAGGCATGCATCACGCCTTTATTTTCTGAACCGTATTCCCGGCCGTCTACCTCGGTAATGGGCAGGGCATCCATATCTGCGCGGAGGGCGATAACGCGATCGGAAGGCAGGTCACCCTTGATCTCCGCCAGGACCCCCGTCCTGGCGAGCGTAACATACGGAATGCCGAGTTTGTCCAGTTCCGCTTTCACAAAAGCACAGGTTTCGTATTCCTCAAACGACAATTCGGGGTGTTGGTGTAAATGCCGGCGGTGGGCTACCGTTTTTCCGTATATCTCCCGGGCCAGGCTTTGTATTTTTTCTTTTAACATTGTGATCTGCGATTTGGCATTTAATATGTATCATGTTTAAAGTGGTAAATAAAATAAATGTTACCTCTTTCATTGTTTTCAGCTTGTCAGAAACCGGGTTTTTTATTAAATTCCAATTACGTAGGATGTCATTGAATTAATTTTTTTTCCTTTCGCTCCACTAAACCGATAAAAGTCCGAAAACGCATATTTCTTCCCGTTTTGTATTTTTATAATTCCGTTTACAGCTCCCTCTTTTCCGTGAGACAAGATTTGGTCAAGTTGTAGTTCGGCCGTTTTGATTTCCTTCATTTTATTCAATTCCTTTGCAAAACTGTCTTTTCCTTTAATTTTTTTGTCGCCAACTATATTCCAAACGATATCATCTGTTACGCTTTCTGTAAGAAATTCCACGTTTCCTTTTGCAAAGGCAATATTGAATTCCTTTAAAAACTCCATTTTTGGGGAATTGCCGCAATTTGAATTTGAAACAATTTTCGTCATTTGGCTGCTTTTTTAATTTGAGTTCATTTTTTTTAACGTATTGTCAATGCTACATGACTATAATCCGTCGCAACACTGCTACCGGTTTTCTATCCCGATATGGGGTTAGGTTCTCAAAATTTTCTCCATCTTTCTGCCTTTGGCCAGTTCATCGACCAGCTTGTCCAGGTATCTTACCTGCCTGGTCAAAGGAGTTTCGATTTCCTCTATGCGATAACCACAGATCACCCCAGTGATAAGGCTCGCGTTGGGGTTCAGCCTTGCAGTTCCAAAGAAGGTTTTAAAAGTCACTTTTTCATCAATCAGTTCCTGCAGTTTATCACTGTCGAAGCCGGTCAGCCACTCAATGACCCGGTGCAGTTCTTCCCGGGTCCTTCCTTTGCCCTCCACCTTTGCAATATAATGCGGATATACGGAGGCAAAGGTCATTTCTGCTATCCGTTTATCGTGTTCGGGTGTTGTTTTCATTTGGTTTTTTAGTTTGTAGTTCTTAGTTGTTAGTTTGGTTCATCATTCCGGCATGGGAAACCCCTAAAGGCTCAATACAGTTCAATCTCCGGTGCTTCCTTACTGATTTTTTCCGGTCAAAACAACGCTACAATATACCGAATATCTCCGCAAAGATCCAAAATGAAAACCAGGGTTCTGTTACTTATAAGCCATGTTTATAAAAGTAACTGGTATTCGCCAGCCCGTTTTTCCTAAATTTGTCATAAAACCACATAGAAAAGTTCAAAATGGGTGCAGTATATCAAAAGCAGTAAAGTAACCGGAAAAACCAAAGTAATGAAAGCTTTTTTCAGAGATATCTTCGAATTTCATCATCATTTCAACCAGAAACTGGCGGGGCAACTGCTGGACCTTGAAGAAAAATTGCCCGAACGGACCGTTTCCCTCTTTTCCCATTCCTTAAATGCACACCAGATATGGAATGCACGTATCATCCGGAAAAAGACATTGGGGGTCCACCAATTGCATACGCTGGAAGAATGCAAGCGGATTGATCGTGAAAACTACGACGAAACATTAAAAATACTGGACGAACGGGAGTTGGATGAAACTATAGTCTACACCAATTCAAAAGGGGATAAATTCAGTAATTCGATCCGGGAGATTCTCTTTCATATTGCCAATCACCACAGTCACCACAGGGGGCAGATCGTATCAGATATCAGGCTTGCGGGAGTGGCTCCGATAGTAACGGATTATATTTTTTATAAACGTTAAGGCCGGGAATATTCCCCTTTCCCCTGTCATAGATCCCCGGTTTTGCTTTTACCGCCTTAAACGCCCGGCTCCCCGTGATATCTTTCCTTTAGCCAAAGCGAAACCTTTACCAGTAAGATCAATGCCGGCACTTCTACCAACGGGCCGACGACTCCTGCAAATGCCTGCCCTGAATTTATTCCGAAAACGGCAATGGCAACCGCAATAGCCAGTTCAAAATTATTTCCTGCCGCCGTAAAGGCTACGGAAGTCGTTTTATCGTATCCGACTCCCATTGTCCTGGTAACGAAGAAGCCAATAACGAACATCAAGGCAAAATAGATAAACAGGGGAACGGCGATTATCAGCACATCCGCCGGTATTTCCACGATCAACCCGCCTTTTAAGGAAAACATCACCACAATGGTAAACAACAAGGCTATCAGCGTGACCGGTGAAATGGCCGGAATAAACTTCTCCATATACCATTCTTCTCCTTTCAGCTTCACCAGAATCAGGCGGCTTATTATTCCGGACAGGAACGGAATCCCGAGATAAATGGCTACACTTTTGGCAATAGTCCCTATTGAAATATCGATGGCTGTCCCTTCAAACCCGAAATAAGGAGGAAGGACCGTAATAAAAATCCAGGCATAAAAACTATATGCAAAAACCTGGAATATACTGTTTAATGCCACCAGGCCCGCCCCGTATTCACTGCTTCCCCGGGCAAGGTCGTTCCATACCAGGACCATGGCTATACACCGCGCCAGGCCGATCAGGATAAGCCCTGCCATATATTCCGGGTGATCGTGTAAAAATAACATGGCCAGTACGAACATTAAAACCGGACCTATAATCCAGTTGAGCACCAGGGATATCAAAAGAATCTTTGTATTGGCGAATACCTTTGGCAGAAGTGAATAATTGACCTTTGCCAGGGGCGGATACATCATCAGTATCAAACCTATGGCAATAGGAATATTGGTATCGCCCTCATTAAACGAGTGAATAAAACGGGGGAATACCGGAAAAAAATAACCTGTTCCCACTCCCGTCGCCATTGCTATAAAAATCCACAAGGTGAGGTTCCTGTCGAGAAAGCCCAGTTTTTTTACTGCCATGTTTCACGATTGAATTTGAGAGAAAACATAAAACAATTCCGCAGCGATCTGCAGACTTCTTTCCGCATATTTCCCGGCCTGAAGCGGGGTGTTGTCAAAAACTTTCGGGTCTTCGTAAGTAACGGGAATGCGTTTTTCCGCTCCCGGTACAAACGGACAAGCTTCGAAAGCGGCATCACAGGTCATTACCGCCGCAAATTCCGATTTCGGATTAAAATCATCGTCCAGTTTTTTTGAAAACCCTATAACGGGATGTTCGTTTTCCGAAAACTTGAAGGTGTAGGGAGCATTGCCGGCACCTGCCAGCTTTTGCACGAGAAACCCCTGTGCTTTCAACGTTTCCGCTACTGCCGGATACAGGGCGGTGGCTTCCGTACCTCCCGAATAACAGACAACATTTTTAATATCAAAGTAATGGGCCATAGCCTGCGCCCATACCTGTGACAAATGACTTCTTCGCGAGTTGTGCGTACAGATAAAATGGAGACGGACCTCTGCCATTGCATCGACCTTTTCCCGGATAAACTCAACAAGGGGTTTAAGTACCTGTTTTCTTTCGCCGGAAAGGGTTGCCGTTTTCAGTGTTTCAACGGTTTCCCCTAATCTTTCATAAACTGCCATAAGTTTTTTAGTTAACAACATCCGCTGCCGGGTGCACAGCGGGACGGGTTTTTCAATGCAGATAATTTTACTCTTGGCTTTTCCGAAGGAATACGGCACTTATCCTTTGCCAGGCAATCGGTTTGCGTAGTAACGAGCAGAAAATTTTCACCCTCAAACCCCAGACCATACTTCGATATGCTTTCTCCCTGGTACTCTACTTCCACAGGCAGGTTCTCATCAATATTCAACGTTTTTTCCGAAAGTTCAATGATCTTCAATAACTTGTCAGGGTGCAGCCTGTGGTCGTAATCATCGGCATTCCACAACTGAAAATTGACCGTTTTTTCCTCGCGTACGGTACCGCCGCAATCTATAAAGTGCCTGGAGATCTTCCCCACCTCCGTAACGTGAAAGTGATTGGGTACCAATGTTCCGTCGGGCAATTGAAAAGCAATGACCTCCAGTTGCCTCAATATGTTTTTTACTTCCGAAAGCTTCATAACTGCATTCTTTTACGATTTATATGATATTTATTACCGTTATACCTTTTTCAGCAACAATCTGTTTCCGGTATATCCTGATTGAAAAAAGAAATCATCAATGTTTTCATTTTTAACCAATTGTCAGGGTGTATACAATAGCAAACCCTGGTCCCCTCTATTGTTCCCCGGATAAGCCCGAGTTGCTTTAATTCCTTCAGGTGCTGCGAAATGGTAGGCTGCGCCAATCCTATTTCATCAACCAGGTCTCCGCATATACACGTGTTCAGTTTAAACAGGTGCTGGATAATGGCCACTCTTGCCGGATGCCCGAAAGCCTTTGCAAAAAGGGCAATTTCATTCTGTTCGTCCGCAAAAATCTCTGTTTTGGATAATCCCATCACTTTATTCATTGTGTCATTGCAATATTACGATTAATAATCGATTTTACAAAACCGGGTTTGATGGGCCGTGAGGCAAATTGCTATTTGGATGATTGGTTATTGGGTTATTAGGTTATTCAGGTAACAACTCAATAACGCATCGTTAGTTTGCAAACGACGAAATGGGTGGAAGCCGGGAGTCGGGAGTTGTCATTCAGAACAGAGCGCAGCGAAGTGAAGAATCTCCAACCAGGATCAATGGAACGTCAACAACATCACCGAAGCACCGGAGATTCCTCCCCTGCGGTCGGAATGACAACTATAACCAAGAACTAAAAAACTACAAACTAAACAACAAAAATACCCTCCACAGCGTACTTTTAAACATTTTGTTTATATTTGGTCCGCCAAAAAACCTGATTGACCAACCACACCAATATGAAAAAGCTTCTTTTTGACGAAGCCCGGAAAAACTGGCTTGAGATCGGCCATCACAAAAAACCGGGAGACCTTAAACTGGAGGTAGAACTCTACAAAAAGATGCTCAATATTTTCCAGGTAGGCGACTTCTATTATATGGTTTTTAATCCGCCCGAAGGTATTATCGAATACACCAGTTCATCCATTACACCGATACTGGGATATGAACCTTCGGAATTCCAGCTGGAAATGCTGATGGAGATCATTCATCCCGACGACCTTCCCTACTTCCTGGATTTTGAAACTACCGTAACCAGGTTCTGGAAACAGCTGCCGCCGGAAAAAGTGATGAAATACAAAAGCCGGTACGACTACCGCCTCAAGAAAAAAAACGGCGAATACATGCGTATTCTCCAGCAGATCGTCACCATACAGAGCGATGAGCACGGCGCCGTGCTCCGCACTTTTGTCGTGCACACCGATATCAGCCATATCAAACACGACCACAAAATGATGCTTTCATTCGTTGGCCTGGAAGGCGAACCTTCCTATATCGATGTACAGCCCGATGCCAACTTTTCCAAGTCCAGGGAGGTGCTGACATCAAGGGAAAAAGAAGTCCTCTACCTGATCTCACAGGACTACAGTTCGGAAGCTATTGGCAGATGCCTGAATATAAGCCCGAAAACCGTAGGCACCCACCGTAAGAACATCTATCGAAAGACCGGTACCCATACCGTTACGGGACTGATAAAACTGGCGCTGCAAAACGGATGGTTGTAATGTGGCATAGCTTTGTTGCTATTCCTCTGAAACAAGAATAAAAGACAATCGTTCCCCGTTTTTAATACGCTTGTCTTCATAATGCTTTATCGTATGATCGTATCCGCTAACAGTGTTATCTCCTAAACTAAAACCACTCATCGTAATTATTTTCCCATTGCCTGTTTCAGGTATAGCCTTACCCGTAAATCTCGCATATTCTTCTGCCTCTGACCTGTCATCACAAGTAGCGCCTTTAACTTTTATACCCAGTTCATTGGGTTGTTTTCTGCATTCCCTGTCATTTTGATCCAGGCAAGGCCATATAAAACCGGACTTATACGAATAATAATTTATATACTTATACTCATATCCTTTTCGCTTGTTCCCACCGATGATCTGTTTTTCCACAATGGTATCCAATTGCTGTTTATGTCCGCCTCTCTGGGTATATTGCCATTCTGCTTGTGTGATCAGGCGAAATTTCTTTCCTGTCTTTGAATTGAGTGCCTGAATGAAATACAGGACATTTTCGTAGCTAATATTCCTTTCCTCTTCAGGAGAAAAAGGATATCCGTTTTTTTTACTTATTCTCAACCGGGTTTTGAAATCCTGTTTTTTGGGTAAATAGTTGATCTCCCACGTATCCCAGGCATAATTATTGTGATAATTAATATAATAGTTGTTCGGGTTGTCTAAAACAGCCCAGATAATGGCTTCGGTAATGTATTGGTTTACAACATAAAAATTATATGGGATTTCTATGGCCCTTTGCGGATTACCGTTATAGTACGGATTAAAATATCTCGCTTTTTCTTTATATGAGTCTATTATTTCCTTGTCTGTCCTGTATTCCCCCAGGTAATTACGCCGGTCTATGGTATTTCTGTAAAATGTTCCCTTTTCTACTTTTATTACATTATTACAGAAATCGCTTATAATTTTTCTTCTATATTGCTCTTCGTGTATTCTCATCTGGTTTGCTGCCTGATTCCATTCTTCCTGGGTTTTGGGTAAGTGCTGAATGGATTGGGCTATTTGATACACCTCCTTATATTTGTCTTCCAAACCTTCTATATCATACCTGGAAAGATATAAATCACAGTCTTTCCTAAGTGCCTGTGCAGTAGTATGTCCTTTGAATATTTTATCATACCGGCCTATACCTCTCACAAAAGGAGCACGAGCTATAATTTTAAGATACAGGATTTTCGGGTTTTTCATCCCTTTTGCTTCCAATTCTTCCAACAAGCTTATTGCTCCATGGTAATCAAATTTTTGAAACCTTTGCTCAGCTTCCTCAAATTTGAGCCTTTCCATGGTGCCTTGAGCCTGCACGGCAATACTGCTACAAACGAAAAGGACAAGTAATACGATGTGTTTTATTGTTTTTGTCATTTTAACTTTTGTCGGATTTTTAATTTTGCTTCATCAATTTTTTCATAGTGTTTATTCTTTTACAGGATTGCCCCAGTAATCTAACTTCGGTTTTTTGGTTTGTTGTTTCTGTGGTGTAGCCGTTTGCTTGGTCTGTGTGGTATTTGTTTTTTTTATTGGATTGCCCCAGTAATCCAACTGCTGCTTATTGCCTGTTGTATGTTGCTGCTGCTCATTGGCATTTTTTCCGGTATAGACGATGTTATTTTCTATACGTATACCTGCATTTTGTATTTCGTTTTTAAAGTTGTTCAATACTGTTTGTGCTTCCTGTTCTGAAATGTAATAGCCATGTAACTGGCCATTATGAGAGGTAAGGTCATTGATTTCTGCCTGTATGGTGTTTGCCATCGGCCAGGTACCATCCGGATATTGCCCTATGGCAAACACATTGGAAACCCTTACAACAGCTTTCCCTTCATCTATTTCGATCCCGGTAAAGCTGTCAAGGTTGTTGGTATAAATAAAATAATACAGTTTGTTGCTTTGCACCCTTGTTGCAGAGGTGGGTATTTCTCCTGTTTTATACCTTTGAAAAATGGCGTTGGTGTTTTGCGTTATTTCGTCTATTCTTGCCCTGCTCGCCAATATTGCTGCTATTTTTGCTTCTTCTTCTCTTTCCGTTCGTTCCCGTGCTCTTTTTTGGGCCTCCAATTTACGGTCTAATGCGGCGCTTTTCGCTTCGTTCTCACGGTTGATCCTGTCTAACTGTGCATCGAAATAGTTCCTGACAGGCTGCATGGCCTGCCGGGTCGGATCTATGGCATCTTGTATTTTTCTTTGCTGTTCACGCCGGTAGGCCTGTCTTTCATATTCCATCTGCTCAAGGGTTTTGCCCCTGCTTTTAGTCCTGTTGGAATTTGCAGTGGTGCGGGATGTAACTGATTTTTCATTCTGAATAGTTTTGCCCGTTGTAGAGGGTGAAGTACTTTTTAAAATTAATCCGCCGCCGCCCGAAGAGGATGAACTGCTATTATTGGTCAATACAATGGTTTTCTTTTTGGGTTCGGGTTTTGATGCCCTGTCCTGCTCTTCTCTTATTTTCTGTTTAACGAATTCAGCAGGAAAAGAAGATTGTGTTAATCTGCCATTATTAATAAGCCTTATTTTAAAAAAAACCAATGCCAGATTGTAGTGTGCCTCTTCAGTAGAACCAGGTGTAGCTTTTACCTTACCCATGACTTTTGTGACATCGGCGCCGGAAAAAGCATGCCCTGTAAAAACATCAGGCTTAGCCTGCCCCCAAATACCGTTGATAGAAAAACGATGTCGCTGGCTATACCCCGTTCCGGGTTCATAAATTTCTATTTCAACGTTTTCAAGTGTATAGCGACCTCCTTGTTCAAAAGAAGCTGATTTTTTTTCTCCGTTCACCATAAAGTCGAATTGAGACAATTTTACAACAGGCATGGATACCCTTACATGGTAACTCCCATTTCCGGAGCTATAAAATGAAGCAGAGCCCCTTGGAGAATAATCATCCCATCGTACGGAACTACGTATGGCCCCCGCGCTGATAGCGTATTGATTAACCCCTTCTGTAAAAGGAGACGACAAATCAAGAATAGCAATATTTTGTCCATATCCTGTTACTATGGTCAAAACCATGACAATACATACTGTAATTCTCTGTGGTTTCATCATCATTATAATTTATATTTAATGTCATTGCTGTCCCATTAAAATCTGAAAAAGTTCTTTGAAATATTTGAAATATAGTTAGTTATAGAGATTTTCCGGGCGAACGGACTTGAAAACATAGCTTAGCATCAGGTT